>NZ_BAJR01000003.1 GCF_000613805.1 Phocaeicola paurosaccharolyticus JCM 15092 | reverse complement strand
AAATATATTTATATATCTTCTTTTTTTGATAAAAACTATATCACATCAAAATGTTTCAAGGCATTTAAAATGCATCATCATCAACAGAGGATGTAACATAATCGGCCGATCTTTTAAGTTCATCTCCTGCGTTTCCCATAGCTACACCTATCCCGGCCTTCTTAATAATGGTAAGATCATTTCCACCATCACCAAAAGCCATAGTCTCTGATATAGAGTAGTTGCCGAAAGAGGCAATCTTCTCTAAGGCAGAACCTTTGTCTATTCCCTTAGCAGTTACGTCGGTAAAAGCCGGATGCCATCTAGCTGCAAAGACACCGGAAAGGTTTCCTATAATTTCACTTTCAATCTCCGGAGTTATGAATGGGGTTATTTGGAACACATCTTCACCTTCTTCAAGCCTGCCCTCACCGAAGCAGAAATCAACATTTAAAATCTTCCGGAAAATATCATCGACTATAGGTTTAGAATTGTATACAGAGATCTTATCTTTCCCCACCATTATAGATGCAAAATCATATTTATCTGCATATGTAATAAACTTATCCACTTCAACTTTATCAATTGGTTTTTTACTAACCACTCTATCACCTATAAAGCAGTAAGCTCCATTAGTAGTAATATATCCATCTATAAGTTGCGATATTGAATCTAGATTGTTTATCAGTAGAAAAGGTCGCCCGGTAGATATATAAATTTTTATTCCACTAGCAGAAGCCTTCTTCAATGCTTCCACTGTGGAATTGGGTATCTCGTGGGTATTGAAACTAACCAATGTACCATCAATATCAAAAAAAGCGCTTTAATCATGTTTGAATATATATATCATATAGTTAAAAAAAAGAGGGTTGTCTGTTATCCAAGCAATCCTCTTTTAATATATTTAATTTAATTGAATCAGAGAAAATCCTTTATAGAACTAAGTTTCATGCTGTTGGAACCTTTAATTAATATGTAATAACCTATAGGTTTATCATTCTTGAGATTATTAATCAGTTCATTTACATCGTTATAATGTTCATAAGAAGATGTAGCTGCCTGAAATTCTTTTCCAACTAATATAACCCTCTCAAAATGGCTATTATCAATGTAATCCACTATCTTTTTATGCTCCTCATGACTACCCTCACCCAGTTCCTTCATGTCACCAAGTATCACCATCTTCTTAGTCACATCCATTAGTCGGAAGTTTTCCAAAGCTGCCATCATGCTTGTTGGATTTGCATTGTAAGCATCAACAATAAGCATATTGCTTTCAGTTGTAGTAAGTTGAGAGCGATTATTTCTTGGAATATAGTTCTCCAAAGCCTCTTTAATAGAAGTTGCAGATACACTGAAATATCTTCCTACAGTTATAGCGGCAAGAGCATTCATTAGGTTATAACTTCCAATAAGATGAGTATCTACAGTGTAGGTCTGTCCCTCATGTCCCCATTCGAATGATAGATATGGCGAGCAAGACAATAACTTGCCACTTATATATAGCCCTGCTTCATTTTTTGTTCCATAACCTATCCTTACAAGTCCCTGTGATATCTTATCAAGGTTCTCATTATCTCTATCAATGAATATAATATGTTTGCCTGAATAGCGCAAGAAATCATAAAGTTCACCTTTAGTTTTCACTACTCCTTCAAAAGAGCCGAAACCTTCCAAATGTGCCTTCCCAACATTTGTAATCAGACCATAGTCCGGTTCTGCAATATTGGCAAGCATCTTTATCTCTCCAGGATGATTAGCACCCATCTCAATCACTGCAACCTCATGATCTGGAGTGAGACGAAGAAGAGTAAGAGGAACACCTATATGATTATTTAAATTACCCTCTGTGTACAAAACATCATAGCGCTGACTCAACACACTTGCTATTAACTCTTTTGTTGTGGTCTTTCCATTAGTACCTGTGATACCTATCACTTTTGTTCCCAACTTCTTGCGATGATAGTTGGCCAGTTGCTGAAGTGCCTTTAAGCAGTCATCTACATAAAGTATGCGAGGATTAGATTCTTCTTGAAATCTTTTATCATCAACAACTGCATACTGACATCCTTTATCCAAGGATGCTATAGCAAAATCATTACCATTGAATGATTCTCCCTTTAAGGCAATAAACATTGAACCTTCAGGACAATTACGGCTATCGGTCGTTACAGAGCCACATTCCGTAAAACATTTGTATAAAGTAGATATATCCATCTTTATATCATTCTTTTAAAATTACAACAAAGATAACTGAAAAAAAAAATTATTAAATAACAAATAGGTGGATATTTCTATTTACTTTTGTATATACAATAAGCCCATATGATAAAAGAATTTAATCCACAATATATCAATGTGAATGGTAAGCTCATGGATTTTTCCTCTCCAAAAGTGATGGGAATACTTAACGTAACTCCCGATTCATTCTTTGCACAGAGCAGGAAACAGACATCCAAAGAGATTATTGAGAGAGTGAAACAGATAATTGATGAAGGAGCCTCAATAGTAGACTTAGGTGCCTACTCATCGCGTCCAAATGCAGATGATGTCTCACCAAAAGAGGAGATGAACAGATTGAGGATTGCTCTAGAAATCATAAGAAATGAATTTTCAGATATAGTGGTATCTATAGATACATTCAGGGCTGATGTAGCAAGAATGTGCGTGGAGGAATATAATGCGGATATCATTAATGATATTGCTGCAGGAGAGATGGATAAAGAGATGTTTCCTACGATTGCCTCTCTTGGTGTGCCATATATAATTATGCATATGAAAGGGACACCGCAGAATATGCAGGATACTCCAAAATATGACAATTTACTGAAAGAGGTGCTATACTACTTCTCTGAAAAGGTGCAGAAACTTCGCGATTTAGGAGTTAAGGACATTATTATAGATCCAGGTTTCGGATTTGCCAAAACTATAGAACATAACTATGAACTGCTTAACCATATGGAAGAATTCCAGATTTTTGACCTTCCTATACTTGTTGGAGTTTCTAGAAAGTCAATGATCTACAATCTTCTTGGCACTACACCACAAGAAGCTCTTAATGGGACAACAGTTATAGACACTATAGCACTAATGAAGGGAGCAAACATACTCCGTGTGCACGATGTACGACAAGCAGTTGAGAATGTGAGAATATTTGAGAAAATGCAAGAATGTAGAAATAAAACAATTTAATAATGTTTATAGGCCTTAGCATAAAAGATATAATAGACATTTTACTGGTTGCTTATCTTCTATACCAGTCATACAGGCTCATGAAAGCATCGGGCTCCATTAATATTTTTATAGGTATACTTATCTTTATAGGAATATGGATATTGGTGTCCCAGATTTTGGAGATGAGACTTCTTGGCTCAATATTCGACAAATTGGTCAGCGTAGGTGCACTTGCTCTTATCATCCTATTCCAGGATGACATTAAAAGATTCCTTGTAACTCTTGGTTCTCATAAAGGGATGAGAAGATTATCAAGATTCTTTATGCGAGAGCAGAAAGAAAACGAAGAAAGAAAAGATATAATGCCTATTGTTCTTGCATGCATGAGCATGAGTAAAAGCAAAGTGGGAGCTTTGATTGTTATAGAAAAGTTAATGCCTTTGAACGATATAACTGCTACAGGAGAGACTATAAATGCGGATATTAGCCAGTTGCTAATAGAGAATATATTCTTCAAAAACAGCCCTTTACATGACGGGGCAATGGTAATTAGCCATCAGAGAATTCAGGCTGCAGGATGTATCCTACCAGTATCGCACGATCTTACCATACCAAAAGAGCTTGGACTACGTCATCGCTCAGCCATGGGCATCGCTCAAGGGACAGATGCTATGGCAATAATTGTTTCGGAGGAGACAGGTAAAATATCGGTGGCTTATCAAGGACAATTACATATAAATCTTAGTGCTGAGGAGTTGGAGAGACTACTTAATACTGAAGAATGATTAGTCCATCATCAAACTCATATATGGATATAGGTCGTTAAACAGCAGTTTGACGACCTTATTTATACTGTATTCCTCCACTTTAATAGGACTTAAATCAGTTGATGAACCATCATCAAGTTTACCATACAATTTGGTAAGTTCATTCACCACACTTTCCTCACCGCTTTCATAAGCCTCAACTATATCTACATAGTGATAACTATGACCGTTGTCTACGACAAATAATCCATTGTTTTGTGGTATGTCTTTATCATCGGAGACATAAAATGTCATAAACCTATCAGGATTTATCTTTGCCCATACAGAAAGTAGACTATCAAGGTTTATCACTCTTGCCATACCATAAGGCGACAAGTTTTCACCTTTGAATGTTCTATAGATAACCGTTTTCGCATTAAATAGTTCCATTGATTTAGCAAACAGAGAATCTCTCACCTCTATAGAGTCGGCTATTATGGCCTTTATAGCCACTTTATCATCAACAGGAACAGCAAAAGTAACACCACATATAGTCTCGTTCCTTGATGCTACAGCAATATTACCTCCTGCCAACTTAATATCTTCCATGACGACAGAAAAGTCCTCAAAGCTATGCTGCACTGCACAAGTAATAGAGAGCATCTTCTCTGATAAATAGTTATAAACATTCTCATTAATAGTATCAGAGATCTCTATATTTAAAGAAGTATCTACAACTAAGTTTTTATTTTGCTGCTCAATATATTTTGAAAAGAATATAGAATTGTAACCAAATTTAGAATAATAAGCTATTAGCCACTCTTCGGCAGGAATTAAAAAAGAGAGAAGCAAATCTTCCTCATACATCTTTTTGTGAGTATCTGACAACAGCTTAGCCATTGCTCCTCGATTTCTGTAATCAGGGTCTGTTGATGCTCCTGAGATATATGATGCATTTATTGTTTCTCCGCGTAATGATATTTTGTAAGGTATCATCTGAAGGGCAGATATAACCTTACCATCCTCGTATATAGCCATATTTATTTCGTCAGTATAACGCTTGCTGAAATATAGCTCTATAAACTCATCACTGTCGTTGAAACATTTTTTCCAGAGTGACTTTACCTCTTCTTTTTCATTCTGATTCATCATTCGGTCAACTAACTTGCCTATTTTAGCTTTGCTATGATTTTGTTAAGTAATATTGTTGGATGATATGATAGTTTTGCTTTTCTAAGACCTTCCAGACCTAGGTCCTCTTCTCTGTTCAAGTATATAAACTTCTCGTCAATACTGTTTGCATATTCACAATTAATCATAGGATAAGCACCAACGATATTTGTATCGGCCTTTTCAACACATACATCCCATGTGTTATTATTTATAATACCACCATAAGTAAATGCAACGATTTCATCATTTACATATAGTATACCACCCTTCAAGCCTAGCGCCTCCATATTATTCAGTGCAAATTTCATAGATGTGCTCTCCGCACCAAGCTCAGCCTGCTCCTCACAGTTGTTTGCCCTGCACCATATCTCCTCGAGTTTAAGACATTCCGGAACAAGTTCAGGGGTAAGTTCCACATATTTATAATTAGGATAAAGTGTCTTGAACTTATTGATGTGATTTCTCTTTGGCTGATATTTCTTTCCTTTAAGAGTGGCAAGATCAGAACGCAAGTATATATAGTCAGAGAAATCTCTATCTGTACTATATTCAAAACGATTAGGGAATAATCGTTCCATCTCCTCCTTTAATTCCTCATTCAAACCAATAATAATAAGATTTGAGCCAATGTTCTCGGCATCATTCATCATCAACTGAATAGTACTCTTAAGATTACCATCGCCAATAGGCATCATATAAGCCAACTGCTCTCCAATATAAAATCTGATAATCAGCATGCCATCTACAATAGCATATTTTGTCTGATATAAAAACTTCCAACTACAGAGGTTTGTAAAGGAAAGATCGCAGTTAAAACGGTCTTTATCCAATATATATGATTGTATTAAATCTTTATCTTCAACAGAAAATTCTTTAAATGACAACATAAATTTTATTCTTTCAGTGTTAATATTATTATATATAACAAAATAGCTACTCTTTTTGTTATATTACTCCCATTAATCTTAAGACAATTGGTGTAAAAATGGCAGTTAGAACTCCATTAAGCGTCAGACCTAAACTTGCATATGCGCCATATTTTGAGCTTATCTCCATAGCAGCAGACGTTCCAACGGCATGGGTTGCTGTCCCCATCGAAAGACCTTGCGCTATAGGGCTACCTACCCTACCTATCTGGAGCACCTTAAATCCGCATATAGCTCCGAAGAGTCCAACAACCACAACTACAGCAGCTGTCAGTGAAGGGATGCCACCGGTTGCTTTTGATACTTCCATTGCAATAGGAGTAGTAACCGATTTTGGTGCCAACGAGCATATCACCTCAGGTGATGCGTCAAACAACTTGGCAACTATAACCACAGAAACGATGCCTACCATACAACCTATAAGCTGAGAAACAACAATTGGCACTATCTGTTTCTTTATCAATTCAAGTTGCAGATATAGTGGCACTCCAAGTGCAACAACAGCTGGTCTTAACCAGAACTCTATAAGATATCCTCCTTCATTATAGGTTTCATAACTTATATCGAAGCTCTTCAAGAATATTATCAAAAGCGCAATCGTAATAAGTATAGGATTTAACAAGACCCATCCACTTCTCCTCTGAAGTTCTCTAGTAACAAAATATATGCCAAACGTAATGGCAAGAAGGAAAAACTTATTTTCTAAATATTCCATTTCCTTTACGCATTATTTGATGAGTCCATCCTGTTACTACTAGAACAAGTACCGTACTTACAAAAGTAGCTATCGCTATTGGCCAAAACTGAGCTGCTATTATATCAAAAAACAACATCAGACCTACTCCTGACGGAACAAAAAAGAATCCAAGATTTGCTACTAAGAAATCGGATAGACCTTTTATCCATTCTAATTTGATTAAACCAAACTTAAGAAAACTTGTGAGAAGAATCATGCCTATAATGCTTGATGGCAACTTTATACCTGTAAGAAAAACAATCAATTCCCCCAGCGCCAAACAACCGAAAAGAATTGCACATTGACGTACCATAAAATAATAGTTTATTGTAAAAACAGCACAAAGTTACGTATTCAAATGATAAGAATATAAAATTAATTTTTTTATATATCAAGAAACTAAATAATATCTATTTTGCAATGTTGATATTGCAAAATATTACCTATTTTTGCATTCGATTTCATTTTACATCGTTTATAAAGAAATTAAATCAATATACAATAATGGATATTATTTCTAGAATTATCGAACGCGCAAAAGCGAACAAGCAGCGCATTGTCCTTCCTGAAGGAACAGAAGAACGTACATTAAAAGCAGCAAATCAAATTCTTACAGATGAAGTTGCAGAGCTAATATTATTGGGTAACCCTGAAGAGATTATGGACCTAGCAAAAAATGGGGCCTTGGTAACATCAACAAAGCTACAATCATTGACCCTGAAAATCATCCAAAGATGGAAGAGTATGCTGAACTTCTATTTGAGCTCCGTAAAAAAAAGGGAATGACAATTGAAGATGCTCGTAAACTTGTTATTGACCCTCTCTATCTTGGTTGCCTTATCATAAAGGCTGGCGATGCTGATGGTCAACTTGCCGGTGCGAGAAATACTACAGGAAATGTACTTCGTCCAGCACTTCAGATTATTAAAACCACACCTGGTATTACTTGTGTTTCTGGTGCAATGCTTCTTCTTACAAAAGCTCCAGATTATGGAGAACATGGTACAGTTGTTATGGGTGACGTAGCTGTTACTCCGGTACCTGATGCTAACCAATTAGCTCAGATTGCTGTATGTACAGCTGAAACAGCCAGAGCTGTAGCAGGAATAGAGCCACGTGTTGCTATGCTTAGTTTCTCCACTAAAGGTTCTGCAAAGCATGAAGTGGTAGACAAAGTTACTGAAGCTTTGAAGATAGCTAAAGAGATGGAGCCAGAGTTAAAAATAGATGGAGAGTTGCAGGCTGATGCAGCGCTTGTCCCACATATCGGTGAGAGCAAAGCTCCAAATTCTGAAATTGCAGGTCACGCAAACGTACTTATCGTTCCATGTTTGGAAGTAGGCAATATATCTTACAAACTTGTAGAACGTCTTGGAAATGCAACAGCAATTGGCCCTATCCTCCAGGGTATCGCTCGTCCTGTTAATGATTTATCACGCGGATGTAGCGTTGACGATGTTTATAAAATGATTGCTATCACATCAAATCAGGCAATTGCAGCTAAAGAAAACAATTAATAATTAATATATATAATGAAAATATTAGTACTCAACTGCGGAAGTTCATCAATCAAATACAAGTTATTTGATATGGAATCAAAAGCTGTTCTTACTTCCGGAGGTATAGAGAGAATTGGTATTGATGGTTCTTTCTTGAAATTCACTTTACCTAACGGAGAGAAGAAAATTCTTGAAAAGGATATACCAGAACATACTGTAGGTGTAGAATTTATTCTTGAGACTCTTACAAACTCTGAATATGGAGCTATTAAATCTCTTGACGAAATCAAGCTGTAGGCCACCGTATGGTTCATGGTGGTGAGAAATTCAGCAAGTCTGTTCTTCTTAACGAAGAAGTTCTTAAGGAGTTTGCAGCATGCAACGATCTTGCTCCTCTTCATAATCCTGCAAACCTTAAGGGAGTAAATGCAATAACAGCAATTCTTCCTAACGTTCCTCAAGTCGGTGTATTCGATACTGCATTCCATCAGACTATGCCTGATTATGCATATCTTTATGCTATACCTTATGAACTATATAAGAAATATGGTATCCGTCGCTACGGTTTCCACGGAACATCTCACAGATATGTATCTCAGAGAGTTTGTGAATTCTTGAACATACCTGTTGAAGGCTCTAAAATCATCACTTGCCACATTGGTAACGGTGCTTCTATCTCAGCTGTAAAAGATGGTAAATGTATCGATACAAGTATGGGACTGACTCCATTGGAAGGTCTTATGATGGGTACAAGAAGCGGTGATATCGATGCCGGAGCTGTTACATTCCTTATGGAAAAAGAGGGACTTACTCCAAGTGAAGTATCAGACCTACTAAACAAGAAGAGTGGTGTACTTGGTATCTTCGGTAAGTCAAGCGATATGCGTGAACTTGAGAGTGCAGTAGCTGTAGGTGAAGACAAAATGGCTATACTTGCTGACAAGATGTACAACTACAGAATCAAGAAATATGTCGGTTCTTATGCAGCAGCTATGGGCGGCGTAGATGTAATATTGTTCACTGGTGGTGTTGGAGAGAACCAAAGCACTTGCCGTTCAGGAGTTTGCGAAGGACTTGAATATATGGGAGTTCAGATAGATCTTGAGAAGAATTCTAAGATACGTAGCAAAGAGGCTATCATATCTACTCCGGAATCAAAGGTCAAAGTTGTTGTCATCCCTACTGATGAAGAGTTGATGATTGCAAGTGATACAATGAATATACTACGAAATAAGTAATACCTAATAACTATATTTTATGAATCCTGTTCGGCTATCAGCTGAGCAGGATTCTCTTTTTTTATTACAAATGTTGAAACTTTTCAGGTAAATGCTACGTCTAATACATAAATGAATTAATAAAAATATAGATTATGATTATCAAAAGAGTATTAGTAGCACTTATTGCAGCGATAGCTATAAACCTATCTGCTGATGCAGCAACCAACAGTTATGTATCTAATGATACTAAAAATGAAAAGGGACAGATTGTAAAACGTATGATATGTGAATCTGTAGAAAACACTCTAACTCCATACCGTATGATTGAGTTCAAATATAATGACGAAGGAAATGTTATAGAGATGAAGAGTTTGGAATGGGACTCACGTTATAATATTTGGGTTGACCACGAACTTACACAGTATGACTATTCACAATCTCCTGTAAAAATCACAGTACTGAAATGGGACGATAAAGATAAGAAGTACAAATAAACTTATGGATTATTAAAGTAGACTCTCTCCCTCTATGAACTGCTCTAGGTAGATATTCTCGCCATCGAAGACAGCATAAGAGAACTCGTTTATCCAGTCGCCTAAAATAAGCATTGATGATGTTCTGCTAAGCATCAAATTAAGCATTATATGGCGATGACCATAGATAAAATAGTTTATATTGGGATGTGTTTTGAGATATTTTTTTGAAAAGATCACCAGAGGCTCATATGCCTCTCCTTGATAATCAGGTTCTTTTCCCGCTTCTCTTTTCAACCTGCTATGTTTAGCCCACTCAAGACCGAGATCCATGCTCCAACGTGGATGTAAGCATGAGAAGATAGTTCTTAATGTTTTGCTATGGAACATTCTGCGCAACATTTTGAATTTAGGATCTACATCACCCAGGCCGTCGCCATGAGCAAGGAAAAACTCCTTTCCAAATAATTCACATGTTACAGGTTTCTTATGAACAATCATACCACACTCCTTCTCAAAATAGTCCAGGCACCATATGTCATGATTACCTATAAAGAAGTGTACCTCCACTCCCATATCAGTGAGTTCTGATATCTTACCAAGGAATCGGGTATAACCTTTCGGTACAACAAACTTAAACTCGTACCAAAAATCGAACATATCTCCTAACAGATATACCGCAGAAGCTTTGTGCTTTATGCTGTCAAGAAAATTCACCAACCGTCTCTCCTGAGTACGGCTATGTTCTATTGCTCTTGACCCTAAGTGTGCATCCGAGAGGAAATATATATTCTTCATATTTTATTCTTGTATAATTCAATTATAGGAAGCCAAGATCCAATTTGGCCTCATCACTCATCATATCTTTGTCCCATTCAGGTTCAAAAACAATGTTGATCACAGATGATGTAACTCCATCAATAGAGTCAATTTTCTGACGAACATCCTCCATAATAAAATCTGCTGCTGGACAATTTGGAGCAGTAAGAGTCATATCTATAACTACTTCACCATCATCGTGCAGATCAATATTATATATCAACCCCAAGTTATATATGTCAACCGGTATCTCAGGATCGTATACAGTCTTCAACATCTCTACAATTCTCTCTTCAATTCTTAAGCGTTCCTCAGTATTCATAATATAATATATTTATAGTACAAAAATAATTAATTTCTATATTCTTCCCTCATCAGCATAGCTATAAAAGTTGCCATCAGTTAAAATAACATGGTCAAGCAAGCGAATGTTCATTAGTGTTGCTGCATCACGTATCTTCATAGTAATGTTATCATCATCCTGACTGGGATGTACATTCCCTGATGGATGGTTATGGCACACTACAAGTGATGTAGCCCTTTTAAGAAGAGCATCACGCATTATGCAGCGTACATCAACGAGCGTGGCAGTAAGTCCGCCCGAGCTGATTTTTATCTTCTCAAGCACCTTTGCACCTTGATTAAGCAAAAGTATCCAGCACTCTTCTACGCCAAGGTTGCACATCTGAGGGTAGAACAGATGATAAATATCGTCTGAACATCTTATTACCACACCATCCTGTGGGGAAGTGTTAGCCCTTCTCTTCCCAAATTCAAGAGCTGCAAGTATGGTTATAGCTTTTACAGAGCCTATCCCTTTAAATGAGCATAACTCTTCAAAGGATGCTTTATCAAGTAAAACAAGATCATTTCGATAATTAGCCAGAACCCTCTTCATAAGATCCACGGCACTCTCATCTCTGTTTCCGGAGCCTATGAGTATAGCTAGAAGTTCTGCATTTGAGAGGCAAGAGGCACCATGCATAATCATCTTTTCGCGAGGTCTATCCTCAATAGCCCAACTGTTTATAGACAACTTTTTGTTCATTATTTAAAGACATATTTAAATAATAAACAAATAAGAGGGTAAAAAAGATTTATTATTTGTAAAAATTCTTGTTAAAAGCTGAAAATTCATCCTTTTTCAGGATACATCTTTGCCAAAAAGCAGATATAAAGCCTGTACCATATCCTATCAATTGTATGAAAGCAGCAAAAACAGAAATTAGTCCTACATATACATTCCTATTATTTATTGAAGAGTCAACAAATATTATCACTGAATAGAGCAAAAGTAAAAGGATGGTGTACCAACAGAAGAGGCTGAGCAATATAATGCCTAATGTACCGATAGTAAAAACGGCAGGAAGAAGATGAACTATCTTCAACGACTCAGGATACTTCTTATAGAGGTTTATTCTGGCAATACCTGAATTGTATACCTGTTTGAAGAATTTCCTGAAATCTGTTCTCCTTTTATGCCACACCCATGCATCCTGGAAAAGCAGACATCTGTATCCATCCTTGAATATACGAATACTGAAATCTATATCCTCTCCGAATCTCATCTTTGAGAATCCTTCCAGCTTCTGATAGACCTCTCTTCTAACCCCCATATTAAAACTACGTGGATGAAATTTCTCCATCTGCTTCTTGCCTCCACGTATACCTCCTGTCGTAAAGAAAGAGGTCATAGCATAATTAATCGCCTTCTGCACATCAGTGAATGAGTCGTGTGCTCTGTCAGGACCTCCAAAAGCATCACAAGGATGTTCATTCAAGCTCTTATCTACCATCTCAAGATATGTCTCAGGCAGGATACAATCTGAGTCAAGTATAATTACATACTCACCATTAGCTTTAGAGACACCATAGTTTCTGGTATCCCCAGGTCCACTGTTCTCCTTAAAATAGTAGTGAACATCTACCTTTTTATTGTATCTCTCAACAACATCTTTACAAGGTTTCTGAGACCCATCTTCTACTATAATAATCTCAAACTCCTTATTTGTCTGTCGGCTTAAACTATCAAGCAGTTCGTCCACCTCATCAGGACGATTGTAAACTGGTATTATGAATGAGTATTTCATCTCTTGTTGATTTATAACAAAGGAAAATAAAAAAGGCGGAGCTTGCAAGAAGTTCCGCCCAATATTGTAAAAAGTATCTTAAGCTTTTACGCGTCCAACATAAGAACTGTCGCGAGTATCGATTTCGATAATCTCACCTTCGTTAACGAATAGAGGTACACGAACTGTAGCACCCGATTCTACTGTAGCTGGTTTCAATGTGTTTGTTGCTGTATCACCTTTAAGACCTGGCTCAGTATAAGTAACTTTCATCTGAACTTTAACAGGCATATCAGCATAAAGTACAGTCTCAGTAGAAGCATCAGAAACAACCTCAACTACCATACCTTCAAGCATGAAATCAACACCGTTGATAAGATTCTTTGCGATAGGAATTTGATCGAAAGTCTCCTGATTCATGAAGATATATTCGTCACCTTCCATATATAGGTATTGGTGTGGACGACGTTCTACACGTACATCTTCCAACTTCTCACCAATATTGAAACGACGTTCCAAAACGTATCCGTTAACAACATCTTTCAGTTTAGTACGCATGAAAGTATTTCCTTTTCCTGGTTTTACATGAAGGAAGTCAATGCAGAAATACAATTTACCATCCATACGGATAGCTGTTCCGATTTTAATGTCTTGAGCATTAATCATAAAATTTACCTTTTATATTTGATTATTATTATAGACCTAATAATGCACTGTTATGCTTTTCCGAGTGCAAAAGTAATGTAAATCAATAAAAAACGCAAAAGTAAATAAGTAAAAATTGATTCAACTCTTTGTTTATTTCAAAAAAGTGACTAATTTTGCAGCCCGAATATGATCCAAAAGATATAACATAAAATTAGTATATACAATGAAAAGAACATTTCAACCCTCTAACAGAAAGAGAAAAAACAAACACGGTTTCCGTGAGAGAATGGCTACAGCTAATGGCCGTAGAGTACTAGCTAGCCGTCGTGCTAAAGGTCGTAAGAAATTGACTGTTTCTGACGAATACAACGGAAAATAAGAATTTATTTTTCTAAGAATAAAAAAAGGAGTAAAGCTGATCACTTTACTCCTTTTCTTTTTATATCTATGGTAAGCTTAATATTCTATAGGCATTCCATTATTAATCCATCCGCTTATTCCCTTATCAAGGTTATATACTTTGAATCCTTTCTCAACAAGTATGCCAGCAGCATTAAGACTTCTTCTACCGCTTTTGCAATATACAGCCACAGGATATTTAGGATCGAGTTCCTTTACAACCCTGGCAGCAAAATCAGGGTCAAATAGATTGATATTCTTACTACCTTTTATATGTACCTCAGCATATTCAGCTTCAGTACGGACATCTAGCAACTGAATATCAGCGTTTTCTTTGAGTAAGGTTGCAAATTTTGAAGAATCAAGATTTACAAAATCATCTCTTTTTTTCTGACCGGTACATGCCCACAATCCTATTACGAGCACGAAAACAAATAGAATGAAAAAACTTAAACGCATAATAATCTTCGGTATTTGAGTTAATAATTCAATATAGTCTTTACTACTCCTTTATCGTATGTATTGATATTAATCTCCACCTCATCTCCTTTGTTAAGTCTCTCTTTGTATGCCCACAAAGGAACAGAGAGATATACAGTACGATAAAATGCCAAGACATCATCATTATTGTCATGATATAGAGTTATGCTCAACCTCTTCTTACCACCCTCTCCTGTATCCGACAATGAATTCTGAATGAAGTTAAACTTGTGAGATTTATCTTTTACAAGTACGTTCAAAACAATATTCACATACTCTCCACCTCGCCATATACTCTGTATCTTTACAGGATCAGTCTTTACAACAGTGAACCTTGATGCCGAAACTGGTACAGGAGATAATGTTCCCTGTGAAGAGTAGAGTGTTGCCATATTATCATTCTCGGATGAACCTGGCACAAACTTAGCAACCACTCTATATATTGAATCCGGCTTCAACCCGGTTAGACCCTTTATTGTAGGCAGATTCCAATTCTCTCCAGCATCAGTAGTCATCATATATACCGTTCCTTCACCATTCGTAGTAAAATCTACAAATTCATTATATAGGTCAGGATATACATATTCTTCATCCTTACTGCACGAAGAGAGCAATGTCAATGATAAAACAGTAGTTGCTATGTACCAAAGATATGATCTCATCACTCTATTGCGACTAAATGGTTGATAAGTGGATTGGCATACATTATCAACATCTTCTCTTTAAGAAAATCGTAGTCTTTTTCAGACAAGTCAACTTTAGCAATCTGAGCATCAATATAACTCAAGAAATTCTCTTTCTCCTGAGAGCTATATTTATCCTCAAATCTGTTTCCACCCTTCAACAAGTCATATGCAATATAGTTTCCGGCAAATATTCTGTAACAAGAGTGAATATCTTTATCTATCTTCTCTGCTAATATTGTAAATATCTCATTTTTGCTTACAGAAGGATCTATATCCCTGATAAAGCTATTCACGCAAGGAGCAGTATGGAAATGTATCTTCCCTTTATAGCCGAAAAGTCCTGTCTTCATATTCAAAAGATCATCTTCAGGACTCTTCACAAAATCAGGATTATCACGTTTCTGCTGCATCTCTTTAGCTTTAAGATAGTCGCATGGATCATACTCGTATGATATTGACAAAGGCATAATGTTAAGGTCCATCAATCTTTCGGATATGGTACCCTCTCCACCCATTGTCATCATCTTGAGAACACTCTCCTGGGTACGGTCATCCGAATCTTTAGCTCTTCCCTGTCTCTGAGCTATCCATATATTTTCATGCTTATGATTTATGGCAAAATGCATATATCGTGACATCAGAGTAGAAGCCTCCAGTTTCTGTCGTATACTCAATCCACGTTTTACGATGAACGATTTATTAATGCGTACCAGTTTTTTTATCCATGGGTAGATAAGAAGATTATCACCAATGGCTATCTCAACAGTGTCGAAATTGTTGTCAATCAGAAGAACAGACAAGAAAGCTGAGTCTAGTATAATATCACGATGATTTGATATAAAAGTATAGCTTACACTCCTATCTGTTATAGAACTGCAATCTATATCCATGCCATCAGCATGCTCCTTTACATTCTTCCAAAGTAAGCCATAGAAGAATGTTTTCTGAAAATCAAGGTTTGTCTTGCATTGCCTAATTTTTTGAGCAAGCATTTCAAAAGGGACATCAGGTATTATTGATTCTGTGACAGCACGGAAATTAGGATCTGCTATAAGTTCCTCAAAAACCTGAGGAAGCTCCTCCGGAGAGTAAGGACGAATCTCGTCAAATTCGGCTGGCATTTTCATGATAGAAAGGTTTTATCAGTTAAACTTATTTTCAATGATATCTGTCAATACATCCTTGATATCAAGACCTGCAGCTCTCACCTGCTGAGGTATAAAGCTGGTAGTTGTCATTCCAGGGGTAGTATTGATCTCAAGTAGATTAATCTTTTCGCCCTCGGTGATGATATAGTCGATACGTATAATTCCATTACATCCCAGGATGTCGTATATAGCCGAAGTAAGAGTACGAACTCTTTCCGCTGTATCTTCCTTAAGACGTGCAGGAGTGATTTCCTGTACCTGACCATTATATTTGGCATCATAATCAAAGAACTCATTACTTGTTACCACCTCAGTTATTGGGAATACTACAGATTTATTCTTTGTCTTATAGCATCCGCAAGTAATTTCAGTTCCTTTCATAAATGCTTCAATCATCACTTCGTCGCTCTCATTCATAGCATTTTCAATAGCTTTTTGAATCTGCTCTGCGCTCTTAACCTTAGTAACGCCGAAGCTTGAGCCACCTGCATTTGGTTTAATAAAACATGGAAGCCCTATTTTGTTCACTACATCTTCATCATTTATCTTCTGACCTTTGCGAAGTAGGATCGATTCGGATACCTTTATTCCAAAGCTCTTAAGATATTGATTGCAGCTAAATTTATTAAAAGTTATGGCAGAAACCAAAACATTACATGTAGAATATGGTATATTCATCATATCAAAGTATCCCTGTAAAAGTCCGTTCTCTCCAGGAGTACCATGTATTGTTATATATGCAAAGTCAAAAGACTTCCTTGTTCCGTTCTCCACAAAGCTGAAGTCATTTCTGTCGATTGGGCTCTTCTGGCCATTTTCCAGATTTACCTCCCAACGATGCCCTTCCATCTCGACAATATACAAATTATATTTCTCTTTGTCCATGAAAGAGAATAATCCCTGCGCGCTGCGCAGAGAAACTGGGAGTTCACTTGAATCTCCTCCAGCTACTATTGCAATAGTACGTTTCATAACTGATCTCTGTTACTAATATAGTTTCTCCATTTGTCTATCAACTCTGTCATGTCTTGAGGTAATTCGGATGTAAAATACATCTCCTCCCCAGTTTTGGGGTGTACGAATCCCAATGTCATAGCATGTAGCGCCTGACGAGGACAAGTCTCGAAACAGTTATTTACAAATTGTTTATATTTACTAAAATGTGTACCTTTTAAAATATCACTTCCACCATAGCGTTCATCATTAAAGAGCGTATGACCTATATGTTTCATATGCACTCTAATCTGATGAGTCCTTCCGGTTTCAAGAATGCACTCCACAAGAGTTACATATCCCAACCTTTCCAGCACTCTATAGTGTGTCACAGCATGTTTACCTAAGGTAGGATCACTCATCACCGCCATCTGCATTCTATCTTTTGGATTGCGCGCAATGCTTCCTACTATAGTACCCTCATCCTGATCTACTATGCCCCATACCAGAGCCCTATATCTACGTTTGGTTGTTTTATTGAAGAACTGTAGTCCAAGACTGGTCTTCGCATTTGGAGTCTTCGCTATAACAAGAAGTCCAGATGTATCCTTATCAATTCGATGAACAAGTCCCACCTGAGGATCATTAGGATCATACTTAGGATTATCTTTCAGATGCCAGGCAATAGCATTTACCAAAGTACCATTATAATTACCACATCCAGGATGCACCACCAGGCCTGCAGGCTTGTTGACAACCATCAGTTCACTATCTTCATAAACTACATCAAGGGGAATATCTTCGGGGATAATATCGTTTTCATAACGAGGACGGTCAAGCATAACTGTTATCACATCCTGAGGACGTACCTTATAGCTGCTCTTGACCGGCTTACCGTTTACCATCACAAATCCGGCATCGGCTGCATTTTGTATTCTGTTGCGTGAGGAATGAACTAAGCGTTCAAAGAGGTATTTATCTACGCGGACAGGTGTCTGTCCTTTATCTACGACCACTCTGAAGTGCTCATACAGTTCCGGCGAACCATCATTTAAAGGTTCAATATCATCCAGAGTGTCGTCTATTTCATCAAACTCATCTTTCATCATAAGCAAAAATTAGAACCAAGACTTATCTACTTCTGCCTCGC
The DNA here is from genome assembly GCF_000613805.1 of Phocaeicola paurosaccharolyticus JCM 15092. Lineage (GTDB taxonomy): Bacteria > Bacteroidota > Bacteroidia > Bacteroidales > Bacteroidaceae > Phocaeicola > Phocaeicola paurosaccharolyticus. The sequence continues at coordinate 145,765 of NZ_BAJR01000003.1, read as the reverse complement.
CCTCATCAACACCCATCTCATCTATCTGTGTAGAATCTTCCTCCACAGCTTCACTACCATTTCCGGCAGTAAGTGTAAGTATAGCCTCTCTAGGAACTCTATCACCTGTATTGAGTTGTCGTCCTCTATATGAAAGTCCATATACCCAGTCTTTCTCTCCACTTATATACTGAGGTTCAGTAAGTTTAAAGCCCATAGCTTTAAGTTTTGCTTCGGCTTGGCGCAAAGAGCTGTTATCTACAATATCAGGGATAGCAACCAATGGCACTCTGTCCGAGTTTATGGTAACATAAATAGCTCTTCCTTTCTTTATTTTAGAGCCGGGCACAGGGTTCTGTTCCAATACAGTTCCTGTAGGAAGGTCTTTTTTGTAGGTAGAATCTATTACAACAAGGGACAGTTCTCTGTTATTGAGCATTACTTCAGCTTCATCTACGTTGATATTCTTTACATTTGGAACCTCGATAGCATCTCCATGTCTTGTATATGAATCAAGCCATTTCAAAGCACCGAAAATAACAACTATAACCACCAATATCATTGCAATGATATTAATCCAGAAAAAGCGGTTGTTCTTGAATGAAAAAAAGTCCTTAAACGTTATCATAAAATTAAATTTCTGGCTTCAAAGATACTATAAAATCATTTCTATTCCTACAATATGCTTTTTTTATCCAATAATTTAGGAGCATATTGCTGAAGTAATTAATGCATTGCCAAAGACGATTTTTATCAGTAAACAATATAATTAATTTTCAACAGCTGTAAAGCATATAGATATCACTGAAGTTTATATACTTCTCAGCTGAAGAGTATATAAACTTCAGCTGTAGAGTGAAGAATTTGTCCTGATATACAAATAATCCATACTCTTAAAAGATTGTTTTGAGAAGATGAATCAATAAAATATTTTTATTATAATAGCCTATTAGATTATATTTAAACAGTTCATACAAGTTTATGAAAACAAAAAGTTTTCTCCTTTTTCATACAAAAAAGGCAGAAAGCGAAAAACTTCCTGCCTCAATCTTTTTTTTACTTTATATTATAGTGCCTCAAGCATTCTCTTTAACACAACAGTTGCAGAGATCTCACGATTGGCAGCTTCCGGAATAACAAGTGATGTAGGAGCTTCGATAACATCATCGCTCACAATCATATTTCTTCTTACAGGAAGACAATGCATGAAAAAGGCATCGTTTGTAGCAGCCATATGGGCAGTATCTACTGTCCAACTCATATCTTTTGACAATATCTTACCATAATCCTCAGGAGTTGTGACACCGGGACAAGACCAGTTCTTGGCATATATGAAGTCGGCTCCCTGGAATGCCTTCATCTGATCGTACTCCACATTAGCACCGCGAACAAACTTTTCATCTAGCTCATATCCATGAGGATGTGTGATAACGAAATCTACATCTGCCTCATTCATGAAATCGGAAAATGAGTTTGGCACTGCCTGAGGAAGAGCGCGAGGATGTGGCGCCCAAGTAAGAACTACTTTAGGACGATCTTTGCGCTTATACTCCTCGATAGTTATCAAATCGGCAAATGCCTGAAGAGGGTGACCGGTAGCTGCCTCCATAGAGAAGACTGGTTTTCCTGAATACTTGATAAACTCAGTAAGCACCTTCTCTGTATAGTCGTCATCACGGTTTGTGAGTCCTGCAAATGATCTTACACCGATAATATCGCAATATGATGCCATGACAGGAATAGCTTCGAGCAAATGTTCACTCTTGTCTCCATCCATAATAACACCACGTTCTGTCTCCAGTTTCCAAGCTCCTTGATTAACATCCAGCACAATAACATCCATTCCCAGATTTCTTGCTGCCTTCTGTGTACTCAATCGTGTACGCAGGCTGTTATTGAAGAATATAAGCAGACATGTATTGTGTTTGCCTAAAGCTTCAAATTTATAGCGATCTTTCTTTATTTCGGATGCTTCTGCCAGAGCTAGGTTCAAATCGCCCAAATCTTTTACATTAGTATAGTATCTCATAATTACAACGTTTATTTATTATCTTATCTGACCATGTCCCTCAATTATCCACTTGTATGTATTCAACTCTTTGAGTCCCATTGGTCCACGTGCATGTAGCTTCTGAGTGCTTATTCCAATCTCTGCACCAAGTCCGAACTCAGCTCCATCGGTAAACGATGTAGGAACATTAACATATACACATGCTGCATCAACAGCACGCTGGAAATATGAAGCTGCCTCCCTGTTCTCGGTAATGATACATTCACTATGTCCGGATCCATATTTTGAGATATGCTCTGTAGCCTCTTCTATTCCATCGACAACCTTTATAGCCATCTTATAGTCCAGAAATTCTATGCCGAAAGTACTCTCGTCGGCATGCAACAGAAGTTCCTTAGGATAGAAATTCTTCATCACATCGTATGCCTCGTCATCTGCAAAGATGATTACATTGTCGTGCTGAAGACCACTGCAAAGTGACGGCAGATCGGCAATACGTTTTCTGTCAACCAGAACACAGTCTAAAGCATTGCAGACGCTCACTCTTCTTGTCTTAGCATTCTTAATAAGCATCATTCCTATCACGGCATCTCCATCATTATGGAAATAGGTGTGACATACGCCTGCTCCGGTCTCAATGACAGGTATTTTAGCATTTTCGCGGACATAATCTATCAATCCTCTTCCTCCTCTTGGTATTAACAGATCGACATATCCACGAGCATTAAGGAGCTCTGTAGTGGACTCGTGTCCTGCCGGGAGAAGCAACACGGTATCTTCATTGAAACCATGTTTCTTGAGAACTGACTTTATAACTTCTACTATAGCACGGTTGGAAAAATCGGCATCACTACCACCTTTAAGCACACAGGCATTACCTGATTTAAGACATAAAGAGAATACATCGAGTGTCACATTAGGACGTGCCTCATATATTATTCCGATAACTCCGAAGGGGACAGAAACTCTCTTTATCTCCAATCCATTTGGACGGACACATTTGTCGAGAACTTGTCCTACTGGTGAGTTTAATCGAGCTACAGTACGTATGCCTTGAGCAATATCTCCTATCCTCTCTACTGTAAGTTTAAGGCGATCGTATTTAGGATTTGCAGGATCCATCAAATCAAGGTCTTTCCTGTTCTCCTGAAGAATAATTTCCGCATTATCCTGAGCAACATCCGCAAGGTCATTAAGCAGGTCATTAATCTGCTCCTTTGTATGAAACTGCAACTGTTTGGCAGCTCTTCTTACATTACTTAATTGATTTTCTATATTGTACATAGCTTAACTTAATCAAGATATAAATAGTCGTAATGAACAACAGGCTTACATCCATGCAATCCTTTCATCTTCTCTATTTCTAAAGAGCTGAAAGCCACTCTGCCAACACCTATCTGTCTTTCCTTAATGTCAAAAATTCTCACTATATCGTCTTTCTCAAAATCTCCTACCACATTCACAATACCTACGGCAAGCAGGCTTTTAGCTTTCTTACCGGTCAGTGCCTTAACAGCATCTTCACTAAGATGAATCTCACCCTTTGCAAATCCATCGCTATGTGCAATCCATTTCTTCACGCTTGACACATTCTGATTGTCAGCAATAAATCGTGTACACAATGTCTTTTGCGGTGATTTAAGTAGGTCTACAAGGATATTATCTCTCTTTCCATTAGCAATGATAACAGAGATACCCTCATCGGCTACTTTCCTGGCTATTGTTGTCTTAGTAAGCATACCTCCTCGTCCAAATCCAGACTTTTCGGTCTGAATGAAATCTGAGAGATCCTTACCTTTTGCCACCTCACGAATAATCTCTACTCCGGGACTTCCCGGCTTACCATTGTATATACCATCAATATTACTAAGTATAATAAGTGCCTCCATATCCATCATAGAGGCTATCATACCCGAAAGTTCATCATTATCAGTAAACATAAGTTCGGTAACCGAGATCGTGTCATTCTCGTTGACAATTGGAATAACTCCATTCTCGAGCATGACCATCATACAGTTTCTCTGGTTGAGATAGTGGCGGCGTGTAGAAAAATTCTCTTTTGTAGTCAGTACTTGACCTACTGCTATTTTATGCTCACGGAAAAGCTCGTAATATCTGTTTATTAGTTTAGCCTGTCCTACAGCTGAGAATAGCTGACGCTGGTTTACGCTATCCAACTTTTTCGATGGTTTGATTTCACTTCTTCCTGATGCAACTGCTCCCGATGAGATAAGTATAATCTCGACACCCTGTTTATGAAGCTCGGCTACCTGATCTACCAACGCAGACATACGCGTTATATCCAAAGTTCCATCCTTTCGTGTAAGCACATTGCTACCTATTTTAACAGCAATCTTTTTGTACTGATTTTCCATATTTTTTCCTGTTAGAAAGACAAATATAAAAATTTTAATCCCTATAACTTTGTTTTTATAACTTATTCTGCGAAAATAGGTTTCCTTAATCTCAATTTTTTCACAAAAGTTTTTAAAATGTAAATATATAACCATAATATACATTAACACATTATCATAATTAGTGTATATTTGTCGATAATATCTAAACACCTTTATATGAAAAAATTATATCTAAGCATATTATCTTTGATGCTTACTCTACAGATTACAGGATGCAAATCCAACCAAGGAAACAGATCCATAGACTACACTCAGTATGTAAACCCTTTTATCGGTAATGCAGATAACGGACATACTTTTCCCGGTGCTACCACACCATTCGGTATGGTACAGGCCAGCCCTGTCACAGGTGCAGTGGGATGGCGATATTGCTCTGAATATGTTTATGGCGATTCTCTGATATGGGGATTCACTCAGACTCATCTCAACGGGACAGGATGTATGGACCTTGGAGATATACTTGTTATGCCTGTAAACGGAAAGAGACTTAAATCACTTGAAGATTTCAGAAGCGGATTCGATAAGAAGAGCGAACGAGCCACTCCGGGATACTATAGCGTTGAACTTAATAAACCGGATACTAAAGCTGAACTGACAGCTACAACTCACGCAGCTATGCACCGATATACATTCCACTCACCCGACTCAGCATCATTGTTGATAGATCTCCAGCACGGTCCTTCGTGGAATGAGAAGCAGTATCATTCGCATGTCAGTTTGTGTGAGACAAAATGGGAAGATGAATATACTCTAAGTGGCCATGTAAGAAATAGCGTATGGGTAGATCAGGACTATTTCTTTGTCATGAAATTTGATCATCCTGTAATTGATACTCTTAACTTGAAAAAGCTTGAAGGGGAAGTTGGAAAGAGAATTGTTGCGACATTCAAGCTCAACAAAGATGAGCAACTCTTAATGAAGGTAGCTCTTTCGACAACCAGCGTTGAGGGTGCCCGAAAGAATCTTATGAAAGAGATTATAGACTGGAACTTCGACAAGGTAAAAAGAGATGCAAAAGATACATGGAACAGCTATCTAGGAAGGATAGATGTGACAGGTACCAATGATGAGAAAATCAATTTCTATACCAGTTTCTATCATGCTCTGATACAACCAAATCAGATTTCGGATGTTGACGGAATGTACAGAAATGCTGCTGATTCAATAGTAAAAGCTGAGACAGGAAAGTTCTACTCAACTTTCTCACTATGGGATACATACCGCGCTGCACATCCTTTCTACACAATAGTAGTTCCTGAAAAGGTTGACGAGTTTGTATCATCTATGGTTGAGCAGGGTGAGGTGCAAGGATTCCTTCCTATATGGGCTCTTTGGGGAAAAGAGAACTACTGCATGGTTGCCAACCATGGTGTATCCGTTGTAGCAGAGGCTTACCGCAAAGGTTTCAGAGGCTTCGATGCCGAGAGGGCATTCAATATAATCAAGCGTACTCAGACAGAATCTCATAAGCTAAAATCGAACTGGGAAGACTATATGAAATATGGATATCTGCCTTCAGACAAAACTCCTGCAGAATCAGTCTCTTCGACTTTGGAATCTGTATATGATGACTATGCAGCAGCAGACATGGCAAAGAGAATGGGTAAGAAAAAGGATGCTGAATATTTCGGTAAGCGTGCTGACTTCTATAAGAATTTGTTCGATACTCAGACAGGTTTCATGCGCCCAAGAAATTCTGATGGAAGTTGGAAATCACCATTCAATCCAAGTATGGTTGGTCACTCTGAGAGCGTTGGTGGTGACTATACAGAAGGAAATGCTTGGCAATATACCTGGCACGTACAACATGATATTCCGGGACTTATAAAACTCTTCGGAGGTAATGATAGGTTTATAACAAAACTTGACTCACTATTCACTTTAGAACTTAAGACTGAACAGGCAGATGTAACCGGACTTATAGGACAATATGCACATGGCAACGAGCCAAGCCATCACGTAGCTTATCTCTATACAATGGCAGGTAAACCGGAGAGAACTCAGGAACTTATAAGAGAGATATTCGATAAGTTCTATAAACCAAAACCTGACGGTCTCTCAGGTAATGATGATTGCGGACAGATGTCAGCTTGGTATATGTTGTCGGCTATGGGATTCTATCCTGTTGATCCAGTGAGTGGAAACTACATCTTTGGTGCTCCACAAATGCCGAAGATTGTCATCAATCTACAAAATGGCAAGAAATTTACTATAATAGCAAAAGGTATCTCTAAGGAGAACAAATATGTTAAGTCAATTACACTAAACGGGGAGAAATATGATAAGAATTATATCACTCATGAAGATATCATCGGAGGAGGAAATCTGACATTTCAGATGACAAACAAGAAGTAACTTGGCATAGATCAATGAAACAGAAAGGAACTAAACAAGTACTATGTATTGTTTATTAAGTGATATTTAAGCTATTGTCTCTTATTTCGAGTATAATTATTTTCTTATTTTTGTAAGAGTAACTCAACTAGAAATATAAATTACAAACAATAAAAAATGAAAATCATAAATAAGCTATTTGCCGGTATAGTCTTAGTTGCTTTATGCCATATACCATCACTGAATGCCCAAGAAGTTCAAGGATTTGTTCACCAGCAATCCGAAGAGAATGGCTATATGTGGCCTACAGACAACCAAGTTCTCAGAAAACTTGATAAATGGCAAGACCAGAAATTTGGTGTACTATTCCACTGGGGACTATACTCTGTTCCAGGAATAGTTGAGTCATGGTCACTCTGTTCAGAGGACGAGGAATGGATTCCAAGGAAGAAAAACATTTCTTACGATGACTACAAAAAGTGGTATTTCGGTCTTAAAGACTCATTCAACCCGGTGAACTTCGATCCAAAGCAGTGGGCTGACGTAATGGATGATGCCGGAATGAAATATATGGTCTTCACAACAAAGCATCATGACGGGTTCTGTATGTATGATACAAAATATACAGATTTCTCTATCGCTAAAGGACCTTTCAAGAACAACCCTAAAAAAGATGTGCTTAAATATGTTCTTGATGCTTTCCGTGAAAAAGGGTTCATGATTGGTGAGTACTTCTCAAAGCCTGACTGGCATACAGAGTGGTTCTGGAACCCTTATTTTGCCACTCCCAACCGTCATATAAACTACAAGAAGGAGCGTCATCCTGATTGGTGGAAAAACTATCAGACATTTACTCAGAACCAGTTGAATGAACTTACAACTAACTATGGTCCAGTGGACATACTATGGTTAGATGGCGGATGGATAACAGGCTATGACTTCAACCTTGACTCTGTTCTTGTTGATGTAAGAAAGAGACATCCGGGGCTTATAGCTGTAGACAGAACAATAAAAGGTAAGAATGAGAACTATCAGACTCCTGAGAGAGGAATTCCGTCTACACAACTCAACTACCCTTGGGAGAGTTGTATACCCCTTGGTAATGACTGGGGATGGATAGCTAATGCGCCATTCAAATCTGCTCAGTATGTTATCAACTCTCTTATTGAGATAACAGCTAAAGGTGGCAACCTTCTTCTTGGTGTAGGTCCTACTCCTGATGGAATTATTGAGGCAGAAGTTGCGAAACGTCTGCACCAAGTAGGACAATGGCTCAACAAAAATGGAGAAGCTATTTATTCTACAAGGAATGCTGCTATATACCACGAGGGAAACGTATGGTTCACAGCTAACAAGAACAAGAAGACCATCTATGCTCTCTATGCTCTTCCAGAGAATGAAAAGCTTCCACAGATTATCGAGTGGAGCGGAAATATTCCAACAGGAAATATGACTCTCCTTCAGACAGGAAAGAGTGTGAAGTACTCTGTAAAGGGAGATAAGGTAAAGGTTACATTGCCAAAAGGCATCAATAATGAACCTTTAGCTTTCCGATTTAACATTAAGAAGTAAGAAAAGTTATAATAATATTGTTGGAAACCTTGAGTCTTTGGTTGTGCATTTTTTACTCAGCAACAAAAGTAAGAAGAGTTTTTGTATCATTGCCGGAAGCCTTGATTATTAGGTTATGCATTCCCATTAAACAATAAAATCATATTAAAATGAAATATTTTTTTACCAAAAAAAAATAGTCTATTTATAGTCTCTATGTAATTATTATTCATATATTTGCGCCAAACTAAAAGCTGTATTAACTTTAAATTTAATTATTATGAAGAGAGTTTTTATTTCTATTATCACTTTAATTTGCATCTCTTCTGCCATGATGGCACAAGATAATGAGAAGTTCGATAAGGAGTATTTCGAGATGCTTAAAAAGAGCGGAGCAATAGAGGCCATAGATCAACTGCCTTCCACAATGCTTGAGCAACTAAAACAATCAATGCCAAATGCACCTGAAGGTATGGTAAAAGAAATTTCAGATACTTTATCTGCATCAATGAAGGGCTTACTTACAAATAAGTTACTTCCTTACTATAAAAAGAACTTTACTATTTCAGAAATCAGGGAGATAAACAAGTTTTATGAGACACCTGTCGGAATGAAACTTAGCAAAATGGCCTCAAACATGTCAGAAGTTGTGCCGGAGTTAACAAAAGATATGATTCCTGTTCAGGAGAAAATTATGGCAATCGTAAAAAAGTGGATGGAAAATAAAGATGCTAAGTAATTAACAGACGGACAATCTGCATTAATATAAAAATAGCCCTCAATATCGAGGGCTATTTTTATATCTATAGGTTTACCTTTTCTTAATCACCAGATTATTTTTCGATAACTCCGAGTTAACGGTAAGAGATATGTCACCCTTTCTCTGGTCTGCCCTTACTACAATCATAGCACGTCCTTTCCATGTCTTGCAACTATTGCCAACATAAGGGATAGTATCTTTCAGACTTGCATTGCCTATAGCCTGAATAGTACCTCCTTTAATAGATGCTGTGATATCAATTTCTGCATTTGGATCTATAACTCCATCTTTATCTACTACCTCAACGGTTATAAAAGAGAGGTCTTGACCATCTCCCTTAATAGTCGAACGATCGGGGGTAAGTCGTAAAGAAGCAGCCTTTCCTGCCGACTTTAGTATAGTACTCTCTATTACATTGCCAGCCTTGTCCATGCCTACTGCCTTTAGCGTACCCACTTGGTAAGGAATTGTGAAAACAGCTTTGAACTCACTACTACGGTCTACACTCTTCTTATCTATCAGCTTATCATTTAGATAGAGTGCTACTAAAGGAGAGTGACTATATAACTCAACATCAATATCTTTACCCTCATGTCCGGGCCAGTTCCAACTCTCCCACATAGGCCAAACAGACCATGAAGTAAGTCTTACCTTACCAAAATATCCATCAGGTTCCTTAACCGCTATATAGATCTTCTTATCGGGACAATGAAGCAATTGTCGATAATGTGAGATAGGCTTACGCCATCCCAAGATATCTATATCACCACAATAGCCACCATGATATGGGAAATGATTAGTCTGATAATGTTCTCCAGCGCTCTCTCCGTCGTAATAGAAACGGCCAATACCTGACTCACCAAGATAATCCAAAGCTGTCCATACAAAATCACCGACAATATATGAGTGATCTGTCAACATGCACCAGTTGGAGAACGCATCCTTAGGATAAGATTCCGTCTGCATCATCACTCTTGATGGAACTCTCTCATGATCTGACTCTGCCTTATGAATAAGATAGTTGTAGCCCACAATATCATGTTCTGCCGCAAGAGGATCGTAAATCTCCCAATCATTATCCCAACTTGCCAATGCAGAGGTCACAGGACGTGTGCCATCAAGAGAACGGATATGTGTAGCCAACTTATGGGCAGTAGTAACCACCTCCAACTTCTTTCTCTCAATAACCTCATTGCCTATACTCCAACAGAATATTGATGGGTGATTACGGTCACGTAGTACCATGCTCTCTATATCTTCCTTCCACCACTTATCGAATATTGTGGAATAATCGTATTTATTCTTTGCATCTCTCCATCCGTCGAAAGCCTCATCAATAACCAATAGTCCTAATGAATCGCACGCATAAAGGAATGCTTCGGATGGAATATTATGTGATGTTCGCACGGCATTGAAGCCGGCCTCCTTCAGTAGTTCAACACGGCGAACCTCAGCACGGTCGAAAGCTGCTGCACCGAGTATGCCATTATCATGATGTGCACAACCACCATTAAGTTTCAAACTTTTCCCATTAAGTCTCAGACCGGATTTAGAATCATATTCTATCTTCTTGATACCATATATCTCAGTAAATGTATCTGCTACCTTACCTTTCTCATCTATTATCTCCAACTTTACGTCATATAGTGCAGGATTTCCAGGACTCCATAGCTCCGGATTCTTGACTTCTACCAATGAAGTGAACTCCTTAGCAGAGTTTGCAGGTATCATTAGAGAGGATTTAGCTTCTGCCACCTTTACCCCTTTTCGCAAGAGAGAGAAGATGCATGATAATGACTTATCTGCCTTGCTATCATTTGCTACCTTACTTGATATCTTAACTGAAGAGTTATCCTTATCGACAGAAGGAGATGTTATCTGTGTACTCCAATGTGGTATATGAACTGAATTTGCAGACATGAGCCACACATGGCGATATATTCCGGACCCTGAGTACCAACGGCAATTTTTCTGTTGGCTATTGTCTACCCTCACCGCAACAAGGTTTTTCTCCCCTGCTTTTATGTAAGAGGTAATATCAAAAATAAAAGAGGAGTAACCATAGGGATGTTTCCCAACTAACTTACCATTGACATAGAGTTCAGAGTTCATATATACCCCTTCAAAATAGAGACTGATCTCCTTATCGTTTACCGATTTGGGAATAAAAAACTCTTTTCTGTACCAGCCTATTCCATCAGGGAAATAACCTCCGTCATTACCCATAGCATTTTTTGCATCAATCTTTCCTTCAATACTCCAATCGTGTGGCAGATTAACTATGCGCCAGCTGGCGTCGTCGAACTTAATACTTTTTGCCTCTTGATTATCATTAAGAGAGAAGAGCCAGTTTCTGTCAAAGGACTGTTTCCTTAATGATAAATCAACTTTATCAGCCTTATAATTAGACTTTGTGGTATTATTGACTCTATCTAAATTCACAGCCAAAAGTGAATTTGTCTGAGAATAGAGTGATAAGAATAATGAAATAAATAGAAGTAGTTTTCTCATAATATTATAATTAGCAGCTATAAAACTACATAAAGATTTTCTATTCGTCTCTCTTTATTCCTTTTTTAAGAAATACGAGCTTATAAATAGAAACATTTAGGACGTAGATTACTCCACGTCCTATAAAATCTATTCTTATCTGCTAATCGCCAATTATTCATTAAAATTTGCCTAATAAGCAAAGTCTATGTTGAAAGAATAGGTGATAACATATCTGCTAATTGCACAGAATATATTACCACCTAAATTCTATGAAGAAAAGTATTATTCTTAATTATTCATTATTCGGCAACTTGCCAAGTAAATACACAACCATTCTTCCTGTTTGCATCAGGTCCCTGGCAATCAGCGGCATAAGGGCTTCCATCAACAGGATGCTTGTATACATACTTCTGTGTTGTCATCGACAACAGCATGAACTCTCCATTGAGCATATCCTGCCATACAAAATCTTCCGCTTTATTAGCATCATCAGTGAAACGGACATCTCCAGAGAGACCTTGACCGGTGATCATGACAAAGCGACCATCTGCACACTTAAGGTTTATCTTACCATTACCTTTATCGATAACGGTGAACTTAGCTTGATTTGATTTAGCGTTTTTAGAGAATGGAGCAGCATCATGCATCATACCATGAGGCATTGCATACATTAGATTTCCAATAGCAATATTATTGATTGTGATGCTCTTTCCAAGAGGTATGTTCTTTGAGCGGTCTGCCAAAGGTTCATCAACAATGAAGTTGTCAAAATCGGCATATCCACCATTTACCATAGCTGTGTTGAATGAGTAGAGCGCATATCTTGCACCTTGGAAGGTCCTCATCTGATAAGATACTATAGTTGTATCACCTATCATCTTCCAATTATAACCATCTGTTGAATATGAGAACCTAACCTGGCTCTTGTCATAATCTCCCCAAACACGCAACCATATCTTCTTGGCATCAACATTATCAACGATCTCATTATTGGTATTCTGATCGTACCAACGCATAGAGAGTTTCTTATCTCCTTTTACAACTCCCAGAGTAACGTAAGGTGCATTAAGTATTCCAAGTCCGGCATTATCGCCTTTCTTCAGATGAGAAGCATCGAGAGTTACTGTAGCCATTGAAATAGGTCCCATAGCACGCTGAGTAAGCGTATTCTTAGCTTTCATAAATTGGTTTGCAGGCATACAATGCAATCTCAGTACCCCCTTCTTCTTATCCAGTGCCCATTTCCCTTTTACAGGGTTATGATTCCATTGCCATACCGGTTTCAATTTATCACCATTGAAGTCATCGCATCTCTCATAAGGAGCATGTGGAGTAGGATTACTATTGTTTGGCTTGAACCATGTTCTCGGTGAGCGTCCTAAGTTTTTCTCTAATCCGAAATATGGCCATCCGTCAACCCATGTAACAGGAGATAAGCATGTTGTACGTCCCACAGCATTGAAATCCTGCATAGAGACACCCCACCATGAACCATCTGCAGCTTGAACAATACCTCCCTGGTGAATTGTAGCCGGACCTAATTTGTCTACATTTGCTCTATTCTGAGTAAACTTATATCCATCCTCAGGAATTTTCCCTCCCAAGCCTACATTACCAGTTGTCCAGGCTGTTCCATAGCCAAAAGACTCTCTTGCACTAATAACACAGGTCTCGTATGGACCATATATACTCTTTGAACGGGCACACTGCATTCTTCCCATTGGCGAGTAGTCTGCAGATATGATGTAGTACATGCCATTAATCTTATAAACATGATGTCCCTCTCCCATTGCATTACCCTCTTTGATAATGACACGTGAAGTACCTTCAACCGGACCGCTTAAATCAGGTTTAAGTTCTGTACAGGTAACATTTCCATACTTATGAATAGCATATATCTTACCGTTATCATCAAAAAGTACAGAAAGGTCGTATATGTCTCCCTCTACCTTTACATGTTTCCAAGGGCCTTTAATATTATCAGCAATATAAGCTTGAAGTCCATGACCATTTATGTTGGAGAAGACATAGAATTTCCCTTTATGATAACGTATACATGGAGCCCATATACCCTGTCCATATACATCTTTTCCATTTTCAAGTCTGAACTCAGATGAAAGGTCATCAAATTCATCAAAACAATATGATGCAAATTTCCAGTTCACCAAATCTGTAGAGTGAAGGATAACTATACCTGGAACGGTATGCATTGTAGTACCGGCAAGGTAGTAATCATTACCCACACGTATGATATCCGGGTCTGAGAACTCATCATAGAAGAGTGGGTTTGTATATGTTCCATTTCCATTATCAGCACTCCATGACCTCTGCTCATAAGTTTTCACTGGAGTACCAGCAAAAACATGTGTAATTGATAGAAGTGCAAGTGTTATTAGCAGCTTTATTTTCATATTATAACAAATTATTTCAAAACAAATTTATAAACGTTAGCTTCTTTGAATGGTGCTTTGCTTGGTGCAACTATCTCAACACCCTGAGTAGTCTGTTTCCACATAACCTTCTCATCAGAACCAAGAAGTTGTATACTCTTAACCTTATCCTTGCTTACACCTTTAGCAAGACTCTTCACTGCGAAATTTTCTTCAGGAGCGCCGAACAAAGTAACATATAGAGTTTTACCCTTCTTGTTGAAACGGATATCTTTTGATGACCATTTTACTCGTCCTTCATTAAAGCCTTGTGCATTGATTGGGTTCTTAACATCTACAGAAGGTCCCTCACCATATACTCTCCATGGACGTGTGCCAAAGATGCTCTCACCATTAACCTGCATCCAATCTGCGATCTTCTCGATTACTGCTCTTTCAAGAGGGTCAATAGAACCATTACCTTTTACTGGAACATTAAGAAGAAGGTTTCCGTTTTTAGATACAACATCAACCAGCATACGGATTACATCTTCAGGTTTCTTGTAACCCTCATTCAGATATACATGTTTATCATAGTGCCATGATCCTATGCATGTACATGTCTGCCAAGGAAGTTCCTGTATCTCATCAGGAGCACCACGCTCTACATCCCATACAATCATCTTCTTCTGTTCATTGTTCAAAACTTTACCGAAGACAACTGCCTTATTTTTTCCATTGTTCTCTGCCATGCTCTTGTTGTACATATGAGCAACAGTTGCAATACCTGCATCCGATACCGGGTAGAGTGGCAGGAATGTATCATCATAATATAGTAAATCAGGATTATATTTGTTTATCAGATCAACAGTACGGTTATAAAACTTATCGCAATAAGCCTGATCAGGACATGTAACCTCGTTTGTATCCCACTCCCAGTGTCTGTTATTCTTACTCAATGGATGACGCTGTTCGTATAGGTCCTGGATATCATATCCTTCCCACCATTTTCCTTTACCATCCTCTTCTGTTAGCCATCCGTCATATTTCACACCCTTAAGAGTTCCCTTAGTATCGGCACCTCTTGAAGTCTCCATCCAGCACCATGCATGAGATGCGTGTACACTCACACCGAAAGGAAGTCTCTCACGTTTGCATATAGCTGCCCATGTTCCAATGATATCCTTTTTTGGTCCCATATTAACTGAGTTCCATGGCTGATATTTGCTATCATACATATCGAAGTTATCATGATGATTTGCCATAGCAAAGAAGTATTTTGCTCCGGCTCTTTTATAGAGTTCTATCAACTTCTCAGGTTCCCATTTGTCTGCCTTCCACAATGGAATCCAATCCTTAAAGCCAAATTCTGACGGGTGTCCCATAGCGTCAATCTGATATCGGTATCGGCTATTTCCCTCAATATACATCTCACGAGCATACCAGTCACCATCTTCAGGCTGACATTGTGGTCCCCAGTGAGCCCATATACCGAACTTTGCATCGCGAAACCACTCCGGACACTTATAGTCGGCAAGAGATTCTGCTGTCTGCTTATACTTACCTTCACAGATAGGTTCTTTATCTGTGTTTACCTTAACTTTAAACTCCTGTGCCAAGGCTGAGTTGCCGGCTATAAGAGTAGAGACAATAAGACTATTTCGTAATAATGATTTAAGATTAATCATAATATGATTTTTTATATGTTTTTCTATTTTTATCTCCTGCAGCTATCCAGGAAATCAAATATATCAGGTAAAACCATCGGTACCATTGAGCCGTGATCACCATCCACTTCCTTATATCTAAAGTTGAAATTATTCTCCTTCAACCACCTGCTTAGTTCTCTACTTCCCGAGAGTGATGCTCCAGCCTTTGTACCTTCTGTATAGAATATCGGTTTCTTACGAAGATTCTCCCATGGATATCCCTCCTTAGTCACAAAAGGTCCCGAAAGAGGTGCCAATGCATTCCAATATCCGGAATATTTAGCTCCCAGATACCATGTTCCACCAGACCCCATTGAGTGTCCCATAAGAAAAAGGTTTTTCTTATCGACAGGGTATTCTGTCATGACAATTTCAAGAACATTTATTATATCCTTCTCGCTTATAATCTGAGCTTTTCTCCTTTCGGGAGTGATATTAGTAATAATTTTCCTTATCACTTCATCTTTTCCAAAAACTCCAGGTAGCATAAGCTCATTTCCATAGGATGCATCTCCTCCTAACGGAGAGACTAGAAGATACCCATGTTCATTAGCCAACTTCACTAGTTGTTTATCATTCTGATCTAGATATGAGTTCTCATCGTTCCAGCCGCCATGCAAGAAGAGTACCAATGGAAGTTTAGATTTCCCATCCCAACTGTCAGGAACGCATATACGATAAGGAAGAGTTCTCTTTGCCTCATCGAAATAGTAGCTTCGATGTTGGTCACCCTTAGCTCTCCATTTGTCACCCTTCTCAGAGATTAACCTCTTGGCCAATCTCCTCGACTCTTTAATCTGTTCTTTTGGATCTATAGTATTGCCAAAAACAATATTGCTCTCCTTAACCTTTCGGGCATATGCTCCTTCTGAAAAAAGAAGAGATAACATAGAGAATAAAATAAGTAGTTGTTTCATAGTATTAATTACAGACACCAAATATACCTAATTAATTGATATCAATTATAATATATATTTCATTCCCTTTTCAATATGTTACATAGCTGAAATTCAATAATTATCAGGACCTAAATATGATCTTTTCAATCCACCCCAATTGATTAGAACTTTCTCAATCATCATACCCGGTTCGCCACAGATGAATGATATTTTATGCTCTTTAAGACTCTTATTTATGGCAAATTTAAGACGTACTTCAGCACCATTACGTAATACCTGATTCTTCCAGGTAAGATCATATTCCTTGAACTTATTTCTAAATATCTGAGGTATACATCCATCCACAGAGATACCAATATCGGTATTACGTCCCTGATAAAGCGGGAAGAAAGGAACGCTATAGATAGTCACTTCTATAGAGTCATTCTCTATTTTTGGCAATCTATACTCCACTCTGTCACCATTTATATTGCCTGCATCGGCAGGTCTATCTGTAGGTTCACCAAGCTGAAGGACATGCCAATCATATCCCATACCTTCTATGATAGAGAATTTGTGCCCGTTAGACTCATCTTTTTTATTTATCTTGGTTAAGTCAAGAACAAAACATCTATCAAGTTTCTCGCTCTTGACTTTTAAATCGACTGTTCTCTCTTTAACTCCATCTGTGTAAGTCACCGCAGGTTTATTCTGATACAGAGCACACCATCCGGGAGCCAGTTCCATCATACCTTTCCACTTTCCTCCAAGCATAGAGTTATATTGGCTGTTAAGAACTGAAATACTATCGTACGATAGCTCCATCTCTTTTGCCGTCCAGTTAGCTCCTGCATTATTACCCTCCTTTAAAAGCTCATGGTTAAGTTGTGCCATAAGGAATTTTCTGTTCATCTGATAAGAGCCCATAACAGGATATGCAATCATCTCAAAAAATGCTGCACGTCTATTCATAGGCAACTTATCCATAATAGATTTTACCTTATAAGATATCTTTTTATAGTCGCTTAATCTTGATTGAGCCTCTCCATAATTACTGAATGAGTACTCAGTATCTTTCAGTCCGGTATGTTCTTTATCATCCCACTCTCTCTCCCATCCCATGAACTCAGGCTTACGACTCCATGCCAGTCTGTAATATTCATCAAGTAGGGTCTGAAAATCCTTGATATATTCTTTTCCGAATAGGTCACCTAAAAAAAGAGGCTGATGTTTATTTATACTGTTGGCATCAAATTCATCAACATTCCATGCCAAATCAAAGAACGTCTTCATGCCAAGTTCTGAAGGCTTTATATCACCCACATTAAGTAGCCAGTATCTGTCGGCACCTGTATTGTATGCTTTCATCAACTCTTTATACATCAGTAAAGGTGATGTAGTGTTCAACCATAGATAGTCGTGTGGAGCCCCTAAATATGAGAGATGATAGTATACTCCCGATCCTCCCTTACGCTTCTGCTCTTCAAGATTGCTAACTCTTTTTATATATCCATAGTTATCATCTACCCATACCAGGGTTATGTCGTCCGGAATTTGTAATCCATTCTCAAAGACATCCATTGTCTCTTTATATGGTACAAAAATCTGAGGGATATCTTCAATATCCTTAGATATATGATTTGTAAGAATTGAACGCTGATCTTTTATAACTCTTGTCAGGACTTCAACCTGCTTATTCATAGGAAGTCGCCCACGAAGTCCGGCATCATGCAGACCACGCATAGCCACAGTATAGATATTCTCGTATTGTGAAGCCTCCTCCATACGCCTGTTCCACTTCTCCCTGATTACAGAGTCATTTGTTGCATAGTTCCAGTCACCATCACGTTTGATATTAAACTCCGATGGTGCAGCAGTATTAATTAGAAGAGGTTCACAATGAGAGGTAGATATAACTATACCGAATGAGTCGGCAACAACCTTACTATCAGGATGAAAATAGAATGCTCCCGTACATGTATGCATTGCCGGAGCAAGCATATTACCACGAAGACGGAGCACGAGCTCACATACTTTTGCATATGTTTTCGGTCCTATATCTCCCAGATTCTTCTCGTAATTAAATGTAGACCAAGGTTTCAGTCCCCAATCCTCATCATTTATGAATATACCTCTATATTTAACTGAAGGGGTTTTAGATATTACCTCACCTGATAGATACAAGGCGGAGTGTTTCTCCACTGGAACATCTGCCCACCAGTAATATGGGGACACACCTATCTTTTCGGATATGTGTAATGCGCCATAGGCAGTACCTCTGCGGTCACTTCCCACCACTACCAAAGCTCTTCCTATTCCTTGCTCAGGTGTATCAATAACTTTTATAATATATTGTTCCCAACCGTTTTTTATTTGTGACACATCCAATTTGCCTTTAGCAACCTGTTCATCAATCCAACGGTTCTTGCCAAGAGTTCCGATAACGATGACATTATCTCCCTTGGGACTATTTGATATAACAGGACGTATAGAAGTCACCCTCTCTATATCATCAGCAAAAATAGAGACAATATTCTTTACACTTATTTCCTCATTTGCAGAGACCACTAAGTGAAATGTATTACCATTATTACAAATTGGGAAATTATCTCTGGAATATTTATAACTTATATTTATCTGTGCACCAGCATACATTGAAAATATAAGTAAAGTCAAAAAGCAATAGTTTCTTAGCATATCTTTTTAATTTTCAGTTTCTTCTAGTAATTATTTGAATGATATATACACCTATTCTGTACCATTGTCCGCATAATCTTTTGGTGACATACCATAATATTTTTTAAACAGAGTAGAGAAATGAGCATGGCTGTTGAATCCTACAGCATAAGCCACCTGGCTCACATTAACCTGTTTCTCTTTAATCAACCTTGCAGCTTGTTTGAGTCTTATATTCCTTATAAACTCGCTTGATGAGACTCCTGTAATCTCCTTCATTCTACGATGGAGCTGTACACGACTCATTGCAAGATCGGCAGCTAACCTCTCTACATTAAACTCAGGGTCGGTATAGTTATTGTTTATTGAATTCATTATACTCTGCATAAGTGAATCGTCATTACTTTTCATCTCTACATTTTCAACCTTACCCTCTTGAGACTGGTTCCCCGAGAACTTACCCCTTAGCCTACGTACGTTATCTACAAGGTTATCGATAGTTACATGCAATTCATCTATATTAAATGGTTTTGCTATATATGCATCTGCTCCGTAACGAAGTCCATCCAAACGATCCTCAACGGCAGATTTTGATGTAAGTAGAACTACCGGTATATCACTTATATTTGGATTTCCCTTAATACGTTTCAATAGGGTTACTCCATCCATAACAGGCATAACAACATCTGTTATCAGCAGATCATATTGGCCGTTGAATAGTGCATTAAGAGCATCATTTCCATTAGAAACGATATCTACTCTATACCACTCTCCTAATTCAAGCTTTATATACCTTGCAACCTCAATATCATCATCTGCAACAAGAATTTTGAAATTACGGCTGGCACGATAGCGACCTTTGAGTCCATTGATTTCATCCTCGTTATCATTCAACTGATTTGGCTTTAGGTGTTTCTTTCCTAAAGGAAGTGAAATGGTAAAACAAGATCCTCTCTTTCCATCTGAGCGCAAGTTTGCACTTATCTCTCCCCCATGAAGGGTTACCAACTGACGACATAGATTGAGACCGATTCCTGTTCCTCCCACATTATACCCTTTAGAGTTATTACCAAGGTAGAAACGGTCGAAGAGCTTTGGAATATCATCCTTTGAGATTCCTATTCCATCATCCATAACCTCTATGGCTACCATCTTATTTTCAGCCTTTAGATTAATCTCAATATTTCCACCATCAAAAGTATATTTCAGTGCATTCGACAAAAGGTTTGTGATTACCTTTTCAAAATTAGCTCGGTCAACATAAGCCTCAATCTTTTGTCTGTTGCTGGACTGAGTTATATTAATACCACGTTCACGCGCATTGAATTGAAAAAGAGTACTTATTCCGTTTACCAATGTCACAAGGTCTGTACGTTCACAATGAATATTCATTTGGTTCTCGTCAAGTCTCCTTACATCAAGAATCTGGTTTACTAGAGTTAGCATGCGGTCGGCATTACGTCCTATAATATCTACATAATGCTTACTCTCCTCATCCACAGCCATCATTCTCAACTTTTTCAATGGTCCCATTATTAATGTAAGAGGGGAACGTATATCGTGAGTAGCATTAATAAGGAATCTCATCTTCTGCTCCTCATAACGGCTTTGCAATCTTCTGCGATAATAGATATAAAATGAGTAAACAAGTGCGAGTACTATCAATGCATATATTATAAATGCTACATTGCTTGAGTACCATGGAGACTCTATTGATATCTTTATATACTTTACAGGGGTGTCAACTCCATTTACTACAGCTTTCACCTCAAAAATATAATTCCCCGGCTTGATATTGTTGAAACTGAATGTATTCCCCTTATCTATAGCGCAAATCCATTTACTATTTTCGTTTATTCTATACTTATATGTCACATTCTCAGTTTTGTCATACGACAAAGTAGACAGCTGAAACATAAATGTATTATCATCCCATGGTATAGTAAATTCATAATTCACAATATCTTGCCACTTTCCACCAATAGTAAAAGCGGTCAGGAAAACATTACCCGGATCTTTCTTTTTGTTCAACACCTCATCAGGTTTGAAAAACAGTATTCCTTTGTCTGTTCCGAATGCCAGATCATTTCCATCTATGTTAACAGAGGCATCAATCTCATATTCTGTCTTTTTTAAACCATTATCCTTAATATGGTTCACAAGTTTATGAGTCTCCACATTATAGTACCATAATCCTTGCGAAGAGGTTATCCATATGTCTCCATGCTATCTATATTAAGGCCCAAAATATGCAAATTATCAAGTTCTGAAGTATTAGGTAATCGCCCTATCTTATTACTCTTTTTGTCATAGCAGTAGAGTCCTCTGATTGAGGCTATAATAATTCTCCCATAATTATCTTCTACTGTTCCATAGCATAATGTCCCAGGCACAATATTTCTCCATCCGAAGGTTTTGAAACTATTCTTTGCAGGGTTAAAGCAGCATACGCCATCTGCCGTAGAAATCCAAATAAGTTCTGAACTGTCTGTCATGAAATTCATTATCCATCCATTACACAGGGAGCCTTCAGTATTCGAATCATCGCCACTATTAATTACCCTCTTCTCCTCACTTTTAATATCCATCATCATAAAGCCATGTCCAACCAATGATATATATAGATGTTTTTTGTCTATTCCAAAGTGTGTAAACTCGTATTTCTTGTCGGTATATTTATTGGTAAGTTTATTACTTTTCGGATTATATTTCCATAATGTGTTGACTCCACTCATCCAGTACTCTCCCTCGCCATCTGGAATCATACTATTTATACCATAAGGAGAGTCGTGAACTTCCAACGTATGACCAAATGGAGAGATGTGATATATACTTCCATTGTAAGAAGCAGCAATATATCCACCTCCATATAATGGTGCTATAGCAGAAATATTTTTACCGGTAGGATTGTTTTCATCCTCTAAAATCCAATTTCCAAATGGCTCCTTCGATCTATTTATCTCATAAAGTCCACTACGGTAACAACTAAGCCATATATTATCACTCTTATCAATAAGGATGTTATTAACAATGCTTGACTCCATGACAGGCTTATCATTAATACTAACTCTCTTTACTACTTTCTCCCCTTTATTTATTACGAAGAGTCCATTTCCCCTCATTCCTAAATATATATTTCCCTCTTTACTCAGTTTAGACCTCTCTATTATTGCACCTTCCATTTGAGTTAGATCATAACCTGCATCCGAAAAGGTATGGGTAGCATAATCATATCTCATCAACCCTTTAGTACAAACAGCTATAAAACCTTGTTTACCATAATCTATGAAAGATGTTGCAAGACCATACTTCATGTTATAGATAACATCATTCTTCCTATCTCCTCCAATTTTAGTTCTTATCAATAAAGACATATTTCCGGAGTGCCATAAATATCCTTCAGCATCCATAAAAATACGGCTAAAGAAACCCTTTTCTACCTTTCTTAAGGGTGGAATTAAAGATGTAATTTTATTATTTTTGATACAGAAGAGTCCAAATCCGGCAGTACCAAATATTATTTCACCTTTTGGAGATTCTATGATATGTGTAACTCTTGGAGAAACATTGTATGGAAAAGCAAAACGCTCAAAGCTGTTGTCTGAATAGTTATATCGGCACAATCCTTTTCCACACCCTAACCATAGTTCTCCTTTGCTTGATACAAGCATAGTTATTACATCATGGCTTATTAAAGATTTATTATCTCCAATCTGATTAAAATATTGATTAAAGCGATATCCGTCAAAACGATTAAGGCCATATTCTGTGCCTATCCAAATAAAACCATATCTATCCTGAACAATAGACGTTGTACAGCTACTGGACAATTGTTCTGAAGTATAGAGATATCCATTTTGGGCAAATCCTTTAAAAAATGCAACATTAAAGACAATCTCAAAAAGAAGTAATGTAACGAATTTGAAAGTTTGTTTTTTCATAGTAAAGTGCCATTGTATAATAAACTTTTTAAAATTATCTATTTATTTCATTACAGGCATTGAGATTTGTTACATATATTTTATAATCCGTAAAGTGAATAATAGAATGTTATTAAAAAACAATAGGCCGTTAATGAATAACGACCTATTAAACTTAAATTTAAACTAATGATAAAAAAATACATTCACACACTTAAAAATATATACTTATTTATTTATTCATAATCACATAACTAATACTGTAATCGAGTATGGAGCGAGAGTAAGGTTAAATTTATTTCCTACCTTCTGCTTTGAAACTATAGGTACTATCTTCTTAGGATTATCTATAGAGTTTGTATCTTCCGGTTTTTCTGAAGAAAGAACACTCTTTATTCCCTTGCTCTTAACCTTTGCACCATCTACATTAACAATTATATCCGATTTTGTACTTCCCCCATTAACTACTTTAAGATAAATCTTACCATTCTTTGAATCTTTTGTAGCGGAATAGTATATCTGAGGTAATTTATCTTTGCCAAATGTCAGAGTTGGAATATCAGAAGCCTCTACAGGTACTATTTTATCACCTACATTACCTGCAAACATGCACTGTGCATAGTATGATGGAGAGCCATATGCAGAAATTGCATCATAACCTATAAGATCACTCTCCCACTGCATTGCTCCCGGATTTACGTTTACAAAAAGAGGTGCATAACAATGAGCAACTACAATGTCTGAATTACGTTCCATACATGCCATCCATGCAGCATCTCCAAGAGCAGCATTCATATTTGTAGTAGGTTTACCTTCACGAGATGCCCATTCTCCACAGAATATCTTCGGTCCTTTACGGTCATAGCTGTCATATTGATTTGCTGCGCGATACATACTTTCAGTATTGCGATAATAGTGCTCGTCGATTACATCAAGTTTGATATCTTTAACTCCAGATTTTTCTGCTTGATCGGCCATCATCTTAGCATCTATTGTTGATACAATCTGTAAGTTAGGATATTTAGCTTTTATTGCCTCATAGAACTTTTTATATCTACCAGGATAGCTATTGCTCCTATCAAAGAAGTCCTCATTACCAATCTCTACGTATCTTAATGAGAATGGCTCAGGATGTCCATCTTTAGCACGTTGAGCTCCCCATTTTGTATCAACTCCACCGATAATATATTCTATCTCATCAAGTGCATCATTAACAAATCCATCAAGATAATCAGCTGTTATATAATCTCCATTAAGAGTATAACCGGCAAAAACTCCAAGCAATGGTTCTGCACCAACATCTTCAGCCCAAAGAAGAAATTCAAGAAGTCCCATACCATCAGAAGAACGATAACCCCATGGGCTCATGTGTCCAACTCGTTCATCAGGATCACCAATTGTTCGCTTCCAGTCAAAGCGATTACGGAAATCATTTCCTTCCAGATAATTACCTCCAGGGAAACGCAAGAACTTAGGATGCATCTCACACATCATCTGCATAAGATCCTTTCGAAGTCCATTCTTGCGTCCTTTAAATGTTTCTGGGAAGAGGGTTACACGTGAAAGCCAATATTTACCACTCTGGCAAGCTGTTATATGGAATTTTACATCTTTTGTCGCTTTAATCTCTCCTGGAATATCAAGGATAAAAGAGTGTTTGCTCCAACTTTTATCTATATTCTTAACTTCTTGTTTTGCATATACTGTTTTCCCGTCAGTGCTGACTAAACTAACAATAACTGACATAGGCGCATCGGAATTACCCTTTGCAAAAAAAGCCCCTTCGAAATGTTCATTAGGTTTAACGGGAATCCCCCAGAATCCATCATTTGTTAATGTAGAACCTACTTTCGCCTCAAAACATAAAGAGACAGGATTTGCTCTGTTGATGCCATCATTCATGGCCAAGCTGATATGAGAGTTTATTGTATCTGTAACATTCCAGTACTTTGGACCACCTGGTTTCCAACGTCCCCAAGCCTGTCTAGCTCCATTGCGATCTTCTTTAAAAGAACTGTTTCCTATAAGCTGGGCATAAAGTCCACCCTCATAAGAATAGTTTATTTCTTCTGTCATTAGTCCATAAAGAGTTGGACTAACTTCTTTTTCTGCCTTATCAACCTTCAATGTTAATTTAGGCTGTGCCATTACTGAAGAGATCATCAGTAAAGCAACTAATGTAATAGTGGTTTTTAGTGCTTTCATTATCTCTAATAGATTTTTAGATTTTATTTCTTGCAAAGATTATTTATTTCAATATAAATAGACAATATATATGTTTCAAAAGCTTTGTAAAATGATTCATCATAATATAATAATTATAAGCTATAATCAACAGGCAAATTGGCTTGATAATCAATACAAATCTAAATATTTAGACAAGTTTTGTTTGTCCAAAGGCTTAGGACAAATATCCTAAAGCTTAGGATAAATATCCAAAGGCATTGGATAAGTATCCTAAAGTTAAGGATATGTTTATAAATTCCTATAATTGAATAAGATATAAAAAATAGGGCTCTTTAAATAAAGGGCCCTATTTTTTATATTATTAAACTTTGTGAACTATTCTTCATCCATCTTGAAACTCTTGAGAATGCTTTCTGCTATCGCCTCTTCTCCATTAGAATGGATAACAGATACAAAGAATACATTTCCTGCTGCCTTAGTCATCAAATAACAATAGCAACATTTATCTACATCACAACTACCGTGAACAAAGATTCCATAGAATTGAGGTAAGTCAAACTTCTTTGTAGAAGAGCGTTTAGTCATACCATCTTCATCAGCAAGTCCCAACAACTCCTTTTCAAGATCATCTTTAGTCATACCATCAGAATCCAAAGCCTGAATAGTAATATAGAAGTTATTATTGTTAAGCAAGAAAGTCTCTTCTGTATCCTCTTCCACTCCTATTCCTTTGGGAGCTTTAAAAGTTAGTCCATAGGCGCTCCATGTTATTGGTGCCAAGTTCTGAGCCATACCCTGTAGTGATGCAAGGCAAAACAATACAATCAAAAAAAGATTACGTATCATACTGACAGAACAAAGTTTGAAAGTTAATAATTAATTATTTATCTTTTTCTCTAATTTCAACTCTACGGATTTTACCACTTATCGTTTTTGGAAGTTCATCAACGAACTCAATCACTCTAGGGTATTTATATGGAGCAGTAACACGCTTAACATGATCCTGTATCTCTTTTATAAGTTCAGGACCTTCCTTGCCTTTATACTCTTTACTTAATACTATAGTAGCCTTAACCACTTGTCCTCTTATCTCATCAGGTACCCCTGTTATGGCACATTCAACAACAGCTTTATGAGTCATAAGTGCACTCTCCACTTCGAATGGGCCGATACGGTAACCTGAGCTCTTTATAACATCATCTGCACGGCCTACAAACCAGTAGTATCCGTCTTCATCTCGCCATGCTACATCACCTGTATAATAAATATCATCATGCCAAGCTTCTTGAGAACGTTCTTTATCTCTGTAATATTCTTTAAACAGACCTAGAGGTTTTCCCTTATCTGTTCTTATCACAATCTGTCCCTGTTCACCATCCTCTGCAGAACGTCCGTCTGAAGTAATCAGGTCTATATCATACTGTGGATTTGGAACTCCCATACTTCCAGGTTTTGGTTCCATCCAAGGGAATGTAGCAAG
Source organism: Phocaeicola paurosaccharolyticus JCM 15092 (assembly GCF_000613805.1). Classification (GTDB taxonomy): domain Bacteria; phylum Bacteroidota; class Bacteroidia; order Bacteroidales; family Bacteroidaceae; genus Phocaeicola; species Phocaeicola paurosaccharolyticus. The sequence goes on along the minus strand of NZ_BAJR01000003.1, from coordinate 119,001 downwards.
AGTAAGAGTTGTCTCAGTCTGTCCAAAACCCTCCATGAGACGTATTCCTGTTATCTCCTTGAAAGTCTTATATACAGAGAAATTCAGTGCTTCACCGGCAGTTGTACAATATTCTAGAGAAGTGAGATCATATTTACTAATATCCTCTTTTATAAGGAAACGATATATTGTAGGAGGTGCGCAAAGTGATGTGATACGATATTGATGAATCTTACCCAAGATATCGGCAGGGGTAAATTTCTCGTGATCGTATACAAATATATTTGCTCCGGCAATCATCTGACCATATAGTTTTCCCCATACTGCCTTACCCCAACCAGTATCGGCTATAGTAAGATGCAAACTATCTTTGTGAAGGTTATGCCAGAAAGAAGCTGTAACGATATGTCCTAATGGATATGTAAAATCGTGTGCAACCATCTTAGGTTCACCTGTTGTTCCGGAAGTGAAATACATCAATGAAATATCACTGTTTGCATTTACATTCTTAGGGCGTACAAATGGTGCAGCATTCTCAATGCCCTTGTGAAAATCAAAAAAGCCTTCAGGATATTCAGGGCCTACACTTACAAGAGTCTTTAGTGTTGGAGAATCGGCAACAGCATCGAAAATATGTTGTGTTATTACTCCCTCTCCTGCGGCTACAATCATCTTAATTCCTGCAGCATTACATCTGTAAACTATATCCTTTTTTGTAAGAAGATGCGTAGCAGGTATTGCAACTGCACCAAGTTTATGAAGAGCAATAATAGAGAACCAAAATTCATATCTTCTCTTTAAAATCAGCATAACCATATCTCCTTTGCCTATTCCAAGGCTTTGAAAATAAGAAGCTGTTTTATCTGTATATTTCTTTAAATCAGCATAAGTAAACTGAATATGCTCTCCCTTATCGTTTGTCCATAATAAGGCTTTTTTCTCAGGATCTTCTTCTGCCCAGGCATCCACAACATCATAACCGAAATTAAAGTTTTCTGGTACTTTTATCTTAAGATTATTCTTAAAATCTTCTTGTGAAGTAAAATCTACTTTATCTAAAAAATTTTCTATCATATAATACCTAATTACATAATTATTGCAAGGAACTTCACCTGTTTGTTATCCAAGGCACGCATACCATGGGGAACTGATGAATCAAAATATATACTATCACCCTCATTAAGTATAATATGCTTACCTTTAAATTCAAGAAGCAATTTACCTTGAAGAATATAATTGAATTCCTGACCTTCATGAGAGTTTTGATATATAGGTGTATCCTCTGGCTTAGGCTCAACTGTGACGATAAATGGGTCTACAATTCTTCTACGGAATCCAGAAGCTAGAGCTTCATATTTATACGCTTTGGTACGTTCCACAGAGACTCCAGTATCACGTCTAGTTAGAAAATATGAGTTCATCTTTGGTTCCTCGCCAAACATAAGAACATCTAATGTAATGCCATATTTTCGAGCAATCTTTTGCAATGTACTAACAGATATATCACTTTTTCCACTCTCCATTGCTAAATAATCATCAATATTGATGTTACAGCTTTGCGCAACTTCATCCGGGGTAATTTCTAATACTTCACGTAGTCCTTTTAGTCTCTCGGCTATTTGTTTAATGTTGTCACTCATATTACTATAATTTAGTGTTCAAAGATAATTAAGATTTTACAATTACTATAAAAAATGCCGGCATAATATAAATCTGGTCCCATTTAATTGCAAAATCATGACCAATATATAATAAAAAAAGGACCAACATTACATAATGTAAGCGGTCCTTTACTAAGATTCTATAAGAATTTATTTCACTTCTGCTTTTTTGTTGCTAGCTTTCTCAGCCTTGTTTACACCTTCTTTTGCTTTGCAGCAAGTCTTATTTTCAGCTTTAGCGCACTCTTTTTTATCAGCTTTGCAGCAAGACTTATTTTCAGCTTTGGCACACTCTTTTTTATCAGCTTTGCAGCATTGTTCTGCCTTTGCTACTTTCTGAGTCTTTGCAACTTTCTGAGCATTAATTGCTGAATATGAACCCATAGCAGCAATCATCACAACACACATAATTAACTTTTTCATACTACACAATCTGTTTTTGATAATTTATAATAATCTATTCTAGAATAATGATGACAAATAAAGCGAATAATTCTCCATGTTAATCAGTTCTTGTTTTTTTTAACTTTAAATTTACTAACAAATATAATATCCGAATAATAAACAGCCAAAGAGGATAATATCTGTTATATTAATGTCTTTCTCTTGGTGTAGTTTTCTCTGAACTCTTTTGGAGAACAACCTTTCTTTTTCTTAAAAATACGATTGAAATTTGAAAGGTTATTGAATCCGCAATCATAACATATTTCAGCAATAGAAGTCGATGTGTCTACAAGCATTCTTGTTGCAAACCCTAAACGAATATCGACAATGAAGTCAGAAAGGGTCTTCCCAGTTCTAAGGTGAAAGAAACGGCTAAATGAAACAGGAGTCATATTAACCAATTCTGATAGTGTATTGAGGCGTAACTCCTCTTTATAGTGATCCTCTATATATTTTTGTACTTTAGAAACTCTTCTGCTGTCACTTGAACTTTCTATCCTAGCAAAAGAAGAACTTGACAATTCACGCACATCATCGTAGAGAGAAAGTTCATGTAGGATGGATAGAAATTTTATTACCGCATAAAATCCATCTTTCTCAGAAGAGAGTGTATCAAGTGTGGAGTAAACCTTCATGATTGCCTCAGTAGGGAAACATATTCCTCTCTGTGCCTTTTCAAGCATTTTACTAATACTATCGAATTGACTCTTCTTAATAAAGTTGTTAAAGAAGAGGTCTGGAGAGAATTGAATGGTAATCTCCCTAATTTTATCTGAAGTGCAGTCCCCCTGTTCCCAAACATGTTCAAGATCCTTGCCGGTTATTAGTACCATATCATACTCACCAATTATCTCTGAGGAGTCGCCAACGATTCTTCTTACACCATTAGCATGGGCTGTAAAATTTAGTTCAAATTCCGGATGACTATGAATAGGATAAGTAAACTCATTCTTAAACCTATCTGCTATATAAAAACAATCACGATCTGATAATGGAGTTATCTCTCTTATTATGTTATTTGTCTTCTTCATAGTGCTTTATTGTATATACAAATATAATGATTATATATTACTATAATCTTTATTTACATAAACTATTTTACTGACATCAATCAATTTAATTTGAGATAGATAGATAAATTAGTATCATCTTAAGCAAATCATTAAATCTATTTTTGTATAAAATATATATAATATGAGAAGAGAAATTATTCTATTATTACTTATTGCACTTATCTGTTCACCTATTTCATCTCAGATAAGAGGTAATGAGATTAGAGTGTCGGTAAGTTTGAATCATGATAACTGGCAATACAAGACAGGAGAGAGCTGCAAATTTACTATAAGTGTATACAAGGCAGAAAATCTTTTAAAGGACGCTGTAATAGATTACACTATACAACAGGAAACGAACACTTCTGAAAAAAGAGATAATATTGTATTGAAAGACGGAACAGCTGTTGTAAATAGCAAATTAAACAAACCTGGATTTGTAAGATGTGAGGTCACTGCCCATGTAAATGGATATGATTATAAGGGATCAGCTACTGCCGGATATAATGTTGAAAAGATAGGACCTTGTGCTGAGATGCCCGAAGATTTTATGACCTATTGGGAAAGCGCATTGTCTGAAGCCAGAAAGATACCTATTGAACCTAAGATGGAGATCATTCCATCGTCATGTACCGATAAGGTGAATGTATATCAGGTCAGTTTTCAGAATATACGTCCTGGTTCAAGAACGTACGGCATTCTATGCATCCCCAAAAAAGAGGGCAAATATCCTGCATTACTGAGAGTACCGGGAGCAGGAGTAAGAGCTTACTATGGAGATATAGAGACAGCTTCAAAAGGTGCAATAACATTAGAGATAGGCATTCATGGAATTCCGGTAACAATGAGCAATGACTACTATGATAAGTTGGCGCAAGGAGCCTTAACGGATATTGGAATTTTAACCTGGCAAACAGAGATGAATTCTACTATAAAAGAGTTTTTATTGGAGCCTTAAGAGCTGTAGATTATATCTGTTCACTGGACGAGTTTAACCATAAACAGCTTGGAGTAACCGGTTCAAGTCAAGGAGGAGCACTATCTATTGCAACTGGGGCATTAGACAAGAGAGTAACATTTATTGCAGCTGTTCACCCAGCAATGTGTGACCATACTGCCTTCCTTCACCAACAACAGGGAGGATGGCCATGCTATTTCCTTTACAATGACAATCCATCACAAGCAGATATTAATACAAGCAAATATTATGATGTAGTAAACTTTGCAAGATTACTAAACATTCCTGGTTGGTATAGTTGGGGGTACAATGACAATGTTTGCTCTCCGACATCAATGTATGCAGCTTACAACTCAATAAAATCGCCCAAAGAAATTAGTCTATACCTTCAAACTGCTCATTTCTGGTATCAGGAACAGTGGGATGAATGGTGCAAATGGATATGGAACAAAATGAATTTACAGTGATTGTTCAAAATTGTATCATTTAATGATAAAATAGTATTTGAATCACTTCTTTAAATACACTTTATTTGTGAGTTGTAATTTATGTTAAACTTAAATCATTAAAACCGAATAATCTTTAAAAGGTAAAGATTACCAATTGTTCTATAAATATAACATGAAAAATAAATGTTACACAAAAAAATAAATGAATAGAGGCCGTTTTCGTATTTATATTTTTTATAATATTGCCTTTATGTAACGTTTGAAATTTAGTTTGTAACATGTTGTAAAATAAATGCAACAAATTTTCTGTTAAAATTATAATAAATTTAACCAACACCACTATAATAAATCTATTGACAAGCGGAATTATCAAGTTAAAATAAACAAAGTTTAAACCCTTAATCAATATGAATATGAAAACATGATTCAAGCTTATATTTCCTTGATTTTAATGGTATTATATATACCTTATTAAATAGAGTTATTTTTCTATTACCTTAAAATAATTTTTTATATGAAAAACGTTAATCTGAAAAGAAGCTTCGGGCTATTATCACTTTTGTTGATGATACCTGTTTTGGTTTTCGCCCAAAACCTAGCAGTTAAAGGTACTGTTAAGGATCCATTTGGCAATGCAATGCCAGGTGTGAACGTCCTTCAAGTAGGTACTACAAATGGTATTATTACCGATTTAGATGGAAATTACTCAATCAATGTCCCATCTAATGCAAAACTTTCATTCTCTTTTATCGGATACACAACACAAACAGTTTCTGTATCTGGAAAAAGAACCATCAATGTTACACTTAATGAGGATTCAAAATCTTTGGATGAAGTTGTAGTAGTTGGTTATGGTACACAGAAGAAGAGTGATATCTCTGGTTCTGTTGCTTCTGTTGACCGCGAAGCAATGATGCGTAAAGTTCCAGTAAACGTAGCACAAGGTTTGCAAGGTGCTGCTGCCGGTGTGATGGTAACTTCACAAGACGGTGCTCCTGAGGCTAACGCAGCTATCCGTATCCGTGGTGTTGCGACCATCAATGGCTCTGCTGACCCTCTTTACGTAGTTGACGGCGTTCAAGTTGGAACAAATGTAAACTTCCTTAACCCATCAGATATCGAGAGCATGGAAGTATTGAAAGATGCTTCTGCAACAGCTATCTACGGTTCTGCAGGTGCTAATGGTGTTATCATGATTACAACAAAACATGGTGCTAAAGGTAACTCATCTATTACATTGACAGCTGACTTCGGTCTTCAAACTATATCTAGCAACCTTGAAGTTAACAGTCTTGATGGCTATGCAGCTTTAATCCGTCAGGCACATGCAAATGACGCTTCAGGTCTTTACAACCAGATCTGGGCTGAGCAATATGATGGAAAGCGTAAACAGATAGATTGGTTAGACCAAATGACTCGTACAGCATTACGTCAGAACTATAATCTCTCTTCATCAGGTGGTAATGATAAGAGCCAGTATAACTTCTCTGTTGGTTACCTTGATAACAAAGGTTTGATTGTGAACTCACAATATCAACGTATTACTGCACGTGCTAATGTTAAGACTCAAATCAATAAGTACTTAGAATTTGGTGGTGACTTAAACTTCGTTCATACAGACTCTCATGGATCAAACGGTACTGTAGGTAACTTCGGTAACATGTCATCTTTCCGTGACTTGGAAATTCTTTGTCCTACAATGGATTATATAACTACAGAGGGAGTACATGTATCTCCTAATGTTGTAAATGCTGATGGTACTTACGGTAGTGCAGCTCTTGGTAAAAATGCTAATGAAGGTTTCCTTGATTCATACAATAACATCTATGCTACACAGATGAACAACAGATCACGTAACCGTAACAACCGTGTTTTGGCTAGTGCATATTTGAATTTGACTCTATTTAAAGGATTAAGTTACAAGACTTTGGTATCTTACAACTACAATTCTGGTTCATACAATAGTTTCGTTGGTTCTTCAAACAACAAACGTTTCAACGATGTTGCTGGAACAATGACTGAAGTTACTTTGAACAAATTGGATTACACTAACACATTCAATTTAAGTAACAATGACAGCCAGACTCTTTCTATCCAGAACTATTTCACTTATAATTGGAAGAACGATATCCATAATCTTACATTGATGGCTGGTAATGAGGTTTCTCGTTTCTACGGTCAATGGACAAGTGCAGGTGCAAAGAACTTCCCTGGTGACAATGTAAGAAACGTATCAATGACTTCTGATGTTAGTTCTCTTACAGCAGGTGGTAGCTTGAACCTTGAATCACGTAACATCTCTTACTTCGCTCGTGGATCTTACAGCTTGTATGACCGCTATATCTTTACTGGTACTGTTCGTCGTGATGGTTCTTCAAATTTCGGTGCAGGTAACCGTTGGGGTACATTCCCATCAGCAGCAGCTGCTTGGCGTATTTCTGAAGAGGACTTCATGAAAGACCAGGATATTATTTCTAACTTGAAACTTCGTTTAGGTTGGGGACAGACTGGTAACTCAGGTGGTGCAACAGACCTTTCAGTAGCTGCATTAAGTGCTGCAGGTATTAAATATAACTTCTATAGCCAAGGAGGTAATATTGGTATCGGATCTACTCCTTCTGCAAACGGTGGTACATTCCAAGGACTTGTAGATACAAATCTAAAATGGGAGACTAATGAGCAGACTAATATCGGTATTGACCTTGGGTTACTTAATGGTGAGTTGAATGTTACAGCTGACTACTTCATCCGTAAATCAAAAGATCTATTACTTTATCGTCAGGTACGTCCTTCAACAGGTTTCACTCAGGTATACACTAACTATGGTGAGATTAACAATAAAGGATTTGAATTGAGCGTTAACTATAAGAAACGTCTTAATGATGATTGGACAATCAATGCTACATTGAATGGTTCTACATTGAAGAACGAAATTAAGAAGATGGGTGAGCCAGTATATTATACTAACTCAGACTCAAGTGGTCAAGGGACAGGTGATGGTTCTAATACTGGTGCAGTAGGTGCTGCTGCTGGTTATCACTGGGGTAATCACTCTATTTCTAAAGAGGGCTATGCTGTAGGTTCATTCTATGGTTACCGTGTAGAAGGTGTATTCAAAGATAAAGCTGCTGTAGATGCTGCAAATGCTGCTACAAATGGAAAGAACAGTGGATTCTACCAGAATAGCAAAACTCAGGCTGGTGACTTCAAGTTCAAAGACTTGGATGGCAATGGTTTCATCGATGAAAACGATATGGATGTTTTGGGTAATGGTTTCCCAACACTTAACTACAGTTTGAATCTTTCTGCTACATATAAAAATTGGGACTTCTCAATGTATACTTATGGTGTATTAGGACAAAAGATATTCTCTTACTCAGCAATGCGTTTGAGCAATATGTTTACTGCTGATGACCCAACTCCAAATATTTTGAAAGAGGCAGCTGAAAAAGCTTGGTCACCAACTAACACTAATGGAACATTACCACGCCTTTCACTTTTGGATGCAAACTACAACATGCGTGCTTCTGATGCATGGGTTAAGAATGGTGATTTCTTAAAGATCAGCAACGTTCAGGTTGGTTATACTTTACCAAAATCTTTGGTAAACAAAATGTTACTTCAGAATGCAAGAGTTTATCTAGCTGTATCTAATTTGTTTACTTTCTCATCATATAATAAATATGGTGATCCAGAGTGCGGTCAAGGTAGTGTACTCGTAACAGGTCTTGATACAGGTCGTTATCCTTCACCACGTACATTCTCATTCGGCCTAAATGTTCAATTCTAACAATTTAAATGAAAGACATATGAAATTCAATAAAATACTATATAGTTTGCTCGCAGGGTCTGCTCTTTTATTTGGAGCTACCTCTTGTGACAATGAAGAATTCCTGACAGTAGATCATTACTCTATTTTGGATTTGAACTCAGGATATGATAACGATACCCACCTATTAAGAAGTTTGAACGGATGCTACGACTCAATGCTTCCTGACGAAGATGAAAACTATAATGATGACGCATTCAAACCATACATCTTTACCGGATGTCATCCTACAATGGATACTCAGGCAACAGGTTGGGATAAGGACTTTATGACTCAGAGTTGGACAGCTGAGAAAAAAGAGCTAAGACAAGGTTGGAACAGAGCATATAGCGGTATCTCTCGCTGTAACGACTTCCTTGCTAACTTAGCAGCAAACACTGCTAATTTCTCTTCTGAAGTTGCTAAAACAGCAGAAGGCGAAGCTAGAGTTGTACGTGCATTCCACTACTTCTGGTTAGCTACTACATTCGGACGTGTTCCTATGCTTCAGACTGGTGAGACTTATGTAAATACTCCTTATAAAGCAAGAGCTCAATCTTACGAAGAGATGTGGGACTTCATCATTGATGACTTGAAGCAAGCTTCTGATCTATTAGCTTGGAAACCTTATCAAAGCAACTATGGACGTTGTACTAAAGGTATGGCTCTTGCTTATCTAGGTGATGCTTACATGTGGAAAGCTTATCGTTGCCCTGACGTTGCTACAGCTTGCTACCAAGAGGCTGAGAAAGCATTGAAAGCAGTTTTGGATTGTGGTGAATATGAATTGAACAAATCATATACGACTCTTTGGGATGCTACAGGTGTTTATGGTAAAGAATCAATTTACGAACAGGTATTGAATGAAGGTGATAAATGGAGTAGCTGGGATGGTAACGCTGTAAGTGGTGCTAACGGCTGGACAATTTATTACTCTGCAGCTCCTGCAAATGGTGGTTGGGGTACAATCGCTCTTTCTTGGGAACTTTATGATTCATTCGAACCAGGTGATAGACGTCGTGACGGTTCTTTAGTTACTGCAGGTATACCAGAGTCTAAATTGGTTAAACCTGAATGGAAGAGTACTATCAAACCACAACAAGAGTGGTTAGATGCTCCATCTAATGCAGATTATTTGGATAAAGTAAATGCTTCTCCTAATGGTTTCAATCCATTCGTTCAGGAATATTTGAACTATGATAACTATAAATATGATACAGGTGGTGAATATGCTCCTGCTGTTTATACTACTAAATACTGGCGTTTGGGACGTTGCCACTGGAATAATGACCAATGGGCACCAGCTCAGATTTATAGAAAACGTCTTCCTAACGTAATGTTAGACTATGCAGAATGTCGTTTCAATCTTTATGGAGAGAATGATGCTCAAGGCTGGGCTCAGATTAATACACTCCGTAATCGTGCATTTGGTAACCTTGAAGCAGGAAATGCTCAGAGCTTAACTGAAAAGTATGCTCCTTATTACAATAATGAAATGGCAAAATTCTATGCTGATGGTGGATTTGGTGACTATGTTCCTACCACTAGTTATCCTTACCCATTTGCTACAGCTGCTGTTACTGTTCCTGATGCTAAGACATACTATACTCAGTTGAAAGCTCAGAAAGGCTTTACATCTCCAGTATGGAAAGTTGCTTTAAACATGGAACGTCGTAAAGAGTTCAGTGCTGAATGGTGTTTGTGTCCTGATATGTTAAAATCTGGTTTCATGGAAGATCATATTGCACATAACTATCCAAAACATGCTCAGGCATCAGATCCTAAGAGTGACTGGCAGTCTGTACGTCAGTTCGATTTCGATCCTAAGAGAATGGATATGCCTATTCCTACTGATGAGTTGGTTAAAAACCCACTTTGCGATCAGAACGATGCATACAAATAATATTTAGAATTTAATGTCAATAGGATATTAGTTTTTAAGAGCTGAAGGGGTTTCCTAATTTATTGGGAAGCCCCTTCTTTTTTGTGCAATCCTTTCTATAAGTTTAGCAGTTTATATCTCTAATGATTACTATAATTATGCTTTAAATAAAACAACTGAATGTTCAACATGGTTGCTAAACTTCTATTTAACAATTTCTATGGTGATACCTTATATAGATAAAACATGTGTGGATGGTTAGATTATACAAATGAAGTGTAGATAATAAAGCAAATATGTGGAGCAGTGTTTTGCTATTCAATAAATATATTAACAGGCGAAGTGGATATTATTAGACAGAGAGGATAGACTACGTTATGTTTCCGATTTGTTTAATATACATTAAAGTAGGATATTAACTTATAGCTTAATTGCCATATGGACTACTAATGGTTATAAAAGGATATAAAAAATGGATTCCAATTATTGATAATTAGAATCCATTGATATGATTATATTAATGTTATTTGTAACTAAATTTTAGGTCTGTACCTTTATCCTTCTTTGCTATCTTACTTGTAACATATTGATCTACCTTAACCTTTCCTGTTGTAAATTCAGGTATATTGTATGACTTCATCAAGAATGTATAGTAATCTTTCTCTTTCTGTGGCAAAAGGAATGGCTTATGAGCCTTGCCATTTTTATCTATATAAGCGATGAAAGGACGAGTATAAAGGCCATCAATTCGTCTACTACTAAATACTACCCATCTACCATTACTGCTCCATGAGTGATAGCTCTCTGTATCTTTACTATTTAGTTCGCTTAATGGAGAAACCTGTTTATTCTTTAGATTTACAAGGTAAAGGTCTGCATCTTTATGCCATATTGAGAAATTACCATAAGCAGAAAGAGTAAACATAAGATATTTTCCATCAGGAGAAACTCGTGGGAATGATACGCTCTTACCCTCACGTGCATTATATAGAGTATCTACAACATTACCAAATGAGCGTGTTTTCTCATCAAAGCTTATAGAACAAAGGCTATATTTCACCTTGTCATACTTAGCTGGTATCTCCAAACTATCGGCTGAGCAGAAATAGAGAGTCTTTCCATCTGGTGAGAAAGCAGGGAAAGTTTCAAAGGCACGATCTGACATAAGTAACGGAGATGATACTATCTCATCCTTTTTAACATCATATACTACTACATCCGAAGCATTATCAAATACCTCTACCCTATTTCTATCAGTAGTATGGAACATCTGTTTGGTATTATTTACAGAGAAAGCTACATAATTACCAGAAGGGTGCCATGATGGATATACCAAAGCTGATATAGTCTGTGGAGTCTTTGTATTCAACTTCTTGAAACTATTCTCTCCTACTATGTATGTACCTCCATAATCAGACCTCATATGAAAAAGCATCTTTTCAGGGCTGTTCTTACAGAAAGCATGACAATTCATACATCCATATCCGGTCATCTTATTTGTAATTATCGCACTCTGTTCATAATCTTCAAGGTTACGTTGGTATATTCCCATCTCATTCCAAGTTTCATAACCCGGTTCAATAAGTCGATAGACTATATATTGATCAATACGATCTTTAGCAATATACAAATTGAAAGGAGCATATTCTATCCATTTATCACCTTTCTTAGCCTGAATAGTCACTCTTATCTTTGATGATGCTCTCTTTAGGTTATTCCAGTCAGACTGACCTATGGCAAACTGCCCGTCATTATCTTTAACCACAATCTCTTCATCTCCACTACGATATATTGCTCTAAATTGGGCTACTCCACAGCTATCAGGCATGCTGAAACAAAGTGGAGCTATATTTGGGGGAAGTGTAACATCAGTATAATCCGGAAAGATTGGGGGAGCAGAATTAATATGAGAGTCAACGTTCACCCTATCGGCACATCCCGATAATAGTGCTAAACCTATAATAGCTGAAATACATTTTATATTTCTCATCTGTTTTTTATTTTAGATTCTGAACTTTAAAAAATGCCATAAGCTTTTTGGCTGCTGAAGTGGCTCTTTTTTGAATGACTCATAGCGCTTCACAACAGCATCATCTATCTGATATTTCTTTAATATCTTGTCATCTCCTGATGCATATGCAACTACAGCCTCCTGAAAATAGAGAGGTAATGGCGATGGTAATGCTTTTGTACCATAGAACTGTTCCATAGTCTGCATAAAACGAGGTAAATCTTTAAATAGAAGATATAGAGACCCCAAATATTGCACTGTTATTTTGTGAGATGGATTTTGTATGGCTATCTGCTTCAAATCATCATCTAAACCATTTATTCCAGCAAAACGATTGTCAGGGAAGAGACATCTTCTCTTAGCGCCCAATATAGGATCAGCCTCAACAACTGCATCATTCCAAAGGAATTTTCTATATGATTCAGCCCACTCCTTATAAAACATTGTATTGTCTAGCAGATCAAGATATTTATCCGCCACCCCATAAGCCCCATAAATGATATTTGTTTGTACCAAGCGTTTTAGCATACGTGGTGAAAAATTGCCTACCCCCTCATTTGCTTCGAAAGCTGTACGTTGAGACAGTGAAATATGACCCATGGAGAAATATATATCACTCAAAAGAGCCGAAATATATGGTGTTTTGTTACTTACAACATAAATCGTCTGTATATCATAACAAGGTTCCTTAAAAAGGTTATCAGCCAACATGCCCTTCTCCGCAAGAGCTATATTAAGGTAGTTCTGATAAAGAAGATTGTTTATTGGTATATTGCCGCATCTCTCAATAATCTTATCCCATTGACTGTTGCTTGCATAATAGTTTAGTTCTTTGAAAATTTCACTTTTACTATCAACATATTTTTTGATTCCTGTTTGAGTAAAAACAGCCGCAGCAACAAATACAATGACATTAGCAGAAATAACCATCCATTTCTTCTTTAACTCAAACAGTTTGCTAATGCCGCATAGTACAAAGACAGATGATATAATAATCCAAGGCATATATATTATATTGCCAGGATGAAGTCTTAATGTAAAGTACCCATCAGGAAGTAGAAGTTGCTTCCACTCTCCTACCACCCCCTGCTTAAGAGAAAAATATACTGTTGTAAGTAGGATTAGTGGTAATATAAGTATGAAAAGTGATTTCCACTTTAAATTTGAAAGCTCCATTATTATCAAAATAGTACCATAAAGAGAGGCTATAGGACCTGCCAACTGGTATATCAGCAGTAAAGATATAACTGAATATACAAAACGGTAAGAAAATTTATTGATTGAAAGATAGAGACTAAGAAAAGCAAGCATCAACAAAATAGCCAAAGTTCCGGAATAACTATAATTTACATTATAATGCAAGAATATAAGCGAGGCTACAGGAAAAAGAGAGATAGGAAAAGAAGCTCGGTTTCTACTCCACTTATAAAGAATGCAGGATAACGCTAGAGCAAGGCATGTAAGGATAAATGCTGAAATAAAAATGCCAGATAGAGGATGAACAAATAGTTGAACTATAAAATTAGAAAGTACCTGAATTGCTCCTCCTGGTTGAAACAAAATATCGCTGTAAGCTTCTTTGCTGAATATGAAAGTATTCCACTGCTCCAGATAACAGAAATTATAATAACCTACAACATAGAACACAAAAGAAAGTATCAGAAACAAAATGGTACCTTCAATAAAAAGTATAGGTTTACCACTATTAAATATATATTTTTTCATGCATATAGATTTGTCACAAATCTAGTTAGAATAAATGATAACTGAAAATTTAGAAACACTATTCATAATGATTTAGGCGTATTTTATTCAAATGGATATTGGGAATAATAACATTTAAAATAAGATGGATAAACAATAATTATGCATCTTTTTTTAGTATTGTCTTTTGATAAAATTATACTATTTATATAAAAGAGTATGCATTAATTTTGCCATAAATCTATTATATAAATTATATACGATGAAAATCACCAAGATAATATTATTTACATTTTTATGTGCGATGACCATTTTAATTCTGAAGCAAAAAAAATACAAGATAACAGATCTCCGGAATTAAAAAAAGTTATTGGTTTCCTTAAGAAGATTCCTCAAAAAGGATATCTCTTCGGTCATCACGACGATACACTATACGGTATAGGATGGGAAGGAGACGAAGGAAGATCGGATGTGAAGAGTGTATGTGGTGATTATCCTTCAATGATAAGCTTCGACTTGGGTCATATTGAATTAGGTAATGAAAAAAGCCTGGACAACGTAGCTTTCTCAAAAATCCATAGAGAAATTTTAAATCAAGATAAAAGAGGAGGTATAGTTACACTAAGCTGGCATCTTGATAATCCATTAACAGGAAAAGATGCTTGGGATGTAAGCAGCAATAAGGTTGTATCATCTATTCTTCCCGGCGGTGAAAACCATTCCAAATTTAAACTATGGATAGGAAGGCTTTGTGACTTCATAAACTCATTAAAGGACGAAAATGGTAAAAAAATAGCTGTGATCTTCCGACCATGGCACGAACATACAGGAAGTTGGTTCTGGTGGGGAAAGAAACTCTGCACTGCCGACGAGTACAAAGCTTTATGGAGGATGACATATGAGATGATGAGAGAGAGAGGAGTCGATAATGTAGCCTTTGCATACAGTCCGGGCAGTGAATACAACAACACAGATGAATATTTTGAAAGATATCCAGGTGATGATATAATAGACATATTGGGAGTAGACACCTACCAGTTTGATAAAGAGGTTTATAAAAAGGAGTTAGACAAAGCTCTTAATATACTAAAGCAAGCCGGTGAAGAGCATAAAAAGCCTATAGCTCTTACAGAGACAGGATTTGAGGCAATACCAGACTCTACATGGTGGACTGAGGTTCTCATGCCAATAATAAACAGATATCCTATTTCTTATATGGTTGTATGGAGAAATGCCAGAGAGAAGGTAAATCACTATTACGCTCCATATCCAGGACAAAAATCAGCAGACAATTTTATCTCTTTCTATAATGATAAGAAAACTCTTTTCCTAAATGACATAAATAAAAAGATACACAAATAAATATGAACTCAATAGAATATAACAAGAGAATTAAGGAGCTATTCACTCATCATGAATCGTTAATACAAAAGAAAAATGAGATAGTAGAGGAAAGTAACGGCGTTTACAATCGTTATAAGAATCCTGTTCTCACCAACAAACATACTCCATTGATATGGAAATATGACTTTAATCAAGAGACAAATCCATATTTGATGGAGAGGAATGGCATCAATGCTACCATGAACTCCGGAGCTATCAAATATAATGGTAAATATATTTTAGTGGTAAGAGTTGAGGGTGCTGATAGAAAGTCATTCTTCGCTATTGCAGAGAGTCCAAACGGTATAGACAAATTCCGCTTTTGGGACTATCCTGTCACTATGCCTGAAGATATTATCCCTGCAACAAATATTTATGACATGCGACTTACAGCTCATGAGGATGGATGGATTTATGGCATTTTCTGCGCTGAAAGATATGACAATAATGCCCCAAAAGGTGATCTCTCTTCTGCTACAGCCACAGCTGGTATAGCACGTACTAAAGATCTTATCAACTGGGAGAGACTTCCTGATTTGAAGTCAAAACGCCAGCAGAGAAATGTTGTACTACACCCTGAATTTGTAGACGGTAAATATGCACTATACACCCGACCACAAGATGGATTCATCGATGCCGGCAGCGGCGGTGGTATCGGTTGGGCTTTAATAGATGACATCACTAATGCTGTTGTAAAAGATGAAAAGATAATAGATTATAGATTTTACCACACCATAAAGGAGGTCAAAAATGGAGAGGGCCCTCATCCTATTAAGACTGAAAAAGGATGGTTACACCTAGCGCACGGAGTGAGAGGATGTGCTGCAGGATTAAGATATGTTTTATATATGTATATGACATCTCTTGAAGATCCTACAAAGATTATAGCTGCTCCATCAGGATATTTTATGGCTCCTGAGGGTGAAGAGAGAATTGGTGATGTGTCAAATGTACTTTTTACTAATGGATGGATTGCAGATGAAGATGGAAAAGTATATATTTACTATGCCTCTTCTGATACTAGAATGCATGTTGCTACTTCTACTATCGATAAGCTTATTGACTATTGCATGAACACACCACAAGATGGTCTGACAACTAAAGCCTCAGTTGATAATATAAAGAGATTGGTTGACAATAATCTAAAAATATTAAACAAGTAAAATGGCATCTTTAAAGGAGAAAATCGGTTATGGATTTGGCGACATGTCCTCCTCTATGTTTTGGAAGATATTTTCATACTATCTTCCATTCTTCTATTCAAACGTTTTTGGTCTTTCACTAGCTGATGGAGCACTTCTGCTTCTTATCTCCAAATTATGGGATGCGGTATCTGACCCTATAATGGGAATAATTGCAGATAGGACAAGTACTAAATGGGGAAGATACCGACCTTACCTACTTTGGGTTGCTGTTCCTTTTGCAATAGCAGGTATATTGACCTTCAGTACGCCTGACTTCTCCTATACCGGTAAGCTCATATATGCCTATGTGACATATATATTGATGATGACAATATACACAGCTATCAACGTTCCTTATGGAGCTATGCTTGGCGTCATGACTGACAAACCTGAAGAGAAGACCGTATTTTCATCCTTCAGAATGTTTTTTGCTTATGCAGGAAGTTTTATTGCAATCGCAATCTTTGAACCTCTTTGCTGTTGCTTCAACAAGGCGACACCAGATATGGATGCAGCTGCACGTCTTCACTCTGAGCAGACCTCATGGCAACTTGCAATGATTGTTATAGGCATTATATGTGCCATTATCTTTGTATTATGCTTCTTATGGACAAGAGAGAGAGTGGTAAACAATAACCAAGAAGATCGTTCTGTATTGAAAGATGTTAAAGCATTAGGATGCAATGGCCCTTGGTGGATACTTCTTCTTGTTGCAATATCAGCACTGCTCTTTAACTCTATCAGAGGAGGAGCTGCTGCATATTTCTTCCAGAACTATGTTGGAGATAATAATATACTTTGGATCACTAATGAAGGAAATGAAATAAGGTTAACTACAGGTGTATATTTAGCAGTTGGCGAGATAGCCAATATGATAGGTGTAATATTAGCAGTTCCTATATCATCATTTATTGGTAAGAAATATACCTATATGTTTGCTATGTCTATGGCTGCTATTTTGAGTATTGTATTCTTTTATGCATCCGGGAGTTGGCTATACCTATCGCTTCAAATCCTTATTTCCATTATGGCAGGTATGACATTTCCTCTTCTTTGGAGTATGTATGCCGATGTTGCCGACTACTCTGAACTAAAGAATGGAAGAAGCTCTACCGGACTTATCTTCTCATCATCAACAATGGCACAGAAATTCGGAGGAGCCTTCGGAAGTGCTCTTATATTATGGCTACTCTCTTATTATGGATATAACACTGCATTAAATTCTGCACAGAACGACGGAGCACTTTTCGGACTTAATATGCTTATGAGCTGGTTGCCTGGCTTATCATGCCTTATAGCTGTAGTAGCTCTCATATTCTATCCACTTGGTGATAAGAAGATGAAGGATGTAACTGAACAACTCAAGACAAGGAGAGAAAACTATTAGTAATATGAATGAGAATATAATAACCACGTTAAAGAGTGAAGTCAATGAAACTTTGCTTGATAACATATTGCCATATTGGATAGAAAAGATGACCGATGTACAGGGTGGATTCTACGGCAGGATAGATGGCAATGATAATCATATTAAGGGAGCAGATAAAGGAGCTATACTAAATGCCAGAATATTGTGGACATTCTCAGCCGCATATAGACTGTTCAAGAAACCTGAGTACCTTCAAATGGCTACCCGCGCTAAAAGAGTAATCATAAATGGTTTTTTCGATAAAGAATTCGGTGGAATTTACTGGTCACTCAAAGATAATGGAGAGCCAAAAGATACAAAGAAGCAGATTTATGCAATAGGCTTTGCTATATACGGACTAAGCGAATATTATAGAGCTACATCTGATACTGAAACACTTGATTATGCAATATCTCTTTTCGAAAGCATTGAGAAGTACAGCTTTGACAATGATAAAAACGGTTATTGTGAAGCACTTACAAGAGAGTGGAACGAGATAGACGACATGCGTCTGAGCGAAAAAGATGCAAATGAAAGAAAGACAATGAATACTCATCTGCATATTCTTGAACCATATACAAATCTCTATCGTGTATGGAAAGATGAGAGGTTAGAGAGGCAGATTAGAAATCTGATAGATATATTTACTGATAAGATTTTGGATAAAGAGACCAGTCATCTTAACCTCTTCTTCGATGATAATTGGAACAGTAAATATAGAATTGTATCATATGGCCATGACATAGAGGCTTCTTGGCTTATTGATGAAGCAGTCTCTGTTCTTGAAGATAAAGACTTAAAAAATAAGATCCTTCCAATCATAAAGAAGATAGCCGATGCTGCATCTCAAGGGTTAACAACAAAAGGCTCAATGATTTACGAGAAGAACCTTGAAAAAGGTACTACAGATAGAGACTCACATTGGTGGGTTCAGGCAGAAACTGTTATCGGCTACCTTAATATGTATCAGCATACCAATGATGATGCATACCTATCAAAAGCCATAAAATGCTGGGAGTTCATAAAGAATAACCTGATAGACTATGACAATGGAGAGTGGTATTGGAGTATTTCTGATAATGGAGAGGTAAACCGTAAAGATGATAAGGCTGGATTTTGGAAGTGCCCATATCACAATGGAAGAATGTGTATGGAAATTATTGAAAGATTTTGACCATAAGACTATTTCAAATTATTTATAAGCTACATTTTTATTACCAAATATTTATTAAAAAGAGACCCCGAAAAGTGATATAAACTTTTCGGGGTTTCTCATATATAATTCTATAAAGTTAAAGTCCTAACAAGAACTTCTCCCCCTTATTCATAAACAGATTGTGTCCCATATCGTTCAAATGAGCAGTATCATTAGGTGATTGGAAATATAGCTTTCTAAATGCTTCATCCCATACATATATCCCACTCTTCTTTGCTGCATTGAATATAGGAATGGAGTATTTTGCACAAATTTCCTCCATAACACCAATAACCTGTTGGAAACCTTGACGAGGTACATTCCATGGAGTTACAAAAGCAATCTTTGCACTTGGATATTTTGCTATTAACGATTTACAGAGCTTATCCATAGCATCACTAACGATAAGCAATGAGTCTGAATTATTCTTCACAAATTCGGCATCATTATGACCGGCAATAACCAGTACATAATCCGCACTATCGTTCATCTGAGCATATTGAGTCAGCAGAGATTTACCAAAACGTTCACGATCGAAAGCTATACATACTCCATTGCGACCATAATTATTATATTTCATATGATACTTCTTGGCAACCTTTGCATGCCAGCTCTCTTCAACAGGACGTAGATGGTTTCTTACATAACTGTCTCCTATAACGTTTATTGTCTTCCCATAAAGTGAGGAATTGAGTATCTCAGAGGATACTGTCTGAGCCATAATGGCCAGATTACATGATAACAGAATCAATAATAAATAAAGTCTCTTCATAATATTAATAATAGTAAAAACAGAATATCGTTACTGTAAAGATATAATATTTAGAGATCAATATATGAAAAGTTGGTCAAAAACAATACCATTATCCAATGCCGTAATCTTCACTCTATGAGAAGCAGCCCTTTTCAATGGCAGCTTTATTTTACGAATGGCACGGTTATTAAGTACATTCTCTTTCCATTCCTCACTTCTTCCATATGTTTGATATGATATCTCCTGTTCACATGTCTCTCCGTCAAGTGCAATCTTTACGCGCAATTTATCACCGGAAACAGGATGAGTAGGAACAAAGCAGAGTTCTATTTCTACAGAATCTGCATCGATAGAGCCGAAATCATATCCCAGAGATAAGCCTTCAGATATCTCTACAGCCTCTACTTCATAACCCAGTCCCTCACAAGGTAGCCCTTTACCTTCTACATAATCAGCTGCATTGAACTTGTATTTATATGGTCGTTCCACAAACATCCCTTTATCAGAAGATGTATGAGGCACTTTCTTAAAGACCGATAACTTGCGTGGCTGAGCATCCATCATATATCTCCACTTACCATTATTATTTATGCCCTCATTATAGATATTTGTCAAAGAGGCTATGCCATCAAAAGCCATATCACTCTTACTCCAATCGGATTTACCATGTCGGGCAAGTTGTGCATAAAGATGTTTTTCATTCATCAGTGAAGCAGCTTGCAATGGGTACTTTATCAGTTGGAAGTATGCATCTTGAAGATCGTTGTCTACATCTTTACCAATCTTTTCCACATTGTCTGATATAGTTTTATAATCATTCAAACGCTTTGTTATGTAATCTTCACTCCAATTGAGGTCTTTAACAATTTTGAATTGAGGATCTTTCTCCTCTTCACGTGTATTCCCCATAAACTCAGGCTTTCGTATAAATGCCAGACGATAATACTCGTCCATTAATGGAGCTATTCTTTCACCTATACTATTCCCAAATTCTCTCTTTAGGAAGTTTTGCAGATGAGACTTTACGCCTATTTTGCTTACTTCATCGATATTCCAAGCCATATCCATGAAAAGTTCTATCTGATACTCTGCTGGTTTTATGTCACCAACATTCAAGATCCATATCTTCTGAATACCTTTATCATAAGCCTTTTTTAGCTGATGATAAAGAAGGTATGGACTAAATGTTCCAAGCCATAAATAGTCATGCGGACGTCCCCAATAAGAGACATGGTAGTAGAGACCACTACCTCCTTTACGCATATTCTCTTCTGAAGTAGGAAAATGACGAATGTATCCATAATTATCATCGCACCACATCAGAGTAACATCATCCGGTACTTGAAGGCCTGCATTATAAACATCCAATATCTCTTTATATGGGATAAATACTTGTGGTACACTCTCTATATCTTTATTTACATATTTAGTCAATAGCTCACGCTGGTCTTTAAAAACTGTTGTCAGCACATTTTTCTGTTCCTCCACACTATTGGCACCCTGCATCTTACCATCATGAACTCCTCTCATGCCTATGGTATACAATATCTCTTGCTTTGCCACATCTTTTACACGGCTTTCCCAAAAATCGTATACACCTTTCCTGTTATTTACATAATCGTATTCCCCTTTTCCACGAACACCCCACTCTACTGCAGCGCTACAAGCCATTGGCTCACAGTGCGAACCTCCTATGTAGATGCCATATTTTGCTGCCATCTCACGATTGCCATCTGTAAGGAAGAAAGGTTTTGTACATTCGTGCATAGCCGGCCAATATGTATTAGCCTTCAACCTTAATAGCAACTCAAAGATTTTCTCATTGGTACGTGAACCAATATGTCCCCTCTCAGGAGACTTCTCATAATTTTTGTAGCTCCAAGGCATAAGTCCCCAATCTTCATCATTAATGAATATACCACGATATTCCACTGAAGGATAACATACTCTCTCGTATGAATCAGGAAGAGTAAACGATTCTCTCTTTTTGGGAGTAACATCAGCCCACCATTCCCATGGAGATACACCTATCAATTCCGAGAGTTCCATTAGGCCATAGGCAGTACCATGGGAGTCGCTACCGGCTACCAATAGTTTTCCATCTTGAAGCGATTTAATAATAAATGCCTGCTTCTTACCTTTTATCTTAGATATCTCTTTGGAATAGCCTTTCAGAAGAGGATTAACTCCTATAGTACCAACGATGATATTGCCGGATTTATTAATATTTATATCAGATGACAATACTACTTTACAATCTTGAGTAAACAAATCCAGCGCTTTCTTAACTACTGATTGCTCTTTCTTATCAAAAGATATGTTTATCTGTTTTTCTGATATTATTGAGAAAGCGCTAGCTATTTGAGCGTTAACAACAAAAATAAGAGCAATTATTCCTTTTATATATTTCATTATTAATATTTTATTCATCGAAAATAGTAAATATCATTTATTGTCACAAATGTATCATCACTTCCATACATTATTTTTCTCTTGTCGCTCCATTCAGGTTTATCACCTGTGACCTTAACTTGAAGCTTATATTTAGCAAATGGAAGAGTAGGTGTCTTAATTCTTACTGCATTCTCAGGATACTTACAAAAGGTTATGACCAGCTACATAATGGCAAAATGAATTATACTTTACAAGATTAAATTTATGATTATGTAAAGCCGATACAAAAACAACTGTTAATGTCTACATTACATCAGGTAAAGAAGTTTTAGTTTTTAGTATTCATAGAAAGTTTCTGAATCTAATACAAAGATATTAAGGTTTCACAGCTGTGGAAAATAAAAACATCATTGATATTCATATATTTCACAGCTGAAGTGTATATAAACATCAATGATGAATATAAAAGAATAATAAGTAAAACTACTTCACGCTTGCCTTCATAGCCTTTATTATAGCCGAAGTAAAACCGGAGTGATCCAACTCATTAATACCCTTTATTGTTACTCCACCAGGGGTAGTTACTTTATCAATCTCTACAGCAGGATGAGTATCCTGATTGAGGAGAAGTTCTGCAGCACCCTTAACAGATTGTGCAACCATCTTCTGTGCATCTTTAGGATATATACCGAGTTCAATGCCTGCCTGCATGGCTGCATGAATATATTTCAGAACATATGCTATTCCACAAGATGTAAGAGCTGTTGTTGCAGCCATCTGACTCTCAGGAACAATCATTGCGAGTCCCATCTCATTAAAGATGTCAAGAATGAACTTTTCTTGTTCCTTACTTGCATTATGACTTGCAATAAGAGTCATACTCTGAAGATATTTAATTGCAATATTCGGTATCAACCTGAAAATAGTTTGTCCTGAACCTATACTCTCTTCAATATTCTGGAATGTAACTCCTGCTGCAACAGATACCAGTACCTGTTCTGGAGCGAGTTTGATTATGCTAAGCACTTGATTAACCAACCAAGGTTTTACAGCCAATATAATGATATCAGAAACTTCTATAGCCTCTGAGTTATCTGCAATAACATTTATATCAGGATATTCAGCCTTCAGTTCTTCTAACTTTTCGGTTGTAGGATCTGATACAGTAATATCAGATGTAGCAACGATATTCCCTTGTGCTAATCCTCGGGCAATTGCACCGCCCATATTTCCAGCTCCAATTATTGTTACTTTCATATCTTCAGAATTTATTTATATCTTAATGACTCATTAAATATACAAGCCTAAGGTACTATTGTTTATATTTATAGTAATTTTTTTAATCTTCCTAGAAAGTCGTCAGCCTCATCCATAGAGAGACACAATGGTGGAAGAAGACGTATTACATTTGTTCCACTAACTCCGGTAAATACTTTCTCTTCAAAGAGTAACCTTTTTCTTAACTCCTTAACAGGCTCTTCAAATTCCATACCTATCATAAGTCCCTCGCCTCTCACCTCTTTTATCTGACTTATCTTTTTCAGTTCAGCAATAAGATGTGTACCAACTTTAGCGGCATTCTCTATAAGGTTCTCATCCTTCATGACATCAAGGACAGCAGTTGCTGCAGTACAAGCAAGATGACTTCCTCCGAATGTTGTTCCAAGCTGTCCATAGACAGGTTTGAATTTAGGGCTTATTAGAACCCCTGACATTGGGAAACCATTACCAATACCTTTTGCTACTGTTATCATGTCAGGACGGATTCCTGCATGCTGATGAGCAAAGAACTTACCTGAACGGCCATAACCTGACTGAATCTCATCGAGTATAAGCACTGTGTTTGTCTCCTCACAGATACGGCTCAACTCTTGCAGGAATTTAACCTCAGGTACGCGTATTCCTCCTACTCCCTGAATACCCTCAATAATTACAGCACACACATCCCCATCAATAAGTTCAGATTTTACAGCTTCTATATCATTCAAAGGAAGATATGTCACATGACCATTGTTATTGATAGGAGCTATTATACTAGGATTTGCGGTAACTTCTACGGCAAGTGAAGTACGTCCGTGAAAAGCTTTATTAAAAGATATTACTCGTTTTCTTCCGTTATAGAAAGATGCAAGTTTTAGTGCATTTTCATTTGCTTCAGCTCCACTGTTTACAAGGAAAAGCTGATAGTCGTCGTATCCGCTCAATTCTCCCAAACGATTTGCTACCTGTTGTTGAAGTTTATTAATAACTGAATTTGAATAGAAACCAAGTTGTGCAACCTGGTTACTTATAGCCTCAACATAATGTGGGTGCGAATGACCGATGGAGATAACAGCATGGCCACCATAAAGATCCAGATATTCATTGCCTTTATCATCCCAGACATGGCATCCTTTTCCTTTAACAATGTTTACATCGAATAGTGGATATACGTCGAATAGTTTCATAATTTCTACTTTTAAATTTATAAAATGAAAGTGTGTCAGCTGATAAAATCTCGACACACCTTCATCTGATTTTATCAGAATGCCGAAGATTTCAGTCTAAGGCCTACTGTTTCTTCAAGATTGAACATTAAGTTCATATTATGAACAGCTTGTCCGCTGGCTCCTTTGAGCAAATTATCTATACAAGAAACGATGAGCAGTTTATTGCCATGTTTCTCAAGATGTATAAGAGCCTTATTTGTATTGACAACCTGTTTAAGGTCAATGTTCTTATCTATAATAAATACGAAAGAGTCTTTGCTATAATAATCTTCATATAGTTTCACAACATCTTCCAGTTCCATATTGCATTTCACTACCAATGTAGCAAATATACCGCGTGGAAAATCGCCACGATAAGGTATGAAGTCTATATCAGAGTCAAAGCTATTCTGAAGCTGTTTCAGAGATTGCTTTATCTCTGGCACATGTTGGTGGCAGAAAGGTTTATATATACTCATATTATTATTTCTCCAGCTGAAATGGCTTGTAGCTCCGGGTTTAACTCCCGCACCTGTACTACCTGTTATAGCATTTACAGTTACATCGTCGTTCAACAAAAGATGCTTAGCTAGAGGTAACAACCCCAACTGAATACAAGTAGCGAAACATCCAGGGTTGGCAACGTGCTTACTCTGGCAGATAATGCGTCTGTTAAGTTCTGGCAATCCATAAATAAAATCATGGTCATCACTCTCCAGACGATAATCCATTGAGAGGTCAATAATTTTGAGATCTTCAGGAATGTTATGGCTTTCTATGAATTTCTTTGTATCTCCATGTGCTGTACAGAAAAAGAGAACATCAATTTCATCTAGTGGCAACTGATCTGTAAATAGTAAGTCTGTCTCACCATAAAGTCCCTCATGAACATCAGTAATCTTGTTTCCTGCATTACTGCTGCTATTAATAAACTTTATCTCTACTTCCGGATGATTCAGAAGAATTCTAATTAGTTCACCAGCCGTATATCCTGCTCCACCAATTATTCCCGCTTTAATCATGATTATATATTTTCGTCTTTATGGTTATTATAATAAACACGCAAAGGTGTTGAAGTTACTTTGATAAATCCTTTAGCATCTTCGGCAGTCCATCCCTTCTGCATTTCACCATATTCACCGAATTTTGTCTTAACAAGATCATCCTTTGAATCAACTCCCACTGTTGAAAAAGAGAGAGGACGTAGTTCAAGAATTGCAGTACCGTTTACGTTACGTTGAGATTCCTCAAGCATAGCTTCGATATCTCTCATAACAGGTTCAAGATACTGGCTCTCGTGTAGGAACATACCATACCAGTTTGAAACCTGATCTTTCCAGTACTGCTGCCATTTGCTGAGAGTATATTTTTCAAGGAAACGATGAGCACCAATAATAAGCATAGGAGCAGCAGCCTCAAAGCCTACTCTACCCTTAATACCTATGATAGTATCACCTACGTGCATATCACGGCCGATACCATATGCAGCACCAATCTCTTCAACTTTCAGGATAGCCTTAATAGGATCATCAAACTCCTCTCCGTTGACAGCTTTAAGTTCGCCATTTTCAAAAGTAAGTTTAAGTTCTTCGCTACCTGTTTTAGTAACCTGTTTAAGATAAGCTGATTCTGGAAGGCCCTGCTTAGAGTCCAAGATCTCGCCTCCACATATAGATGTTCCCCAAAGGCCAACATTATATGAATACTTCAATTTAGTGAAGTCTGCCTCGAAACCATTATTCTTTAGATATTCAATCTCTTCATTACGGCTAAGAGCATTGTCACGAGTAAGAGTGATAATCTCTATACCTGGAGCCAATACAAGGAAAGTCATGTCAAAACGTATCTGGTCATTACCTGCACCTGTTGAGCCATGAGCTATTGCATCAGCACCAATCTCATTAGCGTAACGTGCTATGGCTAATGCCTGGAAGATACGTTCAGAGCTTACAGAGATAGGATATGTACCATTACGAAGCACATTTCCGTATACCATATATCTCAAACTCTTATCGTAATACTCCTGAGTTACGTCAATAGTAACATATTTTTTTGCACCTAGTTTATAGGCATTCTCCTCATTTTTCTTAAGCTGTTCAGCGCTAAAGCCACCTGTATTTGCACAAGCAGCATATACTTCGTATCCTTTCTCTTTAGAAAGATACATTACAGTGTATGATGTATCAAGACCGCCGCTATATGCAACGACTACTTTTTTCTTGTTTTCCATATCTATATTTTTTTATTTTTTATCAGAATGTATTGACGGATCGAAAAGCATAGCTGTACAGATACAAAACTTGCGATTCTTAGCTTTCAGGATATCGTGGTTTATGCAACCTTCACATCCTTTCCAAAAAGCGTCATCATCTGTTAGTTCATTGAATGTAACAGGAACGTATCCAAGTTCAGTATTCATTTTCATCACAGCCGCTCCACTTGTCAGTGAGAAAATCTTAGCGTTAGGCCATCGCAGTCTAGCTAGTTGGAATGAAGCCTGCTTAATTCTTTTAGCAAGGCCTAATCCCCTAAAATCGGGATGTACAATAAGTCCGGAAGTTGCTACATATTGCTTGTTTCCCCATGATTCTATATATGTGAAACCAGCAAAAGCATCACCACTAAGAGCAATAATAGCTTTCCCCTCTTTCATCTTTGTTGCAACATATTCATGAGTACGTTCTGCAATACCTGTACCACGAACCTTAGCAGCTTCTTTAATTGTATCCAGAATTATATCGACATATATTTCATGCGATGCGTCTGCGACCATCACATCAATCTGTTTATTATCCATTTATATCTTAAGCTAAAAAATTGTATTTTCAAAAACTAGGAATTATCAGCGACAATGCCTCTTTTATTGAACTATGGCTATAACCTTCACGTATTACAAGTAATATCGTATCATCTCCTGCAATCGTACCAAGTATTTCGTCAAAATTTTTGTTGTCAATATCGTATGCTAAAGAACTTGCATATCCTGGGCGTGTCTTTATTACAGCTATGTTTGAAGAAAACTCAATAGAGATAAATCCGTTATGAATCAAATTATCATTATCATGCTTGGGATCGGTCATACGTTTATACATTGTATTGTTTGGCAATACATAAACATAATTACCATTCATACTAGCGGCTTTAGCTACTTTCAATTGCTTCAGGTCTCTAGACAATGTAGCTTGTGTCAAACTAAATCCTTCTTTTGATAAAGCTTGCAACAATTCTTCCTGACTACCTATCTCATTCTTTGAAATAATAATTTTGATTGCATCCAGTCTACTATTCTTACTTTTCATATCTGTATAATTATTCTTAAAATCGACTACAAAATTACATATAATTTGAATATCTGCAAGATTAACAGATATATTTATTCACTTTTATGCGAATTTTTATACCGAATATCAATATTTATAAGCTTTATATGAATGGGGTAACAACGATAAGTTAAATGATTGCTGTGGCGAAACATTGGCTCTACTAAATGGAACGTTTAGTGGAATTGGTTTTAAGATCTTATCATCCTCTAAATCTATCATGTTATCAATTCCTTTTTTTGTAATAATACTAACTTCAACAGGTTCATCATTAAAGTTCTCAACTAACAAAGTATTGTTGTCATATAGGAATAGTGCAACCTTAGATGGAGCATTTAAATAAATACCGCTATCTTTTGATAAGATACGACGAATTTCAGTCAACGCCTCTCTAGGGTAATCATAGAGATTTCCCAAATCATCTGGTATAGTAAGAACATACATATTTCCAGAAGAATATGGTGCTCTTAAAAGAATAGGGAATCCAGATACTCCTCCCACCAAAGGTCGTCCTGCACTTACCATTTCCCAAGCATCATTTGTATAGTATAATACTTGCGGAATAAGCAGATCTCTCTCGCTCTTTCCATAATATCCAAAATCATTTACCAAAGCTTTCAAGTCATTGCAACGTAACTCTGATATCTCAGATAATTTATCAGGAATAGACTTTAACAATCCTGTTGTCACAACAACATCACCTCCCCTTTGCAGCTGTTTCTTGATCTTATCAACTATAATACTGTCTTTTGCAGCTTGAGCTGTCAACAGGACTACTTTCTGGTCTTCAGGAAATGTTGGATATATATCCATAGGCAGGCCTATCATTCCTAAATAATTTTGAAGGAAATCATCTCCATTAGAATGAAAAGGTTTATATGATTTGATACCTATTGGGTTACCAAGTTTGCCAACAATTTTATCGGTCTGTTTCAAGACTACATCTGCTATACGAGCCATTGTAGTAGGTTCAACAGTCTCCCCGTTCTTCTTTATAGGCGCAGTTACTTTGGAATAGTCGAAGCTTGTCCCCGGACTTTGCCAAGGAGTATTAAATTTAGGGGATAACTTAATATCCAATAATTGATTGAATGCAAATAGTATTATTTCAGGTGCTTTAGCAAGCATGGTAAGATGCAGCTGCTCAGCATATCTATCCATACCCAAATTTAGACCTCCTGAATCAACCCATCCTCCACCATTATATCCCGGGCGTAGGTTGTTAAAGAATCTGATAATATTATAACTCAAATAATTCTGAAGATGCTGATTGCCCCCTGGGTCTCTAGTTTCTGTACCGGTCCACATTCCATCGAACATCTGAGGCCCTTTTTCAAGATTAAATCCCAAACCTTGAAAGTGATCATACCAGTTAGGATATTTAATTATTACTTTCACTTTAGGATTAACCTTCTTTGCAGGATTTAAGACCAAATCACGTCCTGCCTCATTCATCAGTTTAAGCCTATATTCACTCCAACTTTGATTTCCCTTTGCTTTTATCTCAATATCCGATTTGCAACTTGTAAAAAAGAAATCATCCAATATAAATTCATCAAAATGCTTAGCTGTATGCTCAGCTATTTCACGAACCTTCTCTCTATGTTCCGGATTAGAGTAGCAGAATGTTTCAAAACTGTTTGACTCATCTATTGTATATGTTATGCCTCCTGCAGTCTCAATACCATGGTCTTTGAAAAATTTCTTTGCCTGATTGAGTGTAGCATCATCTACAATCAACAAATCACGATGAGTTTCAAGATATACTTTATCAACATCAAGTTGCTGAGAAATAATATTCCATGAAGATTCCAGCCACTGAAGATCTTTCATCTTTTCAACTTCATAAGCACGTACATAAACAGATACTTTAAAGTTCTTATAAGCTTTGGAATAAGCTGATTGACACATAATTGTAAATAATAGAATAGTTACAATACCAAACTTAAATAATATACTTCTATTTTTCATCTCCATTCAATATTTTATTTGTTGCTAATACCATATACATAAACCAAGTAGTATGACCACCCATACAATATTCTCCTTCTTGCCAAAGATAAGGGAAGCGTAGAAGTTCCGGTAAATCCGGACGAATAAGGTTTGTACCTGGTGATACTCCACCAGGAATATACGACCATTCAGCTCTATTCACACCATATGCCTGCTTCATGGTTTCAGATCCAACACCCGTTACAAAAGAGGATTGATTGCGTCCTGGATGCATACCTAGAAGATACTGAACAGCATTGAATATATAATCAGGCTCAAATATATCTGGATATGAATCATGCAAAAAGCAGTAGTTGTATGCCAGTCCCTGAGGTTCCCAGGAGCCTGACGTAGTATTACCCCTATCATTAGGAACTCCGTACGGAGTTTTATTCTCATTAGCAATATACATCTCGCGTAACTTTGGTAAAGCTTTACGTATAGCCTTACTGAATTTCTTATCTCCTGCTGCTTTATCAAATCGCCCTATAAACCAACCTGTTTGGTTAATGTTATTACAGATAAAGTTCTCCTGTGCTAATACAAAGTCCCTATAATTTCGCTCTTTAGTGGCAAGATAAAGTTCTACGGCAGCATGTATCTTATTTGTCATGATCCAATTGCTATCCGATCGTGTTCTGTCAAAAATAGAACGTGATATGTTGAGGCACTCATCACTAAGAGAATCATTATATCCCTTCAAAGCTCGAGATATTCCGGCAAGTTGTGCAGCAACCTGAAACTCCCGTCCTGGATTGTCTTCTGTAAATACCCAACGGTCATCATCATTGCCTATAATATTGTCAGTTTCAGTTACAGCATCACCTAAATGTACATATTGCCTTACTGTAGGACAAATTATACCTCTGTATAATCTTCCCAAAGCTTTCCAACCGGCAACAATAGTCATTGCACCATTTTCAACCTGCTGTAAAATATCATTCTTTCCATCCGGTTGATGCATTTCTACAATCTTCTTATCGAAATCAATAGCTGTCTCATCCCAGTAAGCTCCATGGTTTTCATAAGCCATTGCAAGTACATAAGCCTCTGAAGACTGTGACTCTATTCTTAAATCGTAATCACCTGCATCATGCCATCCTCCAACATTTAGTCCCGGTACTATTTCACCTGGTTGATATTTACATAGTGTAGAAGTTCCTTGTGTATATCCATCAATATGATTAATATCTGTTTTTGCCATGCGGGCATCATCATTATGGCAAGCCCCATGCCAAACTCTATACTTCTCATTCACTCGCATATGGCACATCTGTATTGGTAAAAAATACTCTACTTCAGTCTGCCATATACCTTTAGTCCACACATCTTTTGCTATTCTAAAGACTGGAGATTCACTACCATCATAAACAACCTTATATAGTCCATCTCCTTTAACCTCTGAGAAATCAAATTGAATATAATGATATCGTAAAAAAGCACCCCAATCTTTTGCTCTTCCCTCCTTAACCAATTTCTGACCATCCGCATCAATCTTGTATAAAGCAACATCCTTAAAATCAGATGTACGGCTGTCCAACTCTATGACAGATACCTTTTTCTGGTCAGGATGATACCCTACTTGTGAAGTCTGGACTACCGGAGAATAGTACCACTTTTTATCTACAGAAGGACGAATAATCCATTTAACAGCTCCATCCTTAGCTCCTACAGGGAATTCACTTCTAAGAATAAACCAACCATTATTATGATTTATACGTCCATCATATAATGATAAATCACCTTTTTCACTTTCAATAGTTATTTTGGAGAGTTCATCGTCAGGATTAAGCACAAACTTTTTACCTTTTGCAAAAGGAGCAGATACAATATCATCGGCAATCATAGGATTGTATATACTCTTGTCCAGTAGCAACTGGTTCAGATCAGCCTTCCCTTTAGAGTTAAAGTTTCCAATATGCTCAATATTGGAGTTCTGCTTCATTGTAGGTCCTGTAGCCTGATGAGGGAAAATTCCGCTATTATTATCCATCAACCATGGTCTGCCTAATAGAGTTGACGGAACAAGTTCAATGTTGAATCCAAGTTTCCCAGCAAAAGATTCAGGTACAGGTTTATCAAGATCCACTGTCAGTACCAAATAATCTTTCTCTCCTTTTACCTTTATGGTATAGTTAAATGCAAAATCAGGATATATTGTGGGGTTAAAGCCTGAAAGATGTCTTGTTGAATCGGGATAACTTAATTTTACAGTAATCTCATTGTTCTCAACATCCACCACTCTCTCTCTTATTTTAGGAAGAGCTTGCCACTGTCCTGGAGATATCTCAAATCGTACATCACCATTAGAAGCCTTACGGTTTCCATTCAGTACCAATGTTAATCCACCTTGATGCCCCTCTGGATAGACATCACTAAATAACATTACATTTGCTCCATAATTCTGAAAATATCCAGAAGAATTGATTTTAAAATCTTGTGCTTGGATTGTGATACTACAAAATGCCACAACAGCAATTGCGATATTCCTCATAACTTTAATTGGATTTATATTATATCAATTATAAATCAGCATCTGTCAGTAATCTCAAGAGGATTTCAAAGGGATTTTCTATCCCCCCATGAGAAGGGGGGATAGATATAAGTTACAAATTAAAAGCTAACCTTTGTTCCTGTAACATTGCCTGATAATACAGGCTTTCCTTGTTCATAGTTTACCTTTATACTTTGTGTTTTGCTATCTGAAGGTAGGAATAATAGTCCTTCCGCACTCTTCTTTTCAACACAATAGACCTTTAGATTTATCTTACTCCAATCCATTTCTGAAGTCGATTGAGCCAATTTAATATGAGGTAGAACAGAGCCGTCACGAACAAGCATTATAATAGGTAAAGTTCCTGCTTTTATTGTATTCCAGCCACTATTGTAAACCTTTCCATCATGATAATCAATCCATTTTCCTTTAGGTAGATATACAACACGTTCATTTATACCTGATTCCATCAAAGGAGCTACAAATATTTGTGAACCAAACATATATTCATCCTCAATCTTCCATGCACCCGGATCATCAGGGAATTCAATAAACAGTGCTCTAAGCATTGGAAGTCCCTTTTCTGTACACTCTTTAGCCTGTGCATACACATACGGCATCAATTGGTATTTCATCTCTGCACTCTTTCTGAAAGTATCCTGAACACGTTTGCTGTCATATAACCATGGTTCTGTTGGAGGTGCTCCATGTGCACGTGTATGAGAAGTCAAGAATCCAAATGGTAACCAACGGCAATATAGATCTTCAGGAGTAGATGTAACAAAACCTCCCATGTCATGACTCCAGAAAGAGAATCCTGATAGTCCAAAAGAGAGACCTTCTCTAAGAGTTCCCAATAGACCGGTATTAGTTGTTGCAGCATCACCGCCCCAATGTAAAGGATAACGCTGAGATCCTGCCCAAGCAGAACGTGCCCACATTATATTTTCATTATGTAGGTCCTTTGTTATATCAGCTACTGCTTTGTTATATCTTAATGGATATAGGTTATGTTCATACCATCCACTCTTTCCTGATGCATATATTCCATTTAGTGGAGCACCTTCACCGAAATCAACCTTTATGGCACTAACTCCTATTTTAAGAAGACCAGCCAATTTATCCTGATACCATTTTACTGTTTCAGGGTTTGAAAAATCAAGGACAACATCTTCATATGGGAGTTCTCCATTTCCATTCTTAACATACATATTCTTATCTATCAACTCCTGGAAGTAGCTGTTCTTAGGTGTAAAATATGGCAACTGCCATAGACATACATGGAAACCATCCTTTTTGAAATCACTAAGCATCTTCTCAGGATTAGGGAAACGGTTCTTTGAGAACTTATAGTCACATTGCCAGTCAACATCAAACCATCCTGTATCAAAATGAATTACATCACAAGGATATTTGTTCTTTCTGATATTTGCAGCAACTTCATATCCCTCCTTTTCACTAAAATAGGTAATACGGCTCATCCATGTACCAAATGACCACAATGGAGGCATGCCTGGTTTACCAACAAGTTCAGTATACTCATTTAGAATGTCTTTCGGTTCTCCGAAAAAGATGAATAGGTCAAGGTTCTCATCACCCATAAATAGTTTGTTCAAGCCTATATATGACGCACCAAAATCGCAGGTAACAGGAGCAGATGTATGCATAAACATTCCATATCCACGACTACTCATAAAAAATGGTATAGGCTTATACATCTGATCAGTCTCAGGTCCTTGAGGGTCTGTTACAAACAGATTCAACTTTTGTCCGACCTTATTTAGTCCAGTCGCAGATTCACCACAACCAAAAATCATCTCATTAGCAGCCAAAGTAAATACAGGATTAATACGACGGGCATTATCTGTGCCTCTCTTGATGAATGAGAAAGGAGTATACTTTACCTGAGTAGAGTCAGCATCACTCAATGTTGCAGTCTGGCTAAGTACCCTTCCTGATTTATCTTTCAGAACTATTCTCCATGGATTTTTATTTATCTGAATCGTTCCGTAAGAACTTGAATAGACTATCTTATCGGCTGATTCACTGACCTTCCAACTATTATCTTTACCAGGCTCCTTTACCAACATAACCGACTCACTCTTTTTAGGCTCAACAATTGTTGTGAAAACTTTTATTCTGGCAGTACGAGGAGTTATAAATTCTATAGTAAACTTTAGATTGGGGTCGTTCACATATGCTGTATTTGGGAAATCAAGCATCTGCAACTTCTGAGGCTGTGAACAGTTTGTATTAAATGCCTGCCTAGGAACAAGACGTCCTCTTTTCCAGTTAAGCATTCCCTCCCCACTTTTCGCATCAAAAGAGTCAAGATGATCAGCGAAGAATAGCGTGTTACTCATATCATGGAAATCTGCACTCATATCCAATGACTGATTCATCAGATATAGAGAGCCTTGATTATATTGTGGCTGGCTCAATAAGTCGCCCGAAGCAAACATAAGGAGAGCCACAGCTAAAAATGCTTTTTTCATAATAATTAATTTAAAGTATATAATATTGGATAATAAAGATATTTTATTCTTAGATAACTAATGTATATCAAAAGATTCAGATATGGTATCTGTTTGTTTCATTTTAGTACATATATCATAGTTATATTCATTTGTAAACCATGTTTATATGTGAAACATAGTTATACATTAAGTAATAGAATCAAAAAGTATAGTTTTATTATCAAAATGAGAATATCCTTTGATTTAAGAGAGTATATCTTTGATTAAACCAATTATATACCATTAATAGATAGATGAAAGACACATATTTTTTTGCAGTAGACCTAGGTGCGACCAGTGGCCGTACAATATTAGGAAAAGTTATCGATCAGAAGATTGAACTTAGAGAAATCACACGATTTCCCAATCATATCATTCAATCATGCAACCGCTTCTATTGGGATATTCTAGCACTATACCATGAAATACTAAACGGATTAAAAATAATATCAAAAGAGAATATTGAGATTAGCTCTATAGGTATTGATACTTGGGGAGTAGATGTTGTATTTATTGATAAGAATGGTGAGATTTTATCAAATCCATACTCATATAGGGATCCATGTACTATAGATTCTCCTGCCCAGCTATTTAAAAAGGTTAGTAAAGAGAAGGTTTATGGAAACACAGGTATCCAGATAATGAACTTCAATACTCTATTCCAACTTTTTGCTCAAAAACAAAGAAACTGCCAAGCTTTGGAAGCTTCAGATAAGATTCTGTTCATGCCTGATGCGCTCTCATATCTGCTTACCGGCAAAATGGTTACTGAATATACAATCGCATCCACCTCACAGATGCTAAATGCCAATAAGAGAGAGTTTGATGAAGAGTTGCTTAATGAAATAGGTATTAGCAAAGATAAATTCGCACCTATTGTTTTCCCGGGACATATAATAGGCAACCTAAGTAAAGAAGTACAAGAAATCACCGGATTGTCGGATATACCTGTAATAGCCGTTGCAGGTCACGATACAGCTTCTGCTGTTGCTGCAGTGCCAGCTAAAGATGATCATTTTGCATACCTCAGTTCAGGAACATGGAGTCTTATGGGTATAGAAAACTCTGATGCTATAATAAATGAGAATAGCTTCAAAGAAAACTTCACAAATGAAGGAGGTATTCAGGGTACAATAAGATTCCTAAAGAATATATGTGGCATGTGGCTTTTGGAGAGATGCAGAGCAGAATGGGAGAAAGAACATAACTATTCTTACCCTGAGCTTATTGATGCTGCACTTAAAGCTGAGCCATTTAAATATATTATAAATCCGGACTCTCCTTGTTTTGCTAATCCATCATCGATGATCGATGCTATAAAGAGTTACTGCAAGCAAACATCGCAACCTGTTCCTACCACTTATGGGGAAATAACACGTTGTATATTCGAGTCACTAGCACTAAGATACAGACAGGTCTTTACAACTCTTACTAACCTATCAGGAAAAGAGATTAATGTACTTCACATCATAGGCGGAGGTTCAAAGAATGCTCTATTAAACCAGTTAACAAGCAATGCCCTAGGTATTGAAGTTGTAGCCGGGCCAAGTGAAGCTACTGCTATAGGAAATATAATGATACAAGCTATGAGTTCAGGAATTGTAAGCGACATCAAATCTATGAGAACGCTTATAAAAGATTCTATTGATACAGTCGCATATCAACCTGAAGATGGTGAGTTATGGGGAAAAGCATATGATAAATACCTAACATTATTTAGAAACGATATCTAATAAATTTAATAACCAAAAATAAAACTACAAATGAAAGAAGCATCAATAACAAAAGCATACGAAATTGCTATTGAACGTTACCAAGCAGTTGGTATCAATGTTGAAGAGGTAATGGAGAAGTTACAGAAAGTTCAACTATCTCTCCACTGTTGGCAAGCCGACGATGTTACAGGTTTTGAATCAAAAGGAGAACTCACAGGAGGTATCCAGGCAACAGGTAACTACCCAGGCAAAGCACGTAACATAGATGAGGTAAGAGCAGATATCAAAAAGGCTGCATCACTTATACCAGGTAACCACCGCGTAAACCTACATGAAATTTATGGTGATTTCAAAGGTGAGTTTGTCGACAGAGACCAGGTAGAGCCAAAGCACTTTGATAGCTGGATGCAGTGGGCTAAAGAAAACAATTTAAAATTGGACTTTAACTCAACATCTTTCTCTCATCCAAAATCAGGCAACCTATCATTATCAAATCCAGATGAGTCTATCCGCAATTTCTGGATCGAGCATACAAAACGTTGTCGTGAGATAGCTCAGAAGATAGGTGAATACCAGAATGATCCATGTATTATGAATATCTGGGTACACGATGGTAGCAAGGATATCACTGTAAACAGAATGAAATACCGTGCTCTTCTTAAAGACTCTCTTGATAATATCTTTGAGAAGAAATATGATATGATGAAGGATTGCATTGAATCAAAAGTATTCGGTATTGGTCTTGAGAGCTATACTGTTGGTTCAAATGATTTCTATGTAGGATATGGATCTAAGAACAATAAGATTATAACTTTAGATACAGGTCACTTCCACCCAACAGAGAGTGTAGCTGATAAAGTTTCTTCTCTACTTCTCTTTGTTCCAGAGTTGATGTTACATGTAAGCCGTCCTGTAAGATGGGATTCAGACCACGTAACAATATTAAATGATGACACTCTTGATCTTTGCAAAGAGATAGTAAGATGTGATGCTCTTAATAAAGTTCATATCGGTCTTGACTACTTCGATGCATCAATTAACAGAATCGGTGCTTATGTCATTGGTAGTAGAGCTACACAGAAATGTATGTGTCAGGCACTTCTTGAGCCATTGAATACATTAAGAAAATATGAAGCAGAAGATAAAGGATTCCAACGTCTTGCACTTCTTGAAGAGAGCAAGTCACTTCCTTGGAATGCTGTATGGGATATGTTCTGCTATAAGAATAATGTTCCTGTTGGCGAAGAATTTATCGCTGAGATAGAAAAATATGAAACTGAAGTAACTTCTAAACGATAAATCCACACTGTTATGGAGTTGATAATTGGTTTATTAATTATTGCCATCGGAGCATTCTGTCAATCCAGCTGTTATGTCCCAATAAACAAGATAAAATCATGGAGTTGGGAATCATATTGGATGGTACAAGGAGTATTTGCCTGGCTTATATTCCCATTTCTTGGAGCCTTGTTGGCAGTGCCACAAGGAGCTTCACTCTTTGATATTTACATTCAGAACCCGACTGCTACTTTATGGTCTCTATTCTTTGGAGTTCTATGGGGCGTAGGAGGTTTGACTTTTGGACTCTCAATGAGATATCTTGGTGTTGCATTAGGCCAGTCTATAGCATTAGGCACTTGTGCAGGTTTGGGTACAATCCTCACCCCAATATTTACAGGAAAAGCTAATGAGCTTACCACTGCTGTTATTGTAGGTGTTGCTGTAACATTGGTAGGTATTGCCATAATTGGTTATGCAGGAAGTATGAAATCCTCAACACTTAGTGATGAGGAGAAGAAAAAGGCTGTGAAGGATTTCAATTTCACAAAAGGTATGATAGTTGCTTTGCTTGCCGGATTTATGAGTGCATGCTTCAGCATAGGACTTGGATTTGGAGAGCCATTATGTTTCGAGAGCACTGATGCCATCTATAAAACTCTACCTGCCACACTTATGGTGACTACAGGAGGTTTTCTTACTAATGCATTATACTGTATCTATCAGAATTCAAAGAACCATACATGGAGTGACTATGGTAAGACTTCAATCTTATCAAATAATCTCCTATTCTGTGCTCTTGCCGGATTGTTGTGGTATAGTCAGTTCTTCGGATTAAGTCTTGGCAAAGGATTCCTAGCTTCATCAGCCACTCTCCTAACATTCTCGTGGTGTATACTAATGTCACTGAATGTAACATTCTCAAATGTATGGGGAATAATATTGAAAGAGTGGAAAGGATGCAATAGTAAAACAATTATTGTGCTTGTAACAGGATTGGTAGTACTTGTTGTTTCATGTTTCTTACCAGAATTATTAAAATAGAGATATATGATGAAATCAATATTAAATGATCGCCCTCTTTTAAAAGAAGAGATAGATAAGGTAGCCGAAGTTGCAGGATATTTATGGCAAAAAGGTTGGGCTGAGAGAAACGGAGGAAATATTGTAGTCAATGTGACTGAATATGTAGATGAAGAGATAAAGAATATGCCTTCTATTGCACCCAAGAGTGGCTTTGGATTCAAACTCCCTAATCTAGCAGGTTGCTATTTCTTCTGCAAAGGTACAAACAAAAGAATGAGAGATCTCGCTAGAAAACCTATGGAGAATGGCTCATTCGTTAGAATTTGTGATGATGGAGAGAATTATGAAGTAATTGCAGATAATCCTATAAAACCAACATCTGAAATAGCATCACATCTGCTTATGCATTCGGATATGATTAGTAAAGGCAATAACTACAAGGCTTCATTGCACACTCATCCTATTGAACTTGTAGCAATGAGTCATAAGAGAAGCTTTTTAGAGAAAGATGTGCTTACTAAGATTCTTTGGAGCATGATTCCTGAGACAAAAGCATTCTGTCCAAGAGGATTAGGTATTGTAGAATATAAGATGCCTAGCGGTACAGAGTTGGCTACTAAGACTGTTGAAGAGTTGAATGATTATGATGTTGTCTTATGGGAAAAACATGGAGTTTGTTCCGTATCAACAGACATTTTCGAAGCATTCGACCAGGTAGACGTACTCAACAAGTCTGCACTTATCTACATAGCTGCAAAGAACATGGGCTTTGAGCCTGAAGGAATGAGCGACGAACAGATGAAAGAACTTTCAATAGCTTTCAACTTACCTAAATAACG
This sequence comes from Phocaeicola paurosaccharolyticus JCM 15092, assembly GCF_000613805.1. GTDB lineage: Bacteria > Bacteroidota > Bacteroidia > Bacteroidales > Bacteroidaceae > Phocaeicola > Phocaeicola paurosaccharolyticus. The sequence goes on along the minus strand of NZ_BAJR01000003.1, from coordinate 79,087 downwards.
AACTTTTTATTTTTCACCTATCCCACTATAACACAATTATTTATGTTATAGTGGGATTTTTCTGTTCATCTTCAATAAAAAACAATATATTTGTTTATCCTAATGATAAATACTATTGTATGCACTACAACAAACACGCAACGGAATTTAAATACCTAATTGTAAGTGAGCGAGACTGTAACTTCGGTCTCTCTGTTAACACTGTAGGATTTCAGTCTATTGAGGCTGGAGGCATATATCCCCCTAAGAACCATCCGGACTCTTACTATTTCTCTCCTCAACAAGGGAGAGTGCTTAATGAATACCAACTTGTATATATCACAAAAGGGAAAGGCACATTTCATAGTGAGACGACACCGGAATCAGAGATAGAAAAGGGTACTCTTCTCATTTTATTTCCTGGCCAGTGGCATAGTTATTCTCCTAATATGGAGACAGGATGGAATGAATACTACATAGGATTTAAAGGAACTATTGCAGATAATTTATTCAGCAACTCATTCATAAGTAAAGAGAATCAGGTCGTCTCATTAGGAATAAACGAAGATATCGTTTCTCTCTTTTCCAAAGCACTTGAAGTGGCTGAATCGGATAAGAGTTTCTCGCAGCAGTGCATTTCAGGTATTATACTACATATCATTGGAGAGATAATATACATATCCAACAATCAGAAGTATGAGATGAACAAAGCAGCTCAGAAGATTGAGTGTTCAAAGATTATAATGCGTGAAAATATAGAGAAGGAGATCGACGCTAAAGAGATAGCGACTAAACTTAACATTAGCTATTCTTGGTTCAGGAAGGTCTTCAAAGAGTACACAGGTTATGCTCCTGCTAAATATTTTCAGGAACTTAAGATAAGGAAAGCAAAACAACTTCTTGTTGAAACATCTCTTCCTATAAAAGAGATATGCTATAAATTAAATTACTCTTCTACAGAGCATTTCTTTTCTGTATTTAAGAAGAGCACTATGATGACTCCATCAGAGTATAGGAATATAGGCAAATGTCCAAAGAAGTTGGATGAGGAGTAAAAAATACGATTCACTAAAGTCATAAAGACTTATCATGAACCGTATTACCCTAACCTAAAATACTAAAATACTATATCGTTAATCCATATGAAACATCTCTGGTAATGGGATAGTAACAGGTGAATTATCTGGATTTACCTCCATTATGTCAGCCATATAGTCCCACCATTCTGAACGATAGGATTGTTTCCCATGTCCTGTGATGATTCATCACCCTTAGTCTTCTGGCATGCAAATAGTATATTTGTCTCCTCATCCCAATAGATTGAGTAGTCATACACTCCACCATCAGAAAGCATCTTCTTTAGCTCAGGCCAAATTGCGGCATGTCTTTTCTTATACTCCTGTTCAAATCCTGGTTTCAAGAACATTTTAAAAGCTTCACGTTTCATACTGTTTCTCCTTAATTATGTTATAAATATTTATTTATCTGTCACGTGGAATATTGGCTCAGTAGTCTTCTGCTCATTCTGATAATACATCACAGCACTATCATTCATCTTTGGATGTTGATTGTTGACCAGATTTATCATCTCGGCACCTGCCCAAATTACAGGTCCATAACCATGTGCTGCATATTCATTTACAGGGCGATAATAGTAGAATGCAGGATCATAAGCCATTCCTGTTCCCACACATATACCACTGATATGACCTTTTGAGTCTATCTTAGTGCTAATAGCATTCCATCCTAAGTGGGCTACAGGACCATATGCCATAGCATCAATCCATCCCTTATTGATTGCATGGGCAATACAATATACATATATTGCAGTAGCAGAGGTTTCCAGATATGAGTCATTACGATCAAGCAACTGATGCCATAATCCTTCACCACTTTGCAAAGCTGCCAAACCTGCCACATGTTTTCTAAACAATTCCATAATTTCTCCTCTATGAGGATAATTCTCAGGAAGTACATCCAACACCTCACACATAGTCAACAGTGCCCATCCATTAGCTCTTCCCCAGAAGAATGCAGGATGCTGTTTCATACCTTCAACCCATCCATGGCGGAAGAGGTTCTTCTCGGGAACCCACATACGTTGAGAAAACTGTAGAACTTGCTTCACTGCTTCTGAGAGATATTTGTCTTTTTCACCATCGGCCATATTTGAAAATTGTACTACAGGAGGTATTCCCATAAACATATCATCAAGCCAAACAGTATTATACTGTGGACGAGTACGTGCAAAAGTACCATCAGAAAGTCTGTACTCTTTATTAACTATAAAATCCATATAGTTATTGATAAGTGCTGAGAGATCTAGAGACTTATCGTTCTGCTGTAGTTTTATCATAGAAGCACAAACAGCTCCTGCATCATCCAAAGCATGAGGAGCAAGAATCTGTTTCATCTGAGAATCAATAGCTTTACCATCCTTAAGAAGTTTATTAAAGTATGGAGCCACTTTTGATAGGAAAGAGAAACGATCGGTTACATATTTATAATAAGCTTGGTCACCTGTAATCTGTGCTGCAGAGAGCATAGCTGAGTAGGTCACACCCCACTCATAACTTGCTAAACGGAATGTTCCTCTTTCAAGCTGAGAATTTTCATCTATTTTTTTATAATTCTCTATAACTTTACCATCTCTCTTATCCACAACTTTTGTTGGAGTGCATGATTCAAGATAGTGTAGGATGCGGTCAATATCAACCTTAATATCTTCTTTGGTTAATACTCTATATGGTACATTATAATCCGGCTTAAGCAGATGTAATGGAGTATTTGAATCATTAATTGGCTCATTCTTTTTCTGCGCATGAATACTAGCAGTTGTAACAAATAGCATTAAAGCTATAATATTCAGAATCTTAATTCTCTTTTTCATATTATATATGTTAGTAATACATTTCCTTTATTTCCAGTCATCCATAGGAACCACTTCCTGCAGATATATAGCATCAAGTCCCCAAGTTGCGACATCATTTGTACTTATACCTATGCACTCATCTATAGGAGATGGAACCTCAGGTGGCAATATCTTCTTTGATGAATAGATACGAAGAGGTTTGCCATCTTTCTCAGGCATCATCTCACTCCAAGCTTCGTGAGCCATCTGTGTATCGCTGTTATGATATGCAGCATAGCCCAGAAGACGAGATATACGGAATCTATTTCTATTTATTTTAAAGGCTTTATCCTTGTAGTTAGCTGTGAACTCCAGCCATGCACTGTTCCATTCAGGGTAATCAACCATTTTGATCATCTCGTTCATAATCTCGAAACCTCCCATTATTGTCATGAGGTGGTTTGTTGACTGAAGCTTTGGATCGCATTCACTTGTAATTATTCCTGTCTTAGGATCATAGCCTAATGCCAATGGTCCTGTGAATATTTTACTTGGTAAAGCAACGATGCTCTTCATTCCAGCCAAGATCTTGTCGCGATATGAATTATCCCTAGTACGCTCCCACTCTGTCATCCAATTGCCTGCATATGCCAACCAATCCGGTCCAATTCTAAGACGAGCCGGTGCTGTGCATGGATATTGACTTCTTGGCTGAGCAAGACGCATTGGATCGAGAGTATATAGTTTCTGATCTGCATCTTTAACTTCGCTCATCAAATCTCCACTTCTTTCATCAGTGGTAAGATAGTAATAGAACCTATTCCATGCAGCCTGGCTAATACGAGCCTCCTTTGCACCGCATCCCCAATGGCTTACATTATGACGACTACCCAATCCGGCATTAGGACCCAAGTGATAAACATCGACTTCACATGTGTGACGGCTCATAGCCTCAGCCATCTTCCATATGTCAGCACGACCTGTACGCAAGAAGCTATACCATATCCACATATTGGTAGCCAACTCTGTATTATCCCATGCATAGCCACCCACATCATATAACCAGGTGTGACGTACCGGATCATAGGTATGCATAACATCACCATAGTTCCAAAAGCCATACCACTTATTCTCTTCAATTGCTTTCTTATAGTACTCTATAAAGAAGTCCAATCTATCTTCGATTTTCTCTCTAAAAGGAGTTTTCCTATCAGGAAGGCTCCATATACCGAATGCCTGCTTGTCATGAAGATACTCAGCTGTTGGCATCAAAACAGATGTCTCAGAATACTCCTCTGCTTGTTGTGCAAAATCTTCTTTGCCCTTATACCCACATTGAGGCATTATAGTAATAGTAGATGTACGGCCTACGCCGTATGGTGTACTAAGTCCTTCCTGAACATCTTCATAGCTGGCATTAAGATCATGAGCTACATTATCATAATGGCGAAGGTCCATAGGCTCAGCTTCCGGACTCCATAGCCATGCAGTCAACGAGGCCTTATCTGAATTCGTATTTGTTATCTCTATTGATGATGGATATGATTGCCAGAAATCTTTATATCCGACAGACAATCCTCCTGTTACATCACCAACAAAAGCATATCCATTGCTACGTGTTCCTGAGAAAGTTCCTATCCATGGGTTATTGCCATTCGTTCTCTTACGTATAGTGAAAGCATCTGCATTAAGTTGTGAAAGACGATAGCTATCCCATGATGCCCAGTTATCCAATAATGAGCGGTTCTTTGCATCAAATTTTTCGTAATCAGGGATACGCTCACCACTCATCTGCATCTTCTGCAATGGGCCATAGCCATCCAATGTCAGTATACGTCTACCGATAAGTGGTTGCACAGGTTCACTCCACACGCCGCCATCGGAACATGAGAAAGCCACATGACGGTTATATAAAGCCTCGCGCATAGGTACATCAAATCTTATACCAAGTGAACGGATAAAATCCTTATTCTGATCTCCATCAAAAACCAAGCTATGGACTATCTTTATCTCACCACTGCCACCATAGAAATAGGCACGGATAGTAAAAGGTAGCCATTCACGGCCTTTCTGATTCTTAAGGATACCATCGAACTTAACTAATGCACGTATATCACCGGCACGCTCTATGGTGATTTTCTTTATCTGACTTTCGTAATTATCATAAATCACATTGCCAGAGTTTTCAGAAACAGGTTCGCTCTGAGTTCCGCATATCACTCTTGCCTTCTCACCGACTTTCACCCCTTTATAGAAAAGGCTGTCGATAAAGAATTTACCACTCTTAGATATATATGCGATAACCTCTCCAGTAGATATCTTAATGGATGCAGGAGTCTCATTTATTTGAAGTTTTTTACCAGCATTCTGTTTTTTCGACGACCTCTTCTTCTCACTCTTCGCCAAAGATATACTGGATGTTCCTTTAGGAATAACAGCTGCTATTCCGCACCATTTCACAGAGCCATCAGGCCAATAAGCTAATGGCCACATATCCACAGGTATGTTTTTACTATCGCTTGAGATAAGAGATAGATTCTCGTTGGTTGACAGTTCGCCTTTGTCAAAGGGAACTCCAAAACTTACCGGTTTATCTTTTTTCGGACTATTACCTATCCAGTTCAGCGGAATGTTTAGTTTCCCTTTTTGCTCTATAGAGTACCTGAAGTTTGTTATCTTAGTGTGCGAAAGTGTAGTTCTAAATCCAAACCATCCCTCTTTAAGAGGTTTGGCATCATTATAATCCACAATACATTTACCATCAATAAAGAAACTCACTCTGTTATTACGGTTCATTATCTTAATATGATACCAATGATTCGGCTTTAGCAGATGCGAATCATCCTTATACTCCTTAATGATAGAGGGACGACATTTCGGATCTTTTACCCCCTCCTCATTACCTTGATATCTGCGAAAACGTGTGGTAGTATTATTATTTCCTCCATATCCCAGATAATATAGCTGAAGCGAATAACATCTCTCAAAAATTCCTCTGCGCCATTTTTCTCTTTTCCATATTGATTCGGGACTCTTGGGATCAGATGCCATCCAAAAGCAGTTCAAATCACTTAAACGATCACCCTCTGATTCAATAGCCACACATGCATCATATTCAATGATAATATCACTTCTCAGCTTCTCCTTTCTCCAGAGAGTCAGTCCTTTTGGAGAGATGATATCTGCAGTATCTCCTTTGAAAGTAACCTTATAAAGAGGTGATTCTGATTCAACTTTCCAATATTTATTAAACTCCCTAGAATTTAATCCGGAGATTTTACCACTCTGAGCTACAGCATTCACAGATAGCATAAGAGTAAGGAAAATAAATATGTTTCTCATAATAACTCTCATTTATAGAAGATATTGTTTAGGTCACTTTAAGTACTCTTTCAAAGGGCAGTTGACATCCTTTAGACCTTCTGCTATTCCCTGAGCATTCAAATGTGCACCTTTAATAGATGTATGAGTATGATCTTTACAAAAGTACTCTCCCAATTTCTTTAGACCATCTTCATCAGCTATCTTCTGAAGCTTATCAGCAGATATCTTATTCAAATCTATATAATATGCTCCAGTTGATTCAGCTGCATCTTTAGTCCATTTTCCAAGAGAGCCACTGTTACGCTCAATCTTGCCTGAGTCGAATATATTGCGTGGAGTATGACTAAGAACAATAGGTGTGGCACCTTTTTCTTGAACATCCATAATGAATTTTCTCAAATACCATCCAAAGGTATAAATCACCTGGTATCTGCCTGTATTACTCATCTTGAACACCTTACTCTCATCACCAGATCCGGTAAGTTCTCCTCGTGCCTTACCTATATTTATATCTCCCACATCGTTATGTCCGAATTGTATTAAGACAAAGTCGCCAGGTTGCAAGGCATTATATACTTTGTCCCATCTTCCTTCATCAAGGTAAGTGCGTGCGCTTCTGCCGGCCATTGCATGGTTTTCAACAGTTATTTTGGATGTATTGAAAAGTTCAGATATTACACTTCCCCATCCCCATTGGCCATTCTCATCTTTATCTTGATTTTTCACAGTGCTATCACCAACAGTGAAGAGTATTGGACAACCTTTCTTGCGGCTTTTTCCTATGACACTATCCACTTGGACTGGCTTTAGGAAATTGGCTAACTTTAATCCTTTTGTGTTTCTTATTCCCTCAGCAGCCGACTCAGCATTCACTCTTGCACCGAAAGCACTTGTATGAATACGATCAATATAGAACATATACTGAACCTTCTTCTTACCAAACTTCTCAAACTTTCTGGCAGAGATATCATTCAGATCGATAAATGGAATTTTTGCTGCTTTAGCAACCTGTTTAGCCCATAGTCCGAAAGTCTTGTTAACACGTGTAATGATTGTGCTATCCTTATCCTCCCATGCATTTCGTGGAGTAAGCGACATAAGTATTGGATGAGCCCCTTTTTTCTTCACTTCACTTATGAAACGGCGCATATATTCTCCATAAGTATATACTCTCTCTTTAACGCCGGTCTCCTTGATTGTGACATCAAGATATTCCTTACCGATTCCAGGTATTGAAGCTCTTGCTCTTCCACTATCATATGGTCCGTTATCGTTATGTCCCAATTCGATTATTACCCAATCGCCCTTACGGATACCTTTTAGAACATCTGGCCATAATTTATTATAGAAAGTACGGCTACTTGTTCCACCCAACGCATGATTCTCTACTGTAATCTTATCCTCGTCAAAGTATTCATGAGCAAAGAATCCCCATCCCCACTGACCATTATTACCATTTCCAAGAGTTCCGGTACGCATAGTCGAGTTACCTACAAGAAACAGGACAGGATTATCTCCTTTTCTGGAAGAGCCTGATTGAGGACGAGATGTAAGTGCTATATTTAGGCTATCTAAAGTATTATCAATAACTCCATTTACATCTTTTACTGGAGCATTTATTTTTTGTTGTGCATTTACCTCTTGTATCATTATAGTGATAAAAAGTAAGCACATAATCTTCTGTATGTATTTCATCTTTTTTCTATTAGAAAGGATATAGAATATATCAATACTCAAAGATAGAAGAGATACAATTATATATGAATAGATAATTATTCATATTAATGTTATATCGTTCACATCATATGGAATCAATTACTATATATTTCCTATTGCAATAAGCTCTCTTTAAATTCGACCTCTACAATGCGCAACTCATTATTTGTCTTATCCCCATCTTTTGCTTTAAACAGATCAAGTTCTCCAGCAGCAGGTGCAGCCACTTCAACTATTCCATTGAAGGCATCATTCTCTTTACTTGAACCATTAAGACGTATAGATATTTCCTTAGTAAAAACAGGTTTTACATTAAGATGGACATATCCAAGGCTCTTTTCTGTTTCGCCACTCCATATCTTCTCATCACCAGCATATATCTCCAATGGATAACTACGCATACGCCATCCTGTAAGTTTCATACAAATTTCATCAATTCTAGCAGGGCGTTCGAAGGTATATTTTATCCACGCAGTTCTCAAATTTCCATCATTTTTCCACTCACTAAGCTCATTATCATCAAAGCTATTTGCTGCATCATCACTATTAACTCCAGCTACAGCAGAAAGAATTTTCACATCTATCTTTGAATCACTATATGATGGGGTAAGAGGTGTTTCACCACGTGTCAGTCGTCCTTTCAAAGCTTCTCCCGGAATATATTTAGATAGTCCACCTTTTACCTCAACAGTAGATGTAGTCAAATCTATCACTGCCTGTTCCAATCCTTCAGCTTGGCAGTAATATGTACATTGCCAGGAACAGTAAGTGAACGTATCAATGAACGGTTTACTCCACATTCCACCGGCAGATCTTTCGAAAGAATAAAGTTGTCCTTGCCTTGAGCTATACCACCTCTCCATTCTGCAGGTCCGTCAACTTGGAAATGAATCGTATCATTAGCCAAAGGACAACGTAGGCCATCCTTATCGGTTACCTCTACCTGCAACAGAACCATATCAGCTCCATCAGCTTTCCATCCATTCGGATTCTGAATCAAACTTAATTTTATCTTCTCTGGTTTGCCGGCTGTCTGCAACATAGTACGACAACACTCTTTACCATTTGCATCATATCCTACGGCTTCAAGTTTTCCCTCTTCGAAATGTAGGTCCTTAAATGTATTTAGGAAATTATACTCTTTTACTCCATATCCTAATGATTTTCCATTAAGAAATAGCTCAATTTTCTCTGCACTTGATATTACATAAACAGGTTTTACTGTATCTTTTTTATAGTTCCAATGTCCCACAATATAGATACGTGGTTTCTCAATATCAACCCAGCCGTCCCACATCACCTGATGTGCGAAGAATGGATCTTTAGGAATACGCATAGCATCTGTAACACCACTACGGCGGTAATTCTCTACTCCTCGGTAATGAGTGTTTGTATCCGAGAATATAATTTTAACTCCACCAGAGCTAACACGATCTCCCGTTCCGGGACGTTCACGCCAATAGTCAAACCAGCGCATAACATTCTCTATAGTGAAAGAGTCCTGATTGCGATTGTATGGTCTGGCATCTACTTTCTTCTGCACAGTGTTTGTCGCAGCTGAGCGGAATGAATCATTACCATCTCCATTAATATGATAAGGATATGAATATTCATCCCAATATTTTCTCAATCCCTCATCGCGGCAATACTCCATAGCCCACATAGGATGATGTTTGCTCTTGTTTATATATAGCATCTCGCCACCATATTCAGCCTCACGTATGTCCAACATCTCACGAGAGCCTATTGCACGTCCTCCATTAGGATCATACATATCTCTTATTGCCTTCATCTCCTGCATATGCTCGCGACTTATTGATTCATTTCCACATTCATAGAACAAGATGCTCGGATTGTTTCGATTATATATTATGGCATCACGCATAAGTTCAGTGCGTTGTCCCCATTGGCGTCCCTTGCTATCTTTCTCAGCATCTCCCGCCTGCATAGCCTGAATAAGACCTACACGGTCGCAAGACTCAATATCCTGTTTCCATGGAGTAATATGCATCCATCTTACCAGATTAGCATTACCTTCAACCATAAGGCCGTTGCTATAATCACTCAACCATGCAGGAACGCTCATACCCACTCCTGGCCACTCATTACTGGTACGTTGTGCAAAACCTTTCATCTGTATCACTCTGTCGTTTAGCCAAATTTTTCCATCAGCAAAACGTGTCTTCCTGAAACCGGTACGTGTTGCAACCTCATCAACTTTCTTACCATCTACCCAAAGACTTGTTTTAACAGTATATAGATAGCCATACCCCCAGCTCCAGAAATGAAGTCCTTCTACACTATCGGCAGCCTTTAGAGTAACTGTTTCACCCGGCTTAACTAACACTTCATCTGATCCGAATTTCTTAACACTTTTGCCTTCATTATCAATCAGCTCAACTTTATATGCTACTCTTTTATTCTTAGCATACTCATTTTTTACTTGTGATTCTGCATTGATAACAGCTCTCTTCGACTTAACCTTGATATCCTCTGCATATACATAGACACCTGTCGTCTTAAGGTTGCTGTATAATGGTAATGTCTGGTAAAGTTTATCAGTGATATGAAGCCATATATTCTTTGGAATTCCTCCATAGTTAGCGTTAAAGTTACGGTCGCTCCATTGGTATTTTGTACCGGTAGCACGTTCCTTATAACTCCAGTTATTATCTATCCTAACAGAAATAACATTCTCTTTATTATACTTGATATATGGAGTGACATCAAATCCTACTGCCATAGCTCCGTTTTCATGAAGACCTATATACTTGCCGTTAATGTAGAAGTCAGCTCCCTGTCTTACACCTTCAAACTCTACAAAGACTTTCTTTCCTTTGCTCTCTTTAGGGAGTACAAAATGCTTGCGGTACCATATAATGGTATCAGTAAGTTGCTCTATACTCAAACGAAAAGCCTCATCTTCATTAAATGGACGTGGCAATGTAACCTTCTTCCAACGGGAATCATCATATTTGAACTCTTTTGCACTAGAGTCATCTCCTACCCATAAAAGCCAGTTGGAGTTAAAATTATATTTATCGCGCGCCTCTGCATTGGCTCTTACAAAACCGATACAAAAGAGAGTCAAAAAGACTAATACTATTTTTTTCTTCATTATATTATAACTTTAAGATTTTTCAATTCTTTTTATCTACTGTACTAATATCAAACATCATAAGATTCAGACGTTTACCACTGGTAAAATGCCCTGATTGGAAAAGTAGTTTTGTTCCATCAGGGCTAAAACTTGGGTGAGCATGGTCAGGCTTCATCTTTGTATCAGATGCAATCCAGTGACGCTTACCAGTTTTAATATCTATAAGCCACACATTACCTCCAAAAGTATCACCTGCAGCCCATACATTATCTCTGCTTGCATTACAATGCCAAAATCCTCTGCCAATTAGTTGTCCTTCCATAGCCTTGCGGTCTTTATCCATCTCAACCTGTCCAATAGGTTCCACATCATCAGTTCGCAAGTTTATTCTTACAATACCACTAAGCTGCTTTCTAAGTCTTGGTTGGAAACCCAATATATTGAAATAGACATAGTCTTTAGTTACAAATGTCTCGTGTGTCACCCAATCAAGTTTTGTCTCATTATAAAGAGGCTTGAACACGGAGCCATCGGCAGTGCAGAACCACATGCGTTGATAGGCATCACCTCCTGTTTCATTGCAGAATACGATCTCACCTGGAGTGAAACGGCTTGCCTGTATATGCCCGGTCTTAAATTCAGTGTCAACAACCTTTGTTACTTCACCTGTTTTAAGATTCATCTTTCTTATTCCACAAAGAGTTGGTTGTATTTTTATAGGCTGATTACTCTCTCCTATATATGCATTCTTCATCATCCTCTCTTCCTCTTCCTTAGTTCCCTCGCGTTCGACAGTAATATATGCATAGTCATCATTGCAGTCTATTGCATATCCACCTGGTTTACCCATGTTCTTTGGAAATGTGCCTATAAACTTCTCATAAGAACTTTTACTATCAACTTTTCCTTTTTTTGCATCTGTAAAGAATCTATCAAGATCAATAACATACATGTTCCAATTTTCATTCTCTTGACGACTCATAAACATACGATTGCTCTTGTTTGCAAGAAAAACACTTCCCAAATTATCACTTTCTGTTGCCTGGGTAATCTTCCCGGTTGCTATTTCGATAAAATAGATCTGTACCGGTCTTGACTTTGGTTTTTCACCATTCACCTCTTTTTCTAAAGAATTGCCACCGCGACTTGAAGAGCGGAATAACAGATACTTCCCATCAGCAGTCCACATTGGATCTGTTTGATATAGAAATCTATCATTCTTCATTGTATCTGTGAGCATTGTTATTTTATATCCTGTTTGAGGATCTACAAAACTCTTCATCTCTGATTTTGAGACATTGCCAAACTGGGCAACAGCTGAATTACATAGAGCAAGAAGTCCAAAAGCAGCAAGAAAAATCTTTTTCATATCGTATTTATGATATTAATAGTTTTGAATTATTATACTTTGGAAAGCAAAAATATGTAAGCAACATATTGCATAAAATAGAATTTTGTACAATTACATAGTGAATAGTCCAAAACCAATTTAGTACAATAAGGACTATCATTATTCCGGCGTTTGCAACAAAAAAAGAGGGGGTGTCATCACGACACACCCTCTTAAAATTATTATTATCAAATAACAAATAGTAAAACCTTTATTAATATCCTGTATTCTGCCAAGCAGCCTTTTGCTCGTCTGTCAAGTTAGTACCATCTTCATTTTGAAGTTGATCAAGGAATGTTTGAGGTATAGGACGAAGTAGGTGTTTTTCAGCTACATTCTTTGAAGCCTCAGGATTATAGAGTTTAGCACGTTTAACTAAAGTCTTTGTACGGCTAAGTTCTTCCCATCTATTCCATTCACCTAAACACTCGCGAGTTCTTTCATTAAGAATAAAGTTTATCAACCTATCTTTATCACCACTAACTCCCATAGCAGATAAAACTGATTCATCTTCTGCAGGCAAAGTTTTGTAACTAGCAATCTGCAAGCTAGAAGGATCTGTTGTTTTTGCTATACCAGTTGATAAATAGTATGTACTACGCTGTATAAATGATGCTTCAAATGCAGCCTTGTTATCAAGCTTAACTTTTTTTGCATCTTTACACTTGCCCAATACAGATGATGCAGTTGAATTGTCTTCATCACCACCATAGCTCTTCAAGAAAGCCATTGATCCATCTGTATAGAACTCTCTATTCTCACCATTCTTCCATTGTGCTCTTGCACGCAATAAATTAACAGTAGCAATAGCATCCTGGTATTTTTCCATACGTACTTGTGCTTCAGCCTTAATTAAGTATGTTTCACCTGTTCTAGCCATGATAACGTCACGATGTGCATCACCCTTTTCAGCAGTACGAGAACCATCATCTGCTTTATTTATACCACAGAAAACATTTGACTGAGATGGGTTTCCACTAACACCATATGTATTTAATACATATTTTCCGCCAAGATATACAGGGAATACGTTAGGCACCCACTTATTTGTATTTGGATTAACAAATGTATGAGCTGTTCCTCCACGACCGAAAGTACCATAGGTAGTCTCATCCTGGAAACGTGAATCATCCTTCTTATTAAGAATAAACATAATACCCTCATCACCTAACTGTGGCTGTTTATCACTTGTTATACCAAGACTCTTAACATTAGCAGGTATTTCAACATAATTATTCATTCCATAAACAGTCTTGAATGTCTTCCACATACGTGAGTCATTAACATTGTCAAATATAGAATAGCTATATTCTGTTGGACGGCAACGTTGGAAGTCCATACCTCCAATATATTGGCCACGCTGAACAAAGCCTCCTGAGAAGTTCGAGAACTGTGGAGTAAAGTAATTATAAGTACGGTTTCCAAAACGTCCTACAGCCGAAGAACTGTGCTGGCATGACATCAATATCTCTTTAGACTCTTCAGCCTTGCAATCAATTCCGGTCCACTTTGCATATAGATTATTATAATCACTCTCCAAAGGACAAGCAGCTATTACCTCATCACAAAGAGCAACAACTTTCTGAAGATCAGTAGTTGCATTATATGACGAATTCCAGTCACTGCAACGTTCTGACTGACGATAAAGTAATGCTTTGGCCAAGAAATGAGCCGCAGTATATTTTGTCCATGTTCCTGTACCACGCCAGCGTTCTATAGGTAATTTAGCATAAGCTTGTTCAAAATCAGAGATTACCTGGTTCAATGTCTCCTCAGCGGTTGCGCGCTTGAATGTCCTCACAACCCCTTGAGCTGGTTCAGTCTGAATAACTACTCCACCGTACTGTGCAAAGAGGCGATAGTAGTTATATCCGCGCAAGAAGTATGCTTCTCCTTCACATTTTGTGCGGACAGATTCATCGCTTACATAAACTGCAGAAGAGATAACCTCATTTGCAGAAGCAATACCGTAGTACATCTGATCCCAAAGAGCAGAGACACCAGGACAGTTATTATTTGCTGCACCATTTGCTGTAGTACAGTTTAGTGAGTTTAGACGGCTGTCATAAGTATTCCAAGGTTCAGATGTTAAATCAGCACCATTTGTAAATTCATCAGTACCATATAATGTGATACCATACGCCCACTCATATCCGAAGTGCCAACGTATATTACCATATAAGGCAGTTGCCAAGTCCTGAATTCCTTGAGATGTTTTGAAATAATCAGTTGTATATGAAGCCTTGTTTTCTTCATCTAAGAAGCTTTCACTGCATGAAGTAGATGCTACTGTCAATGCTAAAGAATATAGTAAAATATTTATCTTTTTCATGGTTTATTAAATATTGATATGTGAACTATTGATTAGAAACCTACTTGTAAGCCAAAAGAGAAACCTCTATTGTAGTATGTTGTTCCTAAATCCAAATCCATAAAGTCTACAGAAGAATATAAATTACCTAAGTTTTTAGCCTGAGCATATACTTTCAATGAGCTAATGCCAAGATTTCTTATAAGTTTCTGGTCAAAGTTATATCCCAATGATATATTGCGGACCTTTATGAAAGAAGCTTTTCTGAATCCAAGCAAACTTGAGAATTCATCACCTCCAGCGGTACTGTAAATTGGCTTTTGATATTCTGCACCTGTATTATCAGGAGTCCAATAATCTATCTCACGCTGATTGTACATACCATACTGACCTTCTGCTCCTTGATTAACCATATAGCCAAGTCGTCCGTTAAGTTCAATAGCAAGTTCCAATCCTTTATAGCTAAAGTTATTTGTCCATCCAATTACCCAGTTTGGAGTTGTGTTTCCAAGAATTTTCTTGTCTTTGCTATCTATAACAAAATCTCCATTTTGATCTACCGGTTTAACTTTACCAGCCTCAAATTTATGACCATTAGCATTGAACTTAGCCATTAACTCTGCATCTGCTTCTTGCCAAAGTCCGTCGTTATCAGTTCCATAGACAACTCCAATAGATTTACCAATAAACCACTCATTAGCGATATCATCTTCCTTACCATTTGACAATTCAACAATTTCATCTTTCTGATAAGAACCATTAAAAGTAGAGCTCCACTCAAAGTCACGTGTTCTTACCGGTATTACATTTAATGACAAGTCAACACCGAAATTCTTTGTCTTACCAACATTTGCATTTGTAGAGGCGAAACCTGTAAGAGTTGGGATGCTCATTGCAAGAAGAAGATCATTTGTCTTTGAGTGATATATATCAAGAGTACCACCGATTCTTCCATTAAGGAAGCTGAAGTCAACACCATAGTTAAACTGAGTTGTCTTTTCCCAACCTAAGTCCTTATTTGCCATAAGCACAGAATTTGATGTATAATATGGCTCATTTGTTGCATAAGCAGGAGTCAAAGTTTCTCCGAAAGGAACATAGAAACCTTGAATATTTCCTAGAGTAGAATAAGCACCAACAGCTGCATTACCGGTTGTACCTACACCGAAACGTAGTTTCAACTGATTAACCCATTTTATATCTTTCATAAAGTCCTCTTGATCCAAACGCCAGCCTAATGCAAGAGATGGGAAGAAACTCCATTTATTACCTTTTGCCAGAACAGAAGAGCCATCATAACGACCAGATATAGTCAGCAGATATTTTTCATTGAAAGAGTAGTTCAAACGGCCCATATAAGATGCAAGCTGATTTTCACTTAAGCTTGTTCCCATACCTGCTCCATAAGTTGTAGCATCTGTGATATCCACAGAGCCCATATTATACCATTCAAAATTCTCGTTAGGTATAGCACTAGCATTCTCAGAGCCACCTTCCTTATTATATTTTGAAGCAGATTGTAACAACGTCAAATTAAAGCTATGCTTTCCGAAACTTTTGGCATAATTAATCTGATTATCTAATGTCCATGAAAGATAACGGTCTGTAGAATATTTTGCATAATTCTTTGAACCCATCTTTACAGCAGAATCTTTGCCAATAAATATACCCTGACGATAATGACGGAAGTCTGGTCCGAAAGAGATCTTATATGAAAAGCCTTCTAATGGTTTCCACATCTTTCCGAAGTCGAATTGACCATAGAAACTACCTAAAGCTCTGAATGTTTCACGGTTATCAGTTGATTTAGTCCATTCGTCCACTACTGTATATACATTTGTTACAGAGCCACAAGGATTAGTTATAATAGTACCATCTTCAGTATATGGAACACCATATCTTGGTATAGCTTTAGCTGCACCATAGATATCTGTTGGACCTGAATTAGATGATTGCCCAGTGCGTGAATAACCATAATCCTGTACTGCCCATGAACCATTGATAGATCCACCAAGTTTCAACCATGGTTTTACCTGTAAGTCAACAGACATTGCAAAGTTATAACGAGAGTACTCCTGTCCTTTCTGAGTTCCCTTATTATTTAGATATCCTACTGAGAAGAAGGTCTGAGCAAACTCATTACCACCACTACCACTCAATGTATGTTCACTGGTGATACCTGTACGAGTTACCATTCCAGCCCAATCTGTGTCAGTTACTTTTGATCCATCCCATGTATCATTTACCCAACCTTTATTAACGTTAGCCAAAGCGGACTCATCACCTGAGAAATAATCTTGGTCTTTTGCGTAAGTTGGTTGATTACCCATTGGATTTTTTGCGGGATTAGAATTATAATATGCCCATCTACGCCATGTAATATAATCGCTGGCACTCATTGCCGGAGATTTATCTACTAGATTCTCAAGAGTTACAGAACCTGAGTAATTCAATGACATCTTTCCAACTTTTCCACGTTTTGTAGTGATAAGAACAACACCATTAGCACCACGAGAACCATAAATTGCTGTTGATGATGCATCTTTCAATATATCTATTGATTGTATATCACGTGGGTTGATTGATTCTATACCACCTGCACTCAAAGGTACTCCATCAACTACATACAGTGGAGATTGGGTTGCAGTAATAGAGCGGTTTCCACGAATATGTATTGATCCTACTGTACCAGGACGTTCACTTGAAGTAATATCAACACCGGCAGCCTTACCTTGTAGAGCTTCAAAAGCATTGCTCACTGGCTTAACATTAAGTTGCTCACCACTAACGCTGACCATTGCACCTGTTACATCACTCTTCTTTTGAACACCATAACCTACAACAACAACTTCACTTAAGGTTTTAGAGTCTTCCTTTAAGACAATCTTAAGATTTGAAGCAGCTTTTACTGATGTAGAAATATAGCCTATGTAAGAGATATTCAGCGTTGCATCTTTTGGAACACTTAATGTAAAATTTCCATCTAGGTCAGAAACTGTTCCATTAGTAGTTCCTTTAACAACTATACTTGCACCAATTATTGGTTCGCCAGATGTATCTACCACATTACCTTTAACCTGTATATTCTCCAAGACAGATTGTATAGATGAAGAATCTGGTCGTGCGAAAGTTGAAATACTACCTCCAAGAGATGAGGAACAAATCAAAATAGCTACAAGCAATTTTTGATTTACATTAAATTTAGATTTAATTCGTTTTTTCATTTTACTAGAAATAAGTTTTATATGACTCTGGTTATAAATAGTTTAAGGTAACGCTATCTATTAATCTAATAATAGATATGGACAACCATATTTAATATTTAAATATGATTTTGCTATACAAACATATCTGCATTTATAGGTAATACAAATGTAGAATCGTACAATTTGATGGAAAATATTTCATATTGAATAAAAAGTTAAGAAGTAAGAACTAGATTAATATCAAAACGGATATCTTTGCGAGCATTTTGATTATCAGCACTTATGCATTCTTCTATATTTCTACGATACTGAATAAAAGGATTAATGCAGGTAATTACTTTTATTGGTATATGATTCAAATAAATTGCCATTATCGTACAATAGTACATAACAATGGATGATAACACATTTTGCATGTTATCTACATTTCATATTTTTGTTTCTAAGATTTAGTTTTACAAAATGTCTTTTATTATACCTATATATAATATTATTGATTTTGTATATAAACGCAATAACGTAATAATCTCAGAAGTATAAATCATCAAAATAAGCGAAAACATCATTTATGAATAAGAATCTTGTAATAACCATTTTAATGGTACTTACCTGTGGAAAAATAGTTTCACAAGAGATCCCTAATCAGAAGGAAACACTTGCCACTTTAGTCAAAGTGAACAATCATTTTATGTCTAAATGGCCTGATCCAAGAACAGCTACATTTGTAGGAAAATATCGTTCCAGCAATCTTTGGACACGAGCAGTATATTATGAAGGACTGATGGAACTTTACAAAATATATCCTCAGGATACATTCTATAATTATATCTTTGATTGGGGGGAATTCCATAAATGGTGTCCTAGAGATG
The DNA here is from genome assembly GCF_000613805.1 of Phocaeicola paurosaccharolyticus JCM 15092. GTDB lineage: Bacteria > Bacteroidota > Bacteroidia > Bacteroidales > Bacteroidaceae > Phocaeicola > Phocaeicola paurosaccharolyticus. Next base: position 60,341 of record NZ_BAJR01000003.1, on the reverse strand, counting down.
GAGCAGCGACAAGAAATGCTGATAACTATTGCTGTAGTCAGATATATATAGATATGTATAGGATTACAAAACAGTGGGGAATGATACAAAATGTAAAGACTAATATGGATATGTTAGTTAATACACCACAGGCTAATGATTGGAACTGGATTGATGCTATTCAGATGGGAATGCCTGTTTTTGCCAAGTTAGGCAATGTTACCGGTGAACAGAAATATTTCGATAAGATGTGGCAGATGTACGATTTCTCACGTAATCATGATGGAGATAATGGCATGTATAATGAGAAAGATGGGCTGTGGTGGAGAGATAAGGATTTTGACCCACCATATAAAGAGCCAAATGGAAAGAACTGCTATTGGAGTAGAGGAAATGGATGGGTTTATGCTGCTCTTGTTAGGGTGCTAGATGAAATACCATCTAATGAGACTCATAGAAATGACTATATCAAGGACTTTATTAATATGAGTAAGGCTTTGAAAAGCTGTCAGAGAAAAGACGGATTTTGGAACGTAAGTCTGCATGATGAAACAAATTTCGGCGGCAAAGAGACAACTGGAACTTCACTATTCATATATGGTATGGCATGGGGAGTACGTAATAATATACTAGACAGAAATGAGTATCTACCAATACTTCTCAAAGCATGGAATGCAGTTGTAAAAGATGCCGTACATAGTAATGGTTTCTTAGGATATGTACAAGGTACAGGAAAAGAGCCTAAAGACAGCCAACCTGTAACATACAATACCGTACCTAATTTTGATGACTTTGGAGTTGGATGTTTCTTGTTGGCAGGCACAGAAATCTATAAACTAAACTAAATGTTTTCATGAAAAGGTGTTATTTTTTAGTATAGGTAAAAGATTATGAAAAGGTCCTCTATGTATTCACATAGAGGACCTTAATTTATATTAGCATCAATGTTATTTTGCTATTGAGAATACTAGAACTCCTGCAGTCTCAATCAATGGTTTTCCTATAAGAACCTTTGCTTCTTTAGGGAGATCAAATTGATAAGGTTTATCAGAATAGTTAAGTACAATACCTAATCCATTTCTATATTCCATAGTTACTCCGAAAGGCAAATCCAATATTTGTACATTGTTTTTCGGATAAATTTTCTTCAATATATCCATTTCTAAAGCCCCATCTTGAGAATCAACTCCCACATATGTAATGCTACCTTTTCCTAGATCACGTGTTGTAACAGCTGGTGCACCTTCATAAAACTCATCGGTATATTTTGCTAAAACAGTTGCTTGCTGAGCTGGTTTTATTATCTCCCCCCATGTATTCCACTTATACACCTTATTATCCATTACAACTTTACCTGGGTCATTAGGGAGAAGTAGATCATAAAAATCAAGCTCATTACCTGTTAGTCTGTTTAGCATAGCTCCGAACTTAGCCTTAGGCAGACGTCCAAATCTATCTTTCTGAGCTGTTCTGCATGTAAGGATAAGATTACCACCATTCTCTACATATTTTATCCATTTGCTTACTAACTCATCATCAGCCAACTGATACGCTGGAGCAATCATGAAAGGATAGGCTGAAAAATCTTTATCTTCTGTTATGAAGTCAACAGGTGCCCCAAAAGATTTGAGTGCTTTATAATATTTCTCCACATGCCCTAATGTATTCCATGTAGCATTCTGCTTTTGTCTCTCTATACTCCATGAATTTTCATGATTGAAAAGTATGGCAGTGCGTCTTGCCAAATACTCCTTAGGCATAAGCTGACGAGGCTTATAATGCTTTCTAAGTTCTTTTATATCATTAACAAACTGACTATATTCATATCCTCCAGGAGTAACAGTCACGCCATCCGGTCCGATAATTCCATAATGATACTGTTCTGTTCCATAAAGTGGCTGTCGAAATCTGTATGTACAAACAAAATCACTTCCTCCGGCAAAAACGCTCCATAACCAGAGACGTACGGCTCCAGGTAGTGGCTGAGGATTTATACTTCCCCAGTTAACTTGTCCAGGTTGAAGTTCCATAACACCATAAGTACCTTGAACGGGACGGAAAAAATCATTTGCAAAAGCTATCCTAAGAGGATTGCCTACCCTATACCCTCTTCTTCCAATTCCTTCATTATCTCCATATACCATGTAACGAGTGTAGCTTTGGAAATCAAGAGATTTGCTTCCTCCGATATGTCCTTCCTCATAATTTGGGATATAGTTAGTTGTAACCCACTGATTCTTTGCATATCTCTTTATCAGTAAAGATTGCTCATTAAGAAAATCATTTGTCTGAGCAGCAGCGAAACGTCTGTAATCAAGAATCTGATGATGATTCATAAACATCTGTTTTCTCTTTGGCAATGTTATCTCATCAAATGAAGAGTAGACTTCACTCCAAAAGGCTGTGCCCCAAGCATCATTCAGAGCTTTTATATTTACATATTTCTTCTTGAGAAATTCACGGAAGGCCTTCTCTGCACTATCGTTATAGTCAAACTGTACAGCAGGCTCATTATCTAGTTGCCAACCAATTATTCTGGAATCATTACCATAATGTTCCGCTAATTTCTCAATCATTCTGTATGCCAACTTCCTATAAAGAGGTGAAGCAAAAGAGGCATGTTGACGTGCACCATGGTCAAGAATAGTGCCATCCTCCTCTTTAATTAAGATCTCAGGATATCTCCTTGAGAGCCATACCGGAGGGGTAGCTGTTGAGGTACACATTACAACTTTAAGATTATATTTCGCCGCTAAACCTACAGCCTTATCTAACCAAGCAAAGTCATATTTACCCTCCTCCGGTTCAAGTTGAGCCCATGCAAATTCAGCAAAATGGGTAAATTCAAATCCAAGATCATGCATCTTCTTAAAATCTCTATCCCATTCACTCTCGTCCCAATGTTCAGGATAATAATATACCCCGGTAAGAGTTAGATCCTTATCATTGAACCACCTTCCTTGAGCAGATAGTCCTAAGGTGGTTAAACAAGATAAAATCAATAAAAAAAGTTTCTTTCTCATTTTGTATATATTTTATTAATGTCTTTCAAGGTGTTGTCCATCCGCCATTTCAATATATTATTTAGGTATTAATGCAATATGCCAATAATAAGCAAATATAAATTATGACAGTAATTTATTATTAAATTTATTGAGCATTTGGATGGATTATCGTACATAATTGCTATTATTAACTCCCTTAACACAAGATTTATACAAAATTCCATTGATATGTACTTATATCTATTCTTGAAAATAGAATAACTAAATAATTTAGCTTGAAATTTTATAAAACTACATGCTATGAAGAGAATGCTATTCGCAACATTCCTTATTTTAACCTTTTTCTCTGCCAGTGCACAACAATATATTGACTTGTCTGGTAGATGGAAATTCTGTATTGACAGAAACGACAAAGGTATCATTGAGAAATGGTATAATAAGGTCTTGTCCGACAATATCAATCTACCAGGATCTATGCCCGAGAAACTTAAGGGGGATATGGTTACTGCAAAGACTAAATGGACAGGAAGTTTATACGACAGTTCATATTACTACAATCCATATATGGAAAAGTACCGTAAGGAGGGAAATATTAAATTCCCTTTCTTCCTTACTCCCAACAGACATTATGTTGGTGTTGCGTGGTATATAAAAGAGGTTACTATCCCTTCAAACTGGAATGGGAAACGCGTAGTACTTTTCTTGGAAAGACCACATATTGAGACAACAGTATGGGTGAACGGGAAAAAGGTAGGTATGCAGAATAGCCTGTGTGTGCCTCATCAATATGATTTGACAGGATATCTGCATAGTGGCAAATGCAAAATAGCAATAAGAGTTGATAACAGAATAAAAGATATAAACGTAGGAGCAGACTCCCACAGTGTTACCGACCAGACTCAAGGAAACTGGAATGGTATTGTAGGTGAGATCTCCTTAAAATGTACCCCAACTACATACTTTGATGATATTCAGGTATATCCTGATGTAGATAAGAAGCAGGCTTTAGTAAAGTTTACCATTAAGGGAAAAGGTAAAGCCGATATCGAACTCTCCGCCGAGAGTTTCAATACAGACAAGAAACATCGCATAAATCCTATAAGAAAAAGTGTACAACTTACTCAAGGAGGAATGACAACAGAAATGATTCTTCCTATGGGAGATAATATGCTTCTGTGGGATGAATTTGATCCTGCTCTATATAAATTGAAAGCTATAATTAAGACATCCAGAGGTGAACAGGTAAAAGAGGTTCAATTTGGTATGCGTAAGTTCGAGATAAGAGGTAAATGGTTTTATCTCAATGACATAAAGATTATGTTGCGCGGAACAGTTGAGAACTGCGACTTCCCTATCACCGGATATGCCCCAATGGATGTAGAAAGTTGGGAGAGAGTATTCAGAATTTGTCGCAATTACGGACTTAATCACATGCGTTTTCACTCTTACTGCCCACCAGAGGCTGCATTTATAGCTGCCGACAAGGTCGGCTTCTATCTTCAACCTGAAGGACCTAGCTGGCCAAACCATGGCCCTAAATTAGGTATGGGACAACCTATAGATAAATACCTCATGGATGAGACTATTGCTTTGACAAAACAATATGGCAATTATCCATCATACTGCATGCTTGCATGTGGCAATGAACCTAGTGGACGTTGGGTAGATTGGGTAAGCAAGTTCGTTGACTATTGGAAAGCTACAGACAACAGACATATGTATACCGGAGCATCTGTAGGCAATGGATGGCAATGGCAACCAAAGAGTCAATATCATGTGAAAGCTGGAGCGAGAGGACTTACATGGTCAAAAGCAAAACCTTCAACAGATGATGACTATAGGTTTCAGAACCGTATTGACACAGTCAAGCAACCATACGTGTCACATGAGACAGGACAATGGTGTGCATTCCCTAATTTTGATGAGATAAACAAATATACAGGAGTCAATAAAGCCAAGAACTTCGAAATATTTAAAGATATACTTGCAGACAACAATATGTCGGAGCAGGCACATATGTTCAATATGGCAAGTGGCAAACTGCAGGCACTATGTTATAAATATGAAATAGAGAAGACTTTACGTACACCCGACTATGCCGGATTCCAACTACTCTCATTGAATGACTATTCTGGTCAGGGCACTGCTCTTGTAGGAATACTTGATGTATTCTTTGAAGAGAAAGGTTATATGGATGCATCTTCATGGAAACGTTTCTGTTCTCCTACTGTACCGCTTATGCGCACTGAGAAGTTTGTTTACAATAACAGCGAACAGTTGAAAGCTAGTATTGAGGTTGCTCATTTCGGAAAAGCTCCAATTAGAAACACAAACATTCTATATACATTAAGTGATGAATATGGCAAAATATACTATCAGGGTAGAATAAATACTCCAGAAATTCCTATCGGCAATCTTAATAAGATAGGTGATCTCACATTCGACCTCTCCTCAATAAGCAAAGCTACAAAGCTAAACCTAGAAGTAAAAATAGAGGGAACAAGTTCAATTAATGGCTGGGATTTCTGGGTATATCCGGCAAAGACAGATATTGATATTGCCGATATTTACATCACTGATACTCTTAATAAAAAGGCTATCGACATCCTTGATAAAGGTGGTAAAGTACTAATTACCGCTGCCGGAAAGATAAATTACGGTAAAGAGGTTGTCCAACATTTCACTCCTGTATTCTGGAACACTTCATGGTTCAAGATGCGTCCACCACATACCACAGGTATTTTGGTGAACCCTAAGCATCCTATATTTAAGGAGTTTCCAACAGAATATCATAGTAATTTACAGTGGTGGGAGCTACTTAACAGAGCACAGGTAATGCAGTTTACTGATTTCCCTGCCTCTTTCCAACCAACAGTTCAAAGCATAGATACTTGGTTTATAAGCCGTAAGATTGGTACACTCTTCGAGGCTAATGTATCAAATGGCAAACTAATAATGACAAGTATGGATATCACCTCTAATCCGGAGGAAAGAATTGTTGCACGACAGCTCTTCAAGTCAATTGTAGATTATATGAATTCGGACTATTTCCGCCCCGAGAATAGCATAACATTGTCACAAATAAGCGACTTGTTCACAAAAAGTGCAGGCAAAGTGAAAACATATACCAATGAATCTCCTGATGAGTTAAAACCAAAAATCAATTAATATGAAATATACAATATTTGCTATATGTCTTCTTTCCATTATTTCGGTTAAAGCACAGACATATAAGTTCGATTTCACATCAAAGAAGAGCACAAAAAGTGGATATATAAAGATAAAGTCATCCGATAGGTTCTCTATAGATGCTAAATATGGATACGACATACAGCCATCGCCTAATGCCGGTGATAAAAAACCTTTCTTCTTCTCTGTACAACTTCCTGACGGAAACTATCATATTACCTCAATTATAGGTAGTAAAAAGTCATCAGGTAGCACTACTGTAAGAGGAGAATCAAGAAGACTCTTTTTTGAGAATGTAAAAACAGCAAAAGGAGAGTTAAAAGAGTGCTCTTTTACTATAAATAAAAGAGACAAACACATATCACCTAATGAGGATGTCTCAATAAAGCCACGTGAACAAAAGAAGTTAAATTGGGATGACAAGCTGACTTTAGAGTTCAATGGCGATGCTCCTCTATTATCAGAGCTTATTATCGAAAGAGTTGAAAATGTTCCTACCATATTCTTATGTGGCAACTCAACAGTTGTCGATCAGGATAATGAGCCTTGGGCCAGCTGGGGACAGATGATACCTCGCTTTTTCAATGACAGCGTATGCTTTGCAAACTATGCAGAGTCTGGAGAGAGTTCAAATACCTTCATTAGTGCTAAACGATTGAAAAAGGCCCTTACACAGATGAAAAAGGGTGATTATATATTGTTAGAGTTCGGTCATAATGATCAAAAACAGAAAGGACCAGGCAAAGGGGCTTACTACTCATTCATGACAAGCCTGAAAACATTCATTGATGAAGCCAGACTAAGAGGAGCTTACCCAATCTTGGTGACTCCAACTCAGAGACGTAGCTTCAATAATAGCGGAAAGATACAAGATACTCATGAGAACTATCCAGAGGCTATGAGATTCCTTGCAGCTAAAGAGAATATACCTATTATCGAGCTCAACGAGATGACACGTACCCTATACGAATCTCTTGGAGTGGAGAATTCTACAAAAGCATTTGTCCACTACCCTGCCGGATCATACCCGGGACAGAAGGTTGACCTTAAAGACAATACACACTTCAACCCATATGGTGCTTATCAGATAGCAAAATGTGTTATTGAGGGTATGAAAAAGAATAAATTACCTATTATTAAATTCTTAAGGGATGATTATAAGGAGTATAATCCTGCAAAACCAGACCCAATAGATAGTTTTAAATGGAGCAATAGTCCATTTACAGAGATTGAAAAGCCTGATGGGAATTAGTAAAATTTGAAAGCAGAACGTTGCGGAACATTTATCTCTGCTTCTGGTTGGGATGATAAGATCAGAATAAGTGATTTCAAGGTGAGCAACATATATGCAAAAGTTGGTAAAGCCGGAGTGATAAAATTCACCGACAAATTCATCATAAAGAAGATTCGTCTAAAGGTTGAAGATAGAAACAAGATTATCTTGAATAATAACAATAACGCTAAAATAGATGTCAAATATGATAAGGAATAAAACTATTAACTGCTATTTCTGCACAATCATCTTATGCATACTTTTCTCTGCAGGAAGTCTACATGCTCAATCAATACCCCTTACTCTGAAAGATGGGGCTGGGAAATTGAGACTTGGCATCATCTGTGGAGAGAAGAGCTGCTGGACAGATGAATGTAAAATAGATAATAGCGGTAATAGTTATTCTTTGACAGGTGGCCTATTGAAAAAAGGTAAACTGAAAATTACAGTATTAAGCCTACTTGATACAGATGGGCTGGTCATTCAGGTTACAGCCCAAAATTTAGCCGATGATGTTAAGTTATGCTGGGCTTTCGGTGGATGTCACGGTAAAGAGACAACTAGTAATATAAAGGATATAAACCCTCAGGAGTGTAAAGACAATGTGTTCTGTACAGAAGGAAATGCATTCACTTCTTACTATGGAGAAGTAATGAAATTAAAGACTATTAATGGTGTCATGCCACAAGGAAACAATATCCTTTTAGTAGATGCACACAAGCAAACCTCTCCTATTGAACTTATAAATTCAAGTAAGAAAACTGATGCAACTGTTATCTCCTCAACCGCTAAACTTAACAATGAGTCCCCTTTATATATCTGTCTTTATAAGCAAAATAATAAGGCAGACTATAACTATTCATTACTACCAAGTCTTTTTAATACGACTCTAAAAGCAAAAAGATGAAAAGTCTCAGTGTATATATGATTATGACGCTTTTAAGCATTAGCGTATATGCTCAGGAGTTTAAGATATATCAGTTCCAAACTGATAAGACACCTGTTATCGATGGTAATGGTGACGACTGGAAATCTGTTCCCGAGAGTTATAATTTAACTGAGGCACTACTCACCGATGATGAGAAGAAGCACGAACGTCCCGATGAGAAAACATTAAAAGTTAACGTAAAGGTAGGATGGAGTGTAAGTGAGCAGAAGATATATTTCCTATACGAGGCATACGATAACTATTGGCGTTTCAGCGAGAATTCTTTAAACACCGACATCTTCGAGGTTGTTGTAGATGGCGATTGTTCCGGTGGACCTTTCATTGACCGTTTTCACCCGACAGCATCTAAGGATGTATGGCAAGCATGGTTTAAGTTTCATGGATGTTCAGCACAGAACTATCATATATTCACCCCTCCTCATGGAGAAGACTGGTGCATGCTTTGGGGACCACAAGTGTGGCTTAAGAAGAAACCTTACTCCGACTTTGCATATAAATATGATTTCAAAGAGGGTGGATCAGGGAAACTTATCCTTGAATTTTATATTACTCCTTTCAATCATGCAGATGCTGATGGCCCTGAGAAATCAAGACAATCTATACTTAAGGAGGGAAATGAAATAGGACTATCTTGGGCAATCATAGATTGGGATGAAAATCCTACATCAAAAGATGGATTCTGGAATCTCTCCAACGAGCATAAAATGTACGGAAATGCATCTTTCCTACGTAAGTTTAAACTAATGCCAACAAATAAAAAATCATGAAAAAGCTAATTATTATAACACTTTGTATCATCCCTTTGATTCTTCAGGCAAAGGTGTACAATGTAAAAGATTATGGTGCAAAAGCAGATGGCATAAATATAGATTCTCAATCAATAAACAGTGCTATTGAAGATGCAGCAAAGAATGGCGGAGGTACAGTATATATGCCCTCTGGTGACTATTCATGCTACTCAATCCGACTCGCCAGTCACATAAACCTATATCTGGAGCAAGGTGCAAGAATAATAGCAGCTTTCCCTACTGAAGAACAAGGATTCGATAATGCTGAAAATAATGAACATAACAAGTTCCAAGATTTTGGACATAGCCATTGGAAGAACTCCCTTATATGGGGAATCAACTTGAAGATATAACTATCAGCGGACCGGGAACTATTTATGGAAAAGGACTGACCAGAGAAGAGAGCAGGTTGGCAGGCGTAGGCAACAAGGCCATAAGTCTTAAGCTATGCAAGAATATCACACTAAAAGATTTCTCCATGTTCAACTGTGGTCACTTCGGACTCTTGGCGACAGGTGTAGACAATCTTACAATAATAAACGTCAAGGTCGATACCAACCGCGATGGATTTGATATTGACTGCTGCAAGAATGTACGTATAAGCAATTGCAGTGTCAACTCACCATGGGACGATGCTATCGTTTTGAAATCATCGTATGCACTTGGATATTTTAAAGATACAGAAAATGTGACTATATCAGACTGCTTTGTTAGCGGATACGACAGAGGTAGCATGCTCGACTGCTCATGGCAAAGAGATGAGCCACAAGCTCCCGATCATGGATATGTCACAGGAAGAATAAAATTAGGCACAGAATCCAGCGGTGGATTTAAGAATATAGCTATAACAAATTGTATATTTGAACGTTGTAGAGGATTGGCTCTTGAGAGTGTTGACGGTGGAAAGCTTGAAGATATTGTGATAAGCAATATTACGATGAGAGATATAGTCAACTCACCACTTTTCTTAAGGCTAGGTGCAAGACTGAGAAGTCCGCAAGGTACTCAGGTAGGAAGTATGAAACGTATCATAATAAGCAATATAAACGTTTTCAATGCCGATTCCAGATACTCATCTATAATAAGTGGCATACCTGGTCACAAAATAGAGGATGTTACCCTGAGCAATATCAACATATATTATAAGGGAGGATATAGCAAAGAAGATGGAGAGTTGAAAGCTGCAGAACAGGAAAAGGTCTACCCTGAGCCATGGATGTTCGGTACTATTCCTGCCAAAGGATTTTACATACGCCATGCAAGTGGAATAACTTTAAACGGTGTCAACTTCCACTATCATAATAGTGATGAGAGACCACTTATGGTGACTGATGATGCAGATAATGTAGAATACAGATATATTACTGTTGATGGAAAGAAGTATTAATATCAAAATGAATACCGGTAACAACTATGAATAGGAAATTATTATTTTTATCTCTTACCCTTGCCTCCATGAATTTGCAGGCACAGCAATGGCCACCTGTACAACAGGAAGCATATCCCGCAACAAGATGGTGGTGGCTGGGAAGTGCTGTCGACAAAGATAACATCACATACAACCTTCAGGAATTTTCCAAAGCAGGTATTAAAGGAGTTGAAATAACTCCTATCTATGGTGTACAAGGTAATGACAATAACAATATAACTTTCTTGAGCAGCAAATGGATGGAAATGCTTAAGTATACCCAGGCTGAAGGTAAAAGGCTGGGGGTAGAAATTGACATGAACACCGGAACAGGATGGCCTTTCGGAGGTCCTAATATAGATATCAAGAATGCTGCTACTAAAGCTATTTTCCAATCCTATAAAGTCAAAGGTGGAGAAAAGACCGATATCAACATAGAGGTTAATGATAAGAGACAGGAACCTGTAGCAATATTGAGCAGGGTGATGGCATACAATAATAAAGGTAAATGCTTTGACATAACCTCGTATGTGAACAATGGAAGATTACTTTGGAATGCACCTAAAGGAGAATGGGAAATCATTGTCCACTATATAGGCAAGACTTTTCAGAAGGTTAAGAGAGCAGCACCTGGAGGAGAAGGTTATGTGTTAAACCATTTCGACAAAGAGTCTGTACGACTTTATCTCGAGAACTTTGACAAAGCATTCAAGAAGAATGGTGTTGCCTATCCGCATACATTCTTCAATGATTCATATGAAGTTTACGGAGCAGATTGGACTCCCGATTTTCTTGAACAGTTCTATAAAAGACGCGGATACAAATTAGAAGAACATTTTCCTGAATTTCTTTCAAAAGAGAGAAATGAGAAAACAGCACGTATCATTTGCGACTATCGTGAAACAATATCCGACTTGCTAATCGAGAACTTCACAACACAATGGACTGCGTGGGCAAATTCAAATGGAAGTATAACTCGTAATCAGGCACACGGTTCTCCTGCAAATCTTATTGATACCTATGCTTCTGTAGACATACCCGAGTGTGAAGGTTTCGGGCTTTCTCAGTTTCATATTAATGGGTTGAGACAAGACTCACTGACAAAGAAGAACGACTCCGACTTTTCCATGCTAAAATATGCCTCATCAGCTGCACATATTACAGGGAAAAGATTCACATCGTCCGAAACATTTACATGGCTGACTGAACATTTCAGAACCTCTCTTGCACAATGCAAGCCGGATATGGACCTAATGTTCGTCTCGGGTGTGAATCACATGTTCTTTCACGGAAGCACCTATTCTCCCAAAGAGGCAAAATGGCCAGGATGGAGATTCTATGCCTCTATAGATATGTCTCCTACAAACAGCATTTGGAGAGATGCTCCATCTTTCTTTGATTATATTGCCAGATGTCAATCTTTCCTTCAGATGGGAAAACCTGATAATGATTTTCTTGTTTACCTACCAATATATGATATGTGGCAGGAACAACCGGGACGATTGTTACTATTTACAATACATGAAATGGCTGAAAGAGCTCCCAAGTTTATTGAAACAGTAAATAGTATTTCTAAATGCGGATATGATATGGACTACATATCAGATAGCTTCATAAATAGCCTATCATGCCAAAATGGTAATCTCATTACAAAGGGTGGAACAAGTTATAAAGCTATAATTATACCTGATGTAAAGTTTATGCCTCCTCATGTTTTGGCACACCTTATAGAGTTGGCTAAAGATGGAGCAACACTCATTTTCACAGAGGACTATCCAAAAGATGTACCAGGATATGGAAACCTGAAAAACAGGTATAAGCAGATGAGTGATATACACAAATTGCTTCCACAGGTAAAATCATTTGGTGAAACTGTAGTTACTAACTTCAGTAAAGGTAGAATTATCACAGGAAGCGACTACATATCTGTACTTAGTAAGACAGGCATCCAAAGTGAGGAGATGAGTACGCTATATGGATTGAAGTATATACGTAGGACCAATGAAAATGGACACCACTACTTCATTTCCGCACTTCAGAATAAAGGATTCGAAGGATGGCTTCCACTATCAATACAGGAAGGTACAATTATGATGTTCAACCCTATTACAGGAGAAAAAGGATTAGCCTCAACACGTACCGTTAATGGTAAGAAAGAGATTTATCTGCAGCTCCGTTCAGGAGAGAGCATAATCCTACAGTCATTCAATAAGCCAATAGAGAATGTAGAGAAATGGCAATATATATCCGAGAAGCCGGGAGTAATATACATCAATCATGGATGGAAACTCTATTTCAAAGAGAGTGAGCCTAAGATTGATAAGACATTCGATATAGATACTCCTTCGTCATGGACACTTCTTGATGATTCCATTGCCAAGAAGACAATGGCTACCGGAGTTTATACTAACGCCATCGATGTAAACAAGGCAAATACAGATGATTGGATACTCGATCTGGCTGATGTAAGGGAGAGTGCACGTGTGTATATAAACCACAACTATGTCGGTACATTATGGGCTGTACCTTACAGACTTAAAGTTGGTAAATGGCTGAAAGAAGGAAATAATATAATTGAAATTGAGGTCACAAACCTGCCTGCTAACAGAATCTCAGAGATGGATAGAAAAGGTGAAAAGTGGCGTATATTCAATGAGATAAATGTAGTTAACTTAAACTATAAAGATATTCCATATAACAATTGGCAACCTATGCCATCTGGACTAAATGGAAATGTAAAATTGATTCCAATAGATTATCGTTCATAGAATTTTGATTATGTAAGTTCCATGAAATCCAGAAATGGTTTCATGGAACTTCTTTTTTATAATGCTTTGACCTCAACAGTACATGGAGTCTCAAGTTCACTCTTCCATATCTTGAGATAGTCATACCACTCTTTATCATCTTTAAACCCGAAGCTCTCTTTCTTCGAAGTAAATGTAGTATAGTAGCGTAATGAACTCTTTCCCGGAGCAGATATCTCATAAAGATAATTTTCTTTGTCAGCATGTTCCTTGCCACATATCTGTTTAGGGATGAATGTTCCAATACCAACAGTCTCTTTAGCGTACTTAATTGTATCATTTACAGGGAAGTCAGTACCCCAGCTTCCAACCAATCCTTTATGGTCGGAAAACATCGAACTATTCTCTTTTAGTTTCTGTACACCTGAAGAAAAGTTCACATTGCCTAACTTCTCATCGAATATCACATCAATGACAATATCACGATGACCTGCGTATAAAGTGTATCTGTTAATCATATTATATTCATTACCTTTATACTCCCATCCTATTACCTTTGCCTGAGCAATAGACCTTACAGGCCCTGAAGATATAATTCTCTCCTCTCTCTCGATAACTGGTTGTATGTGTGTAGCATTGCTACCATCCCATCCCTTAAAGGCACCTATTCCACAGCTGTTATTGACTCTCAACACATCATCTCCATAACCTGCCTTAAGCTGCTCATCCGTAGGATAGAACTTTGTAGCATTAATCTCAAGTCCTTTATTAAATTTACCATAAGGATCTATAGTCTGTTTTTCATTAAAATATACTCTATAAGCCACAAGTTCACTCTCGAAAGCCGGGCCATGATGATGAGTAAAACTATATACATTTTCATCTCCTTTGGCAGAGAAAGAGGTTATATATGCCAGCTTACCTTTGCCATTATATGCCATCATCTCTGCAAAAGTCCTTGCCTTATATACTTTAGTAGATTTCTCACTGCTAAATAGTACAGTGAAACTCTCTTTACTGTTTGCAGCCATATCGGTCACAAAAGCCAACTCGTCGTATTTTGCATCTTGGTTCAAGTCATCAAGTTGTGATGCAATTTCTTGATTACCTTTTAATACTACAGCCGATTTTATCTTGAAATCACATTTTATATCATTCAAACTGATAACTACAGGGTTATCTTTTTTATCATGATTTGAGCTGTTTACGACCTTCACTATATATTTTTTTTTGCTTTGCCTGTGAATATATTGATAATGGAACTGCCACCATCAGCAAAAGCGTTAACAATAATTTGTTTCTCATAAGAAAATCTATTCTTGTTTATTATTAATTTGGTTATTATCTTGAATATCCTCTTTTCCACGTATGTATACAGATGGTGCTACTCCAAATTGTTGTTTGAAGCATTTGCTGAAATAGAATGGGTCGTTTATACCAACCTTATATGATACTTCAGCAACATTGTAGTTATGCGACATAAGAAGTTCTGCAGCTTTTTTCAACCTTACCACCCTAATATATTCATTAGGAGAGTAACCTGTTACACCTCTAACTTTACGGTAGAACACAGTTCTTCCAAGGCCAACCATAGATGCAAATTCGTCTACAGTAAACTCTGCATTGTCTATCTGGCTCTCCATAATTTCTTGAAGTCTGTCTGCAAATTGTTTATCTTTATCAGATGTACATAATGACGGTCTGATAGTATTTGGATCATTCGAGAACTTCTCACGTAACTTGTCACGTTGTTCAATAAGTTTGAATATACGTGTAAGGAGTAGTTTTGTGCTGAAAGGTTTTGTAATATAAACATCCGCTCCACTCTCGGCACCCTCTATCTGATTCTCTGTTGTGCTCATCGCAGTAAGAAGAATTATAGGAATATGGCTTGTGCTGAAGTCATTCTTCAATTTCTTGGTAACCTCAAAGCCATTCATTCCCGGCATCAGCACATCGCAGATTATAAGGTCAGCATCATATGAACGTGCTCGTTCATATCCTGACTCTCCATCTGCCTCGGCAATAACATCAAAATATTGTCCTATTTCATCCTTGAGGAATGTACGCACATCATTATCATCCTCAATTATCAATATCTTATGCTTGTTAATTGGCTGTTGACATATCTCTTTCTCCTCGTGATTTTCTGGTTCCTTTTCCTCAGCCAAAACAGCTTGATTATGAGATTCCTCCTCTAATAAAATATTATTTGGAACCAAGAAGTCATTAGGGTCATAAACTGTAGGATCTGTAGGTAAGGTAACAGTAAAGAGTGATCCACCACCATCATTATCATTATATGTAATAGTGCCTTTCAACGCCATAACGAGTCCATGTGCAAGATTCAGGCCCACTCCGATGCTTCCACCAGAGTAGCTACTATGAGCAAAACGTTTAAATAATTCGTCTCTTTTCTCATTAGGAATTCCCACACCATTATCTGAAACACGAATAGTTATATTCTTCTCAACCTCATTGACTGATATAGACATGTTTACCCTTCCTCCACTAGGAGTATACTTAAATGAGTTGGACAAGAGGTTGTAAGTAATCTTATCCAAAGATCCCTTATCAGTAAACATTTTATATGATTTGAGATCTGAGGAGAATGAATAATCCATTTTCTTAGCCCACGCCGCATCTTTGAAACTTTGAAATATTTCATGAAGGAAAGATATTGCATCAATCTCTTCCAAAGAGAGTGAGAACTTATTATTCTCTATTTTACGGAATACCAGAAGCTGGTTTATAAGACGTAACATACGTTGAGTACTCTTATCCATAATATCTATAGAGCTCTTCATATCTTTTGGCACCTTTTCTGAGCTCTGTTCTATTCTCTCAAGTGCTCCTTGGATAAGTGTCAGCGGCGTACGGAATTCATGAGATATATTAGTAAAGAAAACCAATTTATACTCTGATATATGCTTTTCAACCTGAATCTTATTTCGCAATGAATTGAAGTTATTCACTAATCTAAATGTTATGTAAAGGAATGCAATTATCAAAATAGCATAAATAATGAAAGCCCAGGTTGTCTTCCAATATGGAGGAAGAATAACTATATTAATTACTGCCTCTTTTTCTGCCCATTTCCCAACTACATTACATGCTTTAACACGCAATTTATATGTTCCAGGTGATAGATTCTTGTATACAGCAAAATTCAAAGAGGATGGCTTGCTCCATTCACTGTCAAAATTTTCGAGTTTATAAGTGTATTTAGCCGAATTATTCCCAAAGTAGTCGAATGTTGAAAAATTCACCTCGAAAGAGTTCTGATAATATTTCAGTTGTAATTCATCCGAATATATCAGAGCCTTTTTAAGTGGAGAGTCAGAATCTCCCGGGCGCATTAGTATACCATTAATTCTCAAATTGGTAAATTCCACCTTTGGATCAAATATTTTCTTTTTATTTACCTTATCTGTTGAAAGGATTACTAGTCCATGATTTGTTCCAAAAAGTAAATTTCCATCTCCACTAATACATCCACTATTTTCACTGTATACATTGCCAAGTGTAAAAGAGGAGAAGAAGAAATTCTCGAAAGATTCATTTGTCGGATCAAAACATGAAATACCATATTCTGTAGATATCCATATCTTTCCTCTGCTATCTTCAACTATAGCTTGTACCATATTACTTATCAGTCCATTAGCGACATCGTAACTTTTGAATTTAGGATTATTGTAGTCGCCATTAGGCATACACACACAGAACCCTTTTCCTGATGCACCAATCCACATACGCCCCTTACTATCCTTATAGATGCATTTAATCTCGTTACTATACATCTTATTATTATTGTAATTATAAGTATAGTAGTTTTTTTCAGAAGCAATCAATGAGTCCGGATTAAAGACATATAACCCATCACTTGTTCCTACCCAAAGCCACCCACTTTTATCTTCCTGAATAGTTCTTATCTGTTTTTGGCTATACGTTTTATTAAAGAAATGTTTGAAGTGGTAGCCATTTTTGTCTTTCACTGCCAAATCAAGTCCACCGCCGAATGTACCTATCCACATTCTACCTTTTCTATCTTTATAAATAGAGAAGATATTATTGTTGGATATAGATGTAGGATCATAAGAGTTGTTTTTATACCATTTTCCATCTATCTCCAAACCATTTCCACGACTACCTAACCACATCTTTCCATCAGGTCCTTGGGCAGCAGAATAAATATTGGAATCAAAACTCTGCTTACTCTCCATTTTTTGAAATTTTGAGTCGTATGTATAGAGTCCCCCTCGTCGGGTACCAAGCATTATTCTGTTATTTGGCATCCTCACCAACATCCTGACAGCATTTGAACGGTCAAGAAGAGATTCATTCTCAGGGAAAATACGTCGGGCACCTTCATTCAAGACTGACAAATGAGATATTCCGGTATACTCAGAACTTACCCATATGCCACCTGCCCTATCCTCCATAACATATTGTAAGAAGTTGGATGGTATATGGCTGAATCCTGTATTATTTGATACAAAATGCTGTAGTTCGTCATTGCTCAAATCATACGCAAATAGGCCATTTCCATATGTTGATATCCATATAATATCACGTGAATCATGAATAATATGATATCTCTCCTGATCAATATAGTTTACCTTGTCAGCCGGAATAAGTTGGAATGATTTAATCTGCTTGGTTTTATGGTTTACATACCATACTTTCCCGGAGTGGTTGAATACCCATAAATTCCCTTTATTATCAATTATGGTCTGTCCCCCTTTAATGTCAATATCTCTGTATTTCTTTAGTTCATGAGTCTTCAGATTAAACTGATAACTACCATTATTAGTAAAAATAATCCAATCCTCATTCAGACGAAACTCACCAGAAACAGTTACTCCACCTCCGCAACTGCCAACCTTTACAAGATTTTCATCTTTATTTCCACCTAGTGAGGCTAAAATATCACCAGATACAGATAAGAAAAAGACATCACCTTTGTATGATATAATTTTCCTTGCATCATGTTTCCCCGATTTTTTATAACACTTATCATTTTTGACTAAAGCTATTCCATCTTGAGTTCCTATCCATATTCTCCCTTTTGTATCCTCAAATACATACTTCACTTTGTTAGAAAATAGATTGTTGTTCTCTTTCTTGAATGTTATGGATGTAAATTTATCATTAGCATAAGTAATCTTTCTACAGCCATTTCCATCTTGCCACAACCACACGTTACCTTTACTATCAATAAATCTATTGGAGTATGGCTGTTCATATTCCCCACATCCTGTGAAGTCAACAAAACAGTCTTGCTTTAAGTCAAAGCAACTGACTAATTCTGCAGATGTAGATATCCATAGGAATCCTTTTTTATCCTCCTGAAGATCAGTAATACGATGGTCAGCAAGAGAGAGTTTAGCTCCACGTTCCGGGCGGATTGTAAGAAAGGAATAACCATCATAACGATTTAAGCCATTTAATGTGCCAAACCACATAAAGCCCTTCTTATCTTGATATATATAGCGTATAGAATTATTAGCAAGTCCCTCATTTGTAGTAAGATGAGTGGAGCGGATTTCAATAGTAGCAGAAATAGTCTGACATAATAGAGTAAAAAGTATAACTATTATAGTCTTAGTGTTTTTCATGTTCCGAATTTAGTCAGTTAAAGTAACGCAAATGTAGGTTTTTTTTTCTACAATTTAAATAAAAACATAATATACTCAGCATCAATATATTCATAATACAATCTTTCCTGACAAAAAAGAATTATTTATACAATAAGGCTTATATAAGAAATAATATTTATGCAAGAATTACATTTCTTAAAATAATAAACTTCTTCATGAACAAAAAAAAGCAATATCTTTGTGTTAACACGAATAAAGAAGAAGAATGGACAGAAAAATTTTGCGGATGCACATGATTGCATCTTTACTTATAGCAACAAGTACTAGCATACAGGCCAACAATAATATTGAAGTTAGTGACTCGTTATCTAAAATTGATTTAATCGATAATACTTCTCTCACATACAGCTCACCCTCTATTCCTGAGGAAATGAACTTTGCCGGAAGTGAGATTGACCTGCGCCGTTTTGACAGGCGCGAGAAACTTGACAAGGAGATTCTTGCTGTAACATATATGCATAGCACCACATTGCAGATGATAAAAAGAGCCAATAGATATTTCCCTGTCATCGAACCTATCTTGAAAGAGAATAATATTCCCGATGACCTTAAATACCTTATGGTAATAGAGAGTAGTGTAAACCCATTGGCCAAATCTGGTGCAGGTGCAGCAGGCCTTTGGCAATTCATGCCTTCAACAGCAAAAGAGTATGGCATGGAGGTAAACGGTTGCGTTGATGAGAGATATGATGTGGAAAAAGCTACTGTTGCCGCTTGTAAATATTTAAAGAATGCATACGCCAAATATGGTGACTGGCCATCTGTTGCAGCATCATATAATGCAGGACAAGGAAGAATATCTCATCAGCTGAACAGACAGAATGTAACAAACTCTCTTGACCTTCATCTCGTAGAAGAGACATCAAGATATGTTTATAGAATACTTGCAGCCAAGTTACTCTTCACAAGTCCTGCCGAATTTGGTTTTCGTCTACGTTCATCAGACCTATATCCACAGCTTAAGACAAAGAGCATAACTGTAACCACTTCTATAAGTGACCTAAATCAATGGGCTAATGAACAAGGTACTACACTTGCTTTTCTTAAGATGCTTAACCCATGGCTAAGAGATAATAATCTGATTAACCGAAATGGGAAAGAGTATATCATTCAGATTCCCACAGAAGATGGATTATATTATGATACCGAATCGATAAAAGCTTATAACCCTGCTTGGGTGGTTGAATAATTATATTTATTCACTGTTCAACTCTCATATTTGGGATAATGACATAATAATAAGCAACTATTGAACGATTTATGGTCGTATGTAACTCCTTTTTTTAATTATATTTGCAAATACCTCAAATTAAAAGAAAATCATAGCATGAAAAAACAGATTATTACGGCAATGCTTACAGCAGTAGCGATTACTGTAGGAGCACAGTCCAATGAATGGCAAAATCCTGCGATCAATGCTGTCAACAGAGCTCCTATGCACACAAACTATTTCGCTTATGAAAGTTTGGATGCTGCAAAGAGCGGAGTTAAGGAGAACTCTTCAAACTTCATGACTCTTAATGGCACCTGGCGATTTAACTGGGTACGAGATGCTGAGTCACGCCCTACAGATTTCTGGAAGGTTAAATATGACGACAGTAAATGGAACGATATGCAAGTTCCTGGAGTATGGGAAATAAACGGATATGGTGATCCTATTTATGTAAATGTTGGATATGCCTGGAGAGGACATTTTCAAAACAACCCTCCTTCAGTGCCAACAAAAGATAACCATGTTGGCTCTTACCGTAAGGAGATCGTTGTTCCTGAATCATGGGACGGAAAAGATATAATTGCACATTTCGGTTCTGTAACATCAAACATATACCTTTGGGTAAATGGTAAATATGTAGGATATAGCGAAGACAGCAAACTTGAAGCTGAATTCGACCTTACTAAATACCTTAAACCAGGAAAGAAGAACCTTATTGCATTCCAAACATTCCGTTGGTGTGATGGCACATATCTTGAGGACCAAGATTTCTTCCGCTTCAGCGGAGTGGGACGTGACTGTTTCTTATATGCAAGAAGCAAAAAACGTATAGAAGATATCAGAGTAACTCCAACACTTGACAATGAATATAAGAATGGTTCACTTCAAGTAAAACTTTCTCTGAAAGGAAAAGCTCCTGTAACTCTTGAACTTCTTGATGCCAACGGCAAGCAGGTAGCTTCAACAAAAGCAAATGGAGATGGTACATATAATATGGATGTAAAAAACCCATATAAATGGAGTGCTGAAAATCCTTACCTGTATACTCTAAAGGCTACTATGCAAGGGAACAACGAAATAATCCCTATAAACGTTGGTTTCAGAAAGATTGAGCTAAAAGGTGCTCAGGTATTAGTAAATGGTAAAGCTGTCCTATTTAAAGGTGTGAACAGACATGAGATGGACCCTGACGCCGGTTATGTAGTATCTCCTGAACGTATGCTTCAAGATATAAAGATAATGAAAGAGCATAACATTAATGCCGTACGTACATGTCACTACCCAGACAATAACTTATGGTATGACCTTTGCGATAAATATGGTCTATACGTTGTAGCTGAAGCAAACGTTGAGTCTCATGGTATGGGATATGGAAAAGAGACTCTTGCTAAGAACCCATCTTATGCAATACCTACTATGGAGAGAAACCAACGTAATGTACAGCGTGTATTCAACCACCCAAGCGTTATTTTCTGGTCACTAGGTAATGAAGCTGGAGACGGTCCTAACTTCGAGGATGCTTACAAATGGATTAAAAATGAAGATAATAGCCGTCCTGTACAATACGAACAGGCTCGTTTGAAAGGCCATACAGATATTTTCTGTCCTATGTACTATGACTATAATGGAATGGAAGCATATGGAAAACGCACTGATGCTACAAAACCTCTTATTCAATGTGAGTATTCTCATGCAATGGGTAACTCTGTAGGAGGATTCAAAGAGTATTGGGATCTTATCAGAAAATACCCTAATCTACAAGGTGGATTTATATGGGACTTCGTTGACCAATCTATACGTTGGCAGAAAAATGGTGTTACCGTTTATGCTTATGGTGGCGACTTTAACAAAACTGATGCAAGCGACAATAACTTCTGTGACAACGGACTTATTGGCCCTGACCGTATTCCTAACCCACATGCTGCTGAGGTAGCTTACTACTATCAGAATATATGGACTACCCCTGCAAACCTTGCCGCTGGTGAAATAAACATATACAATGAAAACTTCTTCCGTGATCTATCAGCTTATTATATAGATTGGGAAGTATTAGCTAATGGTAAAGTGGTGCGTACAGGCAGAGTTGACAATATAAATGTTGCTCCACAACAGACTGGTAAAATTACTCTTGACCTTGGGACTACAACAAATAACAAGGAGTGGTTACTTAACGTAGCATACAAACTAAAGAAAGCTGAAGGTGTACTTGCTGCAGGAACAGTTATCTCAAGAGATCAGTTGAGACTTACTCAGCCTCTTAATACTGTAATGAATCTTGCTAATGTGAAGAGTACAAACATTGCTGAGCCAAAAACTACAATAAAAAGTGATGATGCCAATAATCTAACTGTAAAAGGTGAGAACTTCACTATTGAGTTCAACAAGCAGAACGGATTTATGAACAGATATGATGCTAATGGGCTTGAAATGCTTAATAAGGGTGCTCAGCTTACTCCAAACTTCTGGCGTGCTCCAACAGATAACGACTTCGGTGCCGGCCTTCAGAAGAAATTCGAAGCTTGGAAGAATCCAGGTATCAAACTTACATCACTAAACAGTAAGGTAGAAAGCAACCAAGCTATCGTTGTGGCTACTTACGATATGGCAAACGTAGCTGCTAAGCTTACTCTTACTTATGTTATCAACAATGTTGGTTCTGTAAAAGTAACACAGAAGATGACAGCAGATAAAGATGCAAAAGTTTCTCCTATGTTCCGTTTCGGTATGCAGATGCAGATGCCTAAGACATTCTCTAAGATTGAATACTACGGACGTGGACCAGGTGAGAACTATGCAGACCGTAACAATAGCGAGTTTATCGGATTGTACCGTCAGAATGTTGCTGACCAGTTCTACTCATATATCCGTCCACAGGAAAATGGTAACAAGACAGATATACGTTGGTGGAAACAGATCAATATGGGTGGTAATGGATTGAAATTCGTTTCTGAAGCACCATTCTCAGCTTCTGCTCTTAACTACACTATTGAGTCACTTGACGATGGTGATGGAAAAGACCAGAGACATTCACCTGAAGTTACTCCTGCCGATTTTACAAACCTTTGTATTGACAAGGCACAGATGGGATTGGGTTGTGTGAACAGCTGGGGTGCATGGCCAAGAGCTGAATATATGCTTCCTCATGGAGACTATGAATTCACATTCATCATGTCACCTGTGAAACATGTAGTAGATATGCAATAATAGTAAATCTATATAATTAAGAAGGAGCTTATTAACATAATGGTTAATAAGCTCCTTTACTTTTTTCTATCATTAAGAGAGATAATATTATCTCATCTCTTAATCTATTAAATTATAATCTTAGTTTATTTATCCAAAGCTTAGGATATTAATCCTAAGCCTTTGGATAAGTAACTATATTTATTCTGTTCATTTTTAAATGAATATGGCATATCTTCTGTATCTAAACCTCTACTCTTATTTAGTGTAGGAGACATTATCTTTTTCATTTGCCCTTGCTGTGATGAACAGCTATGAAGCAAGGAGAATAAGAATCAATTTTTTAATCTATTATCATCTTTATTATTTCACTTCTTTTACCGGAAAATCTGTCATCTCTATTTCTAATGTGCCTCCTTTAACAATATCTCCATGAGTAAAGAAAGGGGTAGAGAGAGTTTTACCATTCAAGTTTATTCTCTTGATATATTTGTTTTTCTTAGAATTGTTTATTGTCTTTATCACAAAATCCTTCCCTGATGGCTGATGAATGACAGCTTCATCAAAGAGTGGTCTTCCTATAGAGTATACAGGACGTCCAGGAGCAACCTGATAGAATCCCATCGAGTTAAGGATGTACCAAGCAGACATCTGCCCGCAGTCTTCATTGCCCGATAAACCGTCAGGAGCATTTGAATATAGGTTTTGAAGTACGCTGTCAACCAACTCCTGAGTTCTCCATGGACGGTTCACATAATTATAAAGGTGAGTTATATGGTGACTAGGTTCATTACCATGAGCATATTGACCTATCAATCCTGATATATCGGCAGAGGTTTCTTCTCCCTCTAACTTTGATGAGACAGAGAACAGTGAGTCTAATTTTGCTGCAAACTT
Organism: Phocaeicola paurosaccharolyticus JCM 15092; assembly: GCF_000613805.1. Taxonomy (GTDB): domain Bacteria; phylum Bacteroidota; class Bacteroidia; order Bacteroidales; family Bacteroidaceae; genus Phocaeicola; species Phocaeicola paurosaccharolyticus. The sequence goes on along the minus strand of NZ_BAJR01000003.1, from coordinate 36,050 downwards.
ATCCTCTCCACCCATTAGGTTAACAAGTCCTGCTATATCATGTGGTACGAACCATGTCCACTGCCATGCTGTTCCCTCACAATAGTCATCATTTCTATGATTTGAAGAACGAGGGTTGAAAGGCGTACGCCACTCTCCATTACTCTTCTTACCACGCATAAATCCTGTCTCCGGGTCGAAATATTCCCTGTACGCTTTAGCATATCCTGCATATTTCTCCTTGTTAGCCTTATCACCTACGGCATCAGCCATGATAGATATGCACCAGTCATTATAGGCATACTCAAGTCCTTTAGCCACGGACTCATTCTCAAGTTCAGAAGGTATATATCCCATCTTCTCCTTGTAATATCTTGCCTTAGGCATAATATATGGATATATCCATTTTGGAGCTGCAGGTGTGATACCTGTTGTGTCATATTCAGCAGCTCTGAGGGCAGCCTTCATAGCCTTATTCATATCGAAATTCTTATAACCTTTGGTATATGCATCTGCAACAAGAGATACAAAGTGGTATCCAATCATACATCCGGTATAGTTGGCTGCACAATCCCATTTAGGAACAATACCACCCTCTTCGCCCTTTTTCAGAAGAGAGCGGATGTATGCTTCATTCATCTCCGGTTCAATAATACTCATCAAAGGGTTAAGTGCCCGGAATGTGTCCCAAAGGGAGAATATAGTATATACCGGGTCATTAGGGTCGGTGCTATGTATCTTAAGATCCATGCCACGGTATCTGCCATCTACATCAGTAAAGATATTTGGTGATATATTTGCATGGTACATGGAGGTATAGAATATAATTTTCCAATCCTCATCACTGCTCTTTACATCTATTTTTGAAAGTTCATTATTCCATTTTTCTCTAGCTTCGCTCCTTACCTTATCAAAATCCCATCCTTTAATTTCGGACAATAGATTTTTCTTCGCCCCTGCACTATCAACAGATGATATGCCCATCTTCACATATACTTCCTCATTATCTTCAGTATTGAAATCGAGAAGGAGTTTTTTCTGTGCAATCTTATCTTTCCCCGCTTTTACGGTATCTGAATAGATAGTGTACTGAAAAGGTTTTGAGAAGACAGCATACATATATATATGCTGATTATATGCCCAGTAGGCACTCCGTTTATATGCAGCGATAGTAGAATCATTGATAACCTTAACATCCATCTCAAGATTTGTCTGAGGCTGTATATTGTAATCTAAGTCAAGAATGAAACCTGCCTTATCACTTTTAGGAAATCTGTAACGATGGATAGCAGCACGCTCCGTAGCTGTCATCTCTGCATTTATGCCATATCTGTCGAGGAATACAGAGTAGTATCCTGGTTCAGCCTTCTCCTTATCATGAGAATAAGTAGATGCATACGATCTTGATTGACTTTCAGCACCAAGGAAACGTATATCTTTGTCACCAACAGTCGGCATTATGAGAAAGTCTCCGAAGTCTGCACACCCCGTTCCACTAAGACGTGTATGTGCAAAACCGTTTATTGTAGAGTCATTATAATAGTAACCGGAAGAGGAATCCCATCCATTTATGCGTGTATCGGGTCCAGGCTGTATCATGCCATGTGGCACTATCGCTGCAGGATGAGTATGACCATGGCCTCCTGTTCCAATAAAAGGATTAACATAGGATGCATAATCTCTTTCAAGTTCACTTTTTGAAGAAGAACATGCAACAGCAGTAAGAGAGATTACTACAAAAGCAAAATATAATAGTATTTTATTCATATTTACATCGGTCTGATTACTTAATACCATATTTCTCCATCTTTCTCCCCCATCTCAAAAACTACAGTATCACCATCCATTATCATTGAATGTGTAATAAAACTCTTATCATAAGGTTTTCCATTCACCTTAACCGACTGAATATATATATTCTTCTTTGAGAGGTTATTGGCTATTACAGAAAAAGTATTGCCATTGGCAAGATGAAGTTTCATCCTCCTGAATAGAGGTGTACCAATCTCATATTCTCCACTTACCGGATTCAAAGGATAGAATCCCATAGCACTGAACACATACCAGGCAGACATCTGTCCACAATCTTCATTTCCGCATAGTCCCGCAGGTGTGTTAAGATAAAGACTATTCATGACCTGCGCCACATATTTCTGGCTCTTCCATGGCTGACGTACCTTATTGTAGAGGTAGATGACATGGTGACTTGGTTCATTACCATGAGCATATTGCCCAATCATTCCTGTACTGAATATAGGTAGATTCTTGTTCTGAGATGGGATAAGTGTGAACATACTATCCAGTTTAGCAGCAAACCTATCTTTCCCTCCTAAAAGAGTTATCAAGCCCTTAACATCCTGCTGTACCGACCATAGATATTGCCATCCGTTACTCTCACATATTGGTTCGGAATAGTCCTCTGGATTGAAATCATGCATGAAGATTCCTTTATCATCCATAGGCTGCATAAATCCGGTAGCAGGATTAAAGATATTCTTATAACTCTTCGAGCGTTCCATAAACTCATTTTCAATCTCTCTCTTGCCCATCTTCTGAGCCATAAGAGCTATACAATAATCATCATAAGCATATTCCAACGTTTTTGATAATGACCAGTTCTCGTTGTTATATTTGTCCTTAACATTATAAGGAATATATCCAAGTTTCTTGTAAAGGCCTATTCCGCGATATGAATCAATATTTGCTGAAGCCACACAAGCCTTAAGAGCCTTTTCTGCATCAAAGTCGCCGATACCTTTCATATAAGCATCAACTATAACAGGAACTGCATGATAACCTATCATCATATCAGTCTCGCTACCCCATAAGTTCCAAACAGGCAGTCTACCATTCTGTTCATAGAAAGCGATGAACGACTTTACCATATCGTTCACTCGTTCAGGGTCAGTATATGTGAGTAGTGGATGCTCAGCACGGAAAGTATCCCACAGAGAGAATGTACCATAGTTTGTCCAGCCGTCAGCTTTATGAACCTTTTTGTCAGGACCGAAATATGATCCGTCAACATCCGAGAAAATAGTTGGAGCAAGCTTAGAATGATAGAGAGCGGTGTAGAAGTTCACAATATCATCCTTGTTGTCGCCCTCAACCTCAATGGCTCCTAATTCCTTATTCCATGCATCTTTAACAGCAACAAGGTATTTATCAAAATCATCATGAGAAGCCTCAGCTTTCATATTCTTTTCAGCGCCCTCCATACTAACGTTCGAGATAGCTGTTGAAACTACAATCTGCTCTCCTTTCTTTGTATCAAAATTAAACTGTACGATGTTTGCTGTACCTATTCTCTTACCATCACGTACTATTGCCGATGAATCAATATGAACTGAAGAAAAAGGTTTAGAGAATCTGGTTCTAAAGAATACTCTTTGATCTCTGGACCATCCCTCCGACATACGATATCCCTGCACTGTCTTCGAGTCGAGTATCTCAATATGTGAATCTTTAGTATAATCCCAATTGAGAGCCTTTTTTAAGTTGAGGTATACGGCCGACTTTCCTCCTGGAAAAGTATAACGTTGGATACCGCAACGTTCTGTTGCAGTGAGCTCAACATCAATATTATAATCTTTAAGTTTTACTCTGTAATATCCTGCACTAGCCTCTTCATCATCATGTGAGAATGATGAGTATATGCCAAGTGGTTCGTCTGCTCTCTTGCAAGGCAATGTTACAGGCATAAATGAGACATCATATAGATCACCTGCTCCGGTTCCTGACAGATGGGTGTGACTGAATCCAGAAATGGTGCTGTCCGGATAGAAGTATCCTGATATCCTGTCCCAACCTGGCAAGCCATTGTCAGGACTGAGCTGCACCATACCGAATGGAGCTTGTGCTCCCGGATAGGTATTACCGGTATAATCAGTGCCAATAAATGGATTGACTAAATTAGCGTATTCTGCTCTATCATGGTTTTGTCTGTTTATACCGCAAGCAGCCATAACAAAGACCAATATTATTGCAGAAAAGAACGAGTATTTCATGTGTAAAGGTTATTGTCTTTATTATTAATTATTTAAACAAAAGTAAGAACAAATATCACTCTTACAAATATTTACATATAGACTTCTTCTATTTTAATTGTTATTATAAATAATAACTTATTATTCATTTATAAGGTCTTTTAATTTCACTCTCTGATATGTCATATGAGCCACGCTGCTCTCATAGAGTATTCCTACTGTCTCTTTGTCGACCAAAGTAAGGCATGTGTATCCCCATCCCTCATTCTCATCGAGCATAACCTGATGTTCAGGTAGCCATGTAGCACCTTTATCAAGACTTACCTTTATGGTAATATGGTTTCTGCCACTTGTAGTATCTGGATTAGAAAAGATAAGAAGATCTTTACCAAGTACATTATCCTCGGCCTTTACATTGATTATACTTGCCATACATACCGGCTCACGTAACGCTTTTCTTGACGATGAGTGTTCAGTCCATGTCCTGCCAAGATCATTTGTTATGCTTACAGCACGGCTTCCACCACGGTTATCACGCATGTTAAGCATCAATACTCCAGGTTCAATCTCGACAACCTGAGACTCGGTAGTATTAGTACGTGCAAGATTATGTATATTCCAACTTTTTCCGTTATCCTTACTGTACATAATTCCAGCATTCGGTACGCGTGTTTCATCAATGAATTGTATCGGGAAAACCAGTGTGCCATCACTCATTGTAATGCCTCTGCCGGGACCTTGAAGAAGAAAGAACCATTCAGGCTTTTTGACCTGTGAAGTAATATTAATGGGCTTAGACCATGTCTTGCCATCATCCTCACTCTTAACAAGCATCAGCTGAGCTGTGATATATTTATCCATTCCCTGATGTGAGCTCCACCAAGAACGTTGATTTCCCATACCATGGCACCATGCAGCAACGACCCATACTGTATTGCTCTTCTCGTCGACCAAGATAGATGGGTCACCGACGCCATTTTGTGATGAAGGCAAACCTCCTTCTTCACCGAAACTCATAGGTATTCTCATCTTTTCCCAAGTCTGTCCCTTGTCAGTACTACGGCTAAGCCCTATATCAACTCTCTCCTGAAGATCTACACTACTGTTATATCTTACATCGTATACACCAAGAAGAGTCCCATAATTTGTAGTAACAAGTCCCGGAATTCTGAAAGATGCAGAACCATCATCACCAGCGTGACGAACACCTGTACCTAGTCTGAACTCTATCGGATTTACAGTAACATTATTCATTGGTGCTTTTGCTCCGTTGACATCAATATTGTCAATTGTCATACTAACCTTTGAATCGAGCGAAGCATCTCTCTTCATTCGTAGGCTAATCCAAAAATAGTTAATGCCAGGGAACAATCTCTTATTCAAGTTCAATGTAATGGTCCTGTCAAATTTCTTGACTTCGTTCAATAGAAGTGAATAGGATTTATTTGCTTCCAGAGTCTTGCCAGGAGTCATTGATGTCATATAATCTTGTGGAGCAAAGCGATTATTATCTCTTATCTGTGGGGCCTCTGTCCCACCATAGTATAATTTCAGTGATGCTATCTCTTTAAGGTTAACATCTTTACCAAATGACAAGGTTACATTATTCATAACTCCGCCATTATTCGATTTCAGTTTAATATAGAACAATGGATTATCATGCCTCTCAATAAGTATAGGCGTCTTTGACTGCTTAATGAAGATGGTGTCATCAGCTTTTGCAAAAGAGAACAGTTGCATAAAGCCAATAATGGCTAATACAATAAAGGTTTTATTCATGTTAGGTTTAAATTAATTATTCTAGGCATAAAAATACGAATTAAAACTAATACTGCAAATTATTGAGATAAATCAAGAATAATATCTATTTTTACAAATATATTTACAAAATATTAATAATATTATGGAAACAAAATTTTGCCAAAGCTGTGGAATGCCACTAAGTAGTGAAGAGGTTCTAGGAACAAATGCTGATGGGTCAAAGAACGATGACTATTGCATCTATTGTTATAAAGATGGTCAGTTCACAATGGATTGCACTATGGATGAAATGATTGAACACTGTGCACAGTTTGTTGATGAATTCAACAAGGATTCAGAGCAGAAATTCACTAAGGAGGAGGCTATAAAGACAATGAAAGAATTCTTTCCTCAACTTAAAAGATGGGCTCAGAAATAACTACCTTATAATATTTGAATGACTCTTCTTTAGGAAGTTGAAAACAATCGGCTCTTAAATCTGCCTCAATTTTAACCACCAATTATTGGAATGGCTCTACTTTAGGGAATTGAATACGATTTCAGAGATTTCAGCAATAAGGAGTTCGTTTCTTTGCATATCTTCATATGAGTCTTTGATAAATATCGCTATAGAATAGTGTTTCCCATTAGGTAGCTCTATAAATCCGATATCATTTACTCCTAAGATAGAGCCATCCTCTTTTTTAGGTCCTGTACCTGTTTTATGTGCTATCTTCAAAATATCTTTTGGCAAGAGACAAGGTATTCTTTTCTCACCTGTCTTACTGTTGTAGAGTATCTCTTTAATAAATGAGCTATATTGATCATCACCTATCTCTATGCCGCAAAATAGTTTCTCCATAACTATAGCTCCTTCCAAAGGAGTTGTCCAGTTATCATACGCTCTGTTGATATCCTGACGCATCTCATCCTCAGTATAGGCAACATTACAATCATGCACTCCTATACTTTCCAAATATCTATTCACAACCATTGGTCCTCCTACTAGTGAAAAAAGGATATCACAAGCATTATTATCACTTAGCTGTAGGGAATATCGGAGTATCTCACTAACAGGCAATGTCACTCCTGAAGGATATTTTTGTTGAAGAGGACTATAGGTATTACTCTTTAGTTGAGAAGCGGGTATTTCAATCTCGTTTGTCAGTGGAACGGATTTTTCTCTGAGAAAATCAACCACTTTCATTGCCTGATGAACCTTATATGTGCTCAACATAGGGTAATTATGCTCATTATTTATTGCCAGAGTATCTTTGCTGTTAATTATTATAGCTACTCCAACATCTGCCTTTACCTCTCTTATCTTTCTATTTATCATCTCTTCAAGAGTCTCTCCATAGATTGAGATTTTCATAAAAAGTAACAGTAATATAAATATATATCTGTTAATTGAATAGTCCTTTTTCATTTGTATTAGTTATATGTCCAACATTATTTTTTACTATGCAAATATATATTGTATTAGGTAAAAAGATTATCAAATTATATTCATAAACGATATCCCCTTTACAAATAAACATATCATCCCCTAAGTAACATTTTTAATGCTTTAATAGATACATTATACAGCTACTTTTTAATTAATTAGCTATAAATTAGTATGATTAAAACTATAGAATATAATACAATGTATATAAAATTGTCTGTTAATGAGACAGCAGATAAGGTAAAAAAACGAGCATAGCTGAAATTGATATTTATAGATTTTATTAAAATAAAATATGATTATTATGAAAAACGCAAAAAAGAGATTGATACATAAAAAACTTAAACTTTGGGCATTGCTTATTATATGCCTCCTCTTTTCTGCCCCTATGAAATCACAGCAACTCTATGTAGGTGCTAACTATCATCCTCATGATGATAAGAACATGGGAAAAATTGAGAATGACATCAGACTGATGAAAGAGGCTGGCTTTACTGTAGTAAGAATGGGACACCTTGCGTGGGACAGTTATGAACCATCCGACGGAGTATTCGACTTTGCATGGTTCGATAAGGTAATGGATAAGATGGATAAAGCTGGAATAAAAGTTTTGCTCGATATACCGGTACGTCCAGCTCCACTATGGCTGCATCACAAATATCCATCTATAGACATTACTGATTCTAATGGTAACCGTCAGTATGCTAATCACCGCTATATGGACGACATTGGCGACCCCGATTATCAGAAATATGCATTGCGTTTTGTCGATGCTATATCTAGAAGATATGCTAAGCATCCCGCATTGCTGGCCTTCGGCATTGATAACGAGTCGGGTGACGGACCAATATCATATTCTGAGACAGCAAAGAATAGATTTATAGAATGGGTAAAGACAAAATACACCACAATAGACAAGCTAAACGAAGCCTGGGCTGGGCAACGCTGGTCACGTAGAATTGATAAGTTTGAGGAGATAGGCTTTCCTGTTTCGGGATATACAAACGGTGCTCCGGAACGTATGTTAGACTTCCGTCGTTTTGTATCTGATGAAATAAATGGATTTCTAATGAAAGTAATCAATCTGGTAAACGTTAATGCACCAGGTGTATTACTTAACACCAATGCATGGTATTATAGTCCTCTAAAATATTTCGACTATACAGAGATTGCATATTCAGGGAAAATGACTCGTGAAGGATGTGGCTTTTATCCAGGTTCATCTCTTTTATCAAATGCTGGAATCATCGATGCTACATTCGGGATTGCAAGAATACAGTTCGAGAGCAACAATCCCTTCTGGTGCTCCGAGTTCACTACTATGACAGCTGTCCCTGGCTCAATGCGAAAGTCTGCCTATGCTACACTTATGTACGGCAATCAGATGGTATGCGGATGGACATGGCAGAGCATGCATGGAGGTGAAGAACAATACCTACAAGGTTTATTGGACTGGGATGGCATTACCAATCGTAAATATGATGAATATAAAAAGATAGCAACAGAGTTCAAGAAAATTCAAAAGTACTTTCCCTATACTCCAAAGGCAGAAATAGGACTTGCCTTCTCTTTTCCAAGTCAGATAGTAAGTTCATCATTCCCGGAACAACATCAAGATCAATTGAAAAACTGTTTCGAAGTACTTTTCAACAAAAATATTGACAGTAAGATTCTTGAAATATCTAAAAGCAAGCTTCCTTACAAGCTTCTTATTATCCCTGGAGTAGCCGTTATGGACCAAGCTACAGCTGCTAAAATACGCAAATTTGTTAATGACGGCGGTACAGTACTAATGACCTCAAACTCAGCTATTGTTGATTCAACAGCAAAAGTATTTTCTTCAACAAGACCGGGATTACTTAGCGATGTATTTGGTATAAGAGTAGCAAGCTTTGAGGAGACAGCAAATATAAATGAGTTATCACGACTATCTTTTAAAGGTAATAAGTTGGAGATAGAATATAATAATAACAGAGTTCTAATGGAATCACCAAGATATGATGTGATAGAGCCGAAGAGTGCACAGGTTATAGCCAACATAAAGAGTCTTGATAAGGACTACCCTATTGCTACAGTAAACAGATATGGGAAAGGTAAAGCAATATATGTTGGACTACCGGCAATTAAGGAGATTATTGATCCATTGGTAAGCAATCTTATCGATAAGCTATCAATAACTAAGGGACCGGATGTACCGCAAGGAGTGATGGCAAGAAAGATTGACAACAATCATATTCTATATCTTAATACAACAAATGAGGAGAAGAGAATTAAGACAAACGCAAAAGCTAAGAGTCTTTTATCTGATAAAGAATTCAATAGCATTATCACGATTCCTCCTTTCGAACCTGAGTTTATAGAAATTCGTTAACCATACCACATAAAAGTTTAAGGCGATATGCACAAATTGTACATATCGCCTTTTCAATTGTGATAATAAACCTAATCAACGTCACCTATTTATTGAAAAAAACGAATATTCTTTACCTTGAACAGCATCATTCATTGCTTTGAGATTCAACTCATCATTTGTTACTCCTGTGCTTCTATTTATCAGATATCCAGTGTCCCAATTCATTGGAAGAATCTTGTTATTTAAGCATGTCTTTACTATATACCAACTATAATAGTTTCGAGAATCAATATGCCTATCGAGCTTCTCTTTGGGTGCTAAGTTCTTTCTATATTCCAAACCCCACTCTCCGATAATTACAGGTATATTGTTTGATGTGAACTTAGAGAGAGATTTCATGGTTTTCTCCATGCCATCCTCTTGTCCGAAATTAGAGACAGTTCCCCCACTCTCGGCAAAGGGTTTTCCCCATTCAGTCTTATACCCTTCATCGGCCATTATAGTAAAATCATAAGGATCGTAATAATGAGACTCAACAAAGCATCTCTCTTTTACGACATCCAAAGGCATTACAAACTTAGATAACGCATAATCTATGCTTGTGACATACGATTGAAGTACTAAATATCTATAGTAATTTTTACCTCCTGTCGCTCTTACCACATTAACGAACAGTTGATTCAGTTGGTTATGCACCTTGAAGCATTCTTCAGGAGGAGTTACATTCCAAACATTATTATCTTCATCATATACTTCATTCATTCCTGCAAATATCAGATGCTCGTCATAATCTCTGAATCGAAGCGCAATCTGTTTCCAATATTCTTCGAATCTCTTATATATTGCAGATGCATATTTATCATTAACATGATTCATCCAGCCACCATCCCAATGGATATTTATCATCACATACAGTCCTTCAGCTATGGCCTCATCAACAGATTTTGCAATTTTATCCAACCACTCTTTCTTAATTTCATAGGTAGTATCATCAGTATACAGCCCTTTAGCCTTTACTGGTTTAACCAATTTATGCGAGAAAGATAAAGGCATCCTCACGATATCAAATCCATCTGCCTTAACAGCCTTAAAGAGAATTGCATTTGGAGTAGGATTTCCCCATGATGATTCATCACCCGCGAGATATCCATTGCCATCTGTATATATTGCCTCATATGTATTACCAATATTAAATCCCATTTTTAATGATTGCGAAAGCTGCATTGCACTCTTATCTTTACTCATCCCTGTGGCATCAGGTTCAATTGCCTCAGCGTACTGAGGCAATTGATTCCTAAATTGTTTTACATTGATGACAACATTTTCAGAGCCACTAGCTGATATCGTTACAGAGGTAGTCCTGTCACCATCACTTTGATTAGGTTCAACAGATACTTTTACATATTGATTACCCTCACCACTTTGATGTGACAATGTGCACCATGAAGCATTACCCTCAACCTTTGCACTCCACGCGCCTGATGATTTTATCTCTATAACCTTAGACCCTGTAAACTGATTAAACTCTAAGTTTTGATACTCCTGATCTACATAGATTTCTACTATATCACTATTCTCGCTGCAAGAGCACAATATATTTAACATTATAAACATTAATAGTGCATTGCCCACTAGATCAGAAATATGCCTGAACTTATATAAAATTGCCATCTTTATCATTTGTTCTTCACAATTCTTAGATTATCAAAATATACTTCATAATTAGGTACAGCTACCTCAGAAGCATTTTTAGAGAAGAATCCCTGTTCTGTTCCTAAAGATTTAACTTGTCCATAGTTTGTTATGCTAGATACAACTAAAGATGAAAGAGGAATCTGACAAGTCATCCATTTACCTACTTCAGTATTTTTTGTTATAATAGATTTTGGTACATATCCTGTAAATTTGTTGTCCCAGTTACCACCGAACAGAACTTCCATAGTTATATTGTACATTGGATATGCAACAAAACATTCAAATCGTAATACCAAATCTGATACAGGAGTATCATCAGATACAGCATTAGTATATACCAAGCCGTTATCTATACTTCCCATCCAGTAATTCCAACCTCCAACATTTTTCTCAACAAAGCCTCCTGCATTTCCAGTTGTAACAAATGGAGCTTTTTGTCCATCACCAGTCACAATAACTTCGCTTGCGCCCCATGATTTGTAACCTATTCCATCATAATTCAATACCACATTTTCTATAGGATAGAATGTTATAGCATCATTATTGGAATCTCCTCCGGCAGCAGTAACTGTAATATGACCTGATTTTGTGGGAGCATTTGGTAAAGTGACATATATTGTATCGCGAGTATCGCTGACTCTCAAATCAGATGCTGATACATCAAATTCACCGTTTATATTTACACTCTTAACTTGAATATAGTTCTTGCCGACAATAAAGAATTCACTTCCTATTATTGGCATATCACTGCTAACCATCTCTATTGTAGGAGGAAGGACGAATGTTGCATAAGGGACTAATGCTCTGCCTGAAGCTGTTATTATGACAAGATTTCCCTTTTTAGCAACTCCACCAGGCAAGGAGAATGTAATTTTCTTATAGTCAGAGCTAACTTCATAACCTGATACCTCAACACCTGTAATCTCTTGATCTATATCCTCAATATTTACCTCCTGATCGGTCATAATAATCTTCTCTATTTCATAGAAATTCGATCCGTTAATTATGATCTCATCGCCTGTATTTACAGGATATTCAATCATTATACCCGAAATCAAAGGAGCAGGTGAAAGTACATGGAAACTAAATGTAGCTACTCCTTTATCGTTTTCAACCTTTATCTCTTTAGGAAGATCTGGGTTTGTACCAGTAAGTTCCAGATCTGCAGGAATAGTAAGGATGATACTATGATCGGTAACATAATTTGGATTAAAATATACATCCTGATTATTTATATATACTTTCCTTGCTGATCCTAAATTATTACCCTCTATTACTATCATCTGACCTGGATTTGTCTTCACGAAGGTACTGTCAACAAGAGAAGGATCAGTAGTCCTTACATTCAATATCTCAGGCAATCCTCCATTTTCATCATCCGAGCAAGATGAGAAGCTAGCTGCACAGAGCACAAGTAAAAGCCCTGTAAATATAAAATTCATATATCTTTTCATAATACTATCATTTATTAAAATTGTATGACTGTGGCTCTTCCTTTAGCCTAGGATTCTGTAGTAAATCCTTTTCCGGATAAGGAAGGAATATGTTATCATTAGTAACTACAACAGGAGTAGTAGGCGCTTGTAAATCTGCATCATTGATTACAATATTTCCGTAATCATCTTTCGTAATCTGATTACAAGTCCATCCTCTCTTCTGATCATTGAAGTATTTAAGCATCTTCTCTGGTTTATATTTATACCAACTAACCATGTCATACCAATTACAATATTCCATTGCAAATTCAACTCTTCTTTCACGTATTATGTCATCAAAGCTTATAGATGATTTCTCAGCTAAACCTGCTCTTTTACGAACTTTATTAAAGAATTTTAATCCGTCACCGGAAGATAGCGTCTCGTTATTTCCCAAAGAAGCCTCAGCATATGTAAGGTATACATCTGCCAATCGCAATATATAAGTATTAAGAGGAGAATTCATAACCTTCACATAACCGTCATTATCATCATCCGGACCTCCAGGAACACCCTTCTTTATAGGACTGCTTGTTCCATCATAAGTATATCCACCATCCTTAATATTTATATAAGAATAGAATGTATTGTTTATAAAATAAGTGGCTTTAAGTCTCTTTGCATCACCTTTCTCATACTGTCTCAACAGATCTATTGTTCCATTAAGACTGCTCCAGCAATTTACTCCACCTGTAACATCAGTACTGAATGCAAGGTCGCTAAGCAATGTGTTGCATACATACCATTCTCCATTAGGAACCCATTGCATGGCAATCATTGATTCCTCATTATTGTTGTATTTATACTTATACAGATTTTCATAATCAATAAGATTAAGTCCGCAATTGTTGCATACATCGGCTGCATATTGAATAGCCTTGTCTAAGTCTTCCTGATTGCGTGTTCCTCCATTATCCCAACCTGAACGAGAAAGATATACTTTAGCCAAAACGCCTTTAGCACCCCAGCTGGATGCTCTTCCTTTATCAGCTACAGCCGGCAGATTCTCAGCGGCATAAGTAAGATCGTTTATTATGAATTGGAAAACATCTGCCTCCTTATGGCGTGGCTGTAATGGGTTCTTAACAACAACATCATTATTATCAAAAAGAATTACAGGGCCCCAAGTACGTAGCAGATAAAAGTAGGCTATTCCTCGCATTAACCTGCACTCAGCTATTGCTTGATTTTTTTCCTGTTCAGTTACACCTGTTGCCTTTTGATTTATTGATTCTATAGTAGCATTAGACATTGTCACAACAGAATAAAAAGCCTGCCAAGCACTTGAAACTTCATTGTCCAATGCTGTAATTGTGAAAAGAGTGTATGCAGGAAGGAACCATTGACCATAACAATCATTTGCACGGCAGCTACCAATAGCAAGTGCTGAACGATTGTAATCAAACCACGCTCTAGTATATAGAGGAGCTGTTGCCGCTTTCAATGCAGAAGCTGATGTATAGAAATCGGCATCTGTATATGCCCCTTTTGGAGTTCTATCCAAAAAGTCATCACTACAAGAACCCAATGTGAGAGTAAAGAGTGACAGTAATAATATATAGCTAATATTTCTTTTCATGTTTTTAAAGATTTAGAATGTTAGATTTGCGCCAAAAGTGAAAATACGCTGAGATGGATATCTTGCATTATCGATATTTCTCAACAATACATTATATGAACCTACTTCAGGATCGTATCCGGAATAGTCTGTAAATGTGTAAAGATTCTGCACATTTGCATAAATGCGTAAATTCTCAATATTGAATTTAGTCAATAAAGATTTAGGGAAAGTATACCCTAAAGAGACATTCTTAATTCTTAAATAAGAGCCATCCTCAACAAATCTATCACTCATTCTATTGTTGTTGTTAGCATCAGTGATATTAATTCTTTGAACAGATGCATCACTGTTCTTTACTCTAACGTTAGTGATATCATCGGCTGCACCATTAGGATCTATAAGCTCTAATACAGCAATACGTGTAGCCTCTTTAAGAAGACCACTATTATTCATAGGGTTAGTGTAGTTCTGACGCAACATATTGTATATTTTATTGCCATATACACCGTTTATGAATATATTCAAGTCAAAATTCTTATAAGTAAATGTATTACTGAAACCAAAAGTGAACTTAGGCTCAGGATTACCAATGAAAGAACGGTCATTCTCATCAATCACTCCATCGTTGTTTTTATCCTCGAACATATAATCACCTACCCATACTTCATTTACACCAATTTTCTTATCCTTTGGCAAAGCTACAGGTATTCTATTACCCTCTTTATCAAGTAAATTATTACCTACGTTGTCTTTCTTATAGAAGTCGGATTCATCTTTGAACATACCAATTACTTTATATCCATATAGTTGTCCTACAGGATTTCCAACTGAAGTATAAGAATATGCCAAGCCTCCAATTTCACCTACAAGAGCAGATGATTCTGTATAAAGTCCTGTGACCTCGTTTCTATTTATTGAGAAGGTCAATCCACTTCTCCACATAAATGAGCCTTTACTAATATTGACAGTATTCAATGTGAGTTCCATACCTTTATTAGTCATAGAACCTGCATTTACCCATGGCGAAGAGATTACTCCGGCAACATATGATGGAAGAGATGCCTGCATCAAAAGGTTACTTATATCTTTATGATAAAAATCAGCAATGAATTCTATTCTATTGTCGAGCAGGTTAAGGTCTAAGCCCAAATTATACGCCTTAGTCTTCTCCCATTTCAAATCTGAGTTGCTATAGTTGCCTGGGTAAAAACCTTGACCAGTTGGTGTTGCCGATGATGACATTGTTACACCATAAGCATAATTCTGCCATATAGATTGGTTACCAACAATGCCCCAGCCTAATCTTAATTTCACGTTATTTATCCACTTTACATCTTTCATAAACTTCTCATTGCTTATTCTCCAAGCAAGGGCAACTGATGGAAATGTAGCCCAACGGTTATTTTCTGAGAAATTTGAAGAACCATCACGACGTAATGTTGCCGTCAACAAGTAACGATTATCATAGTTGTAGTTGAAACGTCCATAATATGACTCTATAGCAGATGAATTTCTAGAGCTACTGTTTTTTGCGGATTTTGCATCGCCAACCTGAAGTTCGTGTACCGAGTTGAAGATAAAACCATCTCTGCTTCCAGAAAGATTTTCGCTATTATTCTCCTGAGACTCATGTCCAGCCATAACTGAGAAACTATGTTTTACTAAAGAGAGATTATAAGTAAGATATGTATTAAAATCAACAAAAGAGCTGTTGCTTGAACTTCTACTACCAGATGATGCTTGAGTAAAATATCCAAGTTTCATCAAAGGAGTATACTGATAATCAGTATAGTAATTAATATTAGTTGATGCCTCAGTCTTTAGCACCAATCCTTTTAATAGATTTATATCAGCATAACCTCTTAACTGTAAGTCTGTTCCCTTGTTATAATTCTCACGTGAAAGTGCGTCAGCTACCGGATTAGAGAAATATGTACCATACATATTTTCTTGCTGTGTTCCCCAGCTACCATCCGAGTTACGTACTGGAACTTCAGGAAGCTGTCTTACAGCTGTCTCAATAACTCCGCCGTTGTCTATAGTATTCACCTGTTTGTGTCTTGCTATATAAGTATTAAGACCTACATTAAGCCACTTTTTTATGCTGGTATCCAAGTTTACACGAAGAGAAAATCTTTCGAACTTGGATCCTAATCCGATACCATCTTGTGTGAGATAGCCAGCCATGACTGCATATCTAGTTTTCTGGCTACCACCAGTTATACTTAACTGATGATTCTGCATTGGAGCCGATCTGAATATCTCCTTCTGCCAGTTTGTACCCTCACCTAAAAGTGAAGGGTCTTTAAATTCCTCTCTTGCACCAAAGCCTATCACTTCTGCTCGAAGATTCTGATATGTAGCATACTCTCTTAGATTTAGAACATCAAGTTCTTTAGGTAATTGCTGTATTGCATAATATCCATCATATGATATTTTTGTATCACCAGCTTTACCTTGTTTTGTTGTAATAAGAATTACACCATTTGCAGCTCTTGTTCCATAGATAGCAGTTGCAGATGCATCCTTAAGAATCTCCATTGTTACAATATCCGAAGGATTGATATTTGATAGTGCACTTGAATTGCCACTAGACTGGCCGGAAATAGGTATTCCATCAATTACATAGAGTGGCTCATTACCATTAAATGAGTTCACACCACGGATGCTAACAGAGATACCACCACCAGGAGCTCCAGAGTTTGAGATAACATTAACACCAGCAGCTCTTCCTTGCAAAGCCTGGTCGAGCGATGTATTGACACTCTTAGCCATATCTTCTGCAGTTACTGATGTTACAGCACCAGTCAGGTCACTTCTTTTCATAGTACCATAACCAACAACCACGACCTCATTAAGTAGTTCGGTGTCCTCTTTCATAGTTACATTCAACACACTACCCTTAACAGCTATCTCTCTTTTTGAGTATCCTATATACGAGAATACCAGGATATCTCCTCTATTAGCATTGATAACATAATGACCTTTTACATCAGTAACAGTACCTTTTGTTGTTCCCTTAATAGTTACTGAAACACCAATAAGTGGCTCATTTTCGGCTGATGATACAATACCTGAAACAACTTCATTATTTGCAGCTTCAGCATCTTGAACAATAACTGGAGATAACATACCTATTATCATGCTATACACCATAGATAGGAATAGATACTCCGCTTAATAATTGTTTTCTTCATTAGTAAATAAATTTTAAAGTTAATTTGGTTTTTAGCGCCTTAATTTTTTCGCTCATGTAAAATTAAATATCCCATATTCCTATTACATTTTTTATGTTTTACATTAAAGGGATGTTTGTATTGCCTCGAGTGAAAATGTTTCTTTTTTAGGGGTCATTTGGTTATAATCCTATTAATGCATAAGCTATTATTCTGATTATATGGTATTTACGCAAAAACACTAAGATTAAACATCCTTGATGAATATTCTGCCAATGTGTAGAAACCAAATATAAAAGATTTGTATATTGCACTTGCTAACTAAATGAACTACTATGAAATGTGCCTTATCATTGCTGATTATTTTTCTGTTCCATCTACCTGCTTCTGGAAATAATAATATCTCTTTCAAACATATATGGACAAACCAAGGATTATTAGGAACTCAAGTAACCTCTATAGTAAAAGATTCACAAGGGTTCATGTGGTTTTCTACATCATGGGGAATAAGCAAATACAATGGATATACTATAAAGAATTATAATCCTAACAGTGCAATTTCAACTCCAAATCTTGACAATTATGTTGGGAAGACTCAGGAAGACAAATATGGTAATCTATGGATGCAATTAAGATACAGATACACATGTTTTGACCCAAGGAGAGAGAAGTTCTATCCTGCACAAGATATTCTTGAGAAAAAGTATAATATACCTATCGACCCTTCATTAATGTTCATCGACAAAGAGAAAAATATATGGTGCTATAGAGATAATATTGGGACTTATTTCTACAATTACAAGACCAAAAAGACAATACTAATTCCTGAAATGAAATTCAGCGATGGCTCAAGGATAGTATGTTTCTCGGAAGATAAAAATAGTGTTATAGGCATTTATGAAAATGGATACTTTCAATGTTTTAATAGAAACAACGGGAAAAGACTCTCATCAAATGATTTCCTTGTCAAACAATTTAACGGAAAAGAGAGCAGGCTTGTTTTCGTTGACTCTGATAATGATTATTGGTTCTACTCTTATATTGATTTGGGAATTTGGGTTTTCCATTCAGATGAAAACAAATGGGAACATTATACTGACAAAACGGACTCTTCTTACAGACTTTCTTGCAATGGAATAAGAGACATAAAAGAGGATGACAAAAAGCAGATATGGATTGCTACAGGATATAATGGCCTTAATATCATAAACAAAAAGAATCACAGCATAAAATATCTTTTCCACAACCCATTTGATGAGAAAACAATATCACAAAATAATATAAGTAGCCTATATTTCGCAGACGATGGTAACATGTGGGTAGGCACTTTCAAACAAGGTGTATCACTATATAATGAAAGCATATTCAAGTTCGATCTTGACAATCTGAATGAATTCAATTACATCAAGAATTTCTCGCCAGATGCTAATATTTTATTCGAAGATTCAAAACATAATATTTGGGTTGGAACAGACAATAACGGGTTAATATATATTGACGGAAAGAATAAAGAGAAAAAGATATATCCACATATTTCAAGTTCTAAATATGCTGCAATTGATGCTATAGTATCTATAACTGAGAGTAAAAACGGTAAGATTTGGATAGGTACATTTCAGAATGGACTCGGCTCATTCGATGGAAAGAAATTTACTCATTACATAAAAGATCAAAAAGATCATAATTCATTAATAAACAACAATGTTTGGGCACTAGCCGAAGATATGAATGGCTATATATGGATAGGGACATTAGGAAACGGATTGCAATGTCTAAACCCAGACAACGATCAATTCTTCTATTATCCAGAAAAAGGTAGTGGATTTGATAACGATTATGTATCGTCTATTTGTGTATCCAAAAACAATATGATATATGCTGCTACAGCAAATGGAATTACTGAATTTTCTCCTATAACAAAGAAATTTCAAAGGATAATATGGAATAAGAAAGGTAATCAAGAGTTATCAAGTATAGTATGCAATCAGATTTTTGAAGATAGCAGAGAACTATTGTGGATAGCTACGCAGAATGGCATAAATGTATATAACAGGAATTCAGATGAGATTTTTGAACCAGTAGAAGAACTTAAAGATAAAATTATCAATGCTGTTATTGAAGATGCCAACAAAAATATATGGATTACTACAAATACAAATATCTGTAATATCATTATAGGCACCGACCCAACAACAGGGAAATACACATTCACCTACCATGAATATTCATCAGATGACTATTTCCCAAAACAGAGGTTTAATGCTCGTTCATTGATAAGTAGATTTGATGGTACAATAGTAGCAGGTGGCCTTCAAGGTCTTAGCTGGTGCAATCCACAGAACATAAAATATAATAGAAATGCGCCAAAGGTTGTATTTACAAATCTTTTCCTCTTCAACAAGGAGGCAAAAATAGACTCTACATACAACGGTAATACTATATTGACAACTCCATTGAACTATGTCAAAGAGTTAAAACTTAATTACAACCAAAACGTTTTTTCAGTATCAGTATCAACGATGACATATGTTCTGCCTGAGAGAATAAAATACCAATATATTCTTGAAGGTTTTAATAATGAATGGATAACTGCCGACGGTAACAAAATTATGTTCACGAACCTATCACCTGGGGAATATACTTAAGGTGAAAGCAATTAATAGCGACGGTTTTGTCAGCCAAGAAGCTACTGAACTTAAAATCGTAATAATTCCTCCTTTCTGGGCTACCAATATTGCATATTGTTTCTACTTCATTATCATCATTATTATTCTATTCATAACATATAAGCAGATATTACGCAATGAACGACAGAAGTTCAAGATAATGAGAATAGAGGAAGATGCTAAGAAAAAACATGAAGTTGACGAAATGAAACTACGTTTCTTTACAAACATAAGCCATGATTTGAGAACGCCACTTACTCTTATTCTATCACCACTGGAATATGTAATAAAGAACTGTTCAGATAGTGATATAAAGGATAAGTTAAGTATAGCACATAGAAATGCCATGCAACTATTGAATCTTGTAAACCAACTTCTTGACTTTAGAAAGAATGAAGAGAAGTGCAACAAGCTAAACTTGTCACAAGGTGATATCATAAACTTTATACATACCGTATGCAATCTTTTCACAGAATATTCAGAGAAGAAAAATATACATATGACTTTCTTTTCTTCTTGTGAAAGCCTGTATATGCTATTTGACGAAGATAAAATGAGCAAAATAATAACAAACCTGTTATCGAATGCTTTTAAGTTTACTCCTGAAAATGGAAGGGTAGATATTTCACTAGAAGTGAAGAGGAAGGACAATATTGAGTTGCTAGAAATAAAAGTCTCGGATACAGGCATTGGTATAAGTGATGATAACAAACAACGTATATTCGAACCATTTTATCAAGTACAACAAAAAGAAAATGAAAAGTATAATGGCAGTGGTATAGGCCTGAATATTGTAAAAGAGTTTGTGATACTTCATAAAGGGACAGTAGAGATAGTTGACAATATTGGCAATGGAACTGTATTTATTATTGACCTTCCTATTATCAGAGACAGAAAGGGAAACAAAATAGAGATGAATAAAGCTGAAGAGAAAATAAGTCAGTACGATGAATTTGAGATCATTGAAGATAAGCAAGGTAATAAAGAAAAAATATTAATTGTTGATGATAATGACGACTTACGTCTTCATGCATGACTTCCTGAAAAAGGATTATATAATTTACGATGCTGCCGATGGAGATAAAGCATGGGAGATGATTCCAAATTTACAGCCCAATATCATCATAAGTGACGTCATGATGCCTGGAATTGATGGTAACAGTCTGTGTAAACTGATAAAAAATGACATCAGAACATCACATATTCCTGTTATATTACTTACAGCACGTTCTACCAAGGAGCAGGAACTTTCCGGATTCGAGAATGGAGCCGACGACTACATCACAAAGCCTTTCGACCTAGACATACTGATTTTGAGAATAAGACGACTCTTAGATCAACAACAGAGCCGGCACAAAAACTTCAGCAAACAGATTGATATTGCTCCAAGTGAAATTACTATTACCTCTCTAGATGAGAAACTGATAAATAAGGCCATAAAGTATATTGAGGATAATATCAATCAGGATGAACTTTCGGTTGAGGAACTAAGTCATGAATTATGTATGAGCCGTACTCAACTATACAAGAAGCTGCTATCAATCACAGGAAAGACTCCAAGTGAGTTTATAAGAATAATCAGACTAAAGCGTGCCGCCCAATTCCTTAAAAAGAGTCAGCAGAATGTATCCGAGATTGCATATATGGTAGGATTTAAAGATCCTAAGCAGTTCAGGAAATATTTCAAGGAGGAATTTGGCATACTCCCTTCTGAATTCCAAAAGGAGAATGGAGTATAATTACTCTATCAACAATTAGAATTTTAGCCATATATTATTGATAAAATACCTATTTTCTAAACTTGTGTCTAAATTCAAAAGAGATAAAATAGATAAAGTAGTATATGTAACATAAATATAAACTTTTGTTACGGAACTATTCCGGCCTTTGATAGCTACGTCCTATTTTTGTAGTGAAACAAATTATTACTACAAATATTGGATTATGAAAAGACACATTTTCTCTCTTCTATTTCTTTTGACACTTTCTACTGCCCAGTCTAAGGCTCAGGAACAGAAAGCGCAAAACCCGATTATATTCGCGGATGTTCCCGATATGTCAATGCTCCGTGACGGAGACACCTACTACATGAGTAGCACAACTATGCACATGAATCCAGGTGTGCCTATTATGAAATCTAAGGATCTCGTAAACTGGGAACTGGTAAGCTATGCATACGACACTCTTGAGCCTCTCGAGACTCTTGACCTGGAGAATGGAAAGAACACTTATGGAAAAGGTACATGGGCTAGCTGCTTACGCAAATATGGCGACACATTCTATCTAACTACATTTGCTCAGACTACAGGTAAGACATATATCTTTACTACAAAGAATATTGAGAAAGAACCTTGGAAAAGAATTGAGTTTAAACCAAGTTTGCACGACCACACATTCATCATTGATAATGGCAAGCCATATCTCATTTATGGAGGTGGCGACTTAAGAATAGTACAGCTTAAAGATGACTTGTCAGGTGTAATCCCTGAGACAGAGAAAATTCTTATAAAAGATGCACACTCACCAGCAACAGATAAAATAATGTTGCCTGCAGAGGGTTCACAGATGTTCAAGATAAATGGTAAATACTACATCTTCAATATCTGTTGGCCAAGAGATGGAATGCGCACAGTTGTTGTTCACCGTTCAGATAACCTTATGGGCCCTTACGAAGGTAAAATGGTTCTTCAGGATAAAGGTGTTGCTCAAGGTGGCCTCATCAGCACTCCAGATAACAAATGGTTTGCTTACCTATTCCAGGATCATGGCGCAGTAGGTAGAATACCATACTTAGTTCCTGTAGAGTGGAAAGACGGATGGCCTGTACTAGGTATAGATGGAAAAGTTCCTATGGAACTTGATCTTCCTGCAAGCAAGGGACTTATACCTGGTATTGTAAATTCTGATGATTTCTCTCGTAAGAAAGGTGAAAATACACTACCTCTTGTATGGCAATGGAACCATAACCCAGACAATTCTCTATGGTCTCTTACTGCAAAAAAAGGACAGCTACGTCTTACTACAGGAAGAGTTGACAAAGTTATAACCCAATCTAAAAACATCCTTACTCAAAGAACTATCGGCCCTGTTTGCAGTGGTGAGACAGTTATTGATGTTCAAAACATGAAAGAGGGTGACTTTGCAGGTCTTACACTTCTACAGAAAAATTATGGATTCGTCGGAGTAAAGGTTACTCAAGAGGGTAAATTCATTGTTATGCACAACGCATCAACAGGTAATGCTGTAGAGGAGGTTTGCATACCACTTAGCAAGAAGAAAGTATACCTTAAAGCATCATGTGACTTTAATAATAAAAAGGATGAGGCTCTATTCTACTATAGCCTAGATGGTAAGAAATGGAATAAGGTTGGTACAGTTCTTAAGATGACATATACAATGCCTCATTTCATGGGATATCGTTTCGGCTTATTCAACTTCGCCACAACAACTGCCGGTGGATATGTGGACTTCGACTATTTCAAAATCTCTGATAAGAACTAAATAATGCGTGAAAAAGTATTATGAGAAACAATAATTATACTTCTATTATTAAATCAGCAGTATTGATGGCAGCGATGAGCTGCTCACCACTGCTTGCTCAAAATCCTATCGTACAGACATGGTATACAACTGATCCGGCACCTATGGTTCATGACGGAACTCTCTATATCTATACAGGTCACGATGAGGATAATGCAGACTTCTTCTGGATGCAGGAGTGGAGAATCTACTCTACAAAAGATATGGTAAACTGGACCGACCATGGATCTACAGTTGCTCTTGAAACTTTCTCATGGGCTGATGACAGAGCATGGGCTGCTCAGTGCGTAGAACGTAACGGCAAATTTTATTTCTATATCTGTGCGCACTCAAAGCTATCTAATGGTATGGCTATAGGTGTTGCCGTGGCTGATTCACCTACAGGGCCATTTAAGGATGCTATTGGTAAGCCTCTTTTTGATGATGGAGAGTGGGCAAATATTGACCCATCTGTATTCATTGATGACGATGGTCAGGCATATATCTGTTGGGGAAATCCTGATCTGCATTTTGCCAAGCTAAACAAGGATATGATATCTATCAATGGTGATGTGAAACATATTGAACAGACTGAAGAATCATTTGGATCACCATCTCCTAAGGAGAGAAAGAAGGATGTGAAATATAAGGATACCTATGTTGAAGGACCTTGGATGAGCAAACACAATGGTAAATATTATATGATTTATGCAGCAGGTGGAATACCTGAACACATAGCCTACTCAATGAGTGACAAACCTGAAGGACCATGGAAATATATGGGTCATGCTATGCCTTTGCAGGATACCAATTCATTTACTAATCATAGTGGTGTAATTGATTTCAAAGGTAATTCATACTTCTTCTACCATACCGGCAAACTGCCTAAAGGAGGTGGATTTGCAAGAAGTGTTGCCGTTGAACAGTTCAAATACAATGCTGATGGCACATTCCCTGAGATAAAAGCTACCGACGAAGGTGTGGCACCTATTGCTACATTCAACCCATACAGACGTGTTGAAGCCGAGACAATAGCATTCTCTAAAGGTGTTAAGTCAGAGCCAAACGAAAAGACAGGTATTTACATTTCAGAAATTCACGATGGCGACTGGATAAAGGTTAGAAACGTAGACTTTGGCAGTCAATCTCCAAAACAGATTGAAGTTGCTATTGCTAGCGCACTTCGTGGAGGAAGACTTGAAATTCATATCGACAGTATCAAGGGAGAGATGATATCAAATATCACTATACCTGGAACCGGAGGATGGGAAAACTGGAAAAATATCAAATCAAACATCTCTAAAGATGTTACCGGTATTCATGACGTTTACTTCGTGCCAAAAGGTAGAAAAGGATGTAAACTTTTCAACTTCGATTGGTGGAAGTTCAGTAAGTAAAAAGATAGCGTTTTTTATATAAAGGTTCGTCTCGCATTACATCTTTATGATGCATGCGAGACGAATTTATTTTTATTGAGCGATGAGTCTGACCTCATATATATGTGGTGTCACTCTGCCAATGTTCTTTTCAATCTTTATCACCATCTCCTCTTTACCTTTCATCGAAGCTGGTATTTCAAACTCACATGATGAAACAGACGGAGTTCCACTTGTTGTGAATGTACCAATCTCTGTGCCATCAATAAGAACCTTACCACTACGTTTGCCGAATGAGTTGAAAAGCACTCTTACTTTATTAACATCTTTTCCGTTGCTTTTCATCTTATAGCTGAACCATCCTTCAGCCTCACGCCAATGTTTACCGTCATCGTTACCAGTCTGCGATTTATCCATCTGAATAAAATGATCACTTTCAGGTTGCTGCTCTCCACAAGTCACCTTATCGGAAGTAATCTTGTCAATAGCTGCCCTTTCACTCTCCTCTTTTTCCAACTGTCCCTGCTTAGCGTTAAGCTCCTGTTGTGACCATACAGGCCAGTACACCATATATCTGCATTCATACAGTCTATAGAATGGTTCGAGCGTCATACCATCATACTTCTTTGGATAAACTCCAGAGAGAGTGAAAGTCAATGGTTTTCCCTCAACTTTTTTGATATGAGATACGATGTCATCCTTATCACCAATTATCACTGGCATATCCTGAAGTGGAAGACGGGGCCCTGCTGCAATATGTCCACCACGGCTGTCATCAGCAAAAAGCCCATCCTGATTCTGCTTTCCAAGTTGAGAAGCTAAAACTATAGGACCATATAGCAGAGAATAGTTTGAAGAATTATCCGGCAGCACCTCGGCATGCAGAGACATAGGTAAAGATAGTTTCACCTTATCACCTTTCTCCCATGTACGTTGTATTGAAACGTATCCATCCTTAACTGTTGCATTTTGTGGTTTATCATTAACCATCAGGATCAATTCACCTTGCTTAGCCCACCCTGGTACACGCACTAAAAGTTCAAAGTTCTTCTTCCCCTTCTTTGGAGTAACAATGATATTAGTTCCCTCCTCATTTGGGAAATCTGTCTTCTGCTCAATATTTACATTATCCCAATTAAGTGTTGAAGGAATAAATAGGTTTACATAAAGTTGGTTACCCTTATGAGCATATATCATCTCACCATATTTTGCATGGTTCTCCATACCGGAACCTACACAGCACCAGAAACTTGTCTGAGGTTGAGAATATACCTGTAGTGTCCTGAACGCATCGGGGTGAAATATACAAATCCACCTTGAACAGGATCCTGAGTAGATAGGATATGATTGTATAGAGCACGTTCATAATAGTCCATATAATGAGAATCAAGAGAAGTCTGATAGAGCAACTTTGTGAGTCGCAACATATTGTATGTGTTGCAAGTCTCAGGTCCTTGTTCACTGGTAAGCATACTGCTAAAATCATTAACAGGATGGAAATGCTCTCTTTCACTATTTCCACCGATAGAAATTGAACGATTATTAACTACAGTTTTCCAGAAAAACTCTGCTGCTCCATCCCACTCTTTATTGCCCTCAAGATCTGCAATTCGCTTATATCCTATCACTTTAGGTATCTGGGTATTGGCATGCATGCCGGTAAGCTTATCCTCTTTATTAAGTAAAGGTTGAAGAACCAGTTGATGTGAGAATTTATGAGCAAGTTTAAGATATTTATTATCCTTTGTTATGTCAGCAACATCAGCAAAAACCTCATTCAGACCACCATGTTCACTGCGAAGCATATCCTGCATCTGTTCATCACTAAGATTGGCAACAAGCCTCATCATCCAGTCTGTGAGTTTAACCAACATCTCTTTAGCGTCACTATTTCCAGTCTGAAGGTAAGCATCACGCAATCCCGCAAAAGTTTTATGTATATTATAGAGAGGAACCCAACGATTATTTAGGCCGAAACCTGAAGCATTTATCTTACCCTCTTCAATCTCTTTCCACATCTTACGTCCATCGGGAACCCCTGAGAGGTATCCGTCACCGGCACTGTCCTGACAACGTTTCATCTCACTTATCATATAGTCAAGACGCTTCTTAATCTCCTTGTTGCCTGTTGCGGCATACATATATGAGAGAGCAGAGAGGTAGTGTCCCCCAATATGTCCGTCAAGTCCGGTATTCTCCCAATTTGTATAGTTCTCTGCTTTTGGTGTCAGACCTGCCCCTTTGAGATATGGAGCGAGTAAGCGATCGGGATCTAGTCCTAAAAGATAGCGTATATCCATATCTTCTGCATGTTTGAAAGGCCCTGAGATTACTCGTACATCACTTACAGGAAAAGTCTCTGCTTTGACCGGCAGTTGTGCATCTGTAACATTAGGAATTAATGCTACAGCAGAAACTGCCAAAATGGTTTTTAATAGATTCATAAATGTCTTTCTTAGTAATATTTTGACTTCAACAAAGATAAGAAATTCTATCTGTACTAGCACATTAAACCTACAAATACAATGCTCATCGTCACTAAAAATCAGACGTTTGTCACTTAAATTTTACCGTGAAATAGCACTGATGTACTTTTGAAATAAAAAAATGAAAAAAAATTGTATAATCATTGCATTCTTAATAGCAATAAGTGAGTTATCTTCTGCACAAATCATGCAGGATACTATAATTAGACATGAGATGCTAAATGAAGTTGTAGTGACAGCAAAGATTCCAGCTGTAGAGGTATCTCCGGGTAAGATGAGTTATATGATTGATGCCACAATAACTCAGAGAAGTGGTACAATTTACGACATGCTCTCCTCATTACCTGGGATAGCGATAAGTAATGAGGGAGACATTACACTATATGGCAAAGGAGGAGCAACATTATTGGTAGATGGCAAACCCACATATCTATCAGGAAAAGATTTGGTAAGCATGCTAAAATCTATGCCTGCAAGCAACAGTGACAAGGTGGATCTAGTAAGTCAGCCTTCATCTAAATATGATGCTGCCGGAAATGTTGGTTTGATAGATATACGTACAAGAAAAATAAAATTGAGAGGATATAATGCTAATATATATGCCAACGGAAATCCGGGAGAAAACAACAGTGGCTATATAGGAACATCAATGAATGTCAGAAATGATAAGATAAACATCTTCTCAAACTACTCTTATTACCACGGAATAAATATTATTGATATGGTTATTAACAGACCATACAATGGGTATAACGGAGACATGGAAGAGTTTTCGTACAGAAAGAGGGTACAAAACTCTCACTTCTTAAGGCTAGGGTTCGACTATGACATAACCGAGAAGACTATGTGGGGACTATCCTTGAAAGGTAACTATGCCAACCAGAATGAGAGGTCAAAGATGACAGATATAATAGATGGCAGTGATTACATTAATCATACATCAAGCTTCCTGCACTATGTAAATCAAGATCTCTATGCAACAACATATCTTAATCATAAGTTTAATGGTGAAGACAGAGAGATAAGTGGTTCAGCTGATTACTATATTTACGATACAAGTAGAAGACAAGACATTAGTAACGAAATGTCGGATCCCTTGCATGGGAATATGAACGGAACAGTAAATGTATACTCCGCAAAGGCTGATTTAAAATATAGAATAAAAGAGAACTGGGTAATATCTTCAGGAGTAAAGAGTGCCATTGTAAACCTGAACAACAATGCCGGATATATGCGACCATACGATAATATATGGAAATATGATGGCTCATTGGGCTCTCGTTTTGAATACGATGAAAATATTAATGCTCTCTATTTTCAGAGTGAGCATAACATAAAGAGCTTTCAACTAGCTCTTGGAGTAAGATTGGAGGATACACATGTTAAAGGTAAACTTAGCGGTAACACAGTACAACCAGACTCATCATTCACTACATCTTATCTAAGCCTATTTCCCAATTTAGGAATGCAGTATAACTTTAAAAACGGTAACTCCATCCAGTTAACATATAGTCGGCGTATAAACCGTCCCAACTATGGTGATCTTAACCCATTTACATATAGATTTAATGATTTCACAGCCGATTCTGGAAACACCAAGTTGAAGCAATCATACGCAAATAATATTGAGTTATCGTTTGTACACAATAATAACTGGCAGATAGTAGCTTTCTTCTCGCATACAGCTGATGCTATCATAAAGACATATCAGATAGATGATGACGGACGTCTTTTGGCAATACCAGACAATATGGCAAACTATACCCAAACAGGAATTAGGGCTCATATTATGTCATTATCACCTGTAAAATGGTGGAATTCCAATATTACTTTCATTGGACAATACAACTATTTCAAGTGGAGAGAGGTTAATGAAGAGAAAGAAAACAGCAGATTTACCCCTATTATAAGTTTTATGAACCAATTTACCATTTCACCGACTTGGTCAGCTGAGGTAAATATTAATTACGGAGGTAAGGTTGCAGCAGCGCAGGTAACTATGAACGCAAAAAATGAGATAAATCTAGGTATACAGAAAAAGATTTTTAATGGAATGGGCACAATCTCTCTTTTTGCCAAAGATATATTAAATGGAAAGAAAGAAACTGCAAAAGCAAATCTATACTACGGACCGGTATCTTCTCGTTCAGACTATAAAGAGCGTATGGTAGGTATCTCATTATCACTACGTTTCAAGAAAGGGACAAAAGCTGAAGAAAAGAGTAATAAAAATGAGATAGAAGAAATGAAAAGAGTAAATTTGTAATAGATGCATTGATATCTATAGCTTTAAAACATTATACTTATGAAAAGAAAAGCATATAATATACTACTAATATCATCAACATATGCAATAGTTCTATTTGCAATGATACGCCTTATTAACGATAGCTTAATAGACGCATTCTATTGGAGCTCAAGTAATATGAGGTTTGCTTATACTGATATCATTACCGTTCTTTTTTGCTCATATGTATTATTTATATTCCTTTTCAGATGGATGAACTTCTGCCATAGAAAAAAAGGTACTCTGCTTAAGGAGTACACTGTAGTTTCTATAATGGTTACCCTATCAGTTTTTGTAGATATGGCAATAACACATACTATATGCAGTTACACTTTTAACTGGCGTGACCTGCCTATTGCAATAATAACCAGCAACCTTCTATCCTCACTATTTTATAGTTACTTCAGAAATCAGACAATAAGAAGGGAGAGCGAGATTAAGAGTATGCAACTTCAACAGATTAAGAATGACCAACTTCAGACAGAGCTGAAACTTCTGAAAGCTCAATACCACCCACATTTCCTATTTAACGTTCTAAATACTATATATTTTCAGATTGACGATAATAATGAGACCCCACGGCACACTATCGATTTACTATCCAACATTCTTCGCTATCAACTATATAACGACGGCGAAAAGGTAAAGGTAGGCAATGAGATCTATTACCTTAAACGATATATAGAACTTTGTAAGTTACGATCTAAAGAGTGCCTTAAGCTGAATGTCAACTTTGACGATAGACTTATGGATGAGAATATTTACCCGATGATGTTTACACCTTTAGTAGAAAATGCATTCAAATATGTAGGTGGCGACTATATCATTGATATTAAAATGGAACTTACGGCAGATAATTTTATATACTTTGAGGTGGCAAACAGCATACCGGAACAAGAACTACCAAAGAAAAAAAATGCATCCGGCATAGGCCTGGAAAATCTAAAGAGAAGATTAGCATTGCTATATCCTGACAAACATCTGTTTGAAATAGTAAAAGAGGAGGGACGTTTCATTGCTAAGCTAAAAATAGGGTTCTAATTTATAACTTAATAATACGATAGATAATGAAGATAAAATGTGTAATAACCGACGATGAGCCTATGGCTAGGAAAGGGTTGCAGAGCTATGTTGAAAAGGTAGATTTTCTCTCTCTTGAAGCTGTATTTGAGGATGCCATGCAACTCAACACATACCTTCAAACTTCTCGTCCCGATCTCATCTTTCTGGACATTGAGATGCCATATCTTTCAGGGCTAGATATTCTGAGCACAATCGAGAATCCTCCATATGTAATTATCACTACTGCATACGAGAAGTATGCCTTGAAAGGATATGAACTTAACGTTGCAGACTATCTTCTGAAACCTATATCATTCGATCGTTTTCTGAAAGCAGTAAACAAGATATATAGTATGATGCAGACAAAAGAAGAGACTCCTGATTTCATTTTTGTTCGCTCTGATAGACAGATGTATAAGATCTTCTTTAAAGATATACTTTACGTTAAGAGTATGGAGAACTATATATGCCTATATACAGAAAAAGAAAAGCTTGTGATAAGAAACACAATGAAACATATGATAGACTCACTACCTTCATCAATGTTCCTGCAGATTCATAAGTCATATCTGATAAATATCGAAAAGATAGATATGATAAATGGCAATCAGATAATCATTGGCGATGAAGCTATAACCATTGCCCGAAACTTCCGCGATGAGGTGTTTGATA
This sequence comes from Phocaeicola paurosaccharolyticus JCM 15092, assembly GCF_000613805.1. Lineage (GTDB taxonomy): Bacteria > Bacteroidota > Bacteroidia > Bacteroidales > Bacteroidaceae > Phocaeicola > Phocaeicola paurosaccharolyticus. Next base: position 4,570 of record NZ_BAJR01000003.1, on the reverse strand, counting down.
AGATAATGAAAAACGCTCTGTAGGTGTTCTCATTTATTTTCTCTCTAGATAAAAACTTTTTTTAGTCATATAATATTGTTCGTTCCACACTGTAGTCTATTCACTCCACACTGTGGAACGTATAATCTACAGTGTGGAGTGAATAGTCCACAAGTGAAGTCTATAAGGCGTTTGTAAGCCTCTGCCGCCTCCATAGGTGGCACGTTCTCACGCTGTAAGTTCTCGGAGATTGAAAGGTCATACGCCTGTTCCTCTGTTACTTCCCGAATGATGCACGGGATTTCGGCAAGTTTCAGCATACGGCAAGCCCTAAAGCGGCGTTCCCCGCAAATGATTTCGTAATGTTCGCCTTTTTCGCCTTTGCGCCGTACCGTAATGGGCTGTATCAGTCCATGAACGGAGATACTTTGTGCCAACTCTTTGAGTGCATCGGCATCAAAGGTTTTTCGGGCGTTGTAATTGCTCGGCTCTATCAAGTCCGATGCAATATTCACGGCTTTGCGCTGTCCGTTGTCGGGTTGGCGTACCACTACTGCGGTTACTACTTCGTTTGCTTTCCCTGCTACTGCTACTGCTGTGCCGTTGTTCTTAATTGCTGTCATAATGTTGTTATTTAAAAGGTTAAACCTATTATCAGTGTTATAATAATTGCCAAAACGAGCAAGGAAACAAGACAGGACAAAACGCCTTTAATGATTGCCCACGCTAAATAAATCCCTGCGACAACCGCCACGAACGACCAACCCCAAAGGGCAAAACCCGCCACCGCAAAAGCTATTTTCAAAACCCAACCTATGCTGATTGGAAGGTTTGAGAATCGTTGTTTCCTGTTTTTTTCTGCTGTTCGCATCATAATTCTGACTTTTTTTTTAAACGCTATGCCGTATCGGAGCCGGTTATGAGTGATCGAGTTTCAGGGGCAGAGAAAGGTAGTGTTTAGCCGAAGAAAGTTTTTCGGGAACAAATACACTCGCCGGAACGGAAAGAGGAAGATTTTTCACGAAACCGGAGGCTCGAACTTGCTTCGGCGTGAAGAGCACGGAAATACTTTCGCGCATGAAATCGAACACTTCATCGGCGTAATCAGCATTCCGCTAAAGAGGAAGAAGTTATAAGATATGGGCAGTAGAAAAAATCCCCCTTTACTCCCGGATAGTCTGACAGGGAGTACAAAAAAGCGGCATATTTAAATGCCGCATTATTTCAATATTATCAGCTTTCCTTTTTACTCTTTCGCGCTAAATGATTACTTTTAACCCGTTGGCGGAATTAAATTAGCGCATATTTAATCCTTCCAATAGGTCTATTGTTCATTTTGTTGATGTATTGCAAAATCGTAAGAGCGCTAATCTTACTGATTATCCTAGTAAAAATCCCATTGACGTCTTTGGCATAATTCCTTATTATCATGAACTGGTCACACATCTGCGAAAAGAGTGTTTCAATTCTTTTCCTTGCTTTAGCAAAAGGAATAAATGTTGGCTTCCAATTCTTTTGATTGAGTCTGTAAGGTACTTCCAGTTTAATGTTAGCACTTTCAAATAAATCCAATTGTACCTCAGTTCCAATATATCCTTTATCACCAAACAGGCTACAATCCTGATATTCATACTTTACATCCTGAAGATAATGAATGTCATGAACGTTTGCCTTTGTCAAATCAAAGGAGTGTATCACACCGTTTAATCCACAGACTGCGTGTAGTTTGTAGCCATAGTAATAAAGTTTTTGTGAAGCGCAATATCCAAATGCAGGTGAACGTTCATAGTCATCTTTGCCAACTTTGCAGCGTTTAGCTCTGGCAATACGACAAACCTCTATTGGCTTTGAATCTATACAGAAGAATTCTTCCCCACCATCAATTTCAGTCACAATTCTTTCGCGTATCTCTTTACAGAGATTGGCTGTGAGTTTCCTACGATCATTAAATTGTCTTCTTGAAATTAGATGTGGCAGCTCATTGGAGTATTCTCCTAGTTTGGAAAATAAGTAGTTTTCACTATCCAAACCAATAGACTCCATCGTAAGGCTAAGAGAAACTACTTCTAAATCAGAAAAACGAGGAACAACTCCGGGGCGAGGTATGTTACCGTGTTCGGTTACAAGATTATCAGAAAACTCCTTGCAAATGTGGAGAAATTTTGCGAATATTGCATATAAGTTGTGCATAGAGTGATGACATATTAAAAGTTTGCTCACTTCTAATATACTAAATATCACGAATATGTACAACTTATTTTAAAACATCTTATTAGATAATTAATTCCGCCAACGGGTAGGGAATAGTTTTTTAGGATAGTTTTTATGGAAGAAAGAATTGATAGGGCTGTTGAATTGTTTAAAAGCGGATACAACTGTTCGCAGTCTGTTGTAACAGCTTTTGCTGACTTATATGATTTGACAGAAGAGCAAGCATTGCGAATTTCAGCTTCTTTTGGTGCTGGAATTGGGCGTATGCGTGAAACATGCGGTGCAGCCTGCGGAATGTTTATACTGGCGGGTTTGCAAACGGGAAGTGTAGTCCCCGATGCAAAAGCGAAAGGAGCCAATTATAAACTAGTGCAGGACCTGGCGCAAGTTTTTGTAGCGAGAAATGGCTCCTTGAATTGTGGTGAATTATTGGGCCTGAAGAAAAATCACCCCATATCTTCAATGCCTGAAGAACGTACTGCAACGTATTATAAAAAAAGACCTTGTGTCAAAATGGTTGAGGAGGCAGCTCGTATTTGGGTGGAATATTTAGAAGAACAAAAATTAATTGATCATGCTTGATCTTACGGTTTTGATTGATAATAATGCAGCCTTTCTTGATAAAGAATTGCTGACGGAACATGGACTGTCTTTTTATTTTAAAGTTGACGGTTTAGCCTGTTTATATGATTTGGGGGCTTCTGACAAATGGCTCAATAATGCTAATAAATTGGGTATTCATGCCGAAGAGGTTGATCACCTGATTTTATCTCACGGACATAAAGATCATACTGGTGGATTAAGCACTTTCTTGCAAGTAAATAAATCTGCAAAGATTTTTGTCTCTGATAAGGCCTTTAAGTATAAGTATCTGACTTACAGGCATGAGAAGCCCAGAGATATTAGCTCGGACAGTTCTTTATTTGCAAAATATGCCGATCGCTTTGTACTGCTAACAGAAGATTGTCTTTTGTCGCCCCAAGTTTATTTAATACATAATCGTGTTTTTGAACATCGCTTGCCTGTTGGCAATCAATTCCTGAGAATTGTAGCCGATGGACAGGAAAAGCCTTATATACCTAATGATGAAGTAGCTTTAGTTATCCGTATAGATGATGGTATCGTAATACTTTCTGCATGTTCGCACAGCGGGGTGCTGAATATTATTCAGTCAAGTATTGAAATAACCGGTTGTTCTAAGGTTCTGGCATTTGTTGGCGGTACTCATTTAGTAGATACTGATATGGAGGAGAAAGATGATGTTGCATCCATCGCACGTGTCTTGGCGGATAAATATCCCGAAATGTGCCTTTATACAGGTCATTGCACCGGAAGTGCTGCTGTTGATGTTTTTTCAGAGGTCTTGCAGAACCGTTTTGCTTTGTTTCACAGCGGAATGCAGTTGAAGTTTTAAGTAATTGATAACTGCTTAATGGCTATATATAAATAAAATCTATTTAGTGATAGATTTTATCTGTTTGACAACCAACCTTTTAAGCGTAGATTTGTTTCGATTTTATAACCAACTAATAATAAACAAATAAATGATGGAAGAAATGAATGTCATGCCAAGAATTGGCGAACAAGCTCCCTCTTTTGAGGCAGTAACTACACAGGGTAAAATTAATTTCCCAGTAGATTATAGAGGTAAATGGGTCATTTTGTTTAGTCATCCGGCGGATTTTACACCGGTTTGTACCACAGAATTTATGACTTTTGGTAAAATGGCAGCTGAGTATGAAGCTTTGAATTGCCAGCTTGTGGGTTTATCTATTGATGGTTTATATAGCCACATTGCATGGCTAAGAACAATCAAAGATAAAATAGATTACAAGGGAATGAAAGATATTGAAATTAAATTTCCTTTGATTGAAGATGTTTCCATGCATGTGGCTAAACTATATGGAATGGTTCAGCCGGGCGAAAGTGAAACGCAAGCCGTACGGGCTGTTTTCTTTATTGACCCTAAAGGAATTATTAGAACTATTTTGTACTATCCGCTTTCATTGGGTCGTAACTTTGATGAGATAAAGCGTGTATTGATGGGATTGCAAACAGCAGACAACTTTGGAGTAGCGTTGCCGGCCGACTGGCGTCCGGGCGATGACGTGATTGTACCTACTGCCGGTTCTTGTGGTGTTGCCAAAGAGAGGATGGATAACAAAACCGGTGAGTTGACTTGTTATGACTGGTTCTTCTGTACTCGTAAACTTTCTAAAGAAGAGGTTGAAAGTAAATTAGGCAAGTAGTCTTTAGTTAGTGATTTTCAGTTGAAGTACTGATAGATGCTGTCTATGGCCAGATAGAAATTTTGAGTTGGTAACTACCTTTTGAAGCTCTATCTTTGTAGTACAGAAAAGAAATAAAAACAGTATAACAA
>NZ_BAJR01000004.1 GCF_000613805.1 Phocaeicola paurosaccharolyticus JCM 15092 | reverse complement strand
ATTTGGTTAAGAATTGCATAATTATAAATTAAAAATCTGTTTTAATTCCTTCTGTTGTACATCTCTCAGTTAGGAATGTATTGATAATATTACCGTTCAATTGGACTATTTTTATGTAAAGAGGTATTAAAAAATAAAAAAAGAGTATTTAATGGAATACATTTTATGAAATTCTGAAGATATGTTAATAAAAACATTAACTTTGCAAGATAAAGTAATTAATCTACCATGAATGTAAAATGAGATATAAAATAACTTATTTCATTTTAATGATTGTAGTAAATTTAATTAACATTATGTAATATTGTAGTCTCTCATGTAAATATGAGTCGTTATAACTGATATAACATAATAAAAAAACTTTGTTTATGTTCAGACATAGAAGGTTACTGATATTTTTAATATCCTTAATATCTATACCTGCTTATTCTAATGAGTTTCAAGGCATATCATATAAGGTGGAATCAAGTGTTGTTCTATCTGACGGGGATTATAGTCCCTTTTGGTTAACATCAAACAGATATGGTCTTTCATCAATCAAGAATAATTGGGGAGTATTAAAAGCAGGAGCCACATATACAAAATCTTTTAATAATAATTGGAAGCTTGAAACAGGATTGGAGGTTGCAGCAATGCATAATACAAATTCTGACTTCGTAATCCAGCAGCTTATGCCGACATTTCATACAAGAGACTTTTCCTATCAATAGGTAGTAAAGAAGAGGAACCATACCTTATAAACCCAAGTCTCTCTTCGGGTGACCTCATAGAAGGAATAAATACACGACCTATTCCCAGAATAAAAATTGGTTTAAAGAATTATACCTCTATACCTAAAACAAACAATTGGGTAAAGATAAAGGGATACGTCTCGTTCGGCTGGTTTGCTGACAATGACTGGCAGAGGAGTTTCGTTAATAAGGGATCATACTATACAAATAATGTGCTCATACATAGGAAGGAAGCTTTCCTGAAAATTGGTAGGATGGATAAGTTCCCAGTTGAATTAGAGATGGGAGTAAATCATGGAGTACAGTTTGGTGGTGAGAGATGGAGAAAGGGCGATGCTAGTCCGGTAGATAAAATGCCACACTCATTCTCTGATCACGTTCGTGTACTTTTCTGTGGTAGTGGAGGAGATAAATCTCTTAAGGGAGAACAGTTGAATGCATTAGGAAATCATATCGGCAGCTGGAACTTTGCACTGAAGTTCAAGTTCAATGATTATCTCATCAAGACATATTTTCAGCATATGTTCGAAGATGGAAGCGGTATGATATTTGAATATGGTGCTTGGAAAGACGGACTTGTTGGTATAAGCGTAAAGAGAGAAAAAAAAGGTTGGATAGATGAATTTCTGGTTGAATACCTAGCTACAAAACGCCAAACAGCAAGTATGCAAAATGAGGGTTGGAGCGGTGTTCCTACAAAAATAACAGGAAAAGATGATTATTATAATAATGGAATTTATCTTGCTTGGCAACATCATGGCATGGGGTTAGGTAATCCTCTGCTTACATCTCCAATATACAACAATAATACGATATCATTCCTTAATAACAGAATAACCGGATATCATATCGCAGTTAGCGGAACACCACTATCATGCATCAAATATAGGGCTATGATAACGTTGACTAACAACTACGGGACATACGAAAATCCTTACGACAAGTGTGAAAAACAGCTTAACAGCATGCTGGAGGTATCATACTCTCCATCATCAATGAAAGGTTGGACTTTCACGGCTTCTGCAGCTTATGATAAGGGTGAAGTCACCGGAGATAATTTCGGTGGTATGCTGACAATTACAAAAGTTGGTAATTTAAATTTCAATTGTAACAAAAGAAAATGAAAAGAATACTCTTTCTCTTCATAATAACTATGTTTTTAGTTATTTCTTGCAGTAAAGTTCCTATTAATGGTGACTTAGATGGTATGTGGAAGATGACATCCATGGAGTGGAGCGATGGTACTACGACATCTCCCGAGAGAATCTTTTTTTCTTTTGAACTGGATTGCATACAGGTCACCAATAAAGGGAATAACTCTTGTAGTTATATTGGCCTTATGAACAAAAATGACAATACAATAAAAGTCGACAAATTCAAGGACTCATCTGGTGAGGAAAAGAATGCAGAGTGCCTTAAGCAGTTCGGCATTTTAGAGACTCCTACAGAATTCAATATAGAAAAAATGAATCACAGTAAACTTATTATTAAGAGTAAAGACTGTACGTTGTCTTTTACAAAATTCTAAACTAATGCAAAACAATAATATGGAAAAGAAAAAAGTTGCACTAATCTCTGGAATTACCGGACAAGATGGTTCATTCCTAGCTGAATTCCTAATAAACAAAGGATATGAGGTGCATGGAATACTTCGTCGTTCATCATCATTCAACACTGGAAGAATTGAGCATCTATATCTTGACGAGTGGGTTAGAGACATGAAAAAAGAGAGACTGGTCAATCTACACTATGGAGATATGACAGACTCAAGTTCTTTGATAAGAATTATCCAGGAGACAAAACCTGATGAAATATATAACCTTGCTGCACAAAGTCACGTAAAAGTATCTTTTGATGTTCCTGAATATACTGCCGAGGCAGATGCTATAGGTACACTAAGAATGCTTGAAGCTGTAAGAATTCTCGGTATGGAAAAGAAGACTAAGATATACCAGGCTTCAACATCCGAACTATTCGGTTTAGTACAGGAGGTTCCACAGAAGGAGACTACCCCATTCTATCCACGCTCTCCATACGGCGTTGCAAAACAGTATGGATTCTGGATAACAAAGAACTACCGCGAGAGCTACGGCATGTTTGCAGTGAACGGTATCCTGTTCAACCACGAAAGTGAGAGAAGAGGTGAAACCTTCGTTACAAGAAAGATTACTCTTGCTGCAGCCAGAATTGCTCAGGGATTCCAGGACAAGTTATACCTAGGCAACTTGAACTCACTCAGAGACTGGGGATATGCTAAGGATTATGTTGAGTGTATGTGGCTTATCCTACAACACGATATTCCTGAAGACTTTGTAATAGCAACCGGTGAATACCACACCGTAAGAGAATTTGCAACATTGGCATTCCGTGAAGTTGGCATAGAACTTGAATGGAGCGGTGAAGGTGTTGACGAGAAAGGTACAGACAAAGCAACAGGTAGAGTACTTGTCGAAGTTGATCCTAAATATTTCCGTCCTTCTGAGGTAGAGCAACTACTTGGTGATCCAACAAAAGCCAGAACATTATTGGGATGGAACCCAAGAAAGACTTCTTTTGAGGAACTTGTTAAGATAATGGTACAGAATGATATGAGATTCGTTAAGAAACTGCATATCAAGGCACAGTTGGATGAGGATTAACAATGTTAGATAAGAATTCAAAAATATTTGTAGCAGGACACCACGGGCTAGTGGGTTCTGCTATTTGGAATAACCTCATTGCAAGAGGTTATACTAATCTTGTAGGTAAAGGTCATAAGGAACTTGACCTACTTGATGCAGCTGCAGTAAAAACATTTTTCGACATTGAGAAACCTGATGCAGTGGTCCTTGCTGCTGCACATGTAGGCGGCATAATGGCCAACTTGCAATACCGTGCCGACTTCATTTATCAGAACCTACAGATTCAGCAAAATGTTATAGGCGAGAGCTTCAGACATGATGTAAAAAAGCTTCTCTTCTTAGGAAGCACCTGCATCTATCCTCGTGATGCCGAACAGCCAATGAAAGAGGAGTCACTGCTTACAAGTCAGCTGGAATATACCAACGAACCTTATGCTATAGCAAAGATTGCAGGTTTGAAGATGTGCGAGAGTTTCAACATTCAGTATGGAACGAACTATATCGCTGTCATGCCTACAAATCTTTATGGTCCAAATGATAACTTCCATCTGGAGAACAGCCACGTTCTACCAGCTATGATAAGAAAAATATATCTTGCAAAATGTCTCAACGAGAACAGATGGGATGCAGTGCGCAAGGATATAGGATTACGTCCTGTAAGTGTGACTGAGAGTGGAGTTAAGAGTGTTGTAGATGAGACTTCCAGTGAGAGTGACATACTTTATGTCCTTGCTCATTATGGTATAACTCCTCAGGCAGTAACATTATGGGGATCAGGCAAACCTATGCGTGAGTTCCTATGGAGTGAAGAGATGGCTGACGCCAGCGTACATGTACTGCTGAATGTAAATTTCAAAGATACATACGATTCCAACATAAAGAATGCAGATGGAATTACAGAAATACGCAACTGCCATATCAACGTAGGAACAGGTAAAGAGCTATCCATTAAAGAGGTTGCCGAGAAGATTATGAAAGAGATTGACTTCAAAGGCGAACTTCTATGGGATTCATCAAAACCAGACGGCACATTGAGAAAGCTTACAGATGTCTCTAAGCTGCACAGACTTGGATGGAGTCACAAGATAGAGATTGACGAAGGTATTCACCGTCTGTACGAATGGTATCTTAAAGGTATTTGCATCAATCACAGGCAGTAAATAATATGATTTATCATTTATTTATATTTTTGTAAAAAAAACAGAGAGATTAATGGAAATAATAAATACTAAAATAGATGGTGTAGTTATAATCAAACCACGCCTTTTCACCGATGAAAGGGGCTACTTTTTTGAATCATTTTCGCAGAGAGAGTTCAACGAGAAGGTGGCACCTATAACTTTTGTACAGGACAATGAGAGTAAATCTTCATATGGAGTGCTACGAGGATTACACTTCCAACTTCCTCCATATACTCAAAGCAAACTTGTAAGAGTTATTAAAGGTTCGGTACTTGATGTGGCAGTTGATATACGCAAAGGCTCTCCTACATATGGAGAACATGTAGCTGTTGAGCTCACAGAAGAGAACCATCTTCAGTTTTTTATTCCTCAAGGATTTGCTCATGGATTCAGCGTACTTAGCGAGGAGGTTATTTTTCAGTACAAGTGTGATAACTTCTACGCCCCAAAGAGTGAAGGAGCAATAGCATGGGATGATGAGAAGTTGGGAATTGATTGGAGAATACCTGGTGACAAAGTCATTCTCTCTGAAAAAGACAGGCATCATAATAAGTTGAGTGATATAGAGAGCCCATTCATATATAACAAATAACAGAAAATATAAACCATGAAAGGAATTGTATTGGCCGGGGGATCAGGCACACGCCTATACCCTATCACAAAGGGGGTAAGTAAACAGTTACTGCCTATTTTCGACAAGCCTATGATATATTATCCTATATCAGTTCTTATGCTTGCCGGTATCCGTGAGATTCTTATTATTTCTACTCCATATGATTTGCCCGGATTCAAGCGTCTTCTTGGCGACGGGTCAGATTTCGGTGTTAAGTTTGAATATGCAGAACAACCATCTCCCGACGGACTGGCACAGGCTTTTATCATCGGTGAGGAGTTTATTGGTGATGACTCTGCATGTCTGGTTCTTGGTGATAATATATTCTATGGACAGAGCTTTACCAGAATGTTGACTGAAGCAGTGCGTACTGTGGAAGAGGAGAAGAAGGCTGTCATTTTCGGATACCACGTAAGTGATCCTGAAAGATATGGTGTTGCTGAGTTTGATGAGAAAGGGAATGTCTTGAGTATAGAGGAGAAACCTGAACACCCTAAGTCAAATTATGCAGTTGTAGGACTCTATTTTTACCCAAATAAGGTTGTTGATGTAGCCAAATCAATAAAGCCATCTCCACGTGGTGAACTCGAGATTACTACTGTAAATCAGGATTTCCTTGCTGACAATGAGCTTAAGGTACAGCTGTTGGGAAGAGGATTTGCATGGTTGGATACAGGTACACACGACTCACTGAGTGAGGCTTCAACATTTATCGAGGTTATCGAGAAGAGACAAGGATTAAAGGTCGCTTGCCTTGAGGCTATTGCATACCACCAGGGATGGATAGATGACGAAAAACTTATAGAGGTTGCAAAACCTATGCTTAAAAATGAGTACGGCAAGAATCTTATGAATCTGCTCAAACATAAATAGTTTGAAGTATTAAATATATTATTATGATATTTGGGTGAACAACCCTAAATAAGCCAATAAAATATACCCCTTTCGGATTTAGTTCCGAAAGGGATATATTTTATAGTAAAGTTATCAATTATTTATCTTTATTCTTAATAAATGTTTATTTTTATTGAAATCAGATATTAGTATCTTATTTTTATTTGATTTTATTTATGTAACTATCAGTCAATATGGATCTAAGTCCGGAATTATTCCTCCTAGTATGTTCATTGCTGATTTTCTGCAGCATTATAATAAGTAAAGTAAGTGTACGTTTCGGCGTTCCTGTGCTCCTACTCTTCCTTTTTGTAGGAATGTTGTCGGGGATAGACGGACTAGGTATACATTACAACCACGTGTCTAGTGCACAGCATATTGGCACCATAGCTCTATGTATTATCCTATTCTCGGGTGGTATGAACACCAGCATTAAAGAGATTAAACCTATTCTTTGGCAAGGCATAACCCTTTCCACAGTGGGTGTATTACTAACAACCATCTTCACAGGGTTATTTATCTATTGGTTAGCCGGTTTGCCAAATTCATCTTTAAACTTTACTCTTCTTGGAGCAATGCTGCTCGCAGCAACCATGTCGTCTACCGATTCTGCCTCGGTATTCAATATATTGCGTTCACAGAAGATGCATCTGAAATACAATCTTCGTCCGCTTCTTGAGTTCGAAAGTGGCAGTAATGACCCTATGGCATATTTGCTCACTATCATTCTTATAGGTAGCCTGCAGACTGGAGAGTTTAATACAATAAAAGTTATTATAGATTTCCTTATACAGTTTATTGTAGGTGGATTGTGCGGTTTTCTACTTGGTTACGGACTTGTATATTTCACCAACAAGATAAAGTTGAACAACCATGAGTTGTATCCTCTCTTGGCGCTGAGTGGAATATTTCTGATATACACCATTATATATCTTTCTCACGGTAACGGATTCCTTGCTGTGTATGTTGCCGGAATGGTTGCAGGCAACAGTAAGTTGACAAAGAAGAGAGAGACTAATACCTTCCTTGATGGTATGACATGGCTCTTCCAGATAATTATGTTCGTCACTCTGGGACTTCTGGTCAACCCTCATGAGATGGCTGATGTTGCACTAATGGCAATACTTATAGGTCTGTTCCTTGTTATCATCGGTCGTCCGCTTAGTGTATTACTCTGTATGATTCCGTTCGCAAGGAAAATAAATAAGAGATCTATTATCTTCACATCCATAGTTGGCCTGCGTGGAGCCGTACCAATCATCTTTGCCACATATCCCGTTGTTGCCGAGGTGGAGTGTGCTAATCAGATATTCAATATAGTATTCTTCATTACAATACTATCACTACTTATTCAAGGTATGTCGATTCCATATTTTGCTAGAAAGTTAAAGTTATCAGAACCTCTTGTGGAGAGTGGCAACCACCTTGGAATTGAGTTACCCGAAGAGACAAACAGTCGTCTACATGAGATAGTATTCGACGAACATATAGCCCAAAAAGGCAATACTCTCAAAGATATATCTCTACCCGAAGGCATGCTGGTAATGATAGTAAAAAGAGGCGAGAAATATATGGTACCTAACGGCAATATTAAATTGCATATCGGTGACATTCTTGTAATTGTGAGTGAGAACAGGGAAGACAATTAATTTTAATATAACAATTATGAAAAACATTTTATTAATTCTATTTACACTCTTCTTCGCATTGGGTACATCTGCCCAGACTAAGAAAACGGTTAATTCTAGCAAGAAACTAGTTGCATATTTTTCATGCACAGGTAACACAAAACAGGCCGCTCAGAAAATAGCTGATGCTATAGGCGCCGAATTATATGAGATTAAGCCTGCAAAGGCATACGTTGCAGCTGATCTGGACTATAGAAACAAAAAAAGCCGCTCAACTTTTGAGATGCAGGATCCATCTTCACGTCCGGCAGTTTCAGGTAAGATAGGTAATATAAAGAAATATGATATCATATATGTGGGTTATCCTATATGGTGGAATTTGGCTCCTAGAATTATAAACAGTTTCATTGAGAAGAATAATTTCAAAGGAAAGAAGTAGCACTCTTTGCAACATCAGGAAGCAGCACTATTGATAATAGTGAGAAAGAACTTAAGAAAAGCTATAAAGATATCAACTGGCAACCTGGACTGCTTATCAAGAAAAACACTGATAACAATGCAATCATACAGTGGACTAACGAAATAAAGTAACAATATAGAAAAGAGGCTATACAACAAGTAATAACTTAATGTATAGCCTCTTTTATTATATGAAAATCAGGAGCGACTGTAATTTTTCGAAACGTTAATAAGCAGCGACACCGGATTAGTAATGAACTTAGATATTATCTCTTTACGTGCAATAATGACAAACAGCACAATACTTATCATGGAGAGCAAGAGCTCATAATGGAGTGTATGGAAGTATCTTATAACCAACGGATATGAGTAACAGTGAAAGCAAAAGATAGACAAGGTATATTTTCCATACTTCTCGAATATACGTGGCATCCTCACTATATTAATCAACATTATTGAAACAAAAGCTGTTAATGCCCAAAGAGACATTTTAAGAGTAAAGCATATATAAATTGGCATCTTTACTTTAGATGCAAGAATGAATAGACCCTCTCTTTGGAATTCAAACAGATGTAGTGTTCTGCTAGATAGGAATATTGCAGCCAAGGAGAGAATAATAATCAATGTCCAAGCTGCACTCTTGTTGAAAGAGAAACTCTTATTGCTTATCCACCTGCCTATAGAGAAGTAAGGAAGGAACTGAAAAGCCCTTGATGCAGAGAGGAACTCCTGGTTATCGTTCAGGAAGATGAAGCCTGATATAGCTATTACATATGAAATAACAACCTGAAAGCCACGACTGACTCCGGAAATATCCAACAGATATGAGTACCATTTCCAGTATACAAGCGACAGAATAAACCAAAGTGGAGTGGTAAAGATAAATACAGACTCTATATTAGAGTTAATAAAGAAATAGCTCACTCCTATCACAATTGCAATAACCTCAAACATACGCATAGTGAACTTATTCAACTTTTTGAGAGACTGTTCTCCACAAAAATAACCGCTTATCATTACGAACAGTGGCATATGCAACATGTAAATCAGGCTATATAGCGTACCGCTAACATCACTTTTATACCTGGAAGGTTCAATATAATGGCCGATAATTACTAAGCAGATAAGTAAGAATTTTATTCCGTCAATTCTATAATCTCTTTTTGTAAGTGACATCTCTTTATCTTTTACTCTGAAAATTAAACTAAAAAGTTGAGTTTCTCTATTTGCGGCGCAAAGATACAAAAGGAATGAATATCTTATTCTCTATAAACTATAAATCATTTAATTAATTTAATTTTCAAGATAGAAGCATAAAAAATTAAATCTTCAATCCCTCAGAATTTCGGTATGATCCGAGATACCCTCTTGTAAACAAAAAAGTCCTGAATTTCTTCAGAACTTCTTGCGGTGTGTACGGGACTCGAACCCGTGACCCCATGCGTGACAGGCATGTATTCTAACCAACTGAACTAACACACCAAAATTGATGCAAATATAAAAGAGAAGCGGTGCGTACGGGACTCGAACCCGTGACCCCATGCGTGACAGGCATGTATTCTAACCAACTGAACTAACGCACCAGAATTTCAAATGCCTCTTTCGCTATTGCGGTTGCAAAGGTAGTCGTTTTTTTGAAACTTGCAATAGCTGATTTAATTTTTCTACAGCTTTGTTTGTTTATTTTTTTGATATAAAGAGCATAATCGATATCAAAAATGCCAATAAAGATTATATAATGAAAGATTTTATTCATTTTCATCAATCTTTCGGTAGGTTATTACCTAAAATTAGCAATAAATCGTTATTTTTGCCTGCTGAAATAAATAAATCAAGAAAGGTATAAAATATGAATACTACGGCAAAATTGTTGTTGCACTGTCCGGACAAACCGGGTATTTTGGCAGACGTAACTAATTTCATCACCATAAACAAAGGTAATATTGTGTATCTTGATCAATATGTAGATCATATAGAGAATATTTTCTTTATGAGGATAGAGTGGGAACTAAATGATTTCTTTATTCCAAAAGACAAGATTGAGGATTATTTTGAAACGTTATATGCTCAGAAGTATGAGATGATGTTCAGATTATACTTCAGCGACATAAAACCAAAGATGGCTATTTTCGTTTCTAAACTCTCTCACTGCCTATTTGATATGCTTGCAAGATATACAGCAGGTGAATGGGATGTAGAAATTCCTTTGATTATAAGCAACCATCCGGATTTACAGCATGTGGCAGAAAGATTCGGTATACCATTCTACCTCTTCCCTATCACTAAGGAGAATAAGATGGAACAGGAACAGGCTGAGATGGACTTATTGAAAAAGCACAACATTGACTTTATCGTTCTAGCAAGATATATGCAGGTTATATCGGAAAAGATGATTGAGAGCTATCCTAATAAGATAATCAACATCCACCACTCTTTCTTACCGGCATTCGTTGGTGCAAAACCATATCATGCTGCATTCGAACGTGGTGTGAAGATTATCGGTGCAACAAGTCACTATGTAACCACAGAACTTGATGCTGGACCAATCATCGAGCAGGATGTTGTGAGAATTACTCACAAGGATGCTATCGAAGATCTGGTAAGCAAAGGTAAAGACCTTGAAAAGATTGTCCTTTCGAGAGCGGTAAACAAACATATAGAGAGAAAAGTATTGGCTTACAAAAATAAAACAGTAATTTTCAGCTGATGAAAGTTGCAATAGTAAAATATAACGCAGGAAATATCTATTCAGTGGACTATGCACTGAAGAGATTGGGGGTTGATGCTGAAATAACAGCCGACAAAGAGAAACTGATGAGTGCCGATAAGGTCATATTTCCCGGTGTTGGTGAAGCAAAGACCACCATGGATCACCTCAAGCAGTGTGGTCTTGACAGAGTGATAAAGGATCTTAAGCAACCTCTTCTCGGTGTATGCTTAGGCATGCAGCTTATGTGTAACTATATGGAAGAGGGCGATACTACCGGACTTGGCATTTTCGATGTGAGTGTTAAAAGATTTATCCCTAATATACACATAGAGAAGGTTCCACATATGGGATGGAATACTATATTCGACCTAAAGGATGAACTATTCAAAGGATTTACAAAAGAGGAATTCGTATACTTCGTTCATAGCTATTATGTTCCAGTAAATGAATTTACTGCTGCTAAGACAGAATATATAATTCCTTTCAGCGCCTCACTTCACCGTGACAACTTCTACGCTACGCAGTTCCATCCTGAAAAGAGTGGAAAGACAGGCGAAAAGATCTTACAGAATTTTCTGAATCTTTAAGGCATACATACCTTAGTTATATGAGGCCATCACGAAGGCCAATATTTTTCGATTTAATTAAATAGAGATTTAAAGCACAATGATAGAAATTATCCCAGCAATAGACATTATAGATGGTAAGTGTGTCCGTCTATCTCAGGGAGATTACGCGACAAAGAAGGTATACAACGAGGATCCTCTGGAAGTTGCAAAAGAGTTTGAAGCACATGGTCTTCACAGACTACATGTGGTCGACCTTGACGGTGCTGCATCACATCATGTCGTAAACTATAATGTGCTTGACAAGATAGCATCGCGTACATCAATGATAATAGATTTCGGCGGTGGCATAAAGAGTGACCAGGATATAGTAATCGCTTTCGATAACGGTGCTCAGATGGTTACCATCGGCAGTGTTGCCGTTAAAGAGCCGGCACTTATGAAGAGGTGGATAGAGATGTTCGGAAGTGAGAAGCTGATTCTCGGAGCCGATGTCAAGGATGAAAAGATCTCTATTAATGGATGGAAAGAGAACAGTGAGATTGAACTGATACCTTTCCTCGATGATTACTCACAGAAAGGTATCCGAAAAGTACTCTGCACAGACATTAGCAAAGATGGCATGCTTAATGGTCCTGCTGTTGATTTATACAAAAAAATTATAGAGAAATTCCCTGATATGCACCTTATTGCAAGCGGTGGAGTTAGCTGTATAGAAGATATAGAGAGATTAGAGGAGGCAAACATACCTGCTGTAGTATTTGGCAAAGCTATATACGAGGGAAAAATCTCATTAAAAGAATTATCACGTTTTTATTGATTGCATAGTCTATGTTAGCAAAAAGAATTATACCATGTCTAGACATAAAAGATGGGAAGACAGTAAAGGGAACAAATTTTGAAAATCTTAGAAATGCAGGTGACCCTGTAGAGCTAGGTAAACTATATAGCGATCAGGGTGCTGACGAACTGACATTCCTCGACATCACAGCAAGTTTCGAGGGAAGAAAGACTTTTACCGACATGGTAAAGAAGGTGGCTGCTAATATCAGCATACCTTTTACAGTGGGCGGTGGCATCAATGAACTTAAAGATGTTGAGAGACTTTTAAGTGCAGGTGCCGATAAAGTTTCGATAAACTCTTCAGCCATAAAAAATCCTCAACTTATTGAAGATATAGCAAAAAACTTCGGTCAGCAAGTATGCGTGGTAGCAATAGATGCCAAAGAAAGTAATGGAATATGGAAATGTTATCTCAATGGCGGAAGAGTAGAGACAGATAAAACTCTCTTTGATTGGGCACACGAAGCTAATGAAAGAGGTGCAGGCGAGATTCTTTTCACAAGCATGAACCACGACGGTGTAAAAGAGGGATATGCAAATGAGGCTCTTGCAAGATTATCAGATATACTCTCAATTCCCCTGATAGCATCAGGAGGAGCAGGATGCATGGAAGATTTCTATGACACTTTCAATGAAGGAAAAGCTGACGCTGCTCTAGCTGCTAGTGTTTTTCACTTCGGAGAAATAAAAATTCCTGAATTAAAAGAGTATCTTTGCAGCAGAAATATAAATGTTAGAATATAAAATAAAAAATATATAGAATATGGAACTTGATTTTGGCAAAATGGAGGGACTTGTTCCTGCAATAATCCAAGACAATTATACTCAGAAGGTATTGATGCTTGGCTTTATGAACGAAGAGGCTTACAAAAAGACTTTGGAAACAGGAAAAGTAACATTCTTCAGCCGTACTAAGAACAGACTTTGGACTAAGGGAGAAGAGAGTGGAAACTTTTTGAATGTTGTGTCAATGAAAGCTGACTGCGACAATGACACTCTTCTTATTATGGTAGATCCTGTAGGACCTGTTTGCCATACGGGTACTGACACCTGCTGGGGTGACAAAAACAGCCAGGACATTATGTTCTTAAAAGAGCTTCAAGACTTTATAGACCAACGTCATAAAGAGATGCCTGAAGGCTCATACACAACAAGTCTTTTCGAGTCAGGAGTGAACAAAATGGCACAGAAGGTTGGCGAAGAGGCTGTAGAGACTGTAATCGAAGCTACAAACGGAACAGACGAAAGACTGATTTACGAAGGAGCAGACCTGATATATCATATGATAGTATTGCTCACTTCAAAAGGATATAGAATAGAAGATTTAGCTAGGGAACTTAAAGAACGTCATAGCAAAAACTGGAAAAAACATTAATGATGGAAAATGATTGTCTTATAAAATATAAAGATGTTGCAATCAATCAGCAGGAGTTAACTGTACTGGAAGATGTAAACTTCGAGATAAACAAAGGAGAGTTTGTTTACCTTATAGGCAAGGTTGGAACAGGAAAGAGTTCAATGCTTAAGACGATATATGGTGAACTGCCTATATTGAGCGGAGAGGCTACTGTTCTTGGCTATAATATGATGACAATCAAGCATCGTTCCATTCAGGAGTTAAGAAGAAGAATCGGTATTGTATTTCAAGACTTCCAACTTCTTACCGACAGAACGGTACATGATAACCTGAAATTTGTGCTTAAAGCCACAGGGTGGAATAATAAAATTGAGATTGAGGATAGAATACAGGAGGTGCTGAAAGAGGTAGGTATGGAAGGCAAAGGTTATAAAATGCCTAACGAACTATCAGGAGGAGAACAGCAGAGAATTGTCATTGCAAGAGCTATACTTAACAGGCCTGAGATGATACTTGCAGATGAACCTACAGGAAATCTTGATATAGAGACAGGACGTAAGATTGTGGAACTGCTAAAATCAGTATGTCTGAGAGGCTCTGCAATTATTATGACAACACACAATCTGTCACTATTAAAGGAATATCCTGGAATTGTATATAAATTCGAAGATCATAGAGTTGTAGATGTAACTAATGATTTTTCCTCAAATAATTAACAATTTTATTCCAATATCATAAAATATACGAGCAATATGATTGTCTTTTGCCTATATTTTATAACTTTGTGACGAAATTATAATAGAAACATTAATATACGTAACGAAAGATGAAAGTTTTAAAGTTTGGAGGTACTTCAGTAGGTTCTGCCTTAAGAATGATAGAGGTAGCCAAATTGATTACTGACGGCGAGCAGAAGATAGTAGTTCTATCAGCTATGTCGGGTACAACAAATACTCTTGTAGAAATTTCGGACTATCTTTACAAAAAGAATCCGGACGGTGCGAATGAGATTATCAACAGACTGGAAAGTAAATATAAACAGCATGTTGATGAGCTATATTCAACTGAAGAGTATAAACAGAAAACTCGTGAGTTTCTTAAAGCTCAATTTGATTATATTCGTTCGTACACTAAAGATATCTTTACTCTTTTCGAAGAGAAGGTTATCCTTGCTCAAGGTGAGATCATATCTACAAATATGGTTACAAACTACCTTCTTGAACAGGGAGTAAATACTATCCTTCTTCCAGCTCTTGAGTTCATGCGTACAGACAAAAACGCTGAACCGGATCCAATCTACATCAAAGAGAAACTTGATGCACAATTGGAACTTCACAAGGGTGCAGATATCTATATCACACAAGGATTTATCTGTAGAAATGCATACGGTGAAATAGACAACCTTCAAAGAGGTGGCAGTGACTACACTGCATCACTTATCGGTGCTGCTGTCAACGCATCTGAAATTCAGATATGGACAGACATAGACGGAATGCATGATAATGACCCTAGAATAGTAGAAAAGACATCTCCTGTCCGTCATCTTCACTTTGAAGAGGCAGCAGAGTTGGCATACTTCGGTGCTAAGATTCTTCACCCTACTTGTATTCAGCCTGCAAAATATGCAAACATACCTGTAAGACTGCTCAATACTATGGAGCCAAAAGCTCCTGGAACATTGATCTCTAACGAGACAGAGAAAGGTAAGATTAAGGCTGTTGCTGCTAAGGATAATATTACAGCTATCAAGATAAAGTCAAGCAGAATGCTTCTTGCTCATGGTTTCTTGAGAAAGGTATTCGAAATATTCGAAAGCTACCAGACATCTATCGATATGATCTGTACTTCTGAGGTTGGTGTATCTGTATCTATCGATAACACCAAACATCTGAATGAAATTCTTGATGACCTCAAGAAATATGGTACAGTTACTGTCGACAAAAATATGTGTATCATCTGCGTTGTAGGTGATTTGGAATGGGAAAATGTAGGTTTCGAGGCTAAGACTCTTGAGGCTATGAAAGATGTACCTGTTAGAATGATCTCTTACGGAGGAAGTAACTACAATATCTCTTTCCTTATAAAGGAGAGCGATAAGAAAAAAGCTCTTCAGAACCTAAGTGATCACCTATTTAACTGTAAATAAATAACTAAACATACTATGAAAAAGGCGAAACATATTTTCGCCTTTTTCTGTTTGAAAGATACATACAAGATTATGAAAGGAATTTTCCCTATAGATAAATTCAATAATATTGAGACACCTTTTTATTACTATGATACAAAGGTCCTCAGAGAGACTCTTGATACAATAAAGAGAGAAGCGAGCAAGTATGAAAACTACCATGTTCATTATGCTATAAAAGCCAATGCTAACAACAAAATATTGGAAATAATCAGCAACAGTGGTTTAGGAGCAGACTGTGTCAGCGGAGGTGAAGTTAAGGCAGCAATAAAAGCTGGATTCCCTGCTGATAAAGTGGTATTTGCTGGAGTCGGTAAAAGTGATAAAGAGATTAATCTCGCACTCGACTACAACATATCATGCTTTAACGTTGAGTCTGTACCTGAACTTGAAGTTATAAACGAACTGGCTAAAGCTAAAGGAAAAGTAGCAAATGTAGCTTTCAGAATAAATCCTAATGTTGGTGCACATACTCATGCAAACATTACTACAGGACTTGCTGAAAACAAGTTCGGCATCAGCATGGAGGATATGGACAAGGTTATCGATATGGCAAAAGAGATGAACAATGTAGAGTTCGTAGGATTGCACTTCCATATCGGCTCACAGATTCTCGAGATGGATGACTTCGTAGCTCTTTGCAACAGAGTAAACCAGCTGCAAGAGAAACTCACATCAATGAGAATAATTGTAAAGAGTATCAATGTAGGTGGCGGATTGGGTATAGACTACTCCCACCCTAACCGTAAGCCAATTCCATCTTTTGCTGAATTCTTCAATACATATCACAAACATATCAAGCTATATCCGGGACAGAAATTGCATTTCGAACTGGGACGTGCGGTTGTGGGACAATGTGGAAGTTTGATAAGCAGAGTAATCTATGTTAAGGAAGGTACAAATAAGAAGTTTGCTATTCTAGATGCCGGTATGACAGATCTGATACGTCCGGCACTCTATCAAGCATATCACAAGATTGAGAACATAAGTTCTGATGAACCTATGGAGACATACGATGTTGTAGGACCAATCTGTGAATCATCCGACGTATTCGGGAAAGCTATAGATCTGAACAAGACTCACCGAGGTGACTTAATTGCATTACGGTCGGCAGGTGCTTATGGCGAGATTATGGCATCCAGATATAACTGCCGGGAACTACCTATCGTATATAGAAGAAGATTTAATTTAATATTTATAGGAGTTGTCGCAATAACAACTCCTATAATTTTATTAGATGCTAATATTTTAATATTTTTGCCTGAAATTTATAAACTCTCAATATGTTTATCTCTTTTGATGATTTAACTAATATACTACTAATTATCACTGTAACACTTTTCATTATTCAGTTGGTATATCTGTTATTTGTATACAATATCCATTTCCTTAATAGAAATAAGGTGAGTGATGAGACTATTACTCCCCCACTATCTGTTATAATTGTAGCCAGAAATTCCATAGAAGATATAAGGAGCAATCTTAAAGCCATATTGGAACAGGACTATCCTGATTTTGAGGTGATAGTAGTATACGAGCAGGGAGAGAAAATGCTGGAAGTTGAACTTACCAAACTTCAGCATGACTACAATAATCTCTACCATACATTCATACCCGAGAGTGCCAAATATATAAGCCATAAGAAATTAGGACAGACAATTGGTATTAAGGCTTCAAAAAATGATATAATTGTTTTGACAGAGTCGAATGCCTATCCTACTTCTAATCAGTGGCTGAGGAAGATTGCATCCAACTTCTCTCCAGAGACAGACTTTGTAATTGGATATAGCAATTACGAGAAAAGAAAAGGGTGGCAAAACAGAAAAATTATATTCGACAGACTGCAGGAATCGATGAGATTTTTAGGATTAGCTATTGATAAGATGCCATATACAGCCAGCGGATATAATCTGGCATATAGAAAAGAGGTCTTCTATAAGAATAATGGTTTTAATAAGTTTCTTAAATTTAAAAGAGGAGAAGATGACCTATTTGTAAACCAACATGCAAATGCAGGAAACTGCAAAGTTGAACTCTGTGCAGAGAGTGTGATACGCATCAATCATCCATCAAATAAAATTGACTGGGAACAGGAGAAATTATCAACTTATATCACAAAAAAATATTACAAAGGAGCAGGAAAATATATTTCAGGTTTTGATACGACTTCAAAATTTCTATTTTTTATTTCAGCAGTAGGAACAGCTGTTTTTTCATTTTTATCGTTCAATTGGATATTATTTTCCATTGCCTTAGGTACACTTCTCTTACATTTCATTATCCAGGTGACCGTTTTTCTTAATGTTTGTTCAAAACTTAGTGAAAGGCGTTATATACTGACACTTCCCCTATTCAACTTGTACCAACCACTGCTAAATATTGATTTTATTATCAAGAAAAAGTTGACTAATAAAAAAGATTTTTTAAGGAGATAGGCTCATACCTGTTATAGAGTTAAAATAGCTATGTAATAGTGATTGTAAAGGTTTTAAAAATTACTACCTTTGCGCTCTCAAATCAAGTTAACACATATAATAGGTATTGATTATGGAAAAAAAATTCACAGAGGGTTTGTGGAATGAGCAAATCAATGTTTCTAATTTTGTTCATGAAAACATAACCCCATACGAAGGAGATGCTTCTTTCCTGACAGGCCCAACCGAAAGGACAAAAAGAATTTGGGATCTGTGCCTTAAAGCCCTCGAAGAAGAGAGACAGAACAATGGAGTGCGTTCTCTCGATAACAAGACCGTTTCAACAATAACATCTCACAAAGCCGGATATATCGACAAAGATAATGAGCTTATTGTAGGTCTTCAGACTGACGAGCTTCTTCGTCGTGCCATCAAACCTTATGGTGGTATCAAGGTTGTTGAGAAAGCATGCCACGAAAATGGTGTTGAAGTAGACGAGAAGGTTAAAGATATCTTCTATCACTATCGCAAGACTCACAATGACGGCGTTTTCGATGCTTATACAGATGAGATTCGCTCTTTCCGCTCACTTGGTTTCTTGACCGGTCTTCCTGATAACTACGCTCGTGGTCGTATAATCGGTGACTATCGTCGTATTGCCCTATATGGTATCGACCGTCTTATCGAGGCTAAAAAAGCTGACCTAAAGAGCATCATAAGTCCTATGACTGATGCAAACATCCGTCTTAGAGAAGAGGTTACCGAACAAATTAGAGCTCTTAACGATATGAAAGTTCTTGGTCAGTATTACGGTCTTGAATTAGGTCGTCCTGCTACTTCTGCTCAAGAAGCTATTCAGTGGGTATACATGGGCTATCTTGCTGCTGTTAAGGAACAGGATGGTGCTGCTATGTCACTTGGTAACGTATCATCATTCCTTGATATATATATCGAATACGATTTGGCAAATGGACTTATAAATGAGACTTTTGCTCAGGAACTTATCGATGACTTCATAATAAAACTACGTATGGTTCGTCACCTACGTATGCAATCATACAACGATATCTTTGCCGGTGACCCAACATGGGTAACAGAATCTATCGGTGGTCGTTTCAATGACGGCCGTACTAAGGTTACAAAGACGTCATTCCGTTTCTTGCAGACACTTTACAACTTAGGTGCATCGCCAGAACCAAATATGACAGTACTTTGGAGCCCTGAACTTCCTGACGGATTCAAGGAGTTCTGTGCTAAAGTATCTATAGACACATCATCTATACAGTACGAGAACGATACACTTATGCGTGAAGTCCGTAACAATGATGACTATGGTATCGCTTGTTGCGTATCTTACCAAGCTATTGGTAAGCAGATTCAGTTCTTCGGTGCAAGATGTAATCTTGCTAAGGCTCTTCTTCTTGCTATCAATGGTGGACGCTGCGAAAACACAGGTACACTAATGGTTAAGGATATCCCTGTTTTGACAGGCAACTTGCTTAACTTTGAAGAGGTTCTTTCAAACTATAAGAAGGTACTCAAAGAGATTGCACGTATATACAACGATGCAATGAATATCATCCACTATATGCACGATAAGTACTACTATGAGAAAGCTCAGATGTCTCTTATCGATACTAATCCAAGCATCAACCTTGCTTACGGTGTAGCAGGCCTATCTATTGCTATCGACTCACTCTCTGCAATAAAATATGCAAAGGTTACTGCTAAGAGAAATGATCTTGGTCTTACTGAAGGTTTCGATATAAATGGTGAATTCCCATGTTTCGGTAATGATGATGACCGTGTAGACCACCTTGGAGTTGACTTAGTATACTTCTTCAGCGAAGAACTTAAGAAACATCCTGTTTACAAGAATGCACAACCTACTCTATCTCTACTTACAATTACATCAAACGTAATGTACGGAAAGAAGACAGGAGCTACTCCTGACGGACGTGCTAAAGGTGTTGCTTTCGCTCCGGGTGCTAACCCAATGCACGGACGTGACAAGAAGGGTGCTGTTGCATCATTGAGTTCTGTTGCTAAACTTCGCTACCGTGACTCACAGGATGGTATAAGTAACACATTCTCTATAGTACCTAAATCACTTGGTGTTGACGCAGATACCCGTGTGGAAAATCTTGTTACTATGATGGATGGTTACTTTACTAAAGGTGCACACCACCTGAACGTAAATGTACTAAACAGAGAGATGTTGGAAGATGCAATGGAACATCCTGAGAATTACCCACAGCTTACTATCCGTGTTTCGGGTTATGCTGTGAACTTCACAAAGTTAAGCCGTGAACATCAGTTGGAAGTTATTAGCCGTTCTTTCCACGAGAGAATGTAATAATATAAAAAAAACAGTATATTCAGGACCTATTCCTGAAGATAGATAAACCTAGTCATTCCGGCATTATGATAACACATAACATTTGTCGGAATGACTATTTTAATTAATACAGATATGCTAAGAGTTCATTCATACGAATCATTGGGCACATTTGATGGGCCGGGATTAAGATTGGTAGTCTTCCTGCAAGGATGCAACTACAGATGCCTATATTGCGCTAATCCTGATACTATAGACCTTAAAGGTGAGAGTCAGAAGACCGATATTGAGGAGATTGTGAGACTTGCAGTAAACGAGAAACCATTTTTCGGAAAAAAAGGTGGTGTAACATTCAGTGGAGGTGAACCTACTGTTCAGGCTAAAGATTTGATACCACTGGTAAAGAGACTAAAAGAGCAAGGCATTCATGTTTGTCTGGACTCAAACGGCGCAGTATGGAATAAATATGTTGAAGAACTTCTTGGTATGGTCGACCTGGTTCTTCTGGATATAAAACAGTTCAATCCGGAAAGACATAAAATACTTACTGAGAGAAGCAATGAGCAGACTCTAAAAACAGCAAAATGGTTGGAAGAGAACAACAGACCGTTCTGGCTAAGGTACGTACTTGTACAGGGATATAGCGCTTTTGAAGAGGATATTACAGCTATGTGTGAGCACTTAAAGGATTATAAGATGATTCAGAGAGTAGAGATACTACCATATCACACTTTGGGCGTGCACAAATATGAGTCTATGAACAAGGAGTACAAACTTAAAGATGTGAAGGAAAATAGTCCCGAGCAGCTTGAAGATGCCCGTAAGATCTTTAGCAGATATTTCAGTGTGGTAACAGTCAACTAGAACTGTTTCAAACCGATATAAATTATCCTGATTTTTGAACCTATTGTTTTAAACTACATATTTAACACTATATATTGTATTTTTTTCTGCAAATAAATATATTTGTTTATTATTATTTACAAAGTTCAAAAACATGAAAAAACTTATTTTTATATGTGCATCTGCACTTTTATGCTGTAGTAATATACAAAATGCATATGGTCAAAAAGAAGATTACGGCTTCTTCAACTCCTTGACAGTAGGTGTAAGTGCAGGAACTACCGGAGTTGGCTTTGATGTTGCTACTCCGATAGGAAACTATCTACAGCTACGCGTGGGTATGAATATGATTCCTGACATCTCATATAACGACGAACTTCAAATTGAGGCCAGAACAACCTCAACTAATACAGTTTATTTTTGTGATGTAGAGGGATCTATTAAGAGATCTACAACAGATATTGTTCTAAATTTCTATCCATTCAGAACTTCGTCTTTCTTTATTGCCGGAGGTCTTTCAATAGGTGGTAAAGAGATTGTTAAGGTTAATGGACACAGTGATGATGCTGCAAGACTTATAGAGCAAGGAGCAGAACTAGGTATCAATATCGGTGATTACAATATCCCATTTGATACTAAGGGTAATGTATCTGGAGGAATAATGGTGAAAGAGTCACGTCCCTACTTCGGTATAGGTTTCGGAAGAGCAGTACCTAAAAAGAGAGTTGGTTTCATGTTTGAACTTGGAGCACAACTGCATGGCACACCTGAAATATATACTAATACAGGTAAACTAGAGATCCTTACTGAAGAGGCAGACAATAAGTACAGTGATATAATCAACAATGTTAAGGTTTACCCGGTCTTAAAGTTCCGTCTTTGCGGACGCATAATATAATAAGCTGTATAGCTTAATACTAATAGAATATTTTATTATAAAAAGGGGACTATCTGAAATTTTCAGATAGTCCCCTATATTTAGTATTATATTGTAATCAATAGACCTCAACCTTAGCTGCAGCGTTCTTACATTTATAACGCAAAGCATCAAGATCACTTCCTATAGGAGCATAACAGAGAACAACTCCCATTCTACGGTTTACTCTGGTAAATGGTTTACCGAATAGACGCAGATAGGTACTTTTCTCCATGCAAACTTCCTCTTCACCACGGAAGTTAGGTTTTTCCTGACTAGCGATAGGTGAAAGTATAACGGCACTAGCACCAATACGTTCCAATGTTATTTCAGGAATAGGTAAGCCAAGTACAGCACGAAGATGAAGTTCAAATTCATTTAGATTCTGGGTTCCGGCCAAAGTCACCATACCTGTATCATGTGGACGTGGAGATAGTTCAGAGAAATATACCCCATTTTCATGACTTAAGAAGAACTCTACACCCCAAATTCCGGCACCTGTAAGCGCTGCTGTAACCTTCTCGGCCATCTCTTCAGCCTTCTTCAGGTGTTCTGCTGAGATATTAGCAGGTTGGAAACTTTCACGATAATCTCCACCCTTCTGTACATGTCCTATAGGAGGACAGAAAAGTGTTGGTCCGTCCTTTTGAGTAACTGTAAGAAGTGTAATCTCGCTGTCAAACTTTATGAACTCTTCTATAATAAGTTCCTTTATATCTCCACGACTACCATTACATCCATATTCCCATGCATGCTCAAGCTCATCTGCACTCTTAACAAATGACTGACCTTTACCCGAAGATGACATAAGCGGTTTGACAACACATGGAAAACCAATCTCTTTAGCTGCCTCTTTAAGTTCATCAAAACTTGTAGCATAAAAATATTTAGCAGTCTTCAAACCAAGTTCTTTTGCAGCCAGGTCACGTATTGCCTTACGATTCATTGTATAGTTTACGGCACGTGCACTAGGGACAACCTGTATGCCCTCTTTCTCAAGATGATAAAGTCTTTCTGTACGTATTGCCTCTATTTCAGGAACAATGATATCCGGATGATGCTTCTCCACTACCTTATCAAGTGCATCGCCATCAAGCATACTGAAAACCTCGAACTCATCGGCAACCTGCATGGCAGGAGCACCGATATAAGAATCACATGCTATAACATACTGTCCTTTACGTTTTGCCGCAATAACGAACTCTTTGCCAAGTTCGCCAGATCCTAACAATAAAATTTTTTTAGTCATTTTCGGTCTATATTTTGTCTAAAACTTTTCTTTTCAGAACATTTGCAAAGATACATCAAAATAAGAAAATAATGAATAAAGATATTCCATTTTAAAAGAAGAAGCCCGGTAAAATACCGAGCTTTATTCCAAATGTCTGCATCTTTATCAATAATAACCGTCCAACTTTTGGGGGTCATATATTAATAAGGGGCTTCTATAATAATTTCATATCCTGAATTAGAATATTATTGAAAATATATTTGAACCAATCAATGGAATATGCAGTGAGAAAAACACCGCAAAACCTACTGCGATGAACCACAAAAGGATAAAGACAATTCGTGTAACCGTAGACATAGGTTGCCATCCACCAAAATGACGCATTATCATATGAATCAATCCTACGATAGGTATACCAATTACAAATATACCGGAAATTGCAAGGGCAATAGCTTCATATGGAGAAGCACCTATTGTTGTCCAGTTGAACATTGGAACGTATAGATTCAAATCAGTCAATATAGCAGGTGTTGCTGTGATAAGTCCTGTTGATACAAATATCAGAACAAAAAATACAATTAACATAGCAAATATAACTGGTGCAAGACATACCGCCAGGAAGATAAGAATAATCTTAATCAAGATTCCCATACATGCAACAAAGCCATCTCCTATTCTCTGAAGAGTTGTTCTAGTATCAACGGAATCCATCTTTGTCTTAACTCTATCAAAACCATCAGTTACTGTCTTTCCTATATTCTCGACATTTATCTTCTTTCCTTGCATAGAGAGTTTTTCGGAAGCTGTTCTTGCCGGTGGAATTATAATCCATGCAATGATGTACGCCAATATAGTGCCATGAACAAAGAATCCCAACACAAGCATTAATAGTCTGACGGCTGTGACGTCCCATCCAAAATAGGCAGCCAATCCGGAACATACACCACCAAGAACTTTATCATCATAATTTCTGAACAGACGTTTCTTTTCATCTGATGAGCTGCTTGAATAACTATCACTCTTTGTTTCAGTGTCAGCATCTCCATTCATCTGTTCAGGCTTTCCTAATATTGCAATTACAGCCTCTACATCTTCTATTGTAATAACTTCACGTGAGCTACTTTTTAATTTTTCGGTGAAAAGCTCAGATATGCGCTGTTCCATATCATGAACAATCTCATCAGAGTCATTTTCATCCTTAAAATAGTTTCTTAGGTTCTGGATATAGTTGTCAAGAAGATAGTATGCATCTTCATCAATATGAAATACATATCCAGCCAAATTTATCGTTAATGTCTTTTTCATTGTATATTGTTTTAATTATTTTTTAAATGTTCTACTGTTTTGTTCAGGTCATCCCATGCCTCTTCTAAACCGGCTAAGAATATTTCACCTTGCTCTGTCAGAGAGTAATATTTCCTTGGCGGACCTTGAGTAGATTCAATCCATTCATAAGAGAGAAGATCATCATTCTTCAATCTGGTAAGTAATGGATATAGAGTACCCTCAACAACTATCAGATGAGCCTCCTTAAGTCTCTGTATTATATCTGATGTATATAAAGGCTCTTTGTGCAAAAGTAAAAGAATACAATATTCAAGCATTCCTTTTCGCATCTGAGATTTTACATTATCAACATTCATATATTATAGTACTTTGTTATGCAACAAATGTATGGCAAAATTTAGTACCTTGTTTTACATAGTACTATAATTTAGCATTTTTTAATAATTAAATATGATTTAATGAAAAGATAAATGATGTTCATTTTAATCAATTATCTATCTTTGTGATATAAATTCTAATAATATGATTTCAATAATACAAGCTACAACGAGAGATATTCCACTGATACACGACATGGCTTCAATAGTATTTCCACATACTTACAGATCTCTTCTTTCTAAAGAACAATTAGATTTCATGATGGAGTGGATGTATTCGTATGATAATCTTAAGAAACAGATGTTGGAGGAGAATAATACATATTACATTGCCTATGTAGATGGTGCTGCAGCAGGTTATGTATCAATACGTCCCGAGTCAGATGATATCTTTCATCTTGAAAAGATATATGTCCTACCCCAATTTCAAAAGTTTAAAATTGGTAAGAAGCTTTTTCAACAAGCTATAAAAGCAATTAAAGAGATGCACCCTGATAAGTGTGAGATGCATCTGAATGTAAACCGTGATAATGTTGCAGTTGAGTTCTATGAACATATGGGAATGAAGAAGATAGCAGAGGGAGATTTCCCAATTGGCAACGGATTTTACAAGACAGATTATATAATGGGAATCACTATCTGATCTAGTCCCTCAATAATTTTACCAAATCTTTATCTTCCTGGCTTACACGGAATGAATCACATATTTTCTGTATTGTCTTCCTTAAGGTCTCTCTATCCGATTTCATCCTGATAAGGTATGGATAGGTGACTTTAGGGAATTTTATATAGCATGTAGAGAGTGCCCAGGCTATAGCCATGCGAACATAGTACCCTTCATGTTTGATTGAAAGCAGTTTATTGATATATGCAACTATATAATTGTCATCAATAAAATATTTCTGAGCCATAACGACTCCAAATCTTATCTCATACTCGTTACGGGAATCCATATAATCATTAAGGTAATTCCATATCCTATCTCGATTCTTATTTACAAAAGAGGACTTACCATAAAAATCGAAGGTATCACATACAGACCAGGAATTTATTATTCTTACAAATCCATCAACAAGAGAAAGGTATTCATCCACATGATCAACTTTGACATTTGCTATTACCATACCAATAAGCATACGCTCTTCCATGTAATGAGTTGATGCACTCTTGAGGTAAGCAGGCCAATCATCTTTAGCTATCTTTTTTGCAAGAGCTCTTAATTCAGGAATTCTTATACCTAATACATTCTCCACACCAGGATGTAAATCTTCAGTAAATTTCCTGTTGCCATTATTGCTGAGCAATAAAATATGCTCTCTAATTGTGTGTCCCTCTATTATAAATTCTGTCATGATCGGATTTGTATTCAATCATGATTCGTCATCAAACCAATCATGATCCGTTTTCAATTATGTCATGATCGGATTACAGATCTTTCAAGATTGAGAAGATGCTCTTTCATATCAAGTCCTCCGGCATATCCAGTAAGGCTACCATTGCTGCCTATAACCCTATGACAAGGCACAATAATCATTATAGGATTATTATGATTAGCTCCTCCAACAGCTCTTACTGCTTTTGGATTATTAATGAATTCTGCTAACTGTTTATAGCTCCAAGTTTCACCATAAGGGATCTCCAAGAGCGCATTCCAAACTCTTTTCTGAAATTCGGTACCTCTCATATCAAGCGGTATGGAAAAAGTTTTTCTTGTACCAGCAAAATATTCATTAAGTTGTCCGACGGTATTAGAAAGGAGTTCAGACATCTCCTCCTTACACTCCTTAGCAGGAGTATAAGAAGTAGATATCTGAACAATCTTATTATCTTCTTCAAAGATATAAAGTTCACCTAAAGGTGAATTCATCTTACAAAAGTTCATTATTGATGCTGATCTCTTAAAAGGTCATTTACTGTCTTAACCGGGTTGAAGGTTGTAAGAGGAACCTCTACGAATATAGTATTCCAGTCACTCATCGCACCATTCCATAGTCCTGGAAGTTCAAGGGCTTTAAGATCGCGTCCATTCTTTGACTTGCTTGATATGAATCCTGTAGATTTATCTACATATTCAGTCAGGTTAAACTTATTACCTTTATAATCACGAACAGCACATACCAAATCAACCGGATTAAAGTGTGTTCCATTATCGAACATCTCCTTCTTTTTTGGATCTTTCATATCAATCTGTGAGCTCTCAAGTATCTGTAATGATACTGTTCCATCCTGATTGTATGCAAGGAAAGGTCCGCCACCAGGTTCACCAACGTTTTTAACCATACCGCACACTCTGATTGGTCTGTTAAGTTTATTACGAAGGTAGATAACCAATTCGGCATCTTCCATATTTTTTATATCACTCTTGCGGCAGAACAGTTTTTGTTGAACGAAGCGTATTATCTCCTCTATCTGTTCCTGTGAATATTTACCGCTATCAAGAATTTTCAGATACTCGAATGTCTTCTGCTGTAAAGTAACAAGTACACCTGCGATTAGATTCTTGTAAGTTACAGTATCACTCTTCAATCTATCAGGAACAACATTATCGATATTTTTTATAAAGATGATATCGACATCAAGATCATTAAGGTTCTCAATAAGAGCACCATGTCCACCTGGACGGAACACCAATTTTCCATCCTCACGGAAAGGTTTGTTATCTGAATCGGCAGCAATAGTATCTGTACTTGGTTTCTGCTCAGAGAAAGAGATGTTATATTCTACACCAAATTTCTTAGCATACTCAGGCATCTTTTCATTCACTAGTTTCTCAAATAGTTCATGATGTTCCGAAGAGACGGTGAAATGAACATTCACCTTTCCAGTACTGCTGCAAGCATATAGAGCACCTTCTACAAGATGTTCCTCAAGTGGTGTACGTGCACCTTCAGCATATTTATGGAATTTAAGCAGACCTTTTGGAAGTGAACCATAGTTCAATCCTGGAGTAGTAAGAAGATTAGCCACTATATCTTTGAATCTCTTCTCATCCATCAATTCATCAATACTTTTACCTGTATTTTTTTACAAGCAACATTAAGATCATTGTAAAATGCGAAATCATGAATTTGAGTGAAAAACTTCTTCTCAAAATCTGTTTCAGGTTGATTATAGTTAGAAGAGAGGTACTCAAACATATTCTTGAACATACGACTTGCTGCTCCTGAAGCAGGTACAAATTTTAATATGCTCCTATTATCTTTTTTATAGTTATACCAATTGTCAAGAAATTTCTTCACATCCTCCTCTGTATGAACTAATATTCCATTACCAACCGATGCTGCATTTTCAAGTTCCAAAAATGGGAAACCTCTCTCAAAACTCTTCAGCTGGTCAAAAATCTGTTCCTCGCAAATACCTTTTTTCTCAATTTGCTTCTTATCATCAAGTGTTAACATATAATAATTTGTTTATGTGAGTTACTCAGTTCTTAGCTCATTTTATTGATCTAATTATTTTCAAAATTACAAAAAACCGATAGACAGCAATAGAAAAATTGGGAAAAAAACTATCTTTACGAATCATAAAGTAAAAAAATCAGATGAATTATGGAAGAGATCTATTTTTTCACCAAAGAGGAAAAGGAACAGCTTATAACACTATATAAAAAATTATTGAGAATTTCTGGAGATACTCTTCAGAAAGAGGATTGCCATAAGATAAAGAACCATCTTAGAAAGGCTGCTGAAAACAATATACTCAAGCGCAATGCTTTTGGCATGAACCCTATCATTAAGGAGATGCAGACTGCTGTCATAGTCTCTGAAGAGATAGGTATGAAAAGAGCTTCTATTATTGCAGCTATGCTTAACGACAGTGTAATTGATGGTTTTTATTCTATTGAAGAGGTTGAGAATGAATATGGTAAGGATGTAGCAACAATAATTAAAGGGCTTGTAAAGATAAATGAACTATATGCCAAAAGTCCTACCATCGAATCCGAGAACTTCAGGAACCTTATAATCTCGTTTGCAGAAGATATGCGAGTGATACTCATAATGATTGCCGACAGGGTGAATATTATGAGACAAATTAAGAATCACAGCAACAATGAAGCCAGATTGAAAGTGTCAAATGAGGCAGCTTATCTTTACGCTCCCTTGGCACATAAGTTAGGACTATACGTTATAAAATCCGAGCTTGAAGATCTCTCTTTGAAATACACTGAGAGAGAGGTCTATTATCATATAAAAGATAAACTTAATGAGACAAAAGCTTCTCGTGACAAGTATATAGAGGAATTTATCGCTCCTATTGATAAAAGGTTAAGCGAAGCCGGACTAAAGTTCCATACCAAAGGAAGAACTAAGTCCATTCACTCCATATACCAAAAGATGAAGAAGCAGAAATGTGCTTTTGAGGGCGTTTACGACCTATTCGCTATCCGTATCATACTTGACTCAGAGATTGATAAGGAGAAACAGGAGTGTTGGCAAGCATATTCAATCGTTACTGATATGTATATGCCAAATCCAAAACGCTTACGTGACTGGTTATCTGTTCCTAAGAGCAATGGATATGAATCTCTTCATACAACAGTTATGGGTCCACAAGGAAAATGGGTAGAGATTCAGATTCGTACCGAAAGAATGGATGATATAGCAGAGAGAGGACTTGCTGCACACTGGAGATACAAAGGTGTTAAGGGTGAAGCGGGAGTTGACGAATGGCTTACATCTATTCGTGAAACACTTGAAAATGCAGGTAATGACCTTGAGTTAATGGATAGACTCAAATTGGAGTTGTACGAAGATGAGGTCTTTGTCTTTACTCCTAAAGGTGATCTATATAAATTGCCTAAGGGTGCTACAGTACTCGACTTTGCCTTTACCATACATACAAAGTTAGGTTGCAAGTGTATAGGTGCAAAAATAAATGGTAAGAATGCTCAGATAAAACAGGCACTCAACAGTGGTGATCAGGTTGAGATAATGACATCAACCAGCCAGACTCCTAAAAGAGATTGGCTGAATGTAGTATCAACTTCAAAAGCCAGAAACAAGATACGTCAGGCTCTTAAAGAGATAGAAGCAAAACAGGTTGAGTTTGCTAAGGAGACTATAGAGAGGAAGTTCAAGAACAGGAAGATAGACTATGATGATTCTATAATGATGAAACTCATCAAGAAATTCAGCTATAAGACTGTTACAGACTTCTATCAGGATGTTGCCGACGAGAAACTTGATGCCAACAATATTATAGATCGCTTTCTAGAGCTTAAGAAGCGAGAGACTGAGAGTAAAGAGGAGATTAACTACAGAAGTGCTGAAAGCTATGTAAAACCGGAAGAAGACTATTCCAACTTCAAGGATGATGTCTTGGTCATTGACCAGAACCTTAAGGGCATAGACTTCAAACTTGCAAAATGCTGTAATCCAATATATGGAGATGATGTATTTGGTTTTGTCACAATAAGTGGTGGTATAAAGATTCACAGGACAGATTGCCCAAATGCACATGAGTTGAAATCAAGATTCGGTTATAGGATAGTAAAAGCAAGATGGGCAGGCAAGAGTAGTGGTAAACAATACCCTATCTCAATAAAGATTATAGGACATGATGATATAGGAATAGTAACAAACATCACCTCTATAATTAGTAAAGAGAATAATGTCACACTGAGATCTATAAACATAGATTCTAATGACGGCCTATTCTCGGGTATGCTTACAGTAATGATTGACGACACTACAAAGTTGGAGTCACTGATCAAAAAACTTAAGACTATAAAAGGAGTAAAACAGGTAAACAGAGGATGACAGTATGAACGAGTTTAAGAGGGTGTGTAAAAGTTTTAAATATGCAATAAAAGGTATATTTATATTGTTCTCAAAAGAGAAGAATACACATATACATGCTCTTGCAGCCATATTAGTTACATTTTTGGGGGTTCTTTTTGGCATAACCACAAGTGAATGGTGTATAATAATACTTTGTTTCATGGTGGTGATGGCCGCCGAAGGTTTTAATACCAGCATAGAAAAAGTTGTCGATCTTGTCTCCCCTGAATATCATCCTATAGCGGGTATGGCTAAGGATATTGCCGCCGGAGCAGTATTGATAACAGCTATCGGAGCTGCCATTATCGGGCTAATTATTTTCATTCCATACTGTTAAAGCAATTTATAAATAATTTATTTATCTTAGAAAATGAGCAACTATATAAAAAATAGACTAATTTTGAAGTCTGTTTAAAATTTAAATAAAATGAAAAAATTTATATTCTCTACATTTTTGTTACTTATTGGTATAGTAGCATTTGCAAGTAACAACGACGAGCCACAAGCTGAAATTACTTTCGAGAATACAACACACAACTTCGGTGAATTTCCCGAATCTAGTCCTAAAGTTACATGTGTATTCAAATTTAAAAATACAGGCGATAAACCACTAGTTATACATCAGGCTGTTGCATCTTGCGGATGTACAGTACCACAATATCCAAAAGAACCAATACAACCAGGAAACAGTGGAGAGATAACAGTTACCTACAATGGTGCAGGTAAGTTCCCTGGACATTTCAAAAAATCTATAACATTACGTACCAACGCAAAAACTGAGATGACAAGAATCTATGTTGAAGGCGATATGGTTTCAAAGAATTAATTGTTAATACATAATATAGAGAGCGGTTTCTGATAAATTCAGGAACCGCTTTTTTTACCTATCATTGAGGTATTATAGAACAAATAAAGCCCCAAATGAAGCCAAACAGATATGAAATATAAAGCTATTTTTGCAGAGCAAAATTTTAGTAATGGTAAGAAGAATTATTTTATTATCACTGCTCACTGCTCTCACATGTACAAGTTGCGATATGTTCGAAGCTCATCCATATGATGTCAACATCACTGGAGAGAGAGGAGTGACAGAGAAAAACAGCCAAAAGATTGAAAAGGCTCTGAATGGAAAAAAGGAATTTAAGTTTGCAATGATAAGTGATACCCAGCGGTGTTATGATGAAACTAAGGATGCAGTAGATGCAATAAACAAGAGAGGTGACATAGACTTCGTACTTCACGGAGGAGACCAAAGTGATTTTGGAGCAACAAAGGAGTTTATATGGATGCGTGATATCATGAATGGTTTTGTCATGTCATGGTTCTGTGTTTTAGGCAACCATGATTGTCTTGGCACTGGTAAAGAGGTATATGAGAAAATATATGGGAATAGCGATTTTGCCTTTACTGCAGGCAACGTTCGAGTGATATGCCTTAATACAAATGCAATGGAGTACGACTATTCTAACCCTATTCCAAACTTCGGATTTTTGAAGAGTGAGTTAGAGAATCTACCATCAGAGATTGAGAAAACTATCTTCCTGATGCACGTAAAGCCAAAAGAGTTCATATTCAACAATAACGTGAACGACCTATTTCAATGGTATATAAATAAGTTTCCGGGGGTACAGTTCTGTTTATACGGACACGAACATCAGTTGACTGTTGACGACCTGTTTAAAGATGGCATACTATATTATCAATGTCCAAGCATAAAAGATAGAATATATCTTGTATTTACAATTAAAGAGGATGGATATGACTA
Organism: Phocaeicola paurosaccharolyticus JCM 15092; assembly: GCF_000613805.1. Lineage (GTDB taxonomy): Bacteria > Bacteroidota > Bacteroidia > Bacteroidales > Bacteroidaceae > Phocaeicola > Phocaeicola paurosaccharolyticus. Next base: position 126,240 of record NZ_BAJR01000004.1, on the reverse strand, counting down.
TGAAGTTATTAAGTTTTAGAGTATATACAATAATGATATTCATATTTTCATCCTTTGTTGTGCAGGCTCAGGAAAATGAGATTCCCAGACTATATGCAATGAATGATGAGATATTCAGCGACACTGTTATTCAAAGATCATCACATTCAAATGAATATGACAGACGTATACACAGTTATCGTAAAGCTTGGAATGCACTTATACCTACACATACCAAGTTACAATATGCAGGTGGTATGGGACTATTCTCAGGAGGCATAGGATGGGATTATGGAAAGAGAGGACAATGGGAGACAGATATTCTTTTGGGAGTCATACCACGGTACTCCTCCAAACATTTCAAATTTACCCTTACGCTAAAGCAGAGCTACATCCCATGGAGCATATATCTTTGTAATAACTTTAACTTGGAGCCATTAGAGTGCGGACTATATTTCAATACAGTGTTCAGTGACAAATTCTGGACAAAAGAGCCTGAACGTTATCCTCAGGGATATTATGGGTTCTCAAACAGAGTAAGGACACATGTTTTCATTGGGCAACGTCTTAAAATAGACATACCCGAAAAGGCAAGGTTCTCGTCAAAGAGTCTTACACTTTTTTATGAGATAAGCACATGCGACTTGTATGTGGTAAGTGCTTTCAGAAATAGTTATCTGAAACCGGAGGACTATCTATCCCTTTCATTAGGCATGAAGTTCCAGATATTCTGATATTATAAGCGTTCTTTTCCATTTTTTCACTATTTTTGGGCTATTATTAAATAGCTAAATTTTAACGAAAAAAGTTAACATGGAACAAAAACATGAACATCCGGTCGGATTGCCAGATAATGCTTTCCGTCCTCTCAAAAATGGTGAAGAGTACTCCCATATCCTTTCTCCCGACAAAACCTACCCTGAAGTAAACAGTTGGTCTGTTTTATGGGGAATAGCAATGGCTGTTCTCTTTTCGGCAGCTGCAGCTTATCTGGGTCTTAAAGTTGGACAAGTCTTTGAAGCAGCAATACCAATTGCCATAATAGCTGTTGGTGTATCGGGTGCTGCTAAGAGAAAAGGTGCGCTTGGTGAGAATGTTATTATTCAATCTATTGGAGGATGTTCCGGTGTTATCGTCGCAGGTGCTATATTCACCCTTCCGGCACTATATATCCTTAAGGAGAAATATCCTGAGATGAGTGTAAACTTCTTTGAGATGTTCATGAGTTCACTTCTCGGTGGTATACTTGGTATCCTGTTCCTTATCCCTTTCAGGAAATATTTCGTAAAGGAGAAACATGGAGAGTTCCCTTTCCCTGAAGCTACAGCAAGTACACAGGTTCTTATATCCGGTGAAAAAGGTGGAAGTCAGGCTAAACCTCTCCTATTTGCAGGTATTATAGGTGGTTTATATGATTTCATAGTTGCAACTTTCGGTTGGTGGAACGAGAATTTCACAAGCCGTTGTATTGGTTTTGGAGAGACTATAGCTGAAAAGGCAAAGCTCGTCTTCAAGATAAATACAGGAGCAGCAGTATTAGGATTGGGATATATTGTAGGCTTAAAATATGCAGCTATAATTTGTGTTGGCTCAATAACTGTATGGTTTATTATCATACCTGCCATTTCACTATTCTGGGGAGATGTAGTCCTTAATACATGGAACCCTGCATTGACGCAGACCATAAGTGATATGTCACCTGAGATGATTTTCAAAGAGTATGCAAAAAGCATTGGTATCGGTGGTATCGCAATGGCTGGCATCATAGGAATATTCAAATCATGGAGTATTATCAAGAGCGCCGTTTCACTTGCATCAAATGAGATGAAAGGAAAACGTGTTGAAGAGGGTGTAGTTAGAACTCAAAAAGATATACCGATGAAGATTATCGCTTTCGGTTCTATATTTACAATCCTTATAATTGCTCTTTTCTTCTTCTTCGATGTTATGCAGGGTAACCTGCTTCATAGTATAGTAGCAATAATACTTGTTGCAGGTATTGCTTTCCTCTTCACAACTGTAGCTGCCAATGCTATAGCTATTGTAGGAACAAATCCTGTTTCAGGAATGACTCTTATGACACTTATTCTTGCATCTGTTATAATGGTAGCTGTAGGACTGAACGGACCTACCGGAATGGTTGCAGCTCTTATTATGGGTGGTGTGGTATGTACCGCACTCTCTATGGCAGGAGGTTTCATTACCGATCTTAAGATTGGTTATTGGATTGGAAGTACACCTGCAAAACAGGAGAAATGGAAGTTCCTCGGCACTCTTGTTTCTGCTGCAACGGTAGGTATTGTAATAATGATTCTTAATGAAACATATGGTTTCTCATCAGGAGCTCTAGCTGCCCCTCAGGCAAATGCCATGGCTGCTGTAATAGATCCTTTGATGAACGGTGTAAGTGCTCCTTGGCTTCTTTATGGCATTGGTGCTCTACTTGCACTTGTACTTACTTACTTTAAGGTTCCTGCTCTTGCTTTTGCATTGGGTATGTTCATACCATTGGAACTTAACCTCCCGTTATTGGTTGGTGGAGCAATAAACTGGTATGTTACAACTAGAAGTAAAGATGCAGAAGTAAACAAAGAGAGAGGTGAGAAAGGTACACTCCTTGCTTCCGGATTCATTGCAGGTGGAGCTTTGATGGGTGTAGTCAGTGCAGCAATGAGATTTGGTGGAATAAACCTAGTCAATGAAGAATGGTTATCAAATCCTATGAGTGAGGTCGTTTCTTTAGCTGCTTACATTCTGCTAGTAGTATATCTCATTAAAGCAAGCATGAATATAAAGAAATAGAATTATGAAGAACTTAATACTTTTAATTTTCATGAGCTTATCATTTGGGGCTTTTGCACAGGGGCCGGTTACAATAAAGTTATGGCCTAATGGTGCCCCCAATAGTAATGGAATTACAGAACCTGAACAAGAGGTTAGAAAAAACAGAATAGGAAAGATAACAGACCCTGAACTGATTGTATTCCCTGCAAAAGATCCAAATGGAATGGCAATAATAGCATGTCCCGGTGGAGGATATCAATATGTTGCCATAGACCATGAAGGCCTAAATATGGCTGATTGGTTTAACTCTATGGGAATAACCTATGCAGTGTTGAAATATCGCATGCCAAATGGAAATAAAGATGTTCCATTAAGTGATGCACAACAAGCAATAAAGATTATGCGTGCTAATCAAGATAAATGGAAGTTTAATCAGTTGGGCATAATGGGCTCTTCGGCAGGTGGACATCTTGCAAGCAGTGCTGCAACACACTTTACTACTGAAACACGTCCAGACTTTCAAATACTATTTTATCCTGTTATTAGTATGAGTCCTTCGATTACTCATATGGGTTCGCATAATAATTTACTAGGGAAAAATCCATCGCAGGAGACTGAAGAGTTTTTCTCTAATGAAAAACAGGTAAGCAAACAGACTCCACCTGCATTTATAATGCATAGTAGCGATGATTCAGCTGTTCCTGTAGAAAATAGTATTAATTATTATACAGCTTTAGTAAAGAATGGAGTGAGTGCTTCACTTCATATTTACCCTATTGGCGGGCACGGTTGGGGCTTTGGTGACAGTTTTAAATATAAACGTCAATGGACCGGAGAACTAGAAATGTGGCTTCGACAGATAAAAAGCAAGTAATATTTTGAAATTCAAAAGAAAAGCTATAATTTTGCGGTCGCTTGTACGAGTTACAAGCATAAATTCAAATCATTATTAATTAAAATTTAAAAGATGGCAACTAGAATTAGATTGCAAAGAAATGGACGCAAAAGCTATGCGTTCTATTCAATTGTAATTGCAGACGTAAGAGCTCCACGTGATGGTCGATTTACTGAGAAAATTGGTACTTATAATCCAAATACCAATCCTGCAACAGTAGATTTGAATTTCGAACGTGCTCTTCATTGGGTATTGTGCGGTGCACAGCCTTCAGATACAGTTCGTAATATTCTTTCTCGTGAAGGCGTTTACATGAAAAAACATCTTCTAGGTGGTGTAGCTAAAGGCGCATTCTCTGAAACTGACGCTGAAGCTAAATTTGAAGCTTGGAAATCTAACAAGCAATCAGGCTTAGCTGCTTTGAAAGCAAAAGAAGATGCTGCTAAGAAAGCTGACGAAAAAGCTCGCTTTGAAGCTGAGAAGAAAGTAAACGAAGAAATTGCAAAGAAAGTAGCTGAGAAAAAAGCTGTTGAAGCTGCTGCAAAGGCTGAGGCAGAGGCATCTGCTACTGCTGCTGAAGAACCTGCTACAGAAGCTCCTGCTGAAGAAGCTGCTGCAACAGAAGCTCCTGCTGAAGCATAATCTAACTTATTATCGTTATCTCAAACAAACAGAAATCCCTGCAGCTGGTTACTGCAGGGATTATTTTTTGTACTTATTACCTCACAAAATATAGCCCCATGATATATATTTAAGCCTTAGCTTTATTAATCCTAAGATATAGATTAATAAAGCTAAGGCCTTAATATATGGAATTATAGGGTAAATAAGTAAACAGTATAATATAGATCAAATCTATAATTCTGATAAAAAATAAATCCTCCATGTATGAATTATACATGGAGGATTTTCATCAAGAAGGATTAGTTTGCAGATTCCTTCTCAATAACTTTGAGGTTCTTAACCTCCCAAGTTGCAGCTGCACTAGCATCGCTGGTATAGCGGAATGCAATATTTATACGGCTGCCTTTATAAGCACTCAAATCAATTTCTCCTACATTAACAAAGTCCCATGTTGAACCATCCGACCAGACAGCTACAGGAAGTACATCCCAAGTACATGCAGCAGGATCGCCAGTAAAGTTTTTAGAAACTAGAACTGAAAGATATTGAGTCGGTTGTGCTCCATTAAGATATTTATGAGCTTCATCAAATGTCATTATAGGTGATGTAGCTTTCAATAAATTAATTGATGGAGAAACAAGGTAACTATCAGAAACATTATTTGTATTATTCAAGAAGGCAGAAGCTTTCCAACCATATGCAGCAGTATTAATCCATACATATGACAGTGAGCCTAAAGTAACATTGTATGCCTTAAAATCACCTTCATCACCAAGGAATGTTTCATCAACATATGTACTCATATTAGCACTTATACCTGATTCATCTTTTGCAAATGTCAATGTAACTGGAAGGTAATCAGGAGTCAATGACCAATACTTATTGAATGTATACTCTTTAGCAATATAATTCTTAGACTTATCCTTATATATTGCAACTGCTTTTTCACCATCAACTACATATGGATAAGTATTTTGCAAGAATGTAGGAACAACATTTTCAGGAGTTGCAATAGTATTACTGCCTAATGATGAGTAAACTTCAGGAGTGATAACTCCAAGTAGTACATCACTATTAGTATACTTCTTCCATTGTGAACTTGAATAAACGTATAGCTCTGATTTGTTTGGAGCTACAGTAACGGCAACACGTGAAGCTGATGCAAAACTTCTTGCTGCAGGAGCCTCTACTATAGAAGTAACCATAGTATTTAGGTATTTTCCACTGCTTACACCGATTGCATAACCGGTAACAAGAACTTTCTTTCCATTTAATGCAGGGTCAACTACTCCGGTGATAGGGTAAGATAAACTTCCCTGAACAGCTGTAGTACCATCTATTGTAACATTATAATAAGATCCGCTGATACTCAATGTGCCTGTATAGCTTACATTACCACAATATGTAGCAGTAAGATATGCTTCCATATCAGTTGCAGCAAGCGTTCTTGGTGCAGGATTGGTGAATGTGACATGTGCACCCTTAGTAACAACAGATGTTGCAGGGAACTGCATCAGATTAGCATATTTACTTGTTGTACCGGATACTTTTACAATATCGCCAACAACATAATCGTGAGCTTTATTAAGATATACCAATATATTTCCTGTTCCGTCTGTTACAAGAAAACCTTTAGCATACGTTGCAGCAACAACTCCCGATACAGTATAAGCTCCGGCAGCAGAAAGAGCAACTACACCTACCGGTGTGATATCAGAGGTCTGTCCTGACTCTACAACAGAAGTAGCCATAATATTAACATAAGTAGAAGATCCACCTATAGCATAGCCGGTTACATCTACAACTTTTCCATTAAGTGCAGGGTCAACTACTCCGGCTACAGGATATGATATACTTCCTTTTCGTGTAGCGCCATCAACAACAATATTATAATATGAACCACTGATTGTAAGAGTACCTTGTATACGAATATACTTCACAGAAGGAGAAGTCATATAATTATCAAGCTCAGCACCTGCTAGTAGCTGAGAAGATGTTGGGTACGCAAATGTAGTCTTTCTCTCTAGGAGTTTCACTTCTGAAGTTGCAGGGAACTGCATCAATTTAGAATATGAAGATGTAGTTCCTGATACAGATACTACATCACCCACATAGTAGTTTGATGCGGCATTGAGGTACACTAATATGGAAGCTGTTCCATCATTGATAAGGAATCCACGTCCATAAGTAGCGATAACATTACCTTTTACTGTATAGCTTGCTCCACTTGTATTTGCTATTACATCGCTAATTTTATCGTAAACAACACCCTGAGTGCCACCTGTACTTGGTTCAACTTCTGAGTAAGCATAATTTACAACAACCATATCTCCATCCTGTGCTCCAGTCACTTTACTTTTCAGTATAGTAGGAAGTTTCTGCAATGAAAGCGGAGAGAGGAATGAAGCATTGACGCTAGTTCCCCATACAGTTTTATAATCATCTGCAGCAAGGGTATACTCAGAAATCTTTGCAAAATCAGTCATATATGCAGAAGGTGCCTCATATTGGTTGAATGTGACTACAAATTTTGAGCCCACATCTGCATTAGGATATTTAGCATCAAGGAAAGCAGGTATATACTCTTCGGCAGGTGCCTCACTAGTAAAATACTTATTCTTTTTAACATCAGCCAAAGCTTTCACATAAGTAAGGCCGGCAGGATCTTTTCCTGTTGCGATAAATACATTGTTTTCATTATCGGCAATAGAACCATAGTCTGATGGATCAAGAGTATATACCATACTCTTTACATCATTTACATTATATACTATATTGAACTGATCATTAAAATCATCGTTGCAAGCTGTAAGACCAGCAATAGTTATAAGGGATACTAATATTTTATTCTTCATAATTGTATAGTATATTACTTAGAAGTTTACTTTTAATCTAACACTTGCTGTACGTCCGAAAGCATAATATGAATATATGCTGTTTGGAGAGACTTCACCAGATTGAGGATTATAAGCCTTTGATATATAGAAGTAATTAAGCAGGTTGTTTACATTACCAGAAATTGTTGTATTCAAACCAGCAATTTTGAAACGATAAGAAGCGTTAAGATCTATCTGACTAGCAGTAGGAACTTTCCATGGTGAAAGAATAGTCTTCTCCTGACCAATGCTCAAGTTACTTCCGCTAAGTGCATAATATGCATAGTTACGACCATAAAGAGTCCAGTCAACGCCTAATCTCAAGCCACCTTCAAGTTTTACACTTGCTCCTAAAGCTGCAGTTGTCTGAGCAGAACCTCCTACCCTGATTCCTTTCAGGTTGATTTTTGCCCATGCTTGCTCAGGTGAACCGGCTTCAACAATTCCGCCTTTTGAGTCAAGTGGATTTCCATACTCATCGAATGCATATCCTGTAGCGTTACTATCCCATTTCCAATCACCTATAGATAACATACCGGTTAGCTCTAACCATTTCAATGGCTCTGCCTTAACGTCAAGTTCAACGCCCTTATGAAGAGCAGTTACACCAGTCATATTCATGAAATAGTCCATCTGGTTATCAAGAGTACCCGACTTAGTCATAGTCTTGTCCATCCATTTGGTAAAGTATGCATTAAAATTTGCTCTTAACCAACCATTACGATAGCCATATCCAACCTCTAATGAAAGAATCTTCTCATTTTTGGCATTCTTATTTATAGTGTTGCTGACTGTGGAAGCCATGAAAGCACCATAAGAGAATTTAGGAGCACGGCTTATAAAACCTACATTTGCAAATACGTTATGGTTGTTTGTAAGGTTATAGTTAGCACCGGCCTTAGCAGTGTAACCGATAAAACTTACAGTCTTAGATTTTGCATTATCCTCATCATAATACAATCTATCATAACGCCAATAAGTAGTGTTCGAAAGAGAACCAGAAACAAATGCATTCAACTTATTCTTATTATATTCAGTCTGGAAGAATCCTCCCTCTTGTAGTACAAAACTGTCATAGTCACGATAAACTACATCTCCTACTCCAAGTTTCTGATTCAACCATGCAGGGTTTGCAGCATTTTTGTTGTTAGCAACACTTACATTACCACGGCTAGAGTCCATAAAGTAATCTCCATTATATAAATCCTGAATATCATTAGTATGAGTACCTTTATAATAACGGAAGTCAACACCACCATAGAAGTCGATATCTTCAGTTAACTTTGTAGTATATGTAGAAAGAAGTCCGTACCAATCATGATAATTCTTTGACTTTGTCATAACAAGCATAGAACCATATTCACTGTTCTGGTTGATGTCCTGAATAGCACCATAATCAAAAGTACCGTCATCTTTACGGAATTTTGTTTGGAGTACTCCATAGTTAGCACCATACCAATCCTTATAGCTATATCCGTAGGTCTCGTTTCCTTGACCAGAATAGCCATAACCACGACCTATAGACATATACAAAGATGTAGACAAAGATGATTTATCATTTATATCCCACTGATGATTTAAACTCATCTGAGGTTTGTGATAAACATTATATTCAGAACTGCGTCTCTGTCCATTGTTATCGTATCCAAAAGTAGTATTATACTTATAGTTTTGAACACCCCATACAGATTTTGTCATATCCCAAGCTTCTAGAGTAAGGGCACCTTTTCTCTGATAGTGAGTCTGTGGAGCGCCGAAAGCTGTGAAAGACAGCTGATGAGAATCTGACAACTTCTTAGATATACTAAGGAAGTAGTTGTATCCTTCAAAATTTGTTCCCTGAACATAACCATTACCCCAAGTCTTTGCACCAAGTACAGTAAGTGCCCATCCGTCTTTTGACAGACCTGTAGAGAAGGTGAAAAGTAACTTGTTCATGTTATCATTACCCATGCCATAAGAGATTGAACCTCCTTTTTTAGCATCAAGACCTTTTGTTATGATATTAATTGTTCCACCAACAGATGGAGCTGACACCTTACTAGCACCAAGTCCTCTTTGTGTCTGCATGGTACGAGTAACATCACTAAGACCAGCCCAGTTTGACCAATATACGTTACCATTCTCCATATCGTTCATTGGAACTCCATTGATCATAGTTGCAACGTTGGTATTGTCGAATCCGCGCATATAAATCTCTGAGTCACCATAGCCACCACCGTCTTTCTGTGCATGTACACCCGGAGTAGCTTTCAGTACTTCAGGAAATTCCTGTGTACCCAGTTTCTCTTCGATATAATCCATCATAACATTTGATGCGGCTACAGGAGTCTTTCTTGCCACAGCAACTGAAGAAGTTATAACAACATCTCCCAAAGTCTTTGAGTCAACATCCATCATGATTGTACCAAGATCAACATTACCATTTTGATCTACCTTTTTAGTAAGGTCTTTATAACCTAGATATTTTAAGGTAAGAGAAGGTTTTTGTGAATTAACCTTCAGACTAAAATTACCTTCGTAGTCTGTCACTGTTCCTATAGTGGTCCCAGTAACAACTACAGTTGCACCTACAAGTTCCTCCTTTGTCTCTGCATCTACAACTTTGCCTTTAATAATACCTTGAGCTGACAGTGTAGCACTGCAACTTATTAGCATTACTACCATTAGATAAAAAAGCTTTAAACTGTTTTTCATAAAAATTTTATTAAAATAGTTATTTGTTATGTCTATTTCTTTTCTAAAATATTCTAATTCAACATATTACCTAAAGAAAAATATATAACCTGTAATATTCCAAACAAAAACGAAACACAATTTGTTTAAGAAAAACGCATATTTATTAATAAATATAAAACATTTTCTTTGTAATTTCCATAATTTTCACAATTTATTTTTTTAAGGTTATTAATTAAGGCACTTTTATTGATAACATGTTACAAAATGAAACATTACTCGACGAGAGATGACATTTATTTTACACTTACTTTCGTTTACTACATATAATAGTACAATAGGATTAATAAGTACCAATGATTAGCTAACATAAAAAAGAGGTTGCTCTTTCGAGCAACCTCTTTAAAATATATTTAAAATATTTATTAGAATGTATATGTTAAACCAATCTGTCCTCTCCAACGTGAATAGTAATCACTGTAAGAGCGCATTTGGTAATCACCTGGATTCAAGAATTGGAAGTTACCGCTTCCTTTGTAAGTAACAGGTGAGTAATAAGCACTACCACCACCATTAGCGCCATAATGACCCCAATCTTTATTAAGCAAGTTACCAACATTCAAGATATCGAATGTCAACTCTAAAGCATTGAATCTTTCACCAACTTTAAACTTAACTTCATGAGAGAAATGGAAATCAAAATGATGTTCAAATTCTTCATTATCCTGATAACGTTCGTAGTATTCACCACGATGCTTGCTTAGATAAGGATCATTAGCAATCCACTGCTTCATGTTAGCTTTCTGAGCATCTGCAGTATACTTAGTTGTTGCAGTAAATTTCATAGCATCGATCTGATCATCTGTAGGGATAAACATCAAGTCATTACCATCAGCACCATCACCGTTAAGGTCACCATAATAATAAATTGAGTATGGAGAGCCAGATGAACCTGTATAGATCAAACCGAATGTAGTCTTCTGATTCTTAAAGAACTCTTTATGATAGAAAGCAGAAGCTTTAATCTGATGAGGTATATTAAATGCAGAATTACCTAACTCTGGGCTGTTTGCATTCTTATAAGTATAGTTATAACGGAAGTTTGATTTAGCTACTGAAGAAGTACCACTGTTAAGAGATTTTGATACTGAGTATGCATAAGATGCCATCAAATCAAGACCGAAATTAAACTTCTTAGTACCCATGATAGAAAGGTTGTATGAGTAACCTTTGCTTGTGTTGCTAAGCATATATATATTTGAGAAAGCAGTTCCTGTTGTAACTCTATCAAACATTGGACGTACATCGTATGCCATATTTGTATAAGTTTCACCAACTGTCTTACCGTTCAAGTCACGAGATAGATCGCTATAAACGATATCATTTATAGTCTTAGAATAGATACCTTCAGCTGTCCAGTTGATACCGGCAAGTTCGAAATCTAATGCTAAGTTGAAACGAGCAGTCTGAGCAAAGCGGAAGTCTTTGTCGAATACGTTGATTGTCTGGTTACCATCAGCTTTTAGAAGTGGTTCTTGGTCTGTTTGTTTGGTTGGATCAAGAAGAACTGGAATGTTAGGATTTGATGCATAGAATGATGTCATCTGGATACCAGTGTTTGAGAAGTTGTTGCTCAACCAAACGAAAGGTATACGTCCTGTAAAGATACCTGCACCACCACGAAGGATATACTTGTTATCACCATTGATGTTCCAACGGAAACCGAATCGTGGTGACCAGTATGGTGCGCTGCTTATCTTTTGGTCAGTCTTAACTCCCCAATTCTTTTCAGCTGCAAACTTATTGAATGGTTCGTTAGCTAAAGGAGTATCGAAAGAGAATGGCATATCAGCACGTAAACCATATGTTAACTGAAAATTATCGTTTACATCAAATTTATCCTGTACATAGAAACCTACTTGAGCAGAAGAGAACTTAGCAGCCCAACGAGGATCACCTGTTACATCTGTATTTGCATGTCCATATTGGAATGTTTTAATCTTACCAGCTAAGAAATCATCAACATTGTTGAATGCATATGAACCATAAATATTCTGAATAAATAAGTTTTCGAATGTATATAATTCATTGTTTGTACCAAATGTCAATGAATGTCTTCCAAGATTCCAAGTCAAATTATCTGTCAAAGTGTAGATATCTTGATTTAGGCTGTTTGCACCTGAAGAGTATTCAGTACCAAAATAGAGAGTTCCACCACCAACATTAGAGATCTGTAATTGTGGAGCTGGATCGCCATAAGGTTGTCTTTCGTCACGAACGCGTACGTAAGATAGACGAGCTTCGTTGCTTAACACATCAGAAAAACGGCTCTGCAACTCACCAATAAATGTATTTGTTTTAGAAACGAAATCATATTGGTTATTAGAAGCACGTAAGCTTGACGCTGAACTATTGCTGTTAAGCTGTTTAGCAGAAACTAAACTCCAACGGAAAGATGCTTTATGCATATCGTTTATGTTCCAGTCTAACTTCAAACCAGCCTTATCAGATTTAGTATAGTTCTTAGGATTAACAATTGCTGTATTATATTCTACACCTTGCGCTGCAGCCAATTCGTTAATCTTATCTATTACTTTTTTTGCTTCAGCCTCATCAATTTTTGATAATTCAGAACCTAGACCATAGTTATTTGGATACTCTTTGTTTGACTTCTCATAGTTTGCAAAGAAGAACAATTTATTTTTTATGATTGGTCCACCTACAGTTAAGCCATAACGATATTCTTTTTCATCTTCATAAGCCTGACTTGTAGTACCATCAATTCTTTTATATTTACTACCTATTAATGATTGATTCAACCAGTCACCATATACACTGCCATGGAACTCATTTGTTCCTGATTTGGTAATAGCATTTATTGCACCACCAGTAAATCCTGATTGACGAACGTCAAATGGAGCAACACTTACCTGAATTTGTTCTACAGTCTCCATTGATAGAGGTTGTGCACCTGCCTGTCCACCATTAGAACCATTAGAAGTCAATCCAAACACGTCGTTATTTGCAGCACCGTCAACCATAAATGAGTTGTATCGGTTGTTTGATCCTGCAAAAGACATAGCACCACTAGTAGAAACACTGATTTGTGGATTCAAACGAGTAATATCTGCAATGCTATTAGTAATAGATGGCATACGAGCAATCTCGTTTGCATTAATACTCATCGCAGCTCCTGTTTTTGTAGCATCAAGACCAGCTCTTCCAACAACCATCACTTCACCCAATAATTCTGAAGATTCAGACATTTGTGAAGAGACATTCGCTGTCTCACCTAAGTTAAGCGTAATACCTTTGATAATTTCAGTCTTGTAACCGATGTACGAGATTTCAACTTTGTAAGGTCCGCCTGCACGCATACCCTGAATTGAGTAACGGCCATCAATGTTTGTAATTGCACCGTAGTGAGTACCTGAAGGTTCATGAACTGCCTGAATAGTAGCTCCAATGATAGCTTCCTTGTTACTGTCTGTTATCTTTCCGCTTATTGAGGATGTGGTAACCTGTGCTTTAGCTGTCATCACTACTAAAACAATAAGTGTGGAAAGAATAAATCGCATTCTTTTTGCCATGAAATTTTAATTAATTAAGTTTATTGATTATTAAAATACGCACAAAGATATATATTTAATCTTGTATGATTGTTACATAAAGATTACATTTTTTAAATGTAATTTACTATTCTATAGCAAATGAAAGTAACCATTAATAACTATTCGTAATTTAGCGATAATAATTGATAAAAAAGGCCAACCATAATAAACGGTCAGCCTTCTTTATATAACTATATTTATTCCATAAGTTTACGATAACGAACTCTCTTAGGTTCTTCATAACCCAATCGTTTCATCTTGTTCTCTTCATATTCTGTATATGATCCTTCGAAGAAGAACACCTCACTGTTTCCTTCGAAAGCAAGGATATGAGTACAAATTCTATCAAGGAACCAACGGTCATGACTGATTACAACAGCGCATCCTGCAAAATCTTCAAGGCCTTCCTCTAAAGCACGAAGAGTATTAACGTCAATATCATTAGTTGGCTCATCAAGAAGAAGTACATTACCCTCCTCTTTCAATGCTATAGCAAGATGAAGTCTGTTTCTCTCACCACCGGAAAGCATACCGCAGAGCTTTTCCTGATCAGCACCTGAAAAGTTGAAACGGCTTAGGTAAGCTCTGGCATTAATATCTCTTCCACCGAGACGAATTAACTCATTACCACCACTTATAACCTGATAAACAGATTTCTCTGGATCAATATCTTTATGTTGCTGGTCAACATATGCCAATTTTACTGTCTCACCAACCTCGAATGTACCTCCGTCAACCTTTTCCAATCCCATAATAAGACGGAAAAGAGTAGTCTTTCCAACACCATTAGGGCCAATTACACCAACAATACCATTAGGTGGTAACATAAAGTTCAAGTTATCGAAAAGAAGTTTGTCACCATAAGCCTTAGATACTCCGATTGACTCGATAACTTTATTACCAAGACGAGGTCCGTTAGGAATAAATATCTCTAGTCTCTCCTCTTTCTCCTTAACATCCTCATTTATAAGTTTGTCGTAAGAGTTAAGACGAGCTTTACCTTTAGCCTGACGAGCTTTTGGAGCAAGGCGTACCCAATCAAGCTCTCTCTCAAGAGTCTTTCTACGTTTACTTGCAACCTTCTCCTCCATCTCCATTCTCTTAGTCTTCTGTTCCAACCAACTTGAGTAGTTACCTTTCCAAGGAATACCTTCACCACGATCAAGTTCAAGAATCCATCCTGCAACATGATCAAGGAAGTAACGGTCGTGAGTAACAGCTATAACTGTACCTTCATATTGTTGTAGATGCTGTTCCAACCAGTCGATACTCTCTGCATCAAGGTGGTTGGTCGGCTCATCGAGCAATAATATATCAGGTTTCTGAAGAAGAAGACGACAAAGAGCAACTCGACGACGCTCACCTCCAGAAAGATTTTTTACTGGTTGATCTTCAGGTGGACATCTCAGAGCATCCATAGCTCTTTCCAACATACTGTCAAGATTCCATGCATCTGTTGCATCAATCTTATCTTGCAACTCAGCCTGACGGGCAAAAAGTGCATCCATCTTATCCTGATCCTCATAATATTCAGGAAGACCGAATTTATTGTTTATCTCTTCATATTCTGCCAGAATGTCTACAATCTCCTGAACACCTTCCATAACAATCTCTTTTACAGTCTTAGTATCGTCAAGATGTGGTTCCTGAGCAAGATAGCCTACAGAATAACCTGGTGAGAATACTACTTCACCTTGATAGCTCTTCTCTAAGCCAGCTATAATTTTAAGCAAAGTTGATTTACCTGATCCGTTAAGACCGATAATACCGATCTTTGCACCGTAAAAAAAGGATAGGTAGATGTTTTTCAATACCTGTTTATTCGCCTGGAAGGCCTTACTTACGCCTACCATCGAAAATATAATTTTCTTATCGTCTGCCATATTCTTTTATAATATATGTTTATTTATTATCCATTAGCGAGTAATACCACTTGTGTATTTTAAATTCATAAAGAAAAAGAGAGATTAAGGCTATAGCTATTGATACTAATAATTCAGCGATAGTTGAGCCATCAAAAGAAAAGCCTATCACTATACCAATAAGTATTCCTAACTCCCATATCAGATTGTATGTATTATTTGCTGAACCTCTTTCACAATGAAGCGGCATGCTTATAATAATGACATAGAATCTGTTTGCTGCAATACTCAACCCTGTTCCAAGTAAGATATAACCAATATATGATATAATAATAGAAGAAGTAATCATTATAAGTAGACAACCTATAACTATTAATGAAGTACTTAATTCCAATTCTGACTTACCTTGAAGGTTTTTAAAGAGAACATGCATAAGTATAAATCCTATAGTAAAGCCTAATGCAAGCGACAGAAATGAAACATTCACCTGCAACATTGTTATCAATATTCCCAATATTATAGGTGTAGAAATCATATTCACAGCAGCAGGTAGAACTCTAGGTAGAAGAAACCTGTCTAGTGAGAAAAAAGATGGTTTCAATGGTGCTCTGAAAGGTACCCTAATAAACAGTATAGTAAAACATGATAAAAGTGTAAGGGCAGCGCTTATATAGAACAACATATTAACCTCATAGTTATCTAACAGATAAATTCCTATTACAACACCAATCATCATGCCAGACCTTCCTACGCGTGTGAAAGTGAGGTTTGCTATTGTCCTCTTATTCGTAGGCGTAATATCTATTAATAAAGTACTGCTGGTCGTCGTTGTAATAATACTGAAAAGAATTCCCTGAACTATTCTCAGTGCCAAGACAATACATAATGATACCGCACCAATATATCCTAAAGCCGACAACCCCAATAATACAAAGGACCAGAAGGCTACTTTTTTCCTTTTAAATGCATCTAGTAGGTAATTATTGAACGGGCCTGGAATAAATATAGCTATAGCAAAAGATGCCATAACTATTGAGCTGATAACTAGGCTATAACCAAATTGATTTGTCAACCAATATGGTAATGAAGGCAGAAATATATATAGCGAGATATACAAAAAAAAGTTTGAAAGAGATAAAAGAATCATCTCTTTGGTCCAAAGGCCTTTCCTTTCTTTTGGATAAAACAGATCGTCAAACATATTTCTGCCAGATAAATTTATTAATACTGTTCGTTAACATTAGGGAAGTCACTATCCTTGACATCCTTAACATATTGCTGAATAGCATCAGTCATTATTGTATGAAGATTTGCATATCTTCTAAGAAATCTTGGACTAAATCCATTTGACATTCCAAGCATATCTGAAACAACAAGAACCTGTCCATCTACACCGCCGCCTGCACCTATTCCTATAACAGGAATTGTAAGTTCATCAGCAACACGTTTAGCCAATTCTGCTGGAATCTTCTCTAAAACAAGACCAAAGCATCCAGCTTCTTCAAGAAGATGAGCATCGCGGATAAGTTTTTCAGCCTCTTCATCATCCTTTGCTCTTACAGTATATGTACCATATTTATTAATTGATTGAGGCATTAATCCTAGATGTCCCATAATTGGAATCCCAGCTGCAATAATCTTCTTCACAGCATCAATAATCTCTTCTCCGCCTTCAAGTTTTAATGCATCGCAATGTGTAATTTTCATGATATTGATTGCATTGGTAACGGCCTCAAAGTCCGAAGTCTGATATGTTCCGAAAGGCATATCTATAACAACAAGCGCTCTTTTAACACCTCTTACAACAGATTTACCATGATAAATCATCTGGTCAAGCGTTATAGGTAAAGTTGTAACATTTCCAGCCATAACATTAGATGCAGAATCACCTACTAAAATAACATCTATACCAGCTCCATCAACAATCTGAGCAGTTGTATAGTCATATGAAGTAAGCATTGAGATCTTCTCTCCTCTCTGCTTCATTTCAATAAGTCTATGGGTAGTAACCTTTCTTGTATCACCTGAAATATATCCTGCCATAATTATATTCTTTTAAATTAATAAGTTTATTTCTTTATAGTAATTTAATTAGTTTTTCGTAATTAAAACCGGTAAAATCGCTGATAACATAATCAGCTTTATCGATTATTTCATCTCTTTTATTCGTTGTAGAAAGGCCTACAACAAACATCCCTGCCTTTCTTCCTGCTTCAAGTCCATGAAAAGAGTCCTCAAAGACAATGCAATCTTCAACTTTTGTATCAAAATATGAAGCTCCAAGCAAAAAACAATCGGGGTTAGGTTTAGAACGGGAAAACATTTCTGCTGTAAAAATTTTATCTACAAGTTCCAGCAGCTCCGGATGTGCCTTGTACACATTATTCATCTTTTTCTCGTTTGAGCTTGTAACTATACCGATTTTTATTTGATGCTTCTTTAGTTCTTTAATAAATGGGAGTGCATCAGGGATATAGTCAAATATCATAGACTCCTCAAAACGGTCAAGTTCTTCTTCAATTCTTCTTTTGGCATCGACGTCAAAATATCTGTCACAAATTTGAGTCAGAGTCTGTCCCTTTATTTTATCTCCAAAATTCTCTATATTCGGAAAGTATTCTTTTCCTTTAGCATTCCAGAATTTACTATACTGTGATTCCGTATCCATTACAACACCATCGAAATCAAACAATGCTACAACACTTTTCTTACCTATCATAGTTCATCATAAATATATAGATGGCAAAGATACAAATAGGTTAACAAAGAAAAAAAATTAAAATGGAAACTATTCTTCTTTTTCAAAGAATAAAAAGAGTTAATTCAACATAATAATGTATTTACCTCATATTTACATTCCAAATAACAATATAATATTAAGAAGTGTAACGGTAATAGCTAATGAATAAAGCACAACATTACTCCACTTCGAATTAGCATACTTACCCATAACCTTATGAGAAGATGTAAGGCCTACCTGAAGAAACATAGTAAATGGGAGCTGAATACTTAATACCATTTGAGAAATTAACAGGCCCCTAAAAGGATCACCGATAAAGAAAATCAATAACAAAGCAATACCAAAAGAGATGATAATGCCCACTTTTGAGTGAATATCCTTTATATTGTACGATTCATTGAACATACCTGCAAATATAGAGCCGGCAGACATACCACTGGTTATAGTTGATGATACACCTGCCATAAGAAGAGCCAAAGCAAATATTACAGCAGCATTATTACCCAGGAGTGGCGATAAAAGAGACTTAGCCTGTTCAAGTTCAGTAACTACTATGTTGTTCTGGAAAAATGTAGCGGCGGCGAGAAGTATCATTGCACTGTTTATGGCCCATCCTACTATCATAGACAACATAGTATCGTAGAACTCATACTTAAGGACCCTCTCGATCTGCTTTTCATCCTTCTTATTGTACTCATGACTCTGTATAATCTCTGAATGAAGGAAAAGATTATGTGGCATAACGACAGCACCCAATACACTCATTATTATAATCATACTTCCTTTGGGAATAGTTGGAGTTACCCATGACCTAATTGCAACAGGCCAATCTATATTTACTAAAAAAAGTTCGTAAAGAAAAGATAGTCCTATTACAGAGACAAATGCTATTATAGCTTTTTCAATCTTCTTATAAGAGTTTGTAAAGAGCATTATGAAAACAAAGATGGTAGTAAGGATTGACCCCCATATTATAGGAATATCAAGTAACATTTCCAAAGCGATGGCGCCACCAATAATCTCAGCAAGTGAAGTAGATATGGAGGCACACATTGCAGATATCTGAATAGGGCGTGATACCCATTTAGGACAGTACTGGGTAGCAGCCTCACTAAGGCACAATCCTGTGACAATACCAAGATGGGCAACATTATGCTGAAGAATGATCAACATAACAGTTCCAAGGGTAATAACCCAAAGTAATGCATAACCAAATTCTGATCCTGCTGCAAAATTAGAAGCCCAATTTCCCGGATCAATAAATCCTATAGTAACAAGAAGTCCCGGACCAACGTATCGAAAGAAATCCATACCTCCGAGATAACGTTTATGTTTTTTGTTTTTTAGCTCTGTAAGAATATTACTCATATGCATTATAATTTTGGACTAAAGAAGTAAAAAAACTTTTGATTAGTTCATTATATATTTTACTTTTGCCGAAATTACAAAATAGATTATGAAAAAGAAATACCTATTTATTGCTATTTTAATTATCTCCACACTTTTAACGGGATGTGGTAAAGAGAGGAAAGCAGATATTCTCGAAAATAATTCAAAGAAAATAAATAAGTTATGCCCTGTAAGAGTAGACTCATTATTAATATTAGACAGTACCTTCTACAATAGAGAGAAGAATTCAATGACATACTTTTATACAGCATCAGGTATACTTGATGACAGTTTGCTGTTGCATAAAAACTACAATCAGATTAAATCCTCCCTTATTGATGCAATGGATAACTCTGTAGATATGAAGAAATTCAAGGATTACGAAGTTACTATAATATATAAATATAGCTCCGACACAACAGGCAATGAACTTGCTACTTTCATCCTTCCAACAAAGAAAGAGTAGTGACAACTATACTATAAATTGTTATTAGTTATATAGTCAGCCCAACCTGATGCATCTCCCCAAAGAAGTTGTTTTAAATATGAATTCCATGTGCTTTTTGATGCAATGGGTATGTACATACCCATACCACACAGAGAATTTGTATCTACACCAATAAATGATGGAAAACCCGTAACTGATGAAGTAGTAACAAATGATCTAGCAACAACTGTATTTTTCAACTGATTAATAAAAGAGAAAGGAGTTGTGTTGCTCGTCAACTTATTAACAAAATCAAGGATATCATATGATAGTCCAATATATTTACCAGAATTTGTTGTTGAACTGAAATAGGGTTGCACTGTAGAGAGATCTATAGGAGAATAGCTGGTTATATATCTATTCAACTCATTTGTAAGCACTGGCACCTCACTGCATTTAACAGCTATACAATTTCCCCAGTGCCCTTCAGCAGCATGGTAGGTTGAATATGCATTACATATATTAGTTGTATAATCGCTTACATTATCACTGAACAGATCCGGTATTATAGTTGAATATGGAAAGCCAATACCAGGTACCTCCATTGGAGACGCAATAAAGTAGTCACATGTATTCTGAAGTTCATAGACTACCTCTATATTCCCCATCATACATGCATCCATCAATATATAATCGAATTTTCTTGAAACATTAATTAGAGCTTCATTAAGCTCGATGATATCTAACTGATTCTCATAGGTACTTGCAAAAGCACGACTACTGAGTTTCACATTAGGTGATGGTATCCAACTTTCAGAGTGTGATCCGAATATCAATCCATAACCTTTGGTAGAAGAAAGACTTATCATATCTTTCAACACAGTGGTCATCACATCTTTATCAGTTGATTGCTGATTAGCTGAATATTGGCGAACTACATCAGCATAACCAATAACCAAATTAAACATATTAGTGCTTTTAGCTAAGTCCTCCTTATATTTAATTTGAGATATGTTGTTTACATTTCCATTTCCATCAGAAGTAAACTTTAATATAGAAGGAACACTTACTGAAGAGTTATAATCCCTATTATCCCAATAAATCAATGCCGTAGAAGCTTCTTTTGTCTTCTGCAATCCTTCGAATATAGACACAACATTGGACTGTAATTCAGAAAGATCTTTAGTCAAGAAATATGCTAATACAGTTCTATCAGAACTGATTACCTCAGGTTCATCGTTGCTATGAGAACAAGAAGCAAATAGAACTACTGATAAAAAGAGAATAAGGATTTTTTTCATTGTAAAGAATTATTCTTCTATTACCGGTTTAGAAAACTTGAATGATTCAGAACTCAATTCACGAATATATGATTTTTTGCTCTTGATATATTTCTCCTTAATCTTCTTAATCTGTTTTTCAAGCTTATCGCGGTTCTCGGAGAAATAGACAAGACATACTCTGTTTGGAAGAGACTCTTTATCTTCTAAATAGGTTTTTAGTTGAGAACTTAGTCGTGCACGGCCAGTCAAGAAACCATGATTATCAAGCACAACACTATCGACAGTCTGTATATCTGTAAAATAGACAATAGAATCAGAAAAAGATGCGGCTACTCCTGCAATGTATACTTGCCCTTTATCCTTTAAAGTGAATGCAGAACTTAATAGAAGCACGAAAAATAGTACGCTAAGTGTTTTAAAACATTTCATATTCTTTCTAATATATTATTTCAAGCAAAAGTAGATATAAATAGAGAAAATAAAAAAAAAGTAGGTAAATAAATAAAAAAATGCACAGAAAAGTAATAATTACTTTTCTGTGCATCAAATAACCTTTTTGGGAATGATCATCCTAAATAGGACTTAAGCAGCTTACTACGAGAGTTTGCCCTTAGGCGTCGTATTGCTTTTTCCTTGATCTGACGAACGCGCTCACGTGTGAGGCCAAATTTATCGCCGATCTCTTCTAACGTCATTTCTTGCGTATTAATACCGAAAAACATCTGGATTATCTCCTTCTCCCTTTCAGTTAACGTAGAAAGTGCTCGATCTATTTCCTTAGATAGTGATTCATTAACCAATGAGCGGTCAGCCATAGGCGAATCATCGTTTACTAAGACATCAAGAAGACTGTTATCTTCACCTTCAACAAAAGGTGCATCAACAGAAATGTGACGACCAGAAACTTTGAGTGTATCAGAAATCTTATCAACAGGGATCTCAAGTTCATCGGCTAACTCTTCTGGAGATGGGCGACGTTCATTCTCTTGTTCAAACTTTGAAAAGGCCTTACTGATTTTATTCAGTGAACCAACCTGATTCAAAGGAAGACGAACGATACGCGACTGTTCTGCCAATGCTTGAAGTATCGACTGTCGGATCCACCATACAGCATAACTAATGAATTTGAAACCACGAGTCTCATCGAATTTTTCTGCTGCTTTTATTAAGCCCAAATTGCCTTCATTAATCAAGTCAGGAAGACTAAGTCCCTGATTCTGATACTGTTTTGCAACAGAAACAACAAATCGAAGATTGGCTCTTGTCAACTTTTCGAGCGCTATACGGTCACCTTTTCTGATTCGCTGTGCGAGTTCAACCTCTTCTTCTACAGTAATTAAGTTTTCTCGACCAATCTCTTGTAGATACTTGTCTAAAGAGGCACTCTCACGGTTAGTGATACTTTTTGTAATCTTTAATTGTCTCATTATCTGTAATGAAATATGAGGTGCAAAGTTATAGAATAAAAATGATATTATGTAACTTTTGTTCAATAAATATTTAACCAATTACGGTTCAGTTACTATTCTTGTGGATTTAACAAATTAAGCATAAAGTTTAGTACCCCTTAATAAGTAAAACTTTACATCATCAACTACTCTGAATATAGCCCTGAAAGATTTTAGTTTTGCTTTAAATGATTCAGCACCGGCATTGGTCAGTCCCTGCATCTGTTTCTGTACATGAAACCGGTCTATTATCTGTGTCGCAAATCTGTCGTGATCGGTTGAACAATGAATCGTGATCGGTTGAACAGTTTATCATGATTAGTTTTTTAACAATGAAAATAATTGATCCTCTCTTTACTTTGCATAAAACAAATATAATATTATTTATCAAGGAGAAATAGGGATTTGTTAAATCCCCAAAGTCACGTAGTGATCACCAATTACACCTGTTGATCTAAATAAATGACTTATTACTAAAAAAGATGCATAGTTATTCTATGCATCTTTAACTTACCTATTGAAAACTAAAATCTATTCTTGAGTTAAATCGACAGCATAATTAGCACGCTTACCGGACGCAAATACACCACTTAAGAAGAGAACCTGATCTGTAGACTGAGTAGCACTCTTCATTATCTCCTGAATATCTTCTACACTATTTACAACCTGTCCATTTGCCTTTAGAATTATAAAGCCTTTTCTTACACCAGCATCTTTCATCTTTCCATCTGTCACTCCTGTAACTTGAATACCATTTGATAGATTAAGTTGCTTCTTCATATCATCAGGAAGTTCACGGAAAGCAGCACCTAAAATGTCCATATTTGCAACTTTTACGACTTTAGTATTACCCTGAGCATTCTTTAATACTAGTGAAATATCCTTTTCCTTCTTATCACGAAGTACCTTAACCATTATCTTATCACCAGGACGATGTTTTGCCAGCTCTTCCTGAAGTTCTGCAAAATTCTTCACCTTCTTGTCATCAATACCTATAATCACATCATCAACTTTCAACTGACCTGCAGCTGAACCTCCATCAATAATCTCTCTAATAAGCACTCCATCGATAGCTCCTAGATTTTTAACCTTAGTCTTCATTTCGTCACTCATTGTCTGCTGCTCATCATTTACAGCTCTTCCTTTTACTCCAAGAATAGCTCTTTGTACAGCTCCATACTCTTTCAAGTCAGCTATAACATTTGTCATGATGGTAGTAGGAATAGCAAAACCATATCCTGAATATGCCCCAGTCGGAGAGTAAAGAACAGAATTTATACCAACAAGCTCACCTCTGGCATTTACCAAAGCTCCACCACTGTTTCCTTGATTAATGGCAGCATCAGTCTGAATGAAAGATTCAACTCCATTATTATATACTCCTAAAGAACGTGCCTTAGCACTGACAATACCAGCAGTTACTGTCGAGGTCATATTGAATGGATTGCCGACAGCAAGTACCCACTCTCCTACTTTTAATTTATCAGAATCACCTACAGGTATAGTTGGCAGATCTTTTCCTTCAATCTTAACCAAAGCAAGGTCTGTGCTAGGATCGGTACCAATTATTCTACCCTGAAACTCACGACCGTCATTAAGGCGAACACTTATTATATCAGCACCATCAATAACATGATTGTTTGTTACAATATATCCATCTCTTGATATAATAACACCTGAACCAACACCTACTCTTTCGGGTGTTTCAACCTGACGTTGCTGTTGGCCACCTCCACGATTTCCGAATATGTCACCGAAAAAATCGTAAAAGGGATCATTTACCACAACATTTTGTTTTTTAGCAGACTGAGTAGATTTGATATGAACAACAGCATGAACAGAACTCTCTGCTGCTGCTGTAAGATCTACCGGTCTTAGATCACCAGCATTTAATGCTGCTAATCTAACGTCTGGATTTTGTTGAAATATATCATCGAACGCCAATGCTTTCTTTTGGTCAGGTTTCATCATAGCATAAGTAGTCACACTGGCCGCACCGGCACTTACAGCAATTACAACTGCTGCTCCAAGTACAATTTTAGTTGTTGTTTTCATAACTTATTATCTATTTATTTGTTAATTTCATTTTCTTATTTAACATTCACAACGCTAAATAAATAGAAAAAACCATTTGATGTATACAATTATACAGACTTTTTCCCTCTTTTAACATTATTCACCAATGCATTAACGGTGATTAACCGCAAATAGTATCATTTTTTTAATGATTGCATATGAAAAAATAAAATGATTATACAAATATTACTACAAAAACTGTTCCACAAAAGTTCTTATTGGAGAAAAAGTTATACCTTTGCACCGAGGAAACAGAAAATCGGTCTGTCGCTGGTACCGCAAGGTAAAAGAGGAAAGTCCGGGCAACTTAGAGCATCCTACTTCCTAACAGAAAGCTGTCTGTGAGGGTGGAGTAATGCAGAAGAAAATAACCGCCAAAGAGTCATCTCTGGTAAGGGTGAGAAGGTAGAGTAAGAGCCTACCAGTTGTGTGGCGACACACAAGCTGTGCATCTTAGGAGTTGTAAGGTCATGTATACCGACATTATTAGGGCTGCTCGCCCGACGTCGGAGGGTAGACCGCTAGAGGCCGTCGGTGACGACGGAAGTAGATAAATGACAGACACTCTAGAAATAGAGTACAGAACCCGGCTTATAGATTATCTGTTTCTTTTTTATATTTACAGAGATATGGATAAGGCTAAGATTAAAGGAATTCGCTCATTCCTGAATGTTGGGATATGGCGTATTACAGAAGACGAGGTTAGCAAACCTCGTAGAATACTTTACGACGCCATAAAAATACTCATAATATCTATAAAAGAGTTTACGCAAGGACGACTCGTCGTAAGAGCTTCAGCACTTACCTATAATACTCTATTCTCTATTATTCCTTTACTTGCAATCCTCTTTGCTATTGTAAGAGGATTAGGTTTCTCAAACCTTCTTGAAATTCAAATGAAAAATGGCTTCGGTGCACAGACTCCAGCCATGACAACTATATTGGGATTTATTGACTCATACCTATCTCATACTAAGAGCGGAGTGTTCATTGGTGTAGGTCTAATAATGTTGCTTTGGACAATATTGACGTTGATTAATAATATTGAAAGGACATTCAACACAATATGGCAGGTTAAAAAACCACGTACCATATATAGAAAAATGACAGACTACTTCTCTATGCTTCTGTTGACTCCTATATTCCTTGTTTTATCAAGTGGTATATCTATATTCATGAGTACAATGATAAACAAAATGGATGGATTCATTATCGTTGGTCCTGTACTGAAGTTAAGCCTGAATCTGATTCCTTTCTTTATTATATGGCTGATGTTCATTGCTCTCTACTCTTATATGCCAAATACAAGGGTCAAACTAAAGCATTGCATAATACCTGGCATTCTGGCAGGTAGCGCTGCACAATTCTTTCAGTACTTATATATTGGCAGTCAGATATGGGTGTCACGATATAATGCCATATATGGTAGTTTTGCTGCTATACCGATGTTCCTTCTGTGGACACAGATTACATGGAGTATATGCCTTTTTGGTGCAGAATTGTCATATGTATCGCAGAATATAAAAAACTACTATTTTAATAATGAGATAAAAAATATAAGCAGAAGATATCATGATTTTCTTTGTATACTCATCATGTCTTTAATATGTAAAAGATTTCAGACAGAAAAGCCGCCATATACTGCAGATGATCTGAGCCAAAGTCATAAAATTCCAATTAAACTGGTCAACAAGATTATCTATGAACTAATAGATATTAATGTTATAAAGGAGACTCCTGTAAACAATGAGACAGACCATATGGCATATATTCCAGCTATTGATATAAACAAACTAAGCGTTGGAATGCTAATTAATAAGATTGACTCGAAAGGATCTGAAGATTTTAAGATCAGGATGAATGAGTCGAATAAGGCCTGGGATACTTTAAAAGGATTTAAAAAAGAATATTACAAAGACACTGACAATATACTTTTGAAAGATATTTACTAAGTATATAAAAGTAAAGAGACCCTCAAGGGTCTCTTCACTTTTATTATGCGAATTTCATCATACGGCTAAGATACTTACCAATTATATCGAATTCCAGATTAACAATGCTTCCTATTTTAAATGTATGGAAGTTTGTATGTTCGTATGTATATGGAATTATAGCAACTTGAAATGTGTCATCAGCAGGATTACATACTGTAAGGCTCACTCCATTAACAGTTACAGAACCCTTATCTACAGTGATGTATCCTCTTTTTGCCATCTCTTTGTCGAACTTATATCTGAAGGTAAAGTACCAACTTCCTTGAGAATCTTCTATATTAATACATTCAGCAGTCTGGTCAACATGTCCCTGAACGATATGCCCGTCAAGACGACCATTCATCATCATGCTTCTCTCTACATTCACCTTATCACCAACAGCCAACAGACCTATATTAGAGCGTTCAATAGTCTCTTTCATAGCTGTGACAGTATAGGTAGCATCTTGTAAACTTACTACAGTAAGACATACTCCATTGTGTGCTACACTCTGATCAATTTTAAGTTCATCTACAAATGAACATCTTAATGTAAGATGAAGATTCTCTTGATCCTTCACAATTCTTACAACTTCTGCATACTCTTCTATTATACCTGAGAACATATTTATAAATTATTGTGTACATTAATAATTTTCAAGAAGATAATATAAGCATTTGCTCCTGCCCCATTATACTTCATTGGCAAAGATAAGAAATTAATAATGATATTTCATTCTATAATGCATATGATAAAAACCAATAAGCATTTATTATATTTGCAAAAAACATATTTATGGAATCCATACCTAAATATAATTTCTATAAAAATAAATATGGAGAAGAGCTACTAATTGATGTAGTATCTTTGGAAAGCATTAGTAAATATATATGTAATACTCCAATACATAAACTATCATACTATGATATTACATTAATAACAAGCGACAGTGGAAAGATTTCCATAAACAATCACTCCTACTCACTAACTAAGGGAGATGTAATTTTCTCAAAGCCAAATGATATACGTGCATGGGATGTAGAGAATTACCCTGAGGGTTTCGCTATAATTTTCGAGAAAGAGTTTCTTCATTCTTTTTTCAATGATTCATCATTTATTGAAAAACTATCCTTTTTCCAAATCAATAGCTTTACAAAGGTTATCAGCTTAGGAAAAATCTTTCCTAAGATAGAGCGACTTATAAATAATCTAATAGAAGAGATTAATGAAGAAATATCAAAAGACAGGCACATACTCAGAGCGTTACTATACGAGATGCTGATGTTGTTGAACCGAGAATATTCTAAAGAACATCAACCCACAGAAGATAATCATCACAAAAGATATATTGAAGATTTCATAGAACTTGTTGAAAAGAACTACAATCTTTATCATGATACCAAATTCTACTCTGATGCGCTATGCATAACGCCAAACTACTTAAATGAGATTGTAAAGAGAAGTCTGGAGATTAGCCCCAAATGCTTCATTAAGAATAAGATTATTGAAGAGGCTAAAAAGCTCCTGTCATATACAGATCTCTCTGTTTCTGAAATTTCATATAAATTGAATTACGATAATAGTTCATATTTCACAAGAGTATTCAGAAAAGAGACTAAACAGACTCCTTTAGAGTATAGAAATAGCATAATGCGTTGAAAAGTAGCATTTCTACATTGATTAATACTATACCCATACTATTGAACATAATTATATTTGTAGAAAAAAATTATGGAGAATATAATCAGTACAATTGAAAATATTGTAAAACAACAGAAGGTAGTATTTATTGGATCAGTTGATTCAGAGGGATTTCCAAACATGAAAGCAATGCTTATGGCTAGAAAAAGGGAAGGGTTGAGAACATTCTATCTGACAACAAATACATCTTCGATGAGAGTCTCACAATTCCAAAAGAACAACAAGTCATGCCTATACTTTTGCGATTGTGACAATTTCAAAGGGATAATGTTAAAAGGAGTCGTTGAAGTACTGACAGATGCAAAGCATAAGGAGATGATATGGCAAGATGGTGACACTGAGTACTATAAAGAGGGAGTGACAGACCCTGACTATTGTGTCTTGAAATTTACAGCTATTAGTGGACGATTTTATAGTTATTATGGCTCGGAGAACTTTATAATTGAATAAAAATGATACCATGGAGAAAAAAGAGATGTCCGAAACAATAATTGCATTAAGCAAAAATGCTATGGAAGCATGGTTGAAAGGCAATCCAACGCCTTATCTCAACCTATACTCTAATGATTTCACTTACTTCGATCCATCTACTGATTTCAGATTGGATGGATGGGAGAAGATTCAAGAATTATATGAATCTATGCGAGGTAAAGTTTATGTAGAGCGCTTTGATATAATCAATCCAAAGGTTCAGTTGAATGGTAACATGGCCGTGTTGAGCTTCAATCTTCATATGTTTGCAGGCGATATGGTATGGAAAGAAAACTGTACAGAGATTTACTACTTTACAGAAGAAAAAGAGTGGAAAATTATACATAGTCACTTTTCTCCAACAAAGCCATCACTGAAATAAGTTGATTTAAATCTACTTACAACTTGTTTAATAATAAAACATCCAGATAAAGTTCGTACAGAATTTATATGCTTTTAATATTTTAATAACATTTCGATCAATAATATTACAATTTAGCTTTTTATTTATTACCTTTGCTATTAAATTAACTACAAATTCGTATTATTTGATAGAAAAAATGGATAAATCGATTAATATTGGAAGCAAAATAAAGTCAGTACGAACTTTAAAGGAAATTACATTTGATGAACTAGTTGAACGTTCAGGTCTTGACAGAGAAGAGGTTAAAAGAATTGAAGAGAATGAGCAGATACCTTGTTTGTCTCCTCTTATCAAAATTGCCAGAGTCTTAGGAGTAAGACTTGGAACTTTCCTTGACGACCAACAGGAACTAGGTCCTATTGTCACAAGAGAGTGCGACTGTGACAACGAGATAAACTTCTCGAATGGAGCATCAGATGCAAAAAAACACATGTTATATCATTCTCTATCGAAATCAAAAGCCGGCCGACATATGGAATCTTTTATTATCGATATCGTGAAAGAAGATAAGCAATCATATTCTGTATCTTCACATGAAGGCGAAGAATTTATATATGTTGTTGAGGGTGAGATAGAAATTATACATGGCAAAAATAAATATCAGCTAAAGAAAGGTGATAGCATATACTACGACTCAATAGTTCCACATCATGTACATGGAAGCAATGGTAATGCTGCTAAAATACTTGCTGTAGTATATACTCCGGCTTAAAGTATTATCTGGATGACATTGTATAATGATGAACCTTGAAAATATAATCAATAAGATGGAATTATCAAACAGAACTCTTGGAGATTGGCTTGAGTATTGGGCTAAGACAACTCCGGACAAAGAGTATATAGTATATTCAGATCGTGACCTGCGATTTACATGGAAAGAGTTTAATCAAAGAGTTGACAACGTAGCAAAAGGCCTATTGGCAATCGGAGTTGAAAGAGGCAAACATGTCGGACTTTGGGCACCAAACGTTCCTGACTGGTTGACATTCCTCTACGCTTGCGCTAAGATAGGTGCTGTATGTGTTACTGTAAATACAAGCTACAAACAGGCCGAATTGGAATATCTTTGCAAGAATTCCGATATGCACACACTTTGTATAGTTAATGGTGACCGTGGTAGCGACAATTACATTGAGATGGTTTACTCAATGTTGCCTGAACTTCGTACTTCACAGAGAGGATACCTTAAGAGTAAGAACTTCCCTGAGATGAAGAATGTCATCTTTATTGGACAGGAGAAATATAGAGGAATGTACAATACTTCCGAGATTCTCATGCTTGGAGATAACTACGATGATGAAAAGCTTAATGAAGTTAAGAAACAGGTATCATGCCATGACACTGTAAATATGCAGTATACATCTGGAACAACAGGCTTCCCTAAAGGTGTTATGCTTTCTCATCATAATATAGCAAATAATGGTTTCCTCACTGGTGAGCATATGAAATTCACCAACAACGATAAGTTATGCTGCTGTGTCCCCCTATTCCACTGCTTCGGTGTGGTATTGGCAACAATGA
Source organism: Phocaeicola paurosaccharolyticus JCM 15092 (assembly GCF_000613805.1). GTDB lineage: Bacteria > Bacteroidota > Bacteroidia > Bacteroidales > Bacteroidaceae > Phocaeicola > Phocaeicola paurosaccharolyticus. The sequence continues at coordinate 95,480 of NZ_BAJR01000004.1, read as the reverse complement.
ACTGTCTTACCCATGGATCTACTCAGGTTATGGTGGAGAAGTTCGACCCTTTGGTAGTACTTGCATCAGTTCATAGAGAGAAATGTACAGCTTTATATGGCGTTCCTACAATGTTCATAGCTGAGCTTAATCACCCTATGTTCAATATGTTCGACATGTCTTCGTTAAGAACAGGTATCATGGCAGGATCTCTTTGCCCTGTTGAACTTATGAAGAGAGTTCAGAATGAAATGTTTATGAGGGTTACAAGTGTCTATGGACTTACAGAGACATCTCCAGGTATGACTCAATCAAGAATTGACGACGATTTTGATGTTCGCTGCAATACTGTTGGTAGTGACTTTGAATTCACAGAAGTAAAAGTCATCGATCCAGAGACAGGAGAAGAGTGTCCGGTTGGTGTTCAGGGAGAGATGTGTAATCGCGGTTATAACAATATGAAAGGCTATTACAATAACCCTGAAGCTACTGCTGAAGCTATTGATAAAGATGGATTCGTTCACTCAGGTGACTTAGGAATAAAAGACAAAGATGGTAATTACCGAATCACAGGACGAATAAAAGATATGATTATACGTGGTGGAGAAAATATCTACCCACGTGAAATTGAAGAGTTTCTATATCAGATTAAAGAGATTAAGGATGTACAGGTAGCCGGTATCCCATCAAAGAAATATGGAGAACAGGTTGGAGCATTTATAATTGCTCACGAAGGAGTAGAATTAACCGATATGGACATACGCGAGTTCTGTAAAGGTAAAATCGCTCACTATAAAATCCCAAAATATATATTCTTTATAAAGGAATTCCCTATGACAGGAAGCGGGAAAATACAGAAATTCAAACTCAAAGACTTAGGAGTTGAATTATGTGCTCAACAGGGAATTGAGATTGTATAACTATTATGAATTTGACAAAATAATCAAGCAAAGCTTTTTATCTCATCCTTGATACTTTTAATGTATCAAGGATGTTTTTTATTTTTATAGTTTATACCCTATTGTGAAACCATAATTCAGACTACGCAACCCAGGCTGATTATTACCATTCCAACCCTCTGCTCTCCATAAATGGCCGAGAACTCCTGCAGAAGCTTCTGCTCCGATAAAGAGTGATCCAATATGATAACGTAATTCTGATTGAACGCCTGCATCACTTGACTCAAGATATTCCTGTGGAAGCTTGCCCTGCTTATCTGCAAAACGATAGCTGAAATATGGTCCTACATTGAGTGATAGAGATGGAGTGACATGAAATACTGCAGAAAGAGGTATCTCGAGATAATAGAGATTCAAATTCTCTTTATTTTCCATAATCTGAGAGTTGAAAAGAGATATGCTCCTTGTTCCCTTATGAGTAAACATCAAAGCTGGTTCAATACCGAAATGTTTATTTATCTGAAATTCATAACCACCACCAAATTTGAATGAAAACTCAGGTTTAGAATTAATATCAGTATGGTCTTCGATCATATCTGAACAGCCAAGACCAAGTTTTAGAAAAAGGCCTTTACTGTTCTGTGCACTACCAGAAATGCCAATAATCAATAATAGTGCCAATAATAATTTTTTCTTCATATCCTTAGATTATTTATAAAGGCTGCAAAAATAGCAAATAATCTAATTGTATATATTATAAATCAAATATTTTTACCACTGTTGGCACAGACTTTTGAATATCTGCTTGGTGATACACCAATTCGGAGTTTTCCCTAGTGGCAACTATCCTGCATACACAGTCATAGGTGGATGGTGAATCACTCCCGACCAGTTATATGTTGTGTTAATTCGTCTTCTTTTCCCATTTTTCTGTGGACTTCTTATCTATAGAGTAGGAAAACTTATCAATGTAAAACGTGGATTTTAGTGTTCATTTATTATTTTTGTGATGTTAACATGGGCTGCAAAACATAGGGATAAGCCAATGGGGCAACACATTATGGTTGCAATATCTATATTAATTATTGCAATGTGCATAGCATATGCTGCTCTTAAGTTATATGATGAGCTTATACACGAATGGCTTAATCAAAATGTACTTATTGGTAAAAAAAATAGATAAATGAAGATAGATCACATAGCAATATATACTCATGAACTTGAAAACATGAAAGATTTCTTTGTTAAATATTTCAACGGAACTGCCGGGGATAAATATCACAATACAAAGAGTGGATTCATGAGTTATTTCATATCTTTTGAAGATAACACGAGAATTGAAATAATGACAAGGCCTGAATTAAATTTATCCGATAAAGAGAAAATAGGTGTAGGATATCATCACCTCCCTTTCAGCTTAGGTGGCAGAAAGAAAGTTGACAAACTTACCAGTGAACTATCGAAAGACGGATACAATGTAATTTCCGGGCCTAGGACTACCGGTGACGGATATTATGAGAGTCAAATTTCAATAATAGAAGGTAACATAATAGAGATTACTGAATAACTATATATTTACTACAAAATCTTTAGTCCTTGTTGCAAGTGATTGTAGCAAGGACTTTTTTATACTCTTGAAATTGTATATGAGAGGTATAGACATAAAAAAAGGGTCAACGCTTTGACCCAACCTTTGTTAACCTTAAATCTAATACTATGAAAAACACAATGCAAATATACGGGCATTTTGATATCTGCAATAGATGACATCAAAAAAGTGCAAAAAGTAAACTATGTTTAACAATTTCCTGTTAACCGTTTACCTTTGTTTGCATAAACAGTTAACAGAATAACTGTTTTTAATAAGTATGTTCCTCCTCATCTAGCTCCTTCGAAGAGATCTGCTTTCTATCCATTGCCCTCCATGCAAAGAATATATATATCAGGACAACAGGAATAAACAGAGACACATAAAACATTGTACGTAAAGTAAACTCACTTGAGCAACTGTTAGCCAATGTAAGCGAACTCTGAATATCTATTGATGAAGGATAATATGATGTATTATTAAATCCAACAGAAACTAATAGTGCAAGTACAGTCAGTACAGTCCCAATACCTGAGAACCATATACCATCTTTAGCGCTTTTAACGAATGCTCCTCTGAAAATACCATAAAGTACAGCCAGAACTCCAACAATAAAGATTAAAGACAGAAGTGGCATATCTATTATATTCTGTATATATTTATATGGCTCCATATATATTTCACCTGAATATGGGTTCACAGCAAATCCACTTGCAAGGAATATTTTAGCGATAAAAGCTAGAAAGAATATAAGGAAAGCTACTGCATCTTTCTTAATCTGTTTCCTACAAGCCAATTCCAATTTATCATTATTAATATTATTAATGAGATAGAGTGATCCGAGCCCTCTTGACAGGAATAATACCGCTAGTCCTAGTACAACGTTCCATGGATTGAATAGTGCATCAATGCCATGCCAGTTGTTTGCCCATCCACTAATAATAGGCATTATATCATTTCCAATATTCGATTTATCCACAAAGAATGCAGAGCCATTGAAGAATGTTGCAACAGCACATCCTAGTAGGAAGGGTGAGATCATACCATTTATAACGATGAAAACCTGATAGGTCTTTTTGCCTAAAAAGTTACCCAGCTTAGACTGAAACTCATACGAAACAGCCTGAAGAACAAAGGTAAATAGTATTATCATCCAAAGCCAATATGCTCCTCCGAAGCTTGTTGAATAAAATAGTGGAAAAGATGCAAAGAAGGCTCCTCCAAATGTTACAAGTGTAGTAAATGTGAACTCCCATTTACGACCGGTGGAATTAATCAGCAGAGTGCGTGATGATTCATCATGAGTAAGGGTAAACAGCAATGAGTTTGCACCTTGTACAAAGAGTAGAAACACCAACAAAGCACCCAACAATGATATAAGAAACCACCAATAGTGTTGTAAAAATATATAATCCATAATCAATATTTTTAGTTATGTAATCAATTAATGCTCAGGACCTTTCTTTATTGCCTTAACCAATATACCTATCTCAGCAATAAGTAAGATAGCGAATATAATTAAGAATATATAGAATGTAATTTGTACAGAGCTTGTCTGAAGTCTCGAAACAGAAGCACCTACAGGAAGCAAGTCCTGTATTGCCCATGGCTGTCTTCCCACTTCAGCAACCACCCATCCTGCTTGGCTCGCGATATAGCCAAGAGGTATGCTCCACAATCCAATTATCTGAAGCCATTTGCGCTTTGTAAATGTATCCTTATAAAGATACCATAGAACTACAATGAAAAAGAGTATGAAATAGGCTCCAAGATAAACCATTACCCTGAATGACCAGAAAACAATATCTATAGGTGGAACAAGATCAGCTTCATTCTTTATGAAACCATAACCGAAATATTTCACATTGTTCTCGAGTACCTTCTCATATTTTTCTGCCACAGCTTTGTCACCAGCCTTATTTGCAATTCTAAATGTATCGAGAGCAGCTATTGCAATCTTCCCTTTTTCTATCTTCTCTTTTGCAGAAAGAGCCTTCTCTCCTTTTGGTGTCGTATAGTCACCACGCAATATATTATTTATTCCAGGTACATATCCGTTGAAATCATGTGTTGCAAGAAAAGAGAGCACCTTTGGTACCTTCAGATCACCTACTATTGTGAAAGGCACTCCGGTACCACCTTCATATAGTCCTTCAGCAGCAGCAAGTTTCATTGGCTGGCTCTTTGCAATTTGAACACCCGAACTATCTCCGGAGACAGCAGTGATAAGAGAAGCAACTAGTCCAAAAATGGCAGCGACACGTATACTTGCTTTTGCAAAGTCTACATTCCTTTTTTTTAGCAGATACCAGCAGCTTATTCCAACAACAAACAGAGCACCTACTATCCATGAGCTTAGAACAGTGTGCATAAACTTTGTAACAGCAACAGGAGATAAAGCAACCTCAAGAAAGCTGTCCATTTCATTCCTTACAGTCTCAGGATTAAACTTCATACCAACAGGGTACTGCATCCATGCATTTGCAACCAATATCCACCATGCAGAGAATGTTGCTCCAAATCCGGTGAGCCATGTAGATGCCAAATGCCATCTTTTACTCACCTTGTTCCATCCAAAGAACATTATAGCAATAAATGTTGCCTCCATAAAAAAGGCAAAAATTCCCTCTATTGCCAGTGGTGCACCAAAAATATCACCAACAAACCAGGAGTAGTTACTCCAGTTAGTACCGAACTCAAACTCAAGAATAAGACCTGTGGCTACTCCTATGGCAAAGTTAATACCGAAGAGCTTCATCCAAAACTTTACAGTAGTTTTCCAAAACTCTTTTCCTGTATATACATATAGTGATTCCATGATTCCTATAACCATGGCCAAACCAAGTGTTAGTGGAACAAATAGCCAATGGTACATTGCAGTCATTGCAAATTGGGCCCTAGACCAATCGATAAGTGAAGCCTCTATTGTTTCAATCATAACTATTATATAAAAGATTATTCTGAACGATATATTAATTCATTTCCAACAGCTTCCTGTTTCTCCTCAGGAGTCTTATCTTGAAGATAGGGCTTGAAGAAAAACAATTTTAAAATAAAAAAAAGAACAAAGAGTTTGATAATAATTATAACCCACAATACTCTACCCCAAGTCATACTTTTAAAACCGGAATAGTAGAAAGTGAATATATTCTTTATTATTCTGTTCATACAAACAATTTTATGATAAAGTATAAAAATAGCATTTATCGGTAAAAAACAAGACTCTATCTATAAATATAACACGTGAATCTATAAATTTTGTTGCTAAAATGTTGCTGTTATACCTTTGAAACTGAAAATTAAAAGAATTAATAATGAAAAAAGCAGTAACATACCTTGTATTTGCCCTATTGGCAACAACTTCTCTTCAAGCACAAGAGAACAAGAAATGGACCCTGAAAGAGTGTATTGATTATGCACTTGAAAAAAACATTCAGCTGCAACAGGACAAGATTTCACTACAAGAGAGTGAAGTTGATGTAAAAAGTGCGAAGGCAGCTCTGTTTCCAAACCTCTCATTCAGCACCTCACAATCTATTGTCAACAGACCATATAGTGAGAATAGCAATATGATTAGCGGAAGTGAAGTTATAAGCAGTAACAAAAAGACAACTTATAATGGCAATTACTCTCTTAGTTCAAGACTAACTGTCTGGAATGGCAATAAAAACTTAAACAACATCAAGCAGCAGAAAATAAACAGTAAAATTGCAGGTCTTACTGTTGCTCAGACTGAGAACTCACTAAAGGAGCAGATAACTCAGCTCTTCATTCAGATTCTTTATGCCAATGAATCAGTCACAATAAACAAAAGCACTGTTGAGTTAAGCAAAGCACAGTACGAAAGAGGAAAACAACTTTATGGTGCAGGAAGTATTTCACAAGCAGATCTTGCACAACTCTCAGCTCAGGTAAGCAGTGATGAGTATCAAGTCATTTCAGCACAGTCATCACTCGACAACTACAAACTACAGCTTAAACAGTTACTTGAGATAGACAACTCAGAAGAGATGGTACTTTCACTTCCTCAACTTGATGACGTCGGAGTTATTACTCCTTTGCCTGATAAACAAGAGATTTACAACATTGCTCTTTCAAGTCGTCCGGAGATAGAGAGTGGAAAACTGAGTGTAGAAAATTCTGATTTAAGTGTTTCAATAGCAAAAGCAGGATATTATCCTACATTAAGCCTAAGTGCTTCGTCAGCTACAAATAATGTAAGTACAAACGACAAGAGTTTCGGTAGCCAGATAAAATACGGGTTAAACAATCAGATTGGTCTTACCTTAAGTATACCAATCTTCAACAACAGAGAGACCAAAAGTTCTGTAGAAAAAGCTAAGATGCAGAAAGATTATTATGAATTGGAACTTTTAAACAAACAAAAGGGTCTTTATAAAGAGATTGAGAGTATGTGGCTTGATGCTAAGAATGCACAACAACAGTTCGAGGCTGCCAAATCAAAGTTAGAGAGTACACAGATAAGTTTCAATATGGTGAACGAGCAGTTCAACTTAGGTATGAAAAATATTGTTGAACTTCTTACCGTAAAGAATAATCTGCTAAGTGCTAGTCAGGAGAAGATACAGGCTAAGTATATGGCAATACTCAACAGATCATTGTTGGAGTTCTATGCAGGACAAGACCCTGTTAATTCAATAGATAAATAGTCAGTTAGACAAATAAATAAGAATTATATATGAAAACAAAAAAGACATTAATTATTGCTTGCTCTATTTTAGCATGTGCCGCAATAGGTTACTTCATGTTCTCAGGCAAAAGTACAAAGGGCAAGCTTACTGTAGAGATGACAAAGGTCGAGAAAGGAAATCTTGATTATTCAATTACAGCTACCGGTACTGTAGAACCAGTAACAAAGGTCGAAGTAGGTACTCAGGTTTCAGGTATAATAGACAAACTATATGTTGACTATAACTCAACCGTTAAAAAAGGAGAGGTTATTGCTGAGATGGATAGAGTAACTCTGATGAGTGATCTTAAATCAAGACAGGCATCTTTCGATGGCAACAAATCTGAGTTCGACTATCAAAAAAAGAACTATCAACGTAATAAGGCACTTCATGATAAAGGACTTATAAGCGATACTGACTACGAACAATCTTTGTACAATTATCAGAAGGCAACAAGTTCATACGAAAGTAGCAAAGCCGATCTTGCAAAGGCTCAAAGGAATCTTGCATATACAACAATCACTTCCCCTATTGATGGTGTTGTTATAAACCGTGCTGTTGAAGAAGGACAGACTGTTGCAGCAGGCTTCTCAACCCCTACTCTGTTTACTATAGCTGCCGACCTTACAAAGATGCAGGTTGTGGCAAATGTTGATGAGGCAGACATAGGTGGTGTTAAAGTTGGACAAAGAGTTTCATTCACTGTAGATGCATATCCAGATGATACATTTAATGGAAAAGTTACTCAGGTACGTCTTGAAGCTGCAACAACAAGTAATGTGGTAACCTATGAAGTAGTTATTTCCGCTGATAATCCTGATTTGAAACTTAAGCCTGGACTAACAGCTAATGTAAACATCTACACTATAGATTTAAATGATGTCTCATTTGTAGCATCAAAGGCTTTGCGTTTCACTCCAAGCAAAATGTTATTAGGTGAGAATGTTACAATTAAAGATTGCAATTCAAAACAGAAGGTTTGGACTAAAAATGGAGATGTGTACACTGCAATACCTGTTACAACCGGAATATCAAATGGAATAAATACTCAGATTATCAGTGGTGTAGAATTTGGAACAGAAGTAGTGCTTGATATATCATCACAACAAATGATGACAAATATGCCTACTCAGGACACGAATAAAGAGAGCAGCCCATTTATGCCAAGTCGTCCGGGAGCAAAGAAATAGAATTAATTTAATCTATTAAATTATGAAATCAGTAATAGAATTACATGATATATGTCGCAATTTTGTCGTTGGCGATGAGACGGTACATGCATTAAGAAATGTCTCTTTCAGTATCGCACAAGGGGAATTTGTAACTATCATGGGTACATCAGGTTCTGGAAAGTCAACCTTACTAAATACCTTGGGATGTCTTGATACTCCTACTAGCGGAGAATATTATCTGGATGGTGTCTCGGTAAGAAGTATGAGCAAAAACGAAAGAGCTGTACTGAGAAATAGAAAAATAGGATTCGTCTTTCAGAGTTACAACCTTTTGGCAAAGACTACTGCCATAGAGAATGTAGAACTTCCGTTAATGTATAACGCATCTATATCTTCATCCGAAAGAAAAAGTAGAGCTATCTCATCATTAAATGATGTGGGACTAGGTGACAGACTTATGCATAAATCAAATCAGATGTCAGGTGGTCAGATGCAAAGAGTAGCCATTGCCAGAGCATTGGTCAACAATCCTGCAGTTATTCTTGCTGACGAGGCTACCGGAAATCTGGATACACGAACCTCATACGAGATCTTGGTCCTCTTTCAGAAACTACATAAACAGGGACGTAGTATAATCTTTGTTACACATAATCCCGAAATAGCTCGTTATAGTAGTAGGAATATTATTTTACGAGATGGAAGAGTAAAAGAGGATGTAATAAATCCTACTATTTTAAGTGCGCAGGCAGCACTAGATGCTTTACCATTGCCTGCAGATTTATAATATCAAAATAGAGAATAATGAACGGAACAAACCTGCTTAAAATAGCATTAAGGGCTTTGAGCAACAATAAGCTCAGAGCATTCCTTACAATGTTGGGCATTATTATTGGCGTAGCATCTGTAATAACCATGCTAGCTATTGGACAAGGCTCAAAGAAAAGTATTCAGGAACAGATTGCCGAGATGGGTTCAAACATGATAATGATAAGTCCCGGAGCTGATATGCGTGGCGGTGTACGTCAAGATGCAAGTGCCATGCAGACACTAAAAATGGAAGATTTCCAAACTTTACAGAGCGAGGCTAAGTTGATCAGTGCAATAAGCCCTTCAGTAAACAGTGGCGGACAGCTAATTTATGGAGCGAATAATACTCCTTCAACAGTTTATGGAGTCAACAGTGACTACATGAAAATACGTCAGCTTTCTATAAAAGATGGAGATATTTTCACTGATCAGGATATAAAATCCAGTGCTAAGGTCTGTATTATAGGAAAGACTGTTGCCGATAATCTATTTCCTGACGGTAGCAATCCTATAGGAAAAGTCATACGATTCAACTCTATACCTTTCCGTGTCATAGGTCTTCTAAACTCTAAAGGATACAATAGTATGGGTATGGACCAAGATGACATTGTACTAGCTCCTTACACTACTGTTATGAAGAGAATACTTGCTGTTACTTATCTGCAAGGAATCAATGCATCAGCACTTACAGAAGATATGACCGAAAAAGCGGTAGATGAAATTACTACCATACTGCGCAAAAATCATAAACTAAAAGATAGCGATGATGACGACTTCAATATCCGAAGTCAGCAGGAGCTCAGTTCAATGCTCAACTCAACAACTGATCTTATGACCACTCTTCTGGCATGTATTGCAGGTATCTCACTTGTAGTTGGTGGAATTGGTATTATGAATATCATGTATGTCTCCGTTACAGAACGTACCCGTGAGATTGGTCTTCGAATGAGTGTTGGAGCCAGAGGTGTTGATATTCTTTCTCAGTTTCTTATAGAAGCAATATTGATAAGTATTACCGGAGGAATAATAGGTGTATTAATTGGTATAGGAGCAAGCTTTGCTGTTAAGTTCCTAGCACACTGGCCCATATTTATTCAGCCATGGAGTGTACTTCTGAGTTTCTTGGTATGTACAATAACAGGTATATTCTTTGGATGGTATCCTGCAAAGAAAGCAGCTGATCTTGATCCGATTGAGGCTATACGTTATGAATAATTGTATATATTTGCGTAAATATACCATTAATTGCGTATGACAATGAAGAACTTAAACAATAAAAGGGAGCCACTGGAACTTACAATACACATTGTAAGTTGGCTACTGATATTCCTGTTCCCTCTTGTCTTTTTCGACAGGAACATAAATAACATAAACTGGCAACAATATATAAATCATTCTGTTGTGCCAATTGCCCTGTTCGTGGTATTCTACATGAACTACCTTTGGTTGGTTCCTAAGTATCTGTTCAAAAACAATGTAAAAGGTTATATTATCAGCAATGTAATAGTTATTGGTACTGTATATCTAATTCTGCATCTATGGCTTGAGAGTGTCTCGGTACCTCTCCCGCCAAGAGCACGCAGATATATGCCGCCAATATGGATATTCTATTTACGCGACATTATACTTCTGATATTCTCAGCGGGGCTTGGAGCAGCAATAAAAACAAGCCTTCGCTGGCGTCAGGCAGAGAAGAGACTGGTAGAGTCAGAGCGAGAGAAGAGTGAAATGGAACTGATGAATCTTAAGAACCAGCTAAACCCTCATTTTCTTCTCAACACTCTGAACAATATATATGCTCTAATAGCATTCAATAGTGATAAAGCTCAAGAAGCAGTGCAAGAATTAAGTAAACTCTTAAGACATGTTCTTTACGATAACCAAACAACATTTGTTCCCTTGGAAAAAGAGGTTGAGTTTCTAAGCAATTACATTGCTCTTATGAAGATAAGACTTCCCAAGAATGTAACAGTTGATGTCAACTTTGAAGATGTAAATAGAAAAGATATTCTTATAGCTCCGCTAATATTTATTTCACTTATCGAGAATGCATTTAAGCATGGTATAAGTCCTGTTGAAGACAGTTCTATTAATATTTCTGTAAGTACGTCTATCACTGGTGAAGTGGTATGCGATATCCAAAACAGTAACCATCCTAAAAATGAACATGATAAGAGCGGAAGTGGAATCGGTCTTGAACAGGTTCGAAAGCGTCTTGAACTGCTCTATCCTGGGAAATACATATGGAATAATGGAGTTGTTGAAGATGGTAAAACGTACAAATCTACATTAGTAATTAAAACAGAATAACTATGACACTAAACTGCGTTATAATAGATGATGAACCTTTAGCGTTGGAACTTCTGAAAAGTTATGTAGAAAAGACTCCATTTCTAAAACTTGTCGGTGAGTATTCCAGTGCTGTAGCTGCAATGAAAAATATATCTTCTATTGATTCTATAGATATCATGTTTCTTGATATTCAGATGCCTGAAATTAATGGACTTGAGTTTTCAACAATGGTCAATCCTGAGACTCGCATTATTTTCACTACTGCTTTTGGACAATATGCAATAGATAGCTATAAAGTAAATGCTTTGGACTATCTATTAAAGCCAATCAGTTATACTGATTTTATACAATCAGTAAACAAAGCTGTAAATTGGTTTGAGATGAAGAATCGTTCTTTAGAAGAGAAATCCGGAACTGTTGATAATGATTTTATATTCGTAAAAAGCGATTATAAACTATTGCAAATTCCTATAGATAAAATCTTATATATCGAAGGTTTAAAAGACTATATCAAAATACATTTGGAAGGTGAAACAAGAGCAATATTATCTCTTGTTAGTATTAAGAATATGGAGGAGAAATTGCCTTCAGATAAATTCATTAGAGTACACCGTTCCTACATTGTACAAAAGCAGAAAATAAAAGTAATAGATAGAGGAAGAATTGTTTTTGGCAAAGATTACATTCCTGTTTCTGAAAGTTATAAGAAAGATTTTTTACTATACTTAAATCAACATTCAGTATAGTATAAGTCCCTATTTATCGATTTTTAAGATATAAGAATTTTCTTTTTATTTGTCATTTATAAAAATAATATTACTTTTGTATATAAATAATGGAGTTGTGAAACTTCTGTAACAGTTTAGTTTTTGTGTTGTAGTGTCCCACTTTAGTGAAAGTAAGGGGCACTCAATTTTTTATATACCCTCTGATTAATAGTTACAGCTTTTGCAAATATAATTTCCTAAAAAAATATATATGCTAACAGCTATATTTTACCTAAATATTTGCTATGTATCATTTTTCATAATAATATTGTGGTAAATATATTAATCAATCATCTCATAATGAATAGAAAAGATAATTATTACATGACCTATCGTTTCAGACCTGACCCTTTTACATTGATATTTACTATTGCAATACTATTAATTCTAGTTACTGTATCAGTAGTTTCAACTATCAATACAAGTACAATTACTTATACAATAATAGTAATAGGTTTGATATTCCTACTTGCTGCCTATACATTATCGCAATCATTCTTGTCAATATCTATAGGCAAAGGATTTGTCAGAATAAATAAGATATATGGATCGGTAGTAATCAATAATATAGAAGATATAACTATTATCAGTAAGAAAGAGCTAAGAAATAGCATCCGCAAGTTTGGTAATGGTGGACTATTTGGATATTGGGGACACTACTACTCCACAAAAATCGGCAATTTTAGAGTTTGGGCTATAAACCTCAATAGTCTCGTTCTCATTACCACAAAGGATGGAAAGAAATATGTAACAAATTACCCATACGAAATGATAGGTAAGTTGTAACATCAACAAAATTAGTGATGCAACAGAATTCTATTTTATAGAATTACTGTTGCATTTTTTCTTATGCCAAAATATTTGCTCAGATAATGTGAATATGGAGTATCTATACTTCTTGCATTTTCAGGACAAAGTTTAATACATGCACAACACTTTATACACTTTGAATAATCTGTATTAAGTTCATCTCCCTCAACAATTGCCTCAATCGGGCAGTTGTTCGCGCATATGCCGCAGTGTGTACACAAATTTTCATCGGTAGCTGGTCCTAGCGGAAATGGAATACCATCAATCTTTGCCTGTTTTATCTCAGAAAAGAATGAATTCATCTCATCTTGTGACTGTTCAGGAAGTGCTATATCTTCTGCTTTGACAGCACAAATAGAATCTTGATCCTTAGCATATGCTATTTTCTTGATATATCTTCACCAAATGTCTGAGCAAATGCGATATCTCTTTCATCAGGTCGCCCGGCGGCAATAGGATATTTAGAATTGCTATATGAATGTTCTCCTACAAAACCGGCAGCGGCTATCACCTTACATCCTCTTTCTGAAACAAAGGAGTCAAGCTGCGTTAACGCATTTTCAAAAGCTCTGTTGCCATATAAGACCACAGTTACTGCTAAAGCGCCATCAGATTTTAGTTCTGAGAGTCGTTGCATAGCTAATGGCGCTATAGATCCACCATATACCGGAAGAGAAAATATAACTAAAGTTTCTTTTAAAATATCTATAGATGGAACATCATTATATAGTGTGAGATCCATAATATCTATCTCTTCATTTCCCAATCCTCTTGCAATAGCCTCTCCTATCTTATAAGAAGTGCGAGTTGGTGAAAATGTAACCAAAAGAGTCTTTTTTAATTTCATACTGTCCGTATTATTATCAAATTATATCATAAAGATATGCTTTTTGACGGTTACGGACAACTTAAACATTTATTTTAAAGATGCCGAGAAATCTTTTGAATAGATAACCTGCTATAAAACAGAGAGGTATACCTATACACAATAATATCACAAATCTTAGTAGTGGTGCTACTGGTATCATCTCTACCAAAAAGGTACAGCCAACAAGCACTACAGGATGTATAATATAGAATGAATACGACTGCTTTGAAAGCCAATCCACAAGTACATATTTACGATTAAAATAGCGCTGAGTAAATGCCAACAAGAAATAACAGACAGCTACACACATAGCGGGTTCCCAGAAAGCATATGCTCTAGCAAATTTGTTAATGCCTCCGCTTATCAAACTCCCATTAGGACAATCTTTAAGGGATAATAGAAACAGGGGCATGATAATGAATATTATTGCTAACAACCATTTATATCCATCTTTCAATTTAATCTGATCAAGCCAATTGTTTCGGTAAGCAATAATTCCCAAAAAATACATACCAATATAAAGAGGGAAATATCCCAAATTCAACCCAATGAAATTATAATCGGTTGGAAAAAATAGACGTGCTACAAATGCCCATAAGCCCATAAAGATGATAAAGAAGAGAGTTTGAGTAATGTTTGGAAGAGACCAAGGTATATAAATCCTTTTATCTATTATTCTGTAGGCTACATAAGCCAATTCAAATAATATAAGAGTAAGCACAAACCACATTGGGCCAAATCCTACCTCATATTTTGAGTCGTATATCCAATAATTCAACAGAGGATTTATAATGAAAAAAAAGATTAGCAAAGGGATAACAAGTCGCTTTATCCTATCATTAATAAACTTTTTTGTGCCTTTTCTGTCATACGATGCAGGCATAAGGAATGCAGATATGAAGAAGAAAAGACTCATGAAATATGATTGATCTATTCCCATATTTATAGAGAGTAATCCTTCAACATTGCTACTTACCAACTCTTTCGCCTTATAGTACCACCCTCCGGATGCTCCGAAAGAGATTGCCGAATGATGATAGAAAACCAAAATGGTAAGGTAAACCCTTAATAGATCTATATAGTATAGATGTTTTTTTGATGAATTTAGTGTCATAACCAGTATTATTTTGCTGTAAAAGTATGAAACGGCATATTATGCCACAAAAGATTGTGATGTACTGCCTAGTTTTTGTGACGAATAACATAAGTCACTGTCAAAAACTAAACTAAGAGAGTTATAATAAACATTACATTAAATTCTTTGTTTATTAATAAGATGGAGTAACTAAAAAAAATAAAGCTATGGAAAAAGAGAATGTACCTAATGACGACAGTCTTATTCAGGAAGATCTCAAAGCCAAAAAACTGGATTCTAAAGAAGATTGTTCAGATAAAAATGAAACTTCACCAGAATCAAAGAAGGGCATAGATTTGAATAAGAGCAGAAAAGGGCATGTAGTAGATCTTAACGCAAAGATTAGAAGAACTGAAGAGAAACTTGAAGAGTTAAACAAATCTATTGCCGATAAAGGAATCTTCGATCATTAAAGTTCGTTGTAACTGATTGAATCTATATTGCCATATACCGGAGCTGCCTGTTACTTTATTACAAGCAACTCCTGTTATGACAAAGCAAAAAAACAATTATATTGAAACTCTATTTTTAATAAAAGAATGTTAGACCGGCTGACATAGATTTGAATTTAGGAGCATAATCTGTATCAAGAACGTTGGTTGGTGAATACTTAAAGTATAATCCCACAGACTTGAATCTCAGGTTTGCCATCAGGTCAACAGTAATAGGAGACTGATGAACATTATTATCTGTATCTTTCACCTTCTCTCCATCAATTTTATATCGTGTCTTTAAACTTGCATGAGTATTAAAATTGATAACAGGGCCAAGACTTAAATATACCTTATCGTAAATATGCTGTGTATAGGTCAAAGGAACAGTAAGGCTGAATACCTTAATTCTTGAGAACTGAACATCTGCATTTTCTGGATATGCCCCTATCGCAATATTATTATTGTCTTTGAAGAACATATTCTTTGATGTCATTCTATAATTCCTCCAGTCAAAACCAAATCCTATTGACAAAGAGCTACCATTTCTCCAAGGATTGTACTCCCAAGAGATCAGATGATCAATCATAAACTCATACGATGCTGCCATGTCTACATCCACACCCGGGGCAGCACTTACTGCATTAACCAATCCTACGCCAAAATTGCCCAATGATGGTGAATCATAATGACATCTATGATTTCTATCTTTCTTGTTTTTCAAAAATGGTACTTTAAAATTCCAATCGTCGAAACTCTCTTCAGATGAGAAGAAAGCATCCTCAGAAGATCTCATCTCGGTCTTGTAGTAATAATCAGTATTGCCATTGTTACCTTTAACCTCAATAGATAACTTTGAATTATCTTGGTTAACAGTTACTTGCTCAGGCTTATTGATAACTATTGTTGTATCGTTATTCTCGTTGTATCCTCTGGCAAATGTAATTACAGGAAATGCAATTAATAATAGTAGTATCTTTTTCATAACTATCTTATTTAAATAAATTTTTTAATTCTTTTAATGTGGTGTTTCCTTCCATATATACTATAGTAACCTCAGGCTCCTGATTCTTTCTCAGGAAGTTGTTTCTAAAGAATATATAGCGATGTTTTCCCTTTGCAGGTTGCAGTTGGTAGAAACCAAAGTATAAGTTTCCTCCTATACGTCCCGTCTCCTTATCTACTGCATCCTTTGCATCAGCCGTAACCAATTTCTCTATTACCTTGGCCTCATCAGGACTATATTTCACAGTGAGACTTCTGAACAAAGAGAGATCATAATCTTTAAGTTCCTTACCCTTAACAAGTACCTCTATAGCATTACGATTATTTCTGTAACGATTGCCAAAGAGTTGGTTTATTCCAAGCCCCTCCTGAGCACTAATCCCCATGGTCAGAGATACAAGCAACATCAATAATATTATCCGTTTAATCATATATTTTACTCGTTCTTGTCATAATCATTATCATTACTTATGGTAGAGAAGATATCATTTAACTGATTGTCTACCGTACCTTTACACTCTTCATAATCAATAGAATGAAGAGATTGCCTTACGTGAGACATGACCAACTGTGGGTCAGTACATTTCTCACCACCTATATACGCTACACATACATTTTGCTGGTTGTCGACAATTTTCCAGCCGGCAGTGCCAATGATGCATCCAATGACAGCTGCTGCAATCCATCTGTAGGGACGAATAGAGAGTATTTTCTTACTGCTCTTTTCAATCTTCTTTTCATATATTTTCTTACCGACAGCAACAAATCCCATCACTGCCTTTATCTCATTATATCTTTTATCCTCTGCCTGAGGAGTTGCTAGAAAGCGCAGAAGCAGCTTCTCCTCCTTATCAGTTGTTTCTCCATCAAAATATTTCTCTATAATACAATCAATCTCTTCCTGAGAAAGACCATATGTTATGTTTTTATCAATATTCAGTATCATAGCTATTTTGATTTTTATAACATTCTCTAATTGTTTTCCTTGCTCGCGAGAGTTGCATTCTTACAGCAGTTGGTTGCATATCCAACTCCTTTGAAATATTATCAACGCTCATATCCTCAAACTCCTTTTTATAAAAAATATCTCTTTGCAGTGGCGAAAGCTCTTTGTCTATGATGCTCTTAACTTGTCTGAACCTCTCTTCCCTCTCTATAATCTCATCTGCTGCTTCAGTTATCTCTGCATCTCTCCACTCCTCTATTTCCACTGTGTCTATATGCTTTTTCCGTAATGCATCTATACAAAGATTTTTCACTGTCGTAACTGTAAGAGCTTCTGCCTCTTCCTTTGTATTAATCTCATCTCTTCGTGGCCATAGTCTGCAAAAGGCATCCTGAATTGCATCATTAGCATCGTCTTCATTGGGAAGAAAATGCGAAGCCAGTCGCAAGAATCCTCTTCTCAACTCAGTAAATGTAAAAATCAGTGTCTGTTCACTCATGCTCGGATAACCTTTATCTTTTATAACTATAAACGTGACTATTCTAAAAACGTAACATAAAAGTAGAACTTTTTTTTACAAAAGATTTATATTATTGTTTTTACTGATAAAATCATACGATTTTAATATGGCAAAAAAAGACCGTAACATAGCTATAGATGTATTAAAAGCTATGTTACGGTAAAGAAATCAATTATCTCTGTTATGTCAATCTATTTGAATGATGCAAATAGTTGCGCATTTTTTGCCTTATTCCATACATATGCAGCAGGATAGCTGTTAAAGTTCTCTTTTTTAAGTATTTTATGCGTTATATCATGCTTTTTCTTACCAATGACAAAGAAAATTGTATTAAGAGCATTAATCATCAATCTTCCTGTCATACCAACCCTTAAGCTGTTATCGTATGGATTTTTCATCACATCATACAAATTCTCAGAGGATAGCAGGCTCATTTTATTTGGAAATACAGAAGAGGTATGTCCGTCATCTCCTATACCAAGAAGTACAAAATCGAATTGAGGTATGCCATCCACACTTTTAACATTTTCTTTTACTAATGATGAGTAGTTTTTAGCACTATCTTCAGGATTATCCTCTCCCAATATCCTATGATAATACTCACACTTTATATCAACCTTTTTGAGTAACAGATCATAGGCCAGTTTAAAATTACTGGTTGTACTTGTAGGAGGCACACATCTCTCATCTACCCAGAAAAAACGTATTCTATTCCAATCTGTATATACATTATAACTTCTCTCCCACTCCTCAAAAAGCATTGCAGGAGAGTTACCTCCTGAAAGAGCTATATTAAAGATTCTGTTACTCTGATCCATACTTCCCAATATGGTAGTAATGACACTTTGTGCTGCCTCTTTTGGTGAAAGGAAATAGTTTTCTGTCATAATTCACAATATAAGTTACTGTTCGTTAAGTTCTTACAAGGATTAGTCCATTCAGCACCAACCTTGGCTATCAATTCATCAGCCTCCTTAGGTCCCCAAGTACCGGCTGGATATCCATATAGGTGAGTATCAGGATGTTTGTCCCAATATTCAAGTATCTTATCAAACATCTCCCAACTCTGTTCCACTGCATCCTGACGGGTAAAGAGAGTAGGATCGCCTGCAATACTGTCTTCTATAAGGCGTACATATGCATCTCCTGTATTATACCTGCTCTTTTCGTAGCTGAATTCCATCTCCATATTACCCAGAAAGAAACCCGATCCCGGGCTCTTCATTGCTACGCGTTGTACTATACCTTCATTTGGCTGTATACGCAAAATCAGTTTCTCACCCGATCTATGCTCATCTCTGAGCTTGAACATCTTTAATGGAGCAGGTTTAAAGTGTACAACTATCTCTGTGACTTTAGTAGGCATATTCTTTCCTGTACGGATAAAGAATGGCACACCTTCCCACCTCCAGTTGTCGATATATAGACACATAGCAATATATGTATCTGTACGGGAGTCTGCTCCAATTCCCTTTTCCTGACGATAACCTTTACTTGTCTCGCTCTCAGTATATTGTCCTCTAATTATATTATCTTTTATGTATGATTCCGAAAAATCTGAAATAGACTGATACACTTTTATAACCTCATTTCTGAAACTGTCTTTGTCGAAACGAGCAGGAGGTTCCATGGCAGTCAGGGCAAGTAGTTGCATTAGATGGTTCTGTACCATATCACGCAGAGCTCCGGCATGGTCATAATAGCCACCACGATTCTCTATACCCATATTCTCAACAGCAGTTATCTCTACATAATCTATATAGTTTCTGTTCCATATAGGCTCGTATATCGTGCTGCCGAAACGAGTAACCATTATATTCTGTACAGTCTCCTTACCCAAGAAATGGTCAATTCTGTATATATCCTCCTCCTTGAAATATTTAGAATAGATTGAGTTCAGTTTCTTTGCAGACTTCAAATCATATCCGAAAGGTTTCTCTACAATGATTCTCTTAAGACCTTTCTTCTTCAATATTCCACTTTTACTCAAGCACTCAGGAATAATCTCATATAGAGAAGGTGGAGTGGCAAGATAGAATAGCAAATTGCCAGAGTTATCGTACTCTGTCGATAGGCTTTCAATCTTTGCATCAAGCATCAGATAGCTGCTACATTCAGCAGGATCAATAGTCTGATAATAGACTATTTTCAAAAAATCTTCTATGCACCCCCTCTCCTCTTCCGACAAAGAAGGCGAAGTCTGTAGATATTGACGCAAATATCCCCTATACGATTCGTCATCATAAACACTTCGTGCGGTGCCTATTATAGCAAAATTCTCGGGAGACCTCTTTTGAAAAAAGATCTTAACCAATGATGGCATAAGTTTTCTCCTTGTCAAATCACCCGAAGCACCGAAAATAACTAGAAAAAGCGATTTAGGCATGTTCATAATTACGAATCATTTTCTGTGTCTAACCAATTTTCATGAAAGAATTCACCTCTAGGACAATCTACCCTCTCGAAACTGTGAGCTCCGAAATAGTCTCTCATAGCCTGAATCATATTGGCATTCGAGTTTTTCGTAACAAGGCCGAGGAAATAGTTCAATGATGCTGACATCACAGGAACCGGGAATCCCTCCTTCAACATATAAGAGACACCTTTCTTCCACTGTGGAAGAGCACTCTTTATTGCCCTATTAAAATCATCATCAAGCAGAAGATTCTGAATAAATGGTGATTCCTTGTAAACACTTGCTATTTCATTAAGGAATGATGAACGAATGATACATCCTGCTCGCCAAATTAGAGCAATTGATGAGTAGTCAAGATTCCATCTATGCTCCTCACTAGCCACGTGCATCAATGAAAAGCCCTGCGCATAACCTACAAGTCTTGCAGCATAAAGACTACTCTCGAGTATTGATATCAAATCTTTTCCATCGTATACAGGAGTATGTTCGTTTAAGTTATAGTGGTTATGCATAACGCTTCTCAACTCCTTATTTGAAGCAAGATTTCTTGCAAATACAGCCGAAGTTATTATATCGAGTGGCGTATCCATCTCAAGTGCATTTGTTGCACTCCATTTTCCAGTGCCTTTCTGGCCTGAAGTATCCAGAATAAGGTCAAGCACATAATGACCTGAATAGTCTTTATGTCTAAGTATCTTTGTTGTTATCTCCAGCAGATAACTCTTTAGCCTGCCACTGTTCCATTCCTGGAAAATCTCAGCTATCTGCCCATTGTCATAATCAAGAAGATGCTTTATTGCATAATAGACTTCTGCAATCAACTGCATATCTCCATATTCAATACCATTGTGTACCATCTTTACGTAATGGCCGGCACCTCCCGGGCCAACCCAATCACAACAAGGAGTTCCATCCTCTGCCTTAGCAGCGATGCTTTTAAGAATAGGTTTAATAACAGGCCATGCTTTATAGTCTCCTCCAGGCATTATAGATGCTCCATTCAAAGCTCCTTCCTCACCTCCGGAAACACCACATCCTACAAAGGATATATTATGTTCAGCAAGATCCCTAACACGTCTTTCAGTATCCTTGAAATAAGAGTTTCCTCCATCGATTATAATATCACCTTTTTCTAGCAAAGGCAATAGGTTATCGATAATTTCATCAACAGGATCGCCTGCTTTGACCATAAGAAATATTACCCTTGGTGTTTTTAGTTGGCTCATCAAAGAGTCAAGTTCACCAAAGCCTAAAATGCCTGTTCCTTTTGCTTTATTTGTAATAAACTCAGCAAGTCTATCAAAAGGTTCGAATGTATGTCTATTCCAAACACCAACCTTCCAACCATTGCGGTCCATATTTAGAGCCAAATTCTGACCCATGACACCTAGTCCTAAAAGTGCAATATCCAATTTTTCCATAGTTGTGCTATTTTAAATGATAACATTGTTATTTACAATTTTGTTCTATAATTATGAATTTTAATTAATTTTATTCCATTAATTTTGTAAAATGAAAAAAATCAAGATAGGGCTTCTGCCTCGAATTATAATTGCAATTATTTTAGGTATTATTTTTGGAAACATTCTTCCGGAAACAGTTATTAAAATTTTCGTAACATTTAACTCGCTCTTCAGTCAGTTCCTTGGGTTTATGATACCTCTTATCATAGTAGGTCTTGTTGCACCTGCTATAGCAGATATTGGTAAGGAGGCAGGACGTATGTTGGTCATTACTACGATACTTGCTTATGCTATGACTTTGCTATCAGGTTTCATCTCTTATGCAACCAGTGATGCAATATTCCCATCAATTATAAAACCTGGAACATCGATGACAGATATAAGTAAGGCCAACGATTTAGTGCCATTTTTCACTGTATCCATTCCACCTCTCATGGATGTTATGACCTCACTTATTCTCTCATTTACACTAGGTATCGGTATAGCCTATTTAAGTACTGACTATCTGAAAAATGTTTTTAATGACTTCAGAGAGATTGTTATGAAGACTATAAAAGTCATAATAATACCACTTTTACCAATATATATACTCGGTATTTTCCTTAATATGGCATATTCGGGACAGGTATTCAGCGTACTCACCGTATTTATTAAGATTATAGGAATAATTTTCCTACTTCATATTTTTGTTCTGCTCCTGCAATTCACTATTGCCGGAGTAATAGTTAAGAGAAACCCTCTTAGACTACTATTAAAAATGCTACCTGCTTATTTTACAGCACTTGGAACACAATCATCAGCTGCAACAATACCTGTTACACTGAAGCAGACAATAAAAAATGGTGTTAATGAAGATATCGCAGGTTTTGTTATACCTCTATGTGCAACAATACATCTTTCGGGTAGTACCTTAAAGATTGTAGCATGTGCCCTTGCTCTTATGATTATGCAAGGACTACCTTACGATTTTCCAATGATTGCAGGATTCATCTTTATGTTGGGAATAACAATGGTTGCTGCACCGGGAGTACCTGGAGGAGCTATAATGGCGTCCCTTGGAATATTGGCTTCAATGCTGCACTTCGGTGAGAGTGAACTGGCATTGATGATTGCCCTCTATATTGCCATGGATAGTTTCGGCACCGCTTGTAATGTTACAGGCGATGGTTCTATAGCACTTATAATCGACAAAATCTTCCGCAAAGAGAAGAAAACAAATCCTGAAGAATTTGTTGAGCAAATTTAGAATAATAGCTGTATCAGTAATAATCCAACAATAATAGAAACAATTGTTGCTACAAGTCCAGGCATCATAAATGAGTGATTAAGAACCCATTTACCTATTCTTGTTGTGCCTGTGCGGTCAAAGTTTATTGCAGCAACCACAGTTGGATAGTTAGGAATAAAGAAGTAACCATTCACAGCTGGAAAGAGTGCTATAAGCATGTATGGAGATATTCCGAGAGCAATGCCTAATGGAACTATTGCTCTCACTGTAGCAGCTTGACTGTAGAGAAGAATGGACATAACAAATAGTGCCAGCCCGAATAGCCAAGGCATTGACTGTACCACATCCTTAATAGATGCTGTGAGTTCTGTAATATTTCCATTGATAAAGGTATCTCCCATCCATGCTATACCAAATATTGCTATCACAGCCTGCATTCCTGCAAGGAACACACTACCTTGAGTTGCTTTGATACCATCAGTCTTTGTCACTAACAGAATAATAGCAGCAGCAGATAACATCAATATTTCTATTAGTGAAGGCATGTCGAGTGCTATTCCGTCGAATGATGGTCGAAGAGATGGCAGTGAGCCGAAGAGTACAATAAGGAAGGTAGCTGCAATAAAGATAAGTACCGAAATCTTAGCCTTGAACTTATCCTTTACTTCATTAATTTTTACTTCGCGCTCCTCAATCATCTTCATCTCAATGCGTTTCAGATATTCTTCATCCTTCATAAGCTCCTTACCCACCTTCATTGAGCAGATTGCACCTACAATAACGCCAATCAAAGTAGCCGGAATAGATACTTTCAATATGTCAAAAAGGGTGATATTGTATCCTGAGAGTAGGCCTAGAAGTGCAACTGTAGCAGCAGATATGGGACTTGCCGTAATAGCCTGTTGAGAAGCAATAACTGCAATACCAAGAGGACGTTCAGGACGAATCTTCGTCTCACGTGCAACCTCTGCTATAACAGGTAGTACAGAATAAGCTACATGACCTGTTCCGGCAAGGAAAGTAAAGAAGTATGTCACCAATGGACTAAGTATAGTTACTCTATCCGGATTTCTTCTTAGTAGCTTTTCTGCCATCTTAACCATATAGTCAAGTCCACCGGCAGCCTGCATGGCAGATGCAGCAGATATTACAGCAGCAATCATCAGCATCACATCAATTGGTGGTGCAGTTGGTTTCAAGCCAAAAACAAAAGTGAGTATGGCTAACCCTATTCCACCCATCACACCCAAACCTATTCCACCAAGCCTCGCTCCCAATATAATGGCAACTAAAACAAAAAACAGCTGTAGTAACATCTACTAAATTTCTTAATTATTACTATTCGAAAATAATTGTGCAAATATATGGATTTTAAGCACGTTTTAATAAACAGATGTGAGATGTTATGTATTTTTTGCTTCTTTGATAGCAATTCCAACAAAAAAGTATTCATCTTTGTTATTAAAGAAAATCTTTTATCTATTATGAACAGAATATGCAACCTTTTTAAAATCAAGTACCCTATAATACAAGGTGGAATGGTTTGGTGTAGTGGCTGGAGGTTAGCTGCAGCAGTAAGCAACAATGGAGGATTAGGACTCATTGGTGCAGGTTCTATGCATCCGGAAACTCTTCAGGAACATATCAATAAATGTAAATCAGCGACAGACAAGCCCTTCGGAGTAAATATACCATTACTCTATCCTGAGATTGAAAAAATAGTTGATATCGTAATAAATAGCGGTGTTAAGATAGTATTTACATCTGCAGGCAACCCAAAGACATGGACTGAGAAACTCCATAATAACGGCATAACTGTTGTTCATGTGGTAAGTAGCAGTAAGTTTGCTATAAAGAGTGAAGAGGCCGGAGTCGACGCAATAGTTGCAGAGGGCTTTGAAGCAGGTGGACACAATGGCCGTGAAGAGACCACAACAATGTGTCTTATACCACAAATAAAGAAATGTGTCTCTATACCTGTCATTGCTGCCGGAGGAATAGCATCTGGTGAAAGCATGCTCGCTGCAATGGCACTCGGTGCCGACGGTGTACAGATGGGTACCCGATTTGATCTGACAGAAGAGAGCTCTGCCGACTTCACCTTTAAGGACAGATGCTTACGACTTAATGAGGGAGATACACAGTTAGTTCTGAAAAAAATTACTCCTGTACGTGTGATAAAGAATGAGTTTTATCAGAAGATTGCCGAGGCAGAAGATAGAGGTGCTACTGTTGATGAACTCCGTGAAATACTTGGAAAAGGTAGATCCAAAAAGGGTATCTTCGAAGGAGATATTTACGAAGGAGAACTTGAGATTGGACAGATAGCATCAACTATTCATGAAATAAAAAGTGTTGGAGAGGTTATCCAAGAGATCGTGAATGATTACAACACCGAACTTGACAAGATGAAAAAGCTGTCAAGACTTTAATTCAAACGAATCATAACACGTTTCTTATAATGGCATTCTTTATAAGAAACCATACTATTCATGAATCTTTTCATGAATAGTTATGTAATTTTTATTTGTCTGAACTAAAAGAATATTATAATTTTGACGACCATAAGAATTAATAGGCAAAAGATTAACATTGATAAAACTAAATAAAAATTAACTTACAATATGAAGAAGTTATTTATTCCATTTTTTCTATTTTCACTATCACTCACAATGAGTCACGCTATGGATAACAAAGATTCTGTAAATCCTTTCTTCCAGGCTTATAATACCCCTCATGAAACATTTCCATTCGATAGAATAAAAAATGAGCATTATGAGCCTGCAATCCGTGAAGGTATAAAACGTAATATGCTGAGATTGATGCCATTGTAAATAACCCGGAGAAACCTAATTTCAAGAACACCATATTGGCACTTGATAATAGTGGAATGCTTCTGACACAAGTTGCAAGCGTATTCAGCAACCTTATGGGTGCAGAGACAAACGACGAGATGCAGAAACTGGCACAAGTCCTTATGCCACTATTAAGCGAGCACAGCAATAACATCAGTCTGAATGAGAAACTTTTTGCTCGTGTAAAAGCAGTATATGACAATCGCAAGAAAGAAAAGCTAAACACACAGCAGCTTGCACTTCTTGAGAATACATATAAAGGATTCACTCGCAGTGGTGCAAACCTAAGCGAAGAGAACAAAGCTAAGTATCGTGAGATAACAAAAAATCAGAGTATTGCCTCTCTGCAATATGATGAGAAGATGCTAAAAGCTGTAAATGATTACCAGATGTTGATAACAAACAAAAATGACCTTAAAGGTCTCCCAGAGAATGTTATTACAACAGCTGCTGAAGAGGCAAAAGCTGCAGGTAAAGAGGGATGGATCTTCACCCTTCAATATCCAAGTTTTGGACCATTCCTGACATATGCTGACAACAGAGAACTACGCAAAAAGATATACATGGCCAATGTGACCAAAAATACACAGAACAATGAGAACAACACATTGGACTTGGTTCGCACTATTGTAAACAATGAGCTATATACTGCTCAGTTACTGGGCTATAAGAGCTTCGCTGACTTCAATCTTGAAGAGCGTATGGCAAAGAACAGTGCCGGTGTTTACAAACTGGAGAACCAGTTACTTGAGGCTTACAAGCCTACAGCATTGAAAGAGGTAGAAGAGATCAGAAATTATGCACGCAAAGAGCAAGGAAATGATTTTGAACTTATGCCTTGGGACTTTAGCTATTATGCTCAAAAACTTAAGACTGAAAAGTTTAATATCAACGATGAGATGCTTCGCCCATATTTTGAACTTAGTCAAGTAAAGAAGGGTGTATTTGAATTGGCAAACAAGCTATATGGCATCACATTCAAGGAGAACAAGAACATCCCTGTTTATCATAAAGATGTAGTGGCTTACGAAGTCTTTGATAAAGATGGAAAGTTCCTTTCTGTATTCTATGCCGATTTCCATCCACGTGAAGGAAAACGTCAGGGTGCATGGATGAACGGACTGAAAGGTCAGTGGATTGATTCAAAGACAGGTGTTGACTCTCGTCCACAGGTGATGATTGTCCTCAACTTCACTAAGCCTACAGCCGACACTCCATCACTACTCACTTACGATGAAGTACAGACCTTCTTGCATGAGTTTGGACATGCTCTACATGGTATGTTCTCAAAGGTACAATATCAATCACTTGCAAGCCCTAATGTATATTGGGACTTTGTTGAGCTCCCTTCACAGATTATGGAGAACTTTGCAAGTGAACCTGAATTCCTTAACACATTCGCTCGTCACTATAAAACCGGAGAGCTTATCCCTACAGAGATGATTCAGCGTATCAAGGATTCAGAAAACTTCAACGTAGCTTACGGATGTCTTCGTCAGATTAGTTTCGGACTATTGGATATGGCACTCTATACTCGTACAGAACCATTGACAGAAGATGTAGCTGAATACGAAAGAAAAGCTATGGCTCCTGCACGCATAATAGAGCCTGTTGAAGGAGATTGTTTGGCAAGTTCATTCGGTCACATCATTGGTGGTGGATATCAGGCAGGTTACTACAGCTACAAATGGGCTGAGGTACTCGATGCTGATGCTTTCTCAGTATTCCAAGAGAAAGGTATATTCAACAAAAAGGTTGCAGAATCTTTCCGTACCAACATCTTGGAGAAGGGAAGAACAGAACATCCAATGACACTATACAAACGTTTCCGTGGCGGTGAACCAACAATAGATGCACTTCTTAAGAGAAACGGTATAAAGTAAATGATTTATTCACTTATTACTATATACAAAATCCCCCATAAACGTTAAGTCTATGAGGGATTTTTAATTATATAAAGATTTATGAAAAGCGTTTTACTTTATTAGAATTTGTTCAATTCCGATATATTTATATCTGACACACCTGAAGAATTTATATCTGTCTTATCAGCTGTACCCGAAATCTTCATACTGCCAGCACCTGAATTTTTTACTGTAAGTTCTTTGCAATCAACATTTAATGTATATCTTGAAGCTCCAGAGTTGGAGATATAAGCACTTTCACCTTTAAATGCTACATTAAGAGATCCGGCACCCGATACCTTTGATACAAACTTGGCAAAGTCTAATGAAGGACAATCCACCCTACCAACACCGCTTACATTAAGTTCGAAGCTATCTCCTTTTATCGCTTTGGATGAGAATTTTACAACACCTCCTATAGATACAGATTGAAGTGTTGGAGAAGATACGTTTATCTCTAAATTCTCAATGAAATTTTTGCCTGATAAATTAGTCTTGTCCCCTTTCTTAAGGTCAATAATTAAGGCTCCATTCTCAACTTTAATGGTAAGATTATCCATAAACGATTTTGTAGCTTTTACCTTTACCTCATATTTATTTCCTTGTGTATAGATAATCTTTGCTATTCCGCTACATTTAATTGAGGTGAAGTTTTTAAGATCATAGTTTTTCTCTACTCTTTCTTCCTTACTCACTTCATTGTTTAGGTCATTATCCATAAAGTCACTTATATTATTAAGACCGGATAAACTCTCCTTAATATTTTTGGATATCTCATTCATATCTATATTGAGATTAATATCTTTTTGAGAAAATTCCAAAGCCTCTTTTTCTATTTTTTTAGCCATTTTGTCAATTTTCTTAGACATAGACGAGTCCGACTGAGCTACAGAACCTTGTATACAAAATATAGCAAGTAATAGTGTCAATAAATACTTTTTCATCTTTTCTTATTTTTAATTATTATAGAAACAGTGATATTAGTTAAAAACCCACGATTTGAATCATACTCCATCATATATAGTCTGGCCTGATTCTCATTCTCATATCTAAGAAGATAGTTTACGGTATTTCCTTTTACATTCTTCTCTTGTGAATCTGCATTTTTAGCCTCATCTTCAAAAGCTTTTTTGAATCGATGTGCTTCCCCTGAGAAACTGTTACTCAACTTTAGTTCGTTGTATACGCTCACCACCTTCTTAGTCTGCGGGTCACGTTTAACTATTGAGCTGTAAGTCGAGTTACCCATAGTAGAATATTTTCCAATCAGTTCGTCTATTGAGTTCTGCCCGAACGAGTTCAGGCAGAAACCAAACAGCAAAAAAACAATTTGAAACAATTTATTCATATCATAACTTTATTAATCACACAATAATTTCTGTATATATTCTCTTTCTTTTTTGTCGTTGATACTATTTATCATACGACTCTCTATATCATCCTGCTTTGCCTTCAAGTCGCATAGTTTTTCCATCGCTGCAGCTTTGTTTATACCTTCCTTAATCTCAGGCTCAATCTTTGTCAGGTCATCTATTCTTACCCCGTTGATAATCATATAACTACCACCATACAATTTTTCAAGTCTATTCACTTCATAATGTCGGTATGCTGAAAAACCTAAAACTCCTATTAGCAGAGAGGCTGCTATTCCAATACAAATTTTCTTATATAAACTAAAAATTCTCTTTTTGCCTTTTCCTGATTTATCAGAATTGCCATCATTCTCAATAGAGACTACTGCACTCTGGTCAACCTCTTCCCCTTTGTGTAAGCTATTCTTATCATACCTCAACACTGAGTAAGCCATGAACATCTCTTTATATTGCATCAAATCTTCAGGCAATGTATCTTTTTGGAAGAATTCATATAATCTCTCCTCCTCCTCAAGCGTTGTTTCGGCTTGAAGGAATCTATCTACCAATTCTCTTATATTATAATTTTCCATATCAATCGACTTTAACATATTCTTTCATCACTGCCATACGTGCCCTGCTTAATGCTTTACGTAC
This sequence comes from Phocaeicola paurosaccharolyticus JCM 15092, assembly GCF_000613805.1. Classification (GTDB taxonomy): domain Bacteria; phylum Bacteroidota; class Bacteroidia; order Bacteroidales; family Bacteroidaceae; genus Phocaeicola; species Phocaeicola paurosaccharolyticus. The sequence goes on along the minus strand of NZ_BAJR01000004.1, from coordinate 65,695 downwards.
AGCCACCTCATTACTTCCTATAAGTTTTGCAATCTCTTCCATGCTCATACCGTCCATATGGCGTAGTCTTAAAATATTCTGCTGCAATCCAGGTAAGGAATTAACCACCTTGATTAGTTTTTCAATCCTTTCATGATCATCATTTTCATATTCTATATCTCCAATAGAATTCTCCTGGACAATATTTAAAGAGTTGTTATGACGGTGATAGTCCATGCACAGATTATGAACTATAGCTTTCGCCAGCGATGTCATCGGTGGTTTTAGTTCATCATTCATCTGCCACAGCTTAAGAAATGTATCCTGCACCATGTCCTCTGCTACATTGCTATTACTGATGTATCTCTGAGCAACTTTTATAAGTACAGGCCGTAAACACTCTACCTCTGTCGTGAACTCTTGAATATTCATTTTTTCTTGTTTCTACACTATATACGTGGGGATACTATTTTTGTGACATAAAATTTGAAATAAATTTTATTTATTTTTTTTGCAAGATAGTTCTAAGAGATTAAATGAAGTAATTTTCTAGCCTTAATTTACTATAAATCTGAAGGTTATTAATAAAACGCTCGATTAATCTGTGTCGCAAAATCTGTCATGATCGGATAATGAACCAATCATGATCGGTCTATCAATGAATCATGATCGGTTGACCAACTAATCATGATCGGTTGAATAGTTTATCATGATTCATTTTTCAGAACAATGAAAACAGTTGATCCTCTAAATCACCAAAGTAACGGATTGAGTCTTTATTATTTATACTTATCCTTGTAAGAACCTATATCAATTTATTGCCAACTTATATTTAAGGAAAAAATCTTCTAATTCTTTTACTTAATATAGAATTAGTACAATGCAGAATATTATAATAAACAAGGGTCATGACGCTAAAGTATTATAGAACTTTGTATAATATTAAAATCAATAAGTTTATTTGCAGGCATAAGTGGTATATGTCGTGGATTTTATAATGCTTTGAATAAACTAATCTGTTACTTGAATCTCTTTTTCATAAGTACCGATACCAGTCTTTGCAGAAAGAACATCTATAATTATCTTATATGTACCAGTTTTTTGGGGCATACGATACTCCCAATTTTGTTTCATACACCTTAAATTAGACAGGCCTATAGGAGTATAGAAAATACCTTTCGCTGGTATATTTTGTCGCTTCACACCTTTAGTTTTCAAAACAAAAGCACCATCCATAGCTCCAACCCCACCCATCAATCGTATTGTCTGCCAAGGTGCCAAAAGTTCAGCTGTTTCTATTTCGTTAATATTAAGATTCATTGCTTCGTCTGCTGTGATAGTAACTCCGTCAAGCAATATTTTAATGCCATTAGACTTGCCAAAAGTTGAGAAACCTCTATTATTATTCAGCCTATATGATATAGTTCCTGTTTTTTTATCAATAGTAGTAACCAAATTCATAAAGCCATAAAATTTCTGTATCAACTGCTTGAAATCTTGTATGCCGGACTTTTCCATTTGTTCAGCATCTATATAACGTGTTGAATAGAATCTATTTGTAGGAACATATTTCTCAGCTTTTACCTTTGCCTCAATCACCACTTCCGGGATATCATTTATTTTATCGAACCCAAACGTTCCTGAATCTGACAGCCTTATATCATGCCCAACAGATATTTCTAGTACCCTATTCCAATTCATCATCCCTAGCAGTGTGTCGCTTTCTATCCTATAGGTATACACATCTTCCTCTCCTTTCTTGTTGAATGCTTCTATAAAAAAAGATTCCTTATCACTAAAGTCAGGTATGCCGAGTGTAAAACACCCATTTTCATCTAAAGATGTGTCTGTGGTTGAACAGTCAATTACTTATATTTCTTACCATTAACTATTACTTTATTTAAAGTACAGTTATTTATCACTTTCAATTTGTCAACTTCATTAATTTCGGTTTTTATATCCATATTCTCAAAAACAAAGTTTGAAAGTTTATATTGATCAGATTTCTCTACTCCAAAAGCATTATTACATTCCAATTCAATATTTCTTAATACTATATCATTGGCATAAGATAATTTTATATCCTTTTCTCCTTTTAAATCAAAGAATTGATTCCATGGTTTAATACTTAACATAACTTTTGCACTTCCTTTGATATCTTCAACAAGAATATATTCATAATGTTGAGGTGTATCAGGACGCATTTTTAGATGTAGAATAATGGAAGCTCCATATGATGTAGAACGACGCAAGATTACATTATGATTAAGTATAGATTCACTACCACAAGTTAACGTGCTATGACAAGTTGAACCGTATTTGCAATCCTCTATTATGATATTACGATTAGCACCATTATTTTCATCTTTATCGGCATTAGGACCTTTACCACCCTTTAAAGCGACAGCGTCATCATTAACATTCATATAACAATTCTTTATAAGAAAATTAGTACAAACATCGATATCAACTGCATCAGTACTTGGAGCACGTACAGGTTTTGAAGGAGAAGTTATATCTAGGTTCAATAATTTTACATTCTCACACTTATAAAAATGAGTTGTCCAAAATGGAGAGTTCATTAGATGCAAACCTGATACTTGAACATCTTTACAATTAGAAATATATAAAAGTCTTGGACGCATTTCATCCATATTAGTACATTTAGGATTGAATTTCCTACGCAACCAAAAAGATTTCCAAAAACGTAAACCATTACCATTTATGCATCCTTCTCCAGATACCGTAAATCCATCTACATTATCAGCATTAACTAAAGCAGCAAAATATTGTAATGTCTGACCTTCCATACGAGTTGTTAGAATATCAAAGTCACTAATATCATCACTACCTTTAAGTTTACCACCATTCTCTATATATAAATGCGTATTAGGTTTAAAGAATAATGAGCCGGTCAAAAAAGTACCTTTTGGTATTATGATAACTCCTCCGCCATTCTGATAAGCTTTGTCTATTACAGATTGAATCTTATCTTTCTGAAGTAAAGAGCTATCATTTACTACACCATAATCTGTAATACGATACTGTTTACCTAACTTACTTATGTCTGTAAGTTCTGTTTGTCGGAACCAATCAGGAACTATAGAGCCATCAGGGAAAAGATCTTTTGCTGATGTAGATACTGAAAGACAAGTGCAAAAAAATAAAACTAAAAATTTAAATTTCTTTTTCATAGATTATTTATTATGATATTTATCGTACAATAGTCAGAGTCAAATTTAAACTGCTCAATATTAGTACAGAATTTTAAATAATATGCCTCTTTTTTCTAATATTATATTTATACTGCAAATTTATATTTGTGTCATCATAGCTAAAATGATTATTGTACAAATGCTTGTATTATCGTACAAATACTTGAATTATTTAAGAGAGTACAAATAATATAATTCAATTAAAACAGAATGTAAGGAATGAATACGAGGTACGGTCATAGATAGAAAACATAATAAAAGTTGGAACCGATCACATGAGCGGTCATATAACTTTACCCAATAAGTCCGATTATTCTGTTAAAAAAACAGGCAGAGACAATAATTGAACCTCAGAGCGACATCTTTAGAAAAGGAAAGAAGTAATATTGCAGCATAAAGTATTATTTATAACAGAATTATGACTGATTCAATAAACATACGCAATTGTAACAATGCGATTTTCTTCAGCGAAATAACGCATGATATGTTCTGCGATAAAAGGTTGCCGACTCATGGACTGATGATGGTTTATTCAGGTATTCTGACTATTGAAACGGAAACCGAACATATCAAAGCTCATGCTGGTGACTATATATTCTGGCATCGTAACTGCTTGGCAGGAATGAAAAAAATGTCAGATGGAGACACTCCATTCCGTTCCATTGCCATAGCGCTTGACAATAAGCTACTTCGTGATTTTTTCAGCGAGAATCTGACAGGCAAACGGCTGCCTATGGATTCTCATCCAATCTATTCTCCGGGCGTTCCACTTCCACATAATATAAAGGTGGATAGTCTGTTCATGTCCCTCAAACCTTACGCTGATCAAGGAATTGACCTTGATGAAGAGACGATTAGAGAGAAACAGAACGAAGCCATAAAGTGCTTATTGGATATTGATGAGCGAATGTATCCAACGCTATTCGATTTCTACGAAAGTTGGAAGATTGACCTACTCGCTTTTATGGAAAAACACTACATGGAAGACTTGACTATGGAAGAGTTCGCATCCTATACTGGCAGAAGTCTTGCTACTTTCAAGCGTGACTTTTCTAAAATCAGCGACCTATCCCCTCAGAAATGGCTCATAGAACAGCGACTTGAACTGTCTTGTCACCTGCTTCGGGATACCAAAGTAAAGCCATCTACTGTCTATTATGAGGTAGGTTTCAAAAATCGCACTCATTTCAGCGGACTTTTCAAACAACGCTACGGAGTTACTCCGGCAGCTTATCAACAACAATTCAAATAAAAAGATAAAGATGAAGAACGTATTCGTGATTAAAACGAGCCCTCGCAAGAGTGGCAATTCCGACCATTTGGCCGATGAGTTTATCAAAGGTGCCATTGAAGCAGGAAACCATGTAGAGGAAGTCAGCCTCACTGGAAAGAACATCCAATTCTGCCGTGGATGTATGACTTGTCAGCAAACGCATCGCTGCGTTATCAAGGATGATGCAGAACCTATACGTGAAAAGATGCTTCAGGCAGATGTGATTGTATGGGCAACCCCTATCTATTACTATTGTGTGAGCGGACAGATGAAGACGATGATTGACCGAGCCAATCCACTCTATTCAATGGACTACAAGTTCAGAGATATTTATCTGTTGGCCACAGCTGCAGAAGATGAGCCAAGCACAGTGGAAGGAACCGTAAAAGCTACTCAAGGATGGGTAGATTGTTTTGGGAAAGCAACACTAAAGAAGGTTGTCTTTGCCGGTGGTGTAAATAGTAAAGGCGACATTGAAGGGCACTCTGCATTGAAAGAGGCTTATGAATTGGGCAAGACTATTCAGTAAAATAGTATTGGTATTGTCAATGACGTGTTTTCTTTAGACCGAGAGATTTCCTGTAGAAATAAGATCCACATCTTCCTATTATCCTGGAACCATTCACGGAAGCGACATTATGCTATATGGTTCTTAAGGCATAGTACTGTTCTATCAAAGCTTCAGCTCTTCCTATAGCTATACCCGAATCGGGAAACTGGATAATCCGCAAGGAGTAGCTACAGCTGTAGGCTCAAGAGATATTGCCATCACATTTGACAAAAAAATAAATAACAAATGAATATCAAAACAACATTAAGTGTCGTGATAATGGCTATGAGCCTGACAGCCACTGCACAAAAAAATATCAATAAAGCAGTAAAAATGGAAACATTACAATTGACACAAATATGGGATAAAACTTTTCCACAAAGCAATAAAGTATCGCACAAGAAAGTAACGTTCTATAATCGTTATGGCATTACTTTGGCTGCCGATATGTATACACCTAAGAATACACAAGGCAAGTTAGCTGCTATTGCTGTCAGTGGTCCTTTCGGTGCGGTTAAAGAACAATCATCGGGCTTATACGCTCAAACATTAGCTGAACGTGGTTTCCTTACTATCGCCTTCGACCCTTCATATACAGGAGAAAGTGGAGGTCAGCCTCGCTATGTTTCATCTCCGGATATTAATACCGAAGATTTCAGTGCAGCTGTAGACTTTCTTTCCGTTCAGCCGAATGTAGATCCAGAACGAATCGGTATTTTGGGTATCTGTGGCTGGGGAGGAATGGCTCTCAATGCTGCTGCTATCGACACAAGAATCAAAGCTACTGTAACCAGCACCATGTATGACATGACCCGTGTGAATGCAAAAGGCTATTTTGACTCCATGGATGCCGATGCCCGATATGAACTTCGCAAACAACTCAATGCACAGCGTACCGAGGATTATAAGAATGGCAGCTATGCCTTGAGTGGTGGTGTAGTCGATCCACTGCCAGCTGATGCGCCTCAGTTTGTAAAAGACTATCATGCATATTACAAAACCCCACGTGGCTATCATGCCCGTAGCCTAAACTCCAATGGTGGTTGGAACAAGACGCATTCCTTGTCGTTCATGAATATGCCTATATTAACCTACAGCGATGAAATCCGTAATGCTGTGCTGATGATTCATGGTGAGAAAGCACATTCTTGCTATTTCAGCAAAGATGCTTTCAAGAAATTGAAGGGATACAACAAGGAACTGATTATTATTCCTGGAGCCAGCCATACAGACTTGTACGACCAGATAAACATCATTCCTTTTGATAAGATTGAACAATTCTACAAAACGAACTTGAAATAATAACGATTGAAGAATGTCAGAAACAGATAAACAACAGACAAGCATCGTCAGACTATAGCAGATCATGTATTTTACAAATTGGACTCAAAGGCTAAACGTAGGTTCTCGTGATTACGAGCTTGAACATGAAAAGTAAATTACGAATGAAATTAATAACAATATTGCTGGTGATGTATATAGCAGTATCCAGCGTAAATGCACAGACAAATATGAAGAAAGAAGTTCAGCAGACTGCCGGACGTGCGGCACTGGGAGAATTTGCTCCGGAATTTGCACATCTGAATGATGATGTCCTCTTTGGAGAAGTGTGGAATCGCCAAGACAAATTGAGCCTTCACAACCGCTCATTGGTTACAATACTCTCCCTGATGGCTCAGGGGATCACCGACTCATCTTTGAAATATCATTTAATGACCGCCAAGGCAAATGGCGTTACCCGTGCAGAGCTTGCAGAAGTTATTACACATGCTGCTTTCTATGCAGGCTGGCCAAAAGCATGGGCAGTCTTCAACATAGCCAAGGAGGTCTGGACATCAGAGACTCAGACAAAGGAAGAATTCCAGATGTCAACGCCTTATCCTATCGGTGAACCCAATGATGGATATGCCAAATATTTCATAGGAAAGAGCTATCTTGCTCCTATGGATGCCAATAATGGTGGCCCTATTAATGTAACATTCGAACCCGCTTGCCGCAACAACTGGCACATTCACCACAATAGCATACAGGTGCTTATATGTGTTACCGGACGTGGATGGTATCAGGAATGGGAAAAGGAGGCGATTGAGATGATTCCGGGAACTGTTATTTCTATCCCAGCAGAGGCCAAGCATTGGCATGGAGCCGCTAAGGATTCTTGGTTCCAGCATCTTACTTATACAACAAAAGTTGGTAATGATGCAGGCAATGAGTGGCTGGAAGCAGTTGATGATAACCAGTACAAGATATTAAAGTAAGTATGAAACATAAGAAAATGATAATTTTTGTTTGTAGCTTATCGGTAATAGCAATAGGTATATTCTCAGTATTGCAGCATCCAAGTTTTGGACGACTTCCACAAGGGGCACGTTTGGAACGCATTCGCCAGTCTCCCCACTACCACAATGGTAAGTTTGCCAATTTGGAGCCTACCCCCAAAATGGCATCAGATAAAAGTAAATGGCAGCTGATGCTGTCGTTTATTACCAGTAAGAAACCAGATGGATTAACGCCGGACAAACCTATAAAAGCTGTAAAAACAGATTTGTCTAAACTATCTATTCAGGAAGATTTGTTTGTATGGTTCGGTCATTCATCTTATTTGCTTCAAGTGGGTGGAAAACGATTTTTGGTGGATCCAGTATTAACAAGCCAGTTCCCCATGTCACTTATGTTCAAAGCATTCAAGGGGACTGATATCTATTCTCCAAATGATATGCCGAGTATTGATTATCTTGTCATCACTCACGATCATTGGGACCATTTGGATTATGGTACAGTAACACAACTTCAGTCTAAAGTAAATAAGGTGGTATGTCCATTAGGTGTAGGTGAATATCTGGAATATTGGGGATATCCTGCCAATAGAATCATCGAATTGGATTGGGATGAAGATTATACCATCAATGCAGATATGACAATTCATTGTTTGCCTAGCCGTCATTTTTCAGGTCGTTTTCTGAAAGAGAATCCTACATTATGGGCATCGTTCCTAATTGATGGACCAAAGAAAGTATATTTAGGTGGAGACGGTGGATATAGCAATCACTTCAAAGAAATCGGAGAAAAATTTCCAGGAATTGATTTGGTGATAATGGAGAATGGACAATATAATATGGATTGGCGATATATTCACACATTGCCAAAGCAACTTCCACAAGCCATTATAGACTTAGGAGCTAGCAAAGCTTTAACCGTTCACCATAACAAATTTGCTTTGGCGAGGCATCCATGGAAGGAACCAGAGACAGAAATCAAAAATCTATCCCAAAATAAGCCCTATAAATTGCTTATGCCTGTTATAGGCGAAGTTTTTCGATATTAAAATGAAGATTTACGATGAAAAAACTATTTTCAATCATCTGTGCCGTTATACTCTGTCTCACAGGCTGCACGGCACAAACTAACAAAACAACAAAGAAGAATATGAACGATAAGAAAGTATTAGTGGCTTATTTTAGCCGCGCCGATGAGAACTACAATGTAGGTACCATCACAAAAGGTAATACGCAGATATTGGCAGAAATGATTGGGGAAGAGACCAAAGCTGCTACCTTCCATATCGAGACCGTAAAGCCTTATCCAGCCAACTATATGCAGTGCATCGATGTTGCCAAGAAAGAGAAATATGACAATGCACGACCAGAAATCAATGGTGATGTAAAGGTGGAAGAGTATGATGTCATCTTCATCGGAATGCCAAACTGGTGGGGTGAAATGCCGATGGCAGTCTATACATTTGTTGAGAAACATAATTGGCAAGGCAAAACCATCATCCCGTTCGCCACACACGAAGGCAGCGGTATGGGAGGAATGGACAAGCACTTGGCAAAAGCCTGCAAAGGTTCAAATATGCTCGATGGCATAGCTATTCAAGGTTCTGTCGCCCAAAATCAGCAGGCAGAAACCAAGAAGAAAATCACCAGTTGGTTGAAAACTTTAAAGTTCTAAAGAGATGAAAGAGGTATTAGTATTAGTCGGTGCCGGTCAAATTGGAATGGCCATAGCTCGCCGTATAGGTTACGGTAAGAAGATTGTTTTAGGAGACCGAAGCATGAAGAATGTCGCAGCCATTGCTCATACGATGAACAATGCCGGATTCGATGTGTGCCCTGTGGAAATGGATTTGTCTTCACGGGCTTCCATCGAAACCATCTTGAAGGTTGATTTGTATGGCACAGCCGTTCTGCTCGAAGAGTTTGGTAAGGTTATAAAACAAAGAGGTGTTGGAGTTACCATCTCCAGTCAGTCGGGACATCGTATGCCGGCTCTTACCTCTGCCGAAGATGAACAACTAGCCATGACACCTACTGAAGAATTACTAAAGTTAGACATCCTAAAGCCTGAAAATATCAAAGAAACACTTCATGCCTATCAGATGGCGAAACGATGCAATGTGAAGCGAGTGATGGCCGAAGCTGTAAAATGGGGAGAAGGTGGCGCACGGATAAACTCCATCTCACCAGGCATCATTGTTACGCCATTGGCTATTGATGAATTCAATGGACCTCGTGGCGATTTCTATAAGAATCTGTTCGCCAAATGTCCTGCAGGTCGGCCAGGCACAGCCGATGAAGTAGCCAATGTAGCTGAACTACTGATGAGCGACAAAGGATCATTTATCACAGGTTCTGACTTTTTGATGGATGGCGGTGCTATAGCCTCATATTTCTATGGACCACTAAGGTCCTAGGTTTCTTTTGTATAGAGCTGAAAAATATCTTACTATATAAAATAAATTATAAATAAATCAATAAGCAAAGTTGTATGGTGAACTCCCTTGGGCTAGTTTCTTGATTTATAGACAAAAATGAAGGAGATACTTTAGTATCTCCTTCATTTTCAGTGATTCCGATGCGATTCTATTATTAAAACATCACAAACACATATAAATCATTATATCACTGTATTACATTACCTTATCTCATTATTAGTATTGCATATTATTTTATATTGTTGTGCATTATTGCAAATATGTTGTGCATTTTATATATATTTGCACAACCAATAAGTAATAAAAGATATGACTACTGTAAAAGCATTTATTAGAACAGGGAAAAAAGACAAAGAGGTTAATGTAAGATTTCGTATCTCTGATGGCCGCAACGTTCAATTATTCCATAAATCTGAAATAATGGTATTACCTACTCTTTGGGATTCAAAGAACGAACAATATAAAGCGAAGAGCGTAATTAAATTGGAACAAAGAACGCTTTTCAACTCCTCAATCAGCTCAAGGAAGGGGTTATTATTATCAATATACAATGGTGACAAGTCTATAACTTCTACAAAGTTAGAAGAATTGATGGATAAACATCTTCATCCTGAGAAATACAATATAGCAAGTAAGAATGAATCACTTTGCGAAATGTTCAAACGCTATGTTGATGGATGGTTAGATACGGGAGTTATAGGACCAGGGAGAAAGAAGCATTACGATGTAGTGATCCGGGAATTAACAAGATTCTTTATTATTTATGGCATGGACGGGTGTTCAGTCAATGAGTTTAATAGAGATACTATTTTGATGTTTAGAGAGTTCTTGCGCATTGAATATACGTTGGTAGATAAATTTCCAGGATTGTATATAAGTATGAACAGTAGAAACAAACCTTCTAAAGAAAGAAGCCAAAACACTATTGCTGAAAAACTTCTTTTGCTCCAAGCTTTTTTGGTTGAGCTTGAGAGTAATGATATTATTCCTATATCTCCATTCCGTAAGATAGGCAAGGAAAAAGAATCAATAATGAAACAACAGTATGATGAGCCTATATTTTTAACTAAGGCTGAATTTAATACAATTCAATCAAAAGAGTGCCCAGAGCTATTACAACGTGTTAAAGATGTATTTATAGTACAATGCTGTTTTGGTTGCCGAGTAGGTGATTTTAGGCGGTTTACCTTTGATAATATAAGTATAGAAGATGGTATTCCATACATTCATTATTTACCTCAAAAAACACACAAGGAAGGGTTGATTCGTACCGAAATAAGAACTCCGATAATTCGTTTGGCCTATGAAATAATAATTAAATATAAAGGGAAACTATTAGATAACGCTCTCCTTCCATATTACCCCGATGGCAATGGTGAAAGAGGTTATAACTACCAAATAAAGAAGCTTCTTGAGTTCTATGAAATCAACCGGAACGTGGCGGTTTTTAATACACAGTTGGGGATAAATGAATACAAACCTATCTCTGAAATGGCAAGTAGTAAATTAGCCCGCAAAACTCACGTGGATTTAATGAACAAAGTACAGATTGATAAATACGCTGCTGGACTTCATGCAAGGAATAGCGGTGCAGTAAATAGATATACCAATTTGGGAATAAAAGAACGCTTTGTTCTTATGTGTGCTGCTTTTGGATGCAAGAAATACAAAGTTGATAATGAATTAAATATAATACTATAAATATGGAAATATTACAATCTTTTTTCGATGAAGCCGAATCTATAATATTAGAGAATATGAAGAAAGGCTATTATGAAGGTGAAAAAAAAGAATCTGATCAAATTATAATGCTTGAAGCAATATTAAATCACGATGAGGATGTATATAAAAACGTTGTAAAAGATGTAGATTATGAGACGTCTAGTAATTCAGTTTCAGAATTACAAGAAAAGTTGTTATCATTAAATCCTGAAGATAGATGTAGATACGCAATAATAATTGCAAAGAAATTAGATGCTAAGCTCTTTAATGTTTATTGTGGTATGAGAGAGCTTGATACTTACGGATATTCAATTGGCTTGTTTAAAAAAAGTATTAGGGAATACACGCAAGATATTGTAGAAGCTTTTGGGGATTTTGATATTGATTTAGTCTATTATCTTAAACAGAATGACGGTGATCTTGAAATGGAGTTTGGAGCTTATGACGAGTATAGATGTGAGCAATTTGTAAAAGAGCAGAAACACGATGTAAAAGAGCAGAAACACGATGAAAAAGAGCTTGATAAGAGCCTATTATCTTTCTTTAATGACGATAAAGCTATAATGAACAAATTTCTTTCATGTATAAAAGACAAAAAAGGGAAAACTATTGCTATTGAAATAAAAGCATTATTGGACATTGGGAAAGTCGATTTTTCAAAACAATGCGCTTTTTTACATAGCATCAATATAGACAAAAAACAGCAAGATGGTGTTATAAGATATTTCAGAAGAGATTACAAAGGTAAACTTTCATCAACTGATGAAAATGTAATATCTGCAAAAAAACACTACGAATAATTTATAATTTATGTAGTCAAAAGTAGTCATTTAGAGCAACTCTATTTGACTACTTTTTGTTTTATTGCATTACGTTTCACAACAATAACTTTGCTTATGTCAAAGAACCAATAGGAGTAGCTACATATTGGAGAAGGCAAATAGTAAAAGAAAAAGTTATGAGTTTTGAAGAAATTATAAAAAGTGGTGCAAATGTATCTATAACAATTACCTCAAACGATTTGCTAAATTTCGCAAATCATCTTATCCGTTCTACTAAAGAAGAATTAGAAGCTATAATTCTTGCCAAGCAGAATGAAATATATGTTACTCCTGATGATGCAAGTCTGCAATTGCACGTAGACCGTTCAACACTATGGCGATGGTCAAAGAATGGTTATTTATCACCGATAGAAGTAGGTGGTAAAAGACTATACAAACAGTCTGATATAGACAAAATATTACAGAAATAAGAGGGGGTAATATGGAAGATATAAAAAAAGAAAACGCCCACGCAAAGGCGGACGTAATCAAGAGCTTCATCAAAGATAGTGATAATTCTGATATTACGCCCAAAGAGCCGCAAATTATCTCAGAAATAATTGACAAAGTTAAAGATGATCCGGAATCACTTCTTTATTATTTACTAGAGCAAGGAGGTAAAAAATGAGTACAGAGCGAAACAGTTTTACTTTTTACCTATCATTCGAGAAAGCGATTTCAAGACTTAGTAACAAGAATCAATTACTAATTTATCGGGCAATAAGTAGGTATAGTTTATTCGGTGAGGAAATCAAACTTGAAGGCATTCCGCTCACAATTTGGGAGATAATTAAACCAACTTTGGATAAAAGTAGAATTAAATCTGAATCAGGGAAGAAAGCAAGAGGAATAGAAAAGCCTTCATTATTAGGTAATTGCAATGCTAAAAAACAAAGCGAAAACAAAGCGAAAACAAAACGAGATAGAGATAGAGATAGAGATAGAGATATTAAAGAAATACATACTAAAGTATGTACAAAGAAAGCGGAGCTTTCTTTGCTCACACCCGAAGAGGAATCTTTTAATCTTTTCCAAATATGGATGAAAGATAACGCTCCATATTGCAATAAGAATTTGAATTCTTTGACACTTCAAGAATTTAATAAACTTAAAGAGAATTATACCGGGAAAGAAATAGCTGATACTATCCAACAGATTGAGAATAGGAAAGATTTGCGAAAAAGATATTCTAACCTATATAGGACCTTACTAAATTGGCTAAAGAAAGGAGGAACTGATAATGGCAAATAATATATTGATCCGAAACGAGGAATGTGAAAGGGTAGTATTAGGAACTATTCTCAATTATCCAGATACTTTTTATCCTGTTCAAGAATATCTATCTAAAGACTGTTTTTACTGCACTACACACCAAGAAATTTATATAGCAATATTGCGAGTTGCGGAATCAGGTGGAGATATTAGCATTCTTACTGTATCTCAGGAATTGGGAAGAATGGAATCGAAAATTTCAATATTTGATTTAAGCCAACTTGTATTATATAATAAGTCTTTCGGGGATATTGAACATTATGCATTAATGCTCCGTGATTATGCAAGGCAAAGAGCCTGTTTGCCTATTGCTTCAAGATTGATAGATTTATCTCAACGTGAAGTTGATGATGTGGATGAAGCCATAAACGCGGAAACCAACAAACTCACTTTATTATTGCAGGACGGGCAGGATAATATCTCTTCAATGCGTGACACTATGGAGGGTTTATATGATACGATAAACAAGAATATTGTGAATAATAAATCATTATCAGGCACTCCAACAGGATTTGAAAAAATTGACGATAAAGGCGGTTTACAAGGTGGAGATTTAATAATTGTTGCTGGTGATACCAGTATGGGTAAGAGTTCTTTTGCCGTGAAGCTGACAATGGAAGCAATTAAATCAAATTGTGGTGTAGCTTTCTACAGCATGGAAATGAACCAGACTCAATTAGTTGCCCGTATGATATCAATGGAAAGCGGTATTACATCAAGTAGGATTTTGTACGATAAACTGAATGATGAAGAGATTCCGAGAATTGACAAGGCTGTAGGGACTTTCCTTAATGCTCCGTTATTTTTCGACGATAAGAGCACAAATAATATTGATAATATACTTTGTTCGATTCGTAGAATGGTTGCTAAATACCACATTAAGGGTGTAGTGGTAGATTATTTGCAGATTCTTTCAGTAAACACGAAATCAAGCAATATTGAACAGCAAATGGGCGATTGTGCAAGGAAGTTGAAGAACATAGCGAAGGAGTTAAATATTTGGACAATTGCCTTATCTCAGTTGAATCGAGATAGTATGAACCCAGTTCCTTCTTTGTCAAGATTGCGTAGTTCAGGACAGATAGGAGAAGCAGCAGATGTAATAATATTACTGTATCGTCCTGAATATTACGGAAAGAGTTACCCAGAACAATTTCTTAATATTGATACTCATGATACTTGTATGGTGGATGTTGCCAAAGGGCGTAATATAGGAACTTTCAAATTTATATGCGGATTTATTCCAGAACTAACGAAGTTCTATCCAATAGAGCCAAATTTATTGCCTAAACGTTCTGCTATCATATCTCATAACGATGATAATCCATTTTGATATGAAAGAAGTAATTTATGGAGTTATACCATCCAAGAGCAACAGCTATACAGTAGGCAGGATTCACGGTCATTATTGTTTGGTGAAAAGTTATGAAGTCAAGCGGTATGAAAGAGAATTTGAAAAGCAGTGTAAAATTTATAAAGGTCGAATGATCAGCACACCGTTTCATTTCAAGATAGATGCGTATTATCCTGACTATAGACATGATTTAGACGGTTGTTTTAAGGCTGCTTTGGACTGTTTGCAAAGTGTCGGGGCAATAGCCAATGATAATCTTTGCGTATCAATAGAGGCCAAGAGACATTGCGACACGATGAAGCCAAGAATCGAATTTGAGATAATTGAAACCAACGAGCAGAAAAAAATCTTTTAAATAAACACAATATGGAAGAGAAGAAAGGCGGCACAGCAATCATAAGACTTACAGCGCACCAAGTATTTACAATAAATGAAATCTGTAACAGGATGAATTTAGATCGTTCAAAGGTTATAAGGTTCGCAATAGACCAATTTTTGGAAAAGTACGAAAAATCAGTAAGGAATGAGAAACAGCTATGATACATTTCATCAAAGGGAACTAAACATTCAAAAGGGTGTACAGAATGAGAGTGTACGCTCTTTGATGGATAAGCACTACAAAAGTTTATTTCAATCACTCGTTCATAATGAATTTGACGAAGAAACGTTTAATGATACATACATCCGTATTACTGGAGAGTTTGACGGAGAGCAGGACTTCAAAGATTTGTTCAAGAAATTGTTCAAGCAGTTAAAGGGTGAATATTACAGAAATGAAAAAGCAATGCGATGTTCATCCGTTCCGATGGATGAGAACTTTGATATGCCAGGGGATGATGAAGAAGAACCTACGGAAGAAAATCCTGATGATATAGATACAACACAAAAACTATTAGATTATGCCGACACTATACAAGCCAAAAAAACAAAATGACTCAAACGAAAAGCGAAAAGAGCGACAAAACATTTACCAAACTGCAAGATGGAAGGATCTAAGAAAATCTTATCTCATGGAACACCCACTTTGCGAGATTTGTTTGAATAATGGAATAACAAAGTTTGCCGTAGATGTGCATCATAAAGACAGTTTTCTAAACTACAGAGGACTTTCAAGACTTGATAAGGCTTTCGATTATAACAACCTTCAAGCACTTTGCAAAGAGTGCCACCAACTCATACACAATAAACATAAATAATTTGTAATACATTTCTTTCTATTCCTTATAAAGAAGTGTATGACAATGAAACAATTTCAAATTCCAAAAGACATAGAACGGGAAGCATCCAAATATATCAAAGAGGTTATTTCGCTTCTGGAAGAAAAAGAACTGTTAGCAAACGTTGACAACGCAGCTTTGATGATGCTTGCACGAAATCTTGATATGTTCATTAAGGCGAGCAAGCAGATAAACGAAGACGGTTTAATGATTGCCGTTAAGGATGTTCTTATTGCACACCCATTAATCAAGGTGGCCAGGGATGCACAGGTTCAAGCGGTCAAGATAATGACAGAATTTGGACTTACAGCCAAAGCAAGAACCAAACTTGAAAAGATTATTCCACAGAAGGAAGAAGATTCTCCATTTGACAGATTTATTAAAGATCCAAAGGAAACACGTTGAAAGGGTATCTAAAATATTGTAATGATGTTCTTTCCGGGAAAGTTATTGCAGGGGAATATATACAGTTATCATGTCAAAGATTCAAAGATGATCTAAAACGTGATGATTTGATATTTAAACCCAAAATAGTGGACCGGGCAATTAAATTTATCGGTATTCTAAAACACTATACCGGTAAGTATTCAGGAGAATCCTTCAAGCTTGAGCCGTGGCAACAGTTCATTGTTGCTAACATTATCGGTTTCTATTGGAAAGATACCGATACAAGAAGGTTTACGAGCTCATACATTGAGGTATCACGTAAAAACGGAAAGACAGCATTCGCAGCAGCTCTATGTTTATACTTCTTAATTGCCGATGGTGAAGAAGGTGCGGAAGTTCTGCTCGCTGCAAACTCAAAGGAACAAGCAAAGATAGCTTTTAAGATGTGTTCAACCTTCTGCAAGGGACTTGATCCGAAGAAAAAGAAACTCGTTCCATTCAGGGCAGACATTCAATTTCAACAAACGAACTCTACATTGAAAGTACTTGCTTCTGATGATTCAAAGTTAGATGGTTTCAACGCTTCATTCGGTTTGGTTGATGAGTACCATTCAGCACCTAACAGCCGAGTAAGAGACGTTATAAAGTCCTCAATGGGTATGCGTGAGAATCCTCATTTGTGTACTATTACCACAGCAGGCTTTGACAAATCTTTACCCTGTTATCAGTTAAGAACAGTTTGCACCGAGATAATAAAGGGAGTAAAAACGGATGATTCTTTTTTTGTCGCTATCTATTCACTTGATGAGGGCGATGATTGGCAGGATGAGAAGAATTGGTTGAAGTGTACTCCAAACTTAGATATTACTGTATCAAAGAAGTATCTGAGAGAACAGGTAAAACAAACAGTTAACAATCCATCCGATGAGGTGGGAGTAAAAACAAAGAATCTGAACATTTGGTGCGATGTAAAAAATGTTTGGATCCCAGAAAAATACATTCTTGATTCATCCAAGCATATAGAATTGAACGATCATAGAGATAGTTTTTGCTTTTGCGGTGTAGACTTATCAATGACAGGAGATTTAACTTGTTGTTGTTTTCTTATACCTGCAGAAGATAAACTTTTGTTTAAGGTCCATTACTATTTGCCAGAGGCAGTATTGACAGGAGATAACAAGAACCGGGAACTTTATAGAGAATGGGCGAGAATGGGATATTTAATCATTACACCAGGTAACGTAACAGACTATGACTATATCACCAAAGACATACTGAAAGTTTCAGAAATTCTTTGCATCCAAAAGATTTTTTATGATAAGTGGAATGCTACTTCATGGGCGATTGATTGCACAAATGAAGGTTTGCCACTCGAGCCATTCGGGCAGAACATAGGAAACTTCAATTCACCTACAAAGGAAATGGAAAGATTGACATTAGGCGGTATGGTGATAATAGATGATAACCCTATAAATAGGTTCTGTTTCAGGAATGTAACTCTAAAATTAGACTATAACGGGAATTGTAAGCCAGATAAATCTAATAGATACAATAAGGTTGATGGAGTAATTGCAATGTTGGAAGCTTTGGGAGGTTACTCACTACAGCCTCAATATAATAATGAAATAATGTCAATGTAAAATGAACATACGAAGTTTATTCAAACGAAACAAGGAACAGAGAAGCTCTTTTACGGATTCCCTTCTGTTTAATGGTGTAGGAAGCTATAAACAAAGCAAATCAATGTTGTTGAGTACAGTTTACCGATGTGTAGATGTTATCAGTGATTCGGTGGCACAATTACCGATTGAGCCGTATTTTATCGACAAGGAAGGATTCAAGGTAAAGTTTGAGAATCATCCAAGTTACTATATTCTTAACAAAGAGCCAAACCAATATATGAGCCGATTCTCTTTTATGAAAGCTCTTGTTGTAAGTATGCTCTTAAAGGGCGCCGGATATGCTTATATAGACCGAGACGAAAAAGGCGATGTAAAAGGTTTATATTTTATCGACCCGAATTCTGTAACTATTACCTATACTGATAACACCTTAATGGATCTTAAATATTCTATTTCTGGATTTGGTAATGTTGAACCCTGCAACATGATCCACTTGCTAAACTTCACCTACGACGGAATAAACGGTGTATCTACAATACAACACGCAAATCAGACGTTAAGTTTAAGTTCAGACAGTGAAGCACAGGCACAGGGATTCTTCAAAGGTGGGTGTAATTTGGCAGGAATATTGAAAGTAAGTTCAACACTTACAGAAAAGCAAAGGACTGCATTAAAATCAAGTTGGCAAACAGCATTCAATGCAAACAGCGGAACTCCTAATGGGCTTGCTGTTCTGGAAGGCAATATGGATTTTCAGCCTATCACTGTAAATCCTTCTGATGCTCAACTATTGGAGACAAGACAATTTAATGTTATAGACATTTGCCGTTTCTTTGGTGTCTCACCTGTAAAGGCTTTTGACTTATCAAAGGCGAGCTATTCGACTGTAGAAGCGACACAACTTTCATTCCTTACAGATACACTTTCTCCACTTCTTGAAAAGATAGAACTAGAGTTTGAAAGGAAGATATACAGACCTAGTGAGAAAAGGAGTATAGATGTTCGCTTTGATACTTCTGTATTGTTGAGAACCGACAAGAAAAGCCAAGCCGAGTATTATAAAAGTCTTTTCAATATCGGCGTTTTATCTATCAATGATATTAGGAAACAGCTCGATTTACCAAAAGTTGAGAATGGCACACATTTTATTCAATGTAATGTAATGACACTTGATAATGCTATAAATAACAAACCGACAGATAATAAAATAAATAACGATGAAGGAAACGAGGAATAACGAAACGGAATTTAAGGTTGAGAGTCGGAGCATAGTTGGATATGCTTTGAAGTTCAACACTGAAAGTAAGGACTTAGGTGGCTTTACTGAAATTATTGCAGATACAGCCTTAGACGGAGTTCTTATAAGGTCAGACGTTCTTTGCCTTATGAATCATGATATAGACCGTGGCGTATTGGCACGATCAAGAAAGGGAAAAGGAAGTCTGAAACTGACTATTGACAAGGAAGGTCTAAAATACGAGTTTGAAGCACCTAACACAGCTTTAGGAGATGAACTTCTTGAAAGTGTTAAGCGTGGTGATATTTCATCATCATCTTTTGCCTTCTGTATTGATAAAGATCAATGGGATAAAAAAGAGGATGGTTCATACAAAAGGACTATTGTAGCTTTCAGAGAGTTATATGATGTTTCACCCGTATATTATCCTGCTTATGATGCAACTTCAGTTTCAATCGACAAACGAGGTTTTGACTTGTTGAAAGAGAAGGAGACAGAGGAACTTAAAGAATATTTCAATAATCTAAAATCAAAAATAAAATGAACAGTTTAGAACTAAAGGACAAAAGAGCTATTCTTCAAAAACAGCTTTCTGATATTATCGGAAAAGCCGAGAAAGAGGAAAGAAAGCTCAACGCAGATGAAAACGCTTTGTTTGAGACATTAACAAAGGAAATTGAGAGTATTAGCAACGAGTTAAGAAACTTAGAGAACGATAACAAGAATAATAACAAAAAAGTAAAATCTATGAAATTTAATTTGCTTTCAGCAATTAGAAGTATTGCTAATAATCAGCCAATGGATGAAGCAGCACTTGAAATAAACAAACGAGGTGTTGAGGAAATGAGAAAAGGCGGGTTGAGCTATGGCGGACAACTTGTTTTGCCTATGGAATACCGTGAAGGGGAAGATCCTTCTATTCATGTAGGAGATCTAACCTATGGAAAAGAAAATGTTGCTACTGATAAATTGGGACTTCTTGAGCCACTAAGAAATAACTTAGTAATGGTTAAGGCAGGTGCAACAATGTTGAATGGTTTGGTAGGTGATGTTTCTATTCCTACTTATTCAGGTTCTTCTGTATCATGGGAAGACGAGACAGCAACAGCAAAAGACGGAAAAGGCTCATTTGGTGAGGTGAAACTTTCTCCAAAGAGGCTAACAGCCGTTATTGAGATTTCAAAACAGTTCCTTGCACAGGACAGCAACAGCGCAGAAGGAATGCTAAAGGCTGATTTGGTGAGAGCTATTACAGAGAAACTTGAATCTACCATTTTGGGAAACGGTGCAGGTTCAATAACAACTCCAGCAGGTTTGTTTTACGGTGTTATAGCAGACACAACAGATGTAACTTACAAAGATATTGTAGGTATGGAATCAACCCTTGAAGCTGCAAATGTAGGTGGTAATATCTGCTATATTATTTCTCCTTCTGCAAAGGCAGACTTGAAAACAACAGCAAAGGCAACAAATCAAGGTTTCATCATGGAAGGTTCAGAAATGAACGGTTACCCGGTCCTTTGCTCAAGCGCAGTTTCTGCAAAGGGTGTTGTAATGGGTAACTTCAACGATTATGTAATCGGTCAGTTCGGAGCTATTGATTTGACAGTAGACCCATTCACAAAGGCAGGTGATGGAAAAATTCGCCTTGTTATCAATACGTTCTTCGATGCAAAACCAAGAAGAGCAGCTTCATTTGCAAAGAAGGTATTGAAAGCGTAATAATATAATCGGGAAGCTATATGATAGATTTAAGTGTAATAAAGAAACATCTACAGATAGATGAAGAAGTTACAACAGAGAACGAGTATTTGAATATGCTTGATTCAGTTGCAACAGATGCAGTAATGAATCATCTTAATATAGCTTCATGGGATGAGCTTATGAATGAGGGCGGTATGATACCCGCACCCATTCAACAAGCTATATTATTGTTAATCGGGAATCTTTACAAGAACCGTGAGCCTGCAGGCGATAAGTCGGCCGTAAAGATTCCTTACACCTTTGATTATCTTATTGATTTGTACAAGAAATATTGATATGAGAGCAGGAGATTTAAACGAAAGGGTAACATTTCAGAAGAAGACGACAGAGAAATCCGATTTTGGAGGTTCTTCTGTTACATGGGTAGATGATTTTTCCACAAATGCCACTGTTACCTTCCGAAATGGTCAAAGGCTTTTAGACAGCAAGGAGATATTCAATCAATATATTTTTGCTTTCTATATCCGTATCTTTCACAAAGTGGATGAATCAATGAGAATAATTTACGACGGTAAGAAATACAAAATCTTATCCATATACAAGAATAAAGCTATTCAGGCAATTGAAATTATCGGAGAACTTATAAATGAATAGTGCAGCTTTTGAAATAGATACTAAATCAGTTCTTAACCTGTTCGCAGACCTAGACCGTAAGAAGCAGGTTAAAGTATATCGGGATGCGTTGAAGAGAGGTTCTTCAATACTTGTAAGGGCAGCGAGAAAAGAGCTGAAAAATAGGATCGGGAACAAAGTAAATGATAAAAATCGGTGGAACGGTAAGAGTTTGCAAAGCGGTATCAGATACAGCGTGAACAAAGGAGCTACAGAAGCCAAAGTAAACATATTAGGCGATTTCCGTTTGAAGTTCTTTGAAATGGGTACTAAACCGAGACAACTCAGGAAAGCACCACGCAAAGGAGCAAACAGAGGACAAATAGAAAGTTCCAAGTTCCATTTCTTTGACAATGCAAAAGCAGCTACAGAAAAAGAGATTTTTGATAATATGAATAGTCTTATCTCAGAATCAATAATAAGGATTTCAAATAAAAAGTAATATGGGTAAGTTGAACAGTATTCTAGTCGGTAAGGCAATAATAAACATCCTTCAAGCTGATGCGGAGGTTAAAAAGGTACTTGATGAAAAGATATTTCCTTTGGTGGCTGATGAAAACACTACATTCCCTTTTATGGTGTATCGTAGGAACGGTCTTGATGTGGAAGGGAACAAAGATAGTTTTGTCGATGAACAAAACGTAAAAATGGAATTTGCTGTTGCATCCGATTCTTATGGCAGTAGTCTAAATATAGCTATAAAAGTAACTGATGCACTTGTAGGCAAAAGAGGTGCATTTTTAGGTATCAACATTTCAAGAATAGAATTATCTGATGCAACGGAAGATTATATTGATGATGCGTATGTGCAAAATTTAGTGTTTAAAATTAAAATAGAATAATATGAAAATAGAAGGTTCAGATATGATGTGGTTTTTAGGTGGAAAGTCTATTGCACTTGCTAAAAGCCACAAGTTAAATATCACAGCAGAAACAGTTGATACTAGCAATAAGGACGAGGGCGGTGATTGGGATTCTCCAGGAGTAAAGAAACTTGCTTTTGATGGTAATTCAGACAGCCTTTTTCCAAGTGATCCAAAGGGAAACGGATTTGATGATCTGTTTGCTTTGATGATTGCTAAAACTCCTATAGATGCAATTTTTTCTTTAGGTAAGGTTCCAGCCGATGCAGGAAAAGAAGTACCAGAAGGAGGATGGACAGCACCAACAACAAACGGAGGTTATAAAGGTAAAGTAATTATAACAAACCTTGAAATAAATGCACCAAACGGAGATAAGGCGACTTTCTCAGTTCAATTCAAGGGTGTTGGAGAACTTAAAAAAATGGAAACAGCTTAAAAAAAATGTAAGCCACTTATTTCTATTATAGTTATAAGTGGCTTTTTGATTAAAACAATATGAAGATAATAATTAAGGGAAATGAATATGAAATGAAAAGCACTCTTAGAGCGATGTTCATATTCGAGCAGATAAAAGGTGAGTTATTCAGTATTAAAACACTGATGGATGAGTTTATATACTTCTATTCTATCATCATGGCGAACAACCGGGATGCAGAATTTACATTTGACGAGTTTATTGATGAGGCAGATAATGATCCTTCATTGATTGAGCAGTATAAAAATCTTATGAATGAAGAAGCGAAGAAGCAATCAGCATTCAAGAAGAACGAGCCTGTAGATGATAAAAAAAAATTTTAAGCGTTCAGGAAATTTACTCAACACTTGTTTTTAATGGCTTGTCTCCTGAATACGTCCTTGATAGAATGCAGATGTATGAGATTAAACCATTGATTGAATCAAGCTATTTAAGGAATAAGGATAATTGGGAACAGGCGAGAATGATAGCTTATATAATGGCTCAAAGCAATTCAACAAATAAGATTGAACCTACTGATATAATAAAATTCTCATGGGATAAGACAGAAGAATCAACGGTTGTTTCTGATGTGGATGTTGAGAGATTAACCAGAAAGGCAGAGGAATACTCAAAATATTTTAAGTAATGGCAGATTTAGTAACAAGATTATTATTAAACAGCACTCAGTTTGATAACAATATATTAAAGAGCACAAAACAGATTCAGGGAATTGAAGCAGTAGGAAATAAAGTAAGTGGTGCGTTCAATTCCTCTTTCTCTTCTATGATTGGTATCGCCGCTAAATTTGCCGGTGGTATTGGTTTAGCTATGGGTGCTACCGAACTTTTCAATAAAGCTGTTAATTCCACTCAAACAACAGGTGATGCATGGGTGAAGATGCAAGATGAAATGAAAGGTGCTCTTGATACCTTCTATGTAGCTCTTGCAACGGGTAATTTTCAAGGCTTTTTGAATAACCTTTCCGACGCTATTGATAAAGCAGGCCGTTTATCCGTTATTCTGGATAACTTAGGCACTAAAACACTCTTCAATAATGCCCAGTATGATGATTTAAGAACCCAGTATCAATTAGAAGTCGATGCAGCTAAAGCGCGCAATATGAGCGATGCAGAAAGAAACAAACATTTAGAGAAAGCAAAAAGTATTCTGAAAGAAATGGTTTCATTACGCACCCCTTTGAAGTCGGCAAACAACGAGGCATATTATGCAACTCTAGATGCTGATGCAGCTAAATTCTTCAAAGGAAACATCAAAAGGTCAACTTGGGATTATGTGATGAAGGATACCAACAGGCCTAAAGTTGAACAGAGCGCTGCAAACTATAAGAATAAAGTAGAATCATACAATTCTAAGATTCTATCCTCACAGGCGTACGACGATGCACTACAAAAAATGGTCGACACACCAGAGACTAAAAAGATAAGGGATGAATTTAATAAATACAGGCGATCGGCACAAGGCAGATACGAAGAGTTTGCGAAACAATTCTTAGAAATGGGCGATGATGAGAAATCAGCTATTGCAAGTGCTATTAAAATGAAGGCTGCAGCTAATGCTATTACAGTGGATATATCGTCAAAACAGCTAGAAGTAGCAAACGCCGATGCGAAAATTAATGGTTCTTTCAACAAACAGAACAAGGGAACTACAAATAAAGGGGTAAAGATAACCAAAGACGAAATTTTGCCTCCTGGAAGCATTGCAGAGATAGACAAAGAGATTCTTGATTTACAGAAGAACTTTTCAAAGGCGACAACCGACACAGCCAGGGCAGCACTACAGGCAAAGATAAATGAGTTAAAGGAAATAGTGAATGAACTTAATTTCAAAGCTAATCATCCAACATCTCCTGAGGTAACCCAAAATAAGACGAGCCTTAAAGTAAATTCAGATCCTACAAAAGGTTTGAATGTTAATGGATATGGAGTAAAACCGATATACACAACGAAAGATATAGCGGTGAACAATGATTATTTAGAAAGCTTGAACGCTATTTCTAATGTAATGGGGAACATTCAATCAGCTACAGACGGAGCTTCTAATAGTTGGCTAACTTATGCACAGAATGTAATGACAAGTATTGCAGGAATGACAACAGCAATTCTTTCATTAAGTGCTGCAAATCAGGTCGAGCAATCTACATCTTCCGGGGCAGCCGTTGCGGAATCGGCTAAGTCAGCCGCTCAGACACCTTTTATAGGATGGCTTCTTGTTGGTGGTGCCATTGCAAGTGTTGTTGCAGCTTTGTCAGCTATTCCAAAGTTTGCAACGGGCGGTATAGTAGGCGGCAACTCTACAATCGGAGATATGAACATAGCAAGGGTAAACAGTGGTGAGATGATTCTTAACGGTTCACAGCAAGGAAAGTTATTTTCAATGATAAACGAGGGTGCAACTTCTAGCAGTGGAGGTAAAGTAACATTCAAAATCAAAGGTCAGGAACTTGTTGGAGTTCTTAATAATTATAATTCTAAAATGGGGAAATTAAGATGAAGTATAAACAAAGATTTCATTCCACATTTTACGACGTGGACAATAATAAGATAGATGTTCAGATTTACAAGAATGTTGAAGATGCTACAGAAGTGACGGACGAGGTATTAACCCTTTCAGCAGATGCGATAAGTATAAAGTATGTTTCCGATGATATATTTCAGCCGTTGAAACAATCGGGATGTACTATTAATATTCTTACTAATAGTATCTTAACAGACCTATACACAGGGGAACTTAATAAAGTAACGGTTAAGGTATTTAAGAATGAGACGTTGTTTTGGTTTGGATTCCTCACTCCGAACATTTATTCAAGCGAGTTTGAAAGTGATCTCGATTTGTTACAACTTGAGTTTGTTGATGTTGTTTCCAATCTGGAGAATGTAAAGTTTAGTAAGTCGGAAAATAGTATAGGTTCATTCTATGATATTATAACTGCAGCACTAAAAAGAATAGATACCGGGTGTACTATAAACAAGGTTTATTTACATAATTCACTTACTATTGACGGCGGCCATGATGTATTAAAGAATCTGTATATCCAGGAAAGAAACTTCTATGACGAGAGCGAAGAACCACAAACATACAAAGAGGTGATAGAGGATATTCTCAGATATTTAGGAATGACCTTAATACAATTCCAAGACCGATATTATTTAATTGACTATGAAGCCTTAAAAAGCGGAAACTACAGCTTTACAAAGTTTGACCTCACAGAAGAGTCAAGCGAGATTGTAACATTAGAGCAGGATAAAAGGACTTTAGGCAATATAGGCATATCAAGCGCTAATGCTTCTATCTCTTTGGGTAATATATATAATCAAGTATCAATCGTGGCAAATTGCAATCCTGCAGACAGTGTACGGCCTGATTTGATAGATAATGATGATCTTGAAGCCGTATCATCTGTAGAAAGCAAGTTATACAGTAGCGGAAAGCCTAATTATAAGAATTACGAAGTAAACCACTATATTTCCAAGAGCAAGGGAAATTGGAACATAGACGGAAAATGTACGTTTGCAGAAAATGTACGTGATTATCCTACATGGAGTAATCTTGCAAATGTAATAGAAGGCACGTTCTATGATAATATCTTTTTATATGAGAAAGACAAAGTGCCTGAAAGCCCAAGTTATACAAGTTATTTGGCTAATAGTTGGAATACTGCAAATGTAGCTTATAAAGACTTTGACAAACTTATAATAAACAATCCTGAACAGCCGAAAGTATTTATAGCAAAAGGCGGTGCGTTTGTCATAAACCTTTCGTTTGTTCTATCTAAAATGAATTATTGGTATGAGAATCTTAACCAGAACATAGAAGATACAGAACTTAAAACTAAATGTTGGTTTCCTACTTCTCTTTCTTATGGTGGAAAGTGGTTTGACGGTTCGAAATGGAGAACGGACCAGGATTGGACTTTCATTAATACTTATATTCCCGATGCCTCAGTAGGTTCACCAACAATTGACGAGGTGCAGGACTCAGGTCTGATGTATAACATTTATAATTCGGACAAATCTATATGTATATCAGTTAGTGAAAGTGTGTATAACAGTTATACAGGTTATAAAGACACAACGGTTCCAGATAGTTGGGAGGTTGAAGATGAAGATTACGGAACGCCAAACGGGCATTATCACACAGAGTATGAGCAAATGAGTTGTTACACCAATGGGACAACAAGCTATAAAGTAAATGAATATACTATAGAAAGAATATTGCTGAAAAATAAATTTGCCATACGTACAGACTTCATAAAATATCCTGATTTGTTCAACAATACTAATAGCCTTGAGAATCAAGTAAGTTGGAAGCAAGGTTATGCAAACCCCGTACAAGGTAATATTATTCCTTTGGGTGATATGACTATTTGCGGAGAAATAGATTTGAAAATAAGTAGACCGTTTTTAGCTCAGAGCTTAAGTAATTGGATGTACTACATGAACAGGAACACAGACGGGATAAAGGCCGTTTATATTTCTGATTTTGTTTTTAAGTATCTTAATGAAAACGGACTTAAAGATAAAAATACAGGTGAAACGATTGACTCCGATATTCTATATAAAAATGTAATCAACAGTGATAATATAACTGAGCTTGACGATATTACTATGAGGGTGAACACCTATTCACCTGTAGCAGCTTCATACTCTTATGTAATTAAGAAAGACGGTTCAAACTATGACTTTGTAGATACACTTTCAAAATACGGACATACAGATTCAAATAAGATGGAAGTGTTTAATATTGGTAAATATGTAGACCATTACAGCAAACCAAAGTTTATCTATACAAATACTCTCCATAACAAGAATATACTACCATATTCAATAATCAGTATGAAGTCATTAAACAAAGATATGTTTGTAGATAGTATTACATACGATATGAAGAACAATTCAGCAGAAGTAAATTTAAAGGAGGTATAAGATATGCAGATAGTAGCAACACAGATTCCACATATATACAGAAACAAGTATTTAAGGAATGGATCAACATCAACAACAAAGACAAGTAATGGCTTTGCCGGGAGTTCTGAGGTAGACACCTCAAGTGAGTTTGAACATATTGATGAGATAAATCTTGCAAGAATGCTTTTAGATTTGAATCAAAGACTGATGAGTACGGAGAATGAACTATTCCGAAGGGACAAAGCAAATTCTATATGGAGAGGTGAAGAAATCGAACATTTGTTTAAACTTATAAAGGAGAATAAGCCTAATCTTATTTCGGGTGCTGCATGGCATTACGCATGGGGAAATTAATTTGTATTACAAAAGTTTCTAATGATATAAACGGATAAAGTGTTATCCGTGCATGATTTTTCATATAATTTAGTTTGTGAATTATGGTGAGATTGCTCGTGAGAGTAGTCTCACTTTCTTTTTATAAATTGTGCTTTTTTTGTAGTATGTCACAAGGGGTATGGGTATAAATTGTTTTGATAACGGATCGTAAACCACACACAACTTCCGTTCACACAAACGGAGATTTTTCAAAAGTTTGGAAATGCATTTTGGTAAAAATAACGGATACACTCTAATTTAGTGAAAAAGGAGTTACACTATGTAACTCCTTAATATTAAGTTTAAATTTTATTCAAATAGAAAATGATGAATAATTCATCATTTAGAGATGCCAGCTACTAAGTTCCTGCTGTATCAGTCATTAAAATTCGTGCCATACTCATATTATTTATATTGAAAATTAGATTTGCATTACATTTTTCTCTATTGCTATAAAACGATAATGGGAATGGACTTTTCGATTATATCAAGTCTGAAGAGCATAAAAGAAGAAAGAGAGTGTCTTTATCAAGCAGAGAAGAAACTCTCAACACCAATATTACGTGACATGAGCCTTATTCCAGAGCTTTACTCATATTATAGGAAGCTTTACCCTATTCCAGGCGGAAGACAGCGCATTTCGCTTTATAATAAGTATTTCGTTTTTTCTATTATATACCTTTATTCACCCAACACGCTTGCAGGGAATCAGATAAAGAACGGACTCAGAGAAAAGATTGCTGAGACTGTAGGGATAAATAATGGAACAAGAATTTCTCAATTATGTGCCAATCTTGCTTTTGATTACGAGACATACAAAGATTTTAGAGATACGATGGATAATGTTTATAATGAGCTTACATCTTGGCTTAGAGCCAAAGAACTAATAAAATAAATCAAAGTTATGCTTAGTAATAGAATTTATTATTAATTTTGAAGTGCATGTTGTTGTAAGAGTCGCTTGTGTATTAGATATATGGGCGGCTCTTTTTATGTTCCTGTTGCTCTAAGGCAAATAAGCCCAACGCGATAAGCCGGTATGTAATTTAGCATAGCTAGAGGATATTTTTCACCTTAGCAATACCAGATATTATTGTAACTTTCACTAAATCAGCCGAGAGGATTTTCTTCACTTTGCCAAAACGAGAATTTCCGCAACGTCTAACTACCACTAAATCAGCCAAACTTAAATTTCTAAGTTTGGTAAATCTATATCTAACTAATTGACTCTCTGATATGTGAGATTTTCTCACAATTGCTAATTTAATCAAAGTAAGATTTCCAACTTAGTCAGACTATAATAGTTGTAGCAAAACGTAGCATTTGCTAGACACAAAAATTCCCCAAACCAATTAAGGAATGGGGATTCTGTTTATTTTTTAACTACAACTGCTTTAATCTCTCCATCTTCACCTAATCTCTTTTCAGAAACAAGGATGATACGTACGGTAGGACTTTCCCAACTATAAAACTCGCCCAATCCCTTGCCGTCAGATGCTGGTAATTCTCCTTCATTTTCACCTACAACATTAGAAATCTTATCGAATTTATCTTTTATTTTATTTACATATTGTTGTTGATTATAAGTATCCTCAATAGATGCGGTGTATGAAGTACCTCCATCTTGAGTACCAATTACTACGTTTTTACATACGCTTTCAAAAGCAGATTTATACTCATCTTGACAACTTGTAAATAAAACTAATGTTAAAATCAGAGAGAATAAAAAGAAAATCCTTTTCATATTATATAAATTTAGTTAATAATATTCTAAAGTAGTAACTACTATTAACTAAAACAATATTATGGATGAGTTATTTTCTATTATTCTACCTTGATATTTATAGGTTTGCCACAATGAGGGCAAGTAATATTGAGATTATCCTTTTGCTCCTCGAACAATTCCGTTACAGATACGCCCAAAGCGGATGCAATCTTTTCAAGTGTCTCAATAGTTGGATTGCCTTGTACCTGTTTTCTTAACGCAATATCAGAAATACCCAATTTTTCAGCAAGATTTTTAAATAGTATGTTTTTCTCTTTACATACTTCTTTTACTCTTAATTCCATAACCTATATTTTAAATTATTATGCTACAAACATAACTAATATATTTTGGTTTAAATGTTAAACAATAGTTAAAAGTTATGTTTATGCTTGCATAATACAAACCTTTAAGTTATGTTTGCACCACAAAACAAAACAAATAATTTATTATTATGGAAAAAGAATTAATTTCAACAGAATGCCAAAAGGCAGCAGAGAGTATTAAAGTAAGTGATGAAACAAAAGCTATTCTAAAGTGTAAGGCTATGCTTTCAGACGTATATCAGACAGTCAGCAATGTATGTTTAAGTTTTGAGCCTGAGAGCTGTGATGTAAGGACTGAAAAATTTTATGAGAAGCTTGAAGAGTTGAATGAAGAGCTGATAATAATCATGAATGATGTAATAGACATAAAATCAGTACTAACAGATTATAAGGAAATGTAATATGAAAGAAGTGGATTTTAAGAGCCAAGAGGCAACGATTAAAAAGTATACCGACAATATATCAGACATACAAGTAAGTGAAGAGACAAAGAGAATACTCCTATGCAAGGCTCTATCTTGTGCAGTAGCCTATGTTCGGGAAATAATGGAGACTATGTACGGGAAGCTATATAATAATCTTGATGAGCCTTACTGGCTTTTAGATAACGAGATAACAAAGGTACTTGGCGAAGTCATAGACAACCATACAAACGATAACGCATTTAAAGTATTATGAGAAGAATAGAAGTAACAGAACACGCAGCCGAAATGATCGAGCGGTTTCGTACGGAAGAGATATTAAGTATCAAGGCTCAAATATGCGATGCTTTCAGAGAACTATCATTCTTAGATGGTGATGATAAGGATGAGATATTAAATAAGCTTGGAATCTCGTTAATATGATAAACGAGTTAGCGAGAACGGAAGATGAATAGATAATAAAGCAAGCCCTGAAGATACAAGAGGGGAAGTAAATAAAACATTTTCACTATTGGGCAGGTGTTTCTTTTGGGGGAGGAGGCTACCTAAATTAATAGATAGCCTTTTTTAAGAATCTCACTGTCGAAAATTCGACTATGAAAAATTATGTTGTGCAATTGTTGTGCATTAATAAAAAAGAAAAACCGCAAGTACTTTATTTTAAGCTACTTACAGTTTTCTTCAGTGATTCCGAAGCGATTCGAACGCTTGACCCACGCCTTAGAAGGGCGTTGCTCTATCCAGCTGAGCTACGGAACCATCCTTGTTTGCGGTTGCAAAGGTAGGATATTTTTTGATATTTGCAAAGGAATATATTACTTTTTTGAAGCTTTTTTTTCAGGCTCCACTTTAATGATTTGTACTAGAGGTAAATAGCAAAAGACATCAAATACGAAATAAAGCAACTCTTCTGAAACCCCCATGGATTGGAGCATATTGGAGTAAATAAGTGATGCAAAGAACTGTACAACAAAAAAGAGAATAATGAAATAATCAGAACACCTTCTGTACAAAAAAGTCATTCCTTTTATTATGTCTCTGTCACTTCTGTATTTACCGGAAATGTATCCATATACTAAACCAGTCAGTCCAAAACCGAAAGAGATAATGTAAAAAAGACCCATCTCAAATGGAGAATTAACCAAAGTACCTGTAACACTCTTAAGTATAGCAAATGGTGAGAATGTTATTAATGCTATTGTAATGATATATATAAGCAAAGTTATCAGGGAGAGAAAGAGAGAGCGTTTCTCTTTTCTTGTTAAACTCTGACGTAAAACACTCTTCTTTATTGCTTCAAAGAAACCGGAATATATAGTTAGCCCCAGCCCAATGAAAAGTATCATTATGATACCCAATGCAGGCTGTTGCATATAGTTAGATACAGCATTCTTAAGTTCCCATCTTATTCCATCCGAGTTCAGAAGACTCTGGACAGAACCAGCACCATATACTCTCCCTATCCACGACAGAAGTGCTACTGCTATCGTGCCCAAGAAGAATATAGTGGCAAGATGTGGAAAGTGTCTACTCTTCATCTGCTTCAAGATTATCTATATCAATTATTCTCAGCTCAAAAGCTCGTGTTACTAGACGACAAGCATTTACTCCAATCCTCTCATCAGAGGTAAAGAGACGATTAACGAGCTCATTCTGACGTTTCTCTATAGATTTTACACCGAAAGGCATTCCCTTGAGATTTGTTATCATCTCTTTAGTATATCCAAGGGCAAGATGACGCAACAGTCTCTCATCATACTCATCTATATCATAATTAATTATTGCCTCTTGTCTTTTCTGATCCTGAAGAACAGATCGTTTGAATCTGTCTACTATCTTCTCGAGTATAGGATAGTTGAATACAAGTTTCTTCCCGTCAATAAGTGACTTCACATCTGTGCTTGTAAGTAGTTCACCTGTTTTTAGGATAATACCATCGGCTCCTGCATCAAGAACATCAACCCATAACTTCTCATTCAATATCTCACCGGTGAAGATGAGTACCTTTATCTCAGGATGTTCTTTACGGAGTTTTGCACAAATCTCAACACCGATGGTTGTAGAACCACCAAGACCAAGATCGAGTAAAACCATGTCCGGCTTATTCCCTTGAAGTAATGTCCAGAATTCATCTTCAGTCATTGCAGTACCGATAATCTCAGCATTAGGTATCTCATTTCTGAATATCTC
Source organism: Phocaeicola paurosaccharolyticus JCM 15092 (assembly GCF_000613805.1). Classification (GTDB taxonomy): domain Bacteria; phylum Bacteroidota; class Bacteroidia; order Bacteroidales; family Bacteroidaceae; genus Phocaeicola; species Phocaeicola paurosaccharolyticus. The sequence continues at coordinate 32,630 of NZ_BAJR01000004.1, read as the reverse complement.
CTCAGTACCCTTAAGTTCAAGCTTTACATCTTCTACAATTATTACTTTAAAACTCTTCTCATCCATATGTATCTGTTTTATTATTATCTATTACCTTTCAATGGCACTGTAAACCATATTGTATATCCACCATTCTCTGCAACAGATGCATTTATTCTGCATCCTCTCCTACCTGTATACTGATCGTGGTCACGAATTATCTGCTTACAAATCAACAACTCAGTTCCGGCCATAATTCCGCTCTCATCTATTCTCAACCCCAAACTGTCGGGATAGAAGAGTTGGTTAAGTTCATCCTGACTCTTCTCTTCACGATCATCAGTGAAATCAAATCTGGCAAAATCACCTTCTCTGTAGATTGATAGTTTCAACTTTCCATCTCTCTTAAGATAAAGGGCATTACTTATTAGATTCTCTAGCATAAACTTCAGCTGGATCTCATCACCTAAGATAGATATATCCTGTGAATCTACAGAAAGATCTATATTGCAAGATAATTTCTTTGTTACATACTTGAAATACTTCAATGCATGATTTTCGAGCATTGAGGATTCTATCTCGCTCCTCTTGAATGTCACATCAGCCAACTGCCTCAAGGCACATCCTGTAAGTATAGTAAAGACATCTTTGTAATATACAATAAGCTCATTTATTGTCTTTATCTGTTCCAGTTGGCCCTCATTATCATCTTCCGAAGAGCTCTTGAGAACAATCTGTTTTATCTTGTTCGGATAATAAATTGTCTCATGCTTAATTGTCGAAAGGCAATTGTCAAGGACCATGTTTTGCACGTGAAGAAGATTCTCTTCATGCTTAGCTCTTCTGAAATCATCCTGAGCATTCTCAATATCTCTATGTTTCTTCTCGACTATCACTACGGCATTATAAACAACAATGGCTACATATCCGGCTACAATTTCAAGCATCAGATTCTCATCTTCCTTGCTAACAGATAAAGATCCCTTTATGGCCAAAACTCCTACACATAGCTTCTTGTCGAGGACCTCAATAAGAAGAGGCATACATTTGTATCCTTCATCTTCCATCTTAACCTCTTCATCGAATGACTTCTTCATCATAGACAAGAGTTCCATATCATCGGATGATTGCACATTCTGCGAGAATACAAGTTTCTTCTCCTCTTCATTATATACAGCCAAACCAAGAAGTGAGATTGGTATAAGTTCATTCATCTCATCAAAGATGTCATCGATAATCTTTGTTGTTACTTCATCAGGATTACGCATCCTCAGGAAAGATGAGGTAAAGAGTTTCTTATTTATCTCAAGAATCTGTTCCAGATTATACCTATACATCAGCATATGCCTTGAATAGAGAACGTAATATCCTATTATGAGGATAAATAGCAAAACTACGCAAAGTATCATGGCAACAATCTTATTATTCGATGATATCTGCATCCTGTTGCAATATTGCTCCAATGATGAATCCTTACTAATCTGACGATATAGAGATGTATATGCGTTATTGTTGTAGTTATAATTATCTATCTCGCCAAGGGCCAGGAAAGCTACAGCAATCTCATTTCTTAAATCGAGTACAGCATAATAGTCTGTATCAAAACCTTTTTCGAGCCATTTAAGTTCAGAAGGAACGCCCTGTCCCGTGATTCTCATGAATGGACCTTTTGGTGAACCATATCTACTATAATGCTCGTTTAGATAATAAAGTGCACTATCAGCATAAAGTACTGCATCACTATAATATCTATTTACGTTGCTGTTGTATACTTTATATGCATACTGATTTGCAATATATAGAAGGCTGTCATATTTCTCCGATTTTGCCTCAATGACCTTTCTGTTTGATATTTTATCAGGACGCTTCACTCCACATCCATAACAGAATGAGACAAGCAGAAGTATCATCGTAAACTTCTTCAGAATTCCCTTAGGCAAACGGAAATAGAATCGGCTTCCTTTTCCAAGAGTGCTATCAATATCAAACTTGCATACACGAAATATTTCGTTTGTCTTCTTATACTTTTCGATAATACCTTTACAGTTCATCAGTCCGAAGCCTGATCCTTTATTCTGTTTCAACCCCTCCTTGTCAGCACTTGTGCTCATTCCAATATTGCTGGAGTCGTAAATCTTCTCATCAAGTATCTGAGATACATCCTCTTTAGATATGCCAGGCCCATTATCTTCTACAGAGATTTCAACATAATCTTCTGTTTGTGTGGCATAAAGAGATATCTTGCCATTTGCAGGAGTATATTTCCTGGCATTTTCGGCTAAAGTATTTATCATGAAGAGGGTAAGAGCCTTATCTGCTTTTACAACAAAATCATTCTGTGTTACCTCAAGAGTCTGTTTCCTCAACTCGAAAGTACGTCTACCCTTCTCTACCACATCAAAGAGTGAACTTAGTTCGAAGTTCTCGATATTCAGTGAAAGAGTCCCCTGACGCATTTTAATCCAGGCGGCAATGATATCATTGTAGTCGTTTATCTTAGTTATAAGTTCATCTATATATTGTAGTTTCTCTCTCCTTACCGAACTATTATCATAAACAGATGGCTGCAACAGCTTACCGCTCTCGTTTATAATTCTGTCAATAAATGGTGTGATGCCTGTTACAACAAACAGTGAAGCCTTCTTTACAATATTCTGTCTCTTATTCTCAATGATATGTTGCTGATATACATATTTTTCCTTTTCGAGCCTCATCCTTTCATCACCTAAAGAGATAAATGTAGAACCATTGTCTATAGTCCAAAAGATATATGGCAAGACAATATTGATAAGACTCTTGTCCTCCTTATTTATCTTCTTCTTACTTGCTATATAAACCTCTCCTATTGCCTCATTAGAATCAGAGTCGATAATAGGATATGACAGAGAGATATCTGAAACAGGTACATCTTTCTCCTCATCTTTAATAAGAAGTCGGAAATAATCGCAGCCAATAATCTCCTTAATCTCATCTCCTACAGAACTATTTATACAAGATAAAATACCTTCATAGTCCGAAATATCTGATGGAACAGAAGCAGTTATCTTACGGCAAACATCAATTGTCTTCTTTAATTTATCAATGTATATGGCATTTTTCTTCTTCCATCTTCTACTTATTAGATATAGAAGTATTATTATAAATATTATGCCTAATACGACAATTATAAGCATACCTGTCAATAGTTCAGACTCATATTCCAAAAGCTTATACCTGCTCTCAAGTTCTTTATCCTGGCGGGTATAATCAAGTATATCGAGATATATGTTTCTGTTATAGTCTGATTCCGGCTTCATTCCTATTGCAGCATAAGTAACACTTAGCTGTTCACGAAGACGGGCAATCCACTCGGGGACAGTCTTTATACCTTGTTTGTTTATCCATTCCAGCTCTGTGGTTATAGTATCCATAGGAATGAACGTGCTCAAATGGTCTGTACTATCTTTAAGACCATAATACTTCTGATGATGCATATTTACATAATCCAAAGCAACAGATAGATTTTCCAGTCCTTTATCATACTCACCTAACTCATTGTAATATGAAGCAAGGGTACGATATGTACCTGATATCTGATACCAGTCACCATACTTTTTGAACATCTTCAATGCCTGATTAGCAAACTGCAAAGTTAGATCCTGCCATGAAAGACTATCTCTGTTAATCATTCTGATTAGACCTGGGTCTCTTCTCATTATGATATTATAATTCTTCTTGTCTTTCAACAGCTCAGCAATAGCCTGCGATGAGTTAGCTTCAAAATAGATATACCCATTATCCTTACTTAACTTGAGACAGTCGATAAGATAATTGAACTCTCCAATAACTATATCATCATAACTGCTCGCCTGATAAAGTCCTCCTGAACCTATCATGTAGTAGTAATAAAGATATTGAGCAGTATCTGATGCAAGGGTATAGTCAACCTTAATCTCATTTATTGACTCAACAGACAATTCATCCTGCTGAAGGTAATAGTAATATATTGATGAGGTAATATAAAACTCCGAACGAGCATAGTTCAGTCGGTCAATATCATGTTGAGAGGTAATGGTTTTTATATCATCATCTATTCTTTTAAAACGTCGCAATGCACTGTTTCGGTAGTCATAAAAGTCTTTATTCAAAGCTGTACGCTGATATATCTTCATCAGATTTATATCAGCAATCAAGTTCTCTATCTCATTATTGCTCTCGTTGTATACCTGTTTCAGAAACTGTTCCGACTTTTCAAAATCCATCCTCATAAAGTTTACGAAGCCAAGATTATTCAAAGCCTCTGCTCTTCCGGAAGGATAGTTGGTAGACAACTTGTAGGCATCAGATGCTGCCTTCAGAGAGAGGTTTAGATTCTTGTAATGCATGCGATATGAGTAGTTGTTCAGTGAATCAACCATAGCTCTCTCTTTTACTTGTGAATCTCTATTACAAGAAAAAAAAGTGCTTAATGTGATGAACAACATCAATAGAACTGGAGGAGAAAAATATTTACGCCTCATATCTGTTTCTTAAGATTTTCTTACGAGTATATTACAAATGTACAATATTATTTTCATTTTGTAATAATATGGAGGCCAAAATGAAGATGTTTAATATCTTTGCAAAAAGTTGACAAAAAGGTATTACTGATGAGAAATATTATTAATATTGAAAACGGAATAACAAGACATCCTCTCTATAGGATGAAAGAACCAATAAATTTTACTCTTTGTGATAATGAGAATATAGCCATTGTAGGAAATAACGGAGCCGGCAAATCACTTCTTGTAGATACAATAACAGGACGATATCCGATGCTGATGAACGAGGTGGAATATGATTTCTATCCATCTACATCGAATATGGCTTATGACAATTTAAAATATATCACCTTCAGAGATTCATACGGTGATGCTGACGGCAATTACTACTACCAACAGAGATGGAACTCGCAGGACAATGACAGCACTCCGCTTGTTAAAGAACTGCTTCCACAAACCGAGGATAACGAGATAAAAGATACTCTTTACAGTCTCTTCGGTATTGAGCAGATGCTTGATAAACATATCATACTACTCTCAAGCGGTGAAATGAGAAAGTTCCAACTGACAAAAACAATATTAACCAATCCAAGGGTGCTGATTATGGATAACCCTTTCATTGGGCTCGATTCTCCTACCCGTAAACTGCTGCATGACCTTATGGGTAAACTTATAGAGATGACATCACTTCAGATTATACTTGTGCTATCAAAAACTGACGAAATACCTGAGTTCATAACTCATGTAGTTGAAGTAAAAGATAGATTATGCGGTGAAAAAGAGGAGCTGCAAAAGTACCTATCAGGAAAAAAGGCTGTTGACAATCATATCCTGAGCAAAGAGAAAGAGGAGGCTATAATAAATTTGCCATATACCAACGATGAGTATCATAGCGAAGAGATAGTAAATCTGAACAAGGTATCTATAAAGTACGGTGATAGGACAATTCTAAAAGAGTTGAACTTGCAGGTGAACTGTGGAGAGAGATGGGCTCTTATGGGTGAGAATGGCGCAGGGAAATCAACACTTCTCAGTCTGATCTGTGCTGACAATCCTCAAAGCTACGCATGCGACATATCACTATTCGGCAACAAAAGGGGAACCGGAGAGAGCATTTGGGACATTAAGAAACATATAGGATATGTAAGCCCGGAGATGCATAGAGCATACCTAAAGAATATACCATCCATTGAGATTGTGGCAAGTGGATTGCACGACTCTGTAGGACTCTACAAAAGACCAAGACCTGATCAGGTTGAAATATGTGAATGGTGGATGGATATTTTCGGGATAAAGCAGCTGAAAGATATTAATTTTATGAAGCTCTCGAGTGGAGAACAGAGACTTGTACTACTTGCAAGGGCTTTTGTTAAAGACCCTGAGCTTCTTATACTCGATGAACCTCTTCATGGACTTGACATGCAAAACAGACGTATGGTAAAGGATATCATCGAGACGTTCTGTAAAAGAAAGAATAAGACACTCATCATAGTAACACATTACCAGGAAGAGTTGCCTAATGTTATTGACCATACATTAGTTTTAAAGAAGAATAGATAATGATATATTTGATATAGATTGCCAACAATATATTGTTATTCTAAAAATCTTTTAGTTAGTTCAATTTTACAGATTATTTTTATATTTATGAATTAAGAACTTTATTTATTGTTTATTTGTTCCCAAAATAGAGTGAATTGAATATTATGCAAAAGAGAAACCTATTAGTGATATTTTTAGCTTTAGTGATTTTTTCTATATCCACAAACCCATGCTATGCAAAGAAGGCTAAAAAAAGACCAACCGTTGCTGTTGTACTAAGCGGTGGTGGAGCTAAAGGTATGGCACACATAGGGGCTCTTGAGGTTATAAAGAAAGTCGGAATACCTATTGACTACTATGTAGGCACAAGTATGGGAGCAATAATTGGTGGACTTTCATCAATAGGCTACTCTCCGGAACAGCTGGATAGCATGGTAAGAATACAGAACTGGTCGATGCTGTTAAGCGATAGGATTCCACGTGTAAACCAGAATATTCAGGATAGAGAAACTGCAGAGAAATATATCATATCCGTACCTTTTGCTATGAAGATGAAACTACCTCAAGGAGGTGGTCTTATCAAGGGACAGAACCTGGACAACCTGTTCAGCGAACTAACTATTGGGTATCACGATTCTCTAGACTTCAACAAACTGCCTGTACCTTTTGCATGCGTATCTGATAATATTGTAAATGGCAAAGAGGTAAACTTTCACAGCGGTGTTCTTTCACAAGCAATGAGAGCAAGTATGGCAATTCCGGGCGTGTTCACTCCTGTTAGAATGGACAGCATGGTATTGGTGGATGGCGGTGTAATAAATAACTATCCGGTGAACGTGGCAAAAGCTATGGGAGCTGACTACATAATAGGTATTGATGTACAGAGCAACCTAAAACCGGCATCCGAACTCGGTACCGCTCCAAGCATACTTGGGCAGCTGATAAACCTTATGGGGGAAGAGATGTACAAGAAAAACCTTAAGCAGAGCGATGTAGTCATCAAAGTCGATGTTAAAGGATATTCTGCTGCCAGCTTTACTCCTGAGGCTATTGATACATTGATAAGGAGAGGTAGAGAAGCAGGAGATAAACAGCTTGAAGCGCTATTTGAACTGAAGAGAACTTTAGGCCTTGACAGCACATTCATACCTACTCCACCAAATGAATATCCATACTCAAATGACAGAAAGGTATTTGTAAGGAAAGTCATATTCGACGGTTACCACATCAGAGAGAAGAAATGGTTGCTCAAAGAGTGCAACCTGGAAGAGAACTCAGAGATAGATGTCAGAGTCATTGAGCAAGCGGCAACAATGCTTTGTGCCAACATGGGATATGCAAGTGCTACATTCACTCTTCCTCAATCACAGGAAGGGGGTTATAATCTGGTATTCAATCTTACCAAACGTCACGAAAGAATGGTTAACGTTGGATTCAGATTCGATTCGGAAGATATAGCAAGTATACTGATAAACTACACAAACAACTTCAACACTATCTTTCCAACGTCATTATCTGTGACAGCACGCTTAGGTAAGATGGCTCAGGCAAAGATTAATTATGGTGTGGAAACTGCTCCTCTGAAGCTTTACAACTTCTCGTATTCATTCAATTATAATGATATTAATTTCTACAATAATGGTATTAAGACACACAACTCTACATTCAGATATCATAGTGTAGAGGCTACTTTTACCGATTTATGGATGAAGAATATAAAGTTCACAGGCGGTTTGCGTTATGAACTATATGACTACAGCAAGGCACTGTTCACAGAGGGAATTGAGATGTTCGATATAAAGACCGAGCACTTCTATGACTACTTTGTAAATTTGCATTACGATTCCTTCGATAAAGCATATTTCCCATCAAAGGGTATATCTACTAAGGGATCATTCCATCTATATACAGATAACTTCGTACAATATAATGATAAAACTCCCTTCTCATCTGTCGATGGTACTTTCGAGAGTGTTATCCCAGTATCAAGTCGTTTCTCAATAATGCCTTTCGTTGGAGGAAGATTTGTATTCGGAGCAGATATACCATATTCGAAGATGAACGTAATGGGTGGAGATATCTCCGAGAAATATCTACAGCAACAACTTCCTTTTATAGGTATAAACAATGTTGAGATAATGGATAACTCTCTACTTATCGGATCGCTGAAGTTCAGACAGAGAATGGGTAGTATACATTATCTATCATTTACAACAAACTATGCATTCAGTGGTCATAAGATTAAAGAATTATTTAATTCAAAGACTATGTTCGGATGTGGAATATGCTATGGTATAGATAGTATGTTCGGCCCACTAGAGGCATCATTAAACTATGCCAATCATGCAGATGAGGTTAGCATGTATATAAACCTGGGATATAAATTCTGATAGTTTATTTCGAAATCTTGCCGGGATTCTTTTTGACGAAGTCTTTCCAATTAGAATAACTCTTATCAGTAGTAGGACGTCCCATCTGAAGATAATGACAATAAGCAGCAGCCAAACCATCTGTTGCATCCATAAATGGGAGAATCTCCTCCTCCGGGATCTTTAGCATTCTTTTCAACATGTCAGCAACCTGCTCCTTGCTGGCCTTGCCGTTGCCGGTTATAGCCATCTTAATCTTCAAAGGAGCATATTCTGTTATTGGTATCTGACGATGTATGGCAGCAGAAATAGCAACTCCCTGAGCTCTGCCTAACTTAAGCATAGACTGTACGTTTTTTCCAAAGAATGGTGCCTCAATAGCCATCTCATCGGGGTGATAGGCATCGATTATTCTAGTTACACCTTCGAGTATCCTTCCCAACTTAAGATATTGGTCTTTATATTTTCTTAGGTCAAGAACCCCCATAGTAATCACCCTAGGCTTGACACCGGTAATCTCGAGCAGACCATACCCCATAATGGTAGTACCTGGATCAATCCCAAGAATAATCTTCTCCTTAACGGGTTTTATCACCTTATAACCTCCATCAATGTCGGGAAACCTACAACTTTATTCTTGAAGACCTTCATCATATCCTCATTAAGTTTCATACCAATTGTTGTGTGCCACTTATGTAATTCAGCTGAACTCTCAACCTCCCACTGCAAAGTGAAACACTCGCTCTCTTCCTCCTTATGACTTAACACCTGACAAAGTCTAGGGTTCTTAAGTCTTCCATCCTCAATTACTGCCGGTATATATGATTCATTTATCCAAATCACAAAATTACGGGCATCATTTATATCAACCTGATAAGTAGTATTATATATAATCATAAACTGTATTTATAAGAACAAAATTACACATTAAAAGATAAGATTCAAATTTCGTAAATAAATAAAGAGCAACAACTAAAATTGTTTTTTAATAATATGTTTATTATTAAATGGATAACTCAATTATAGCTTTCAACATTATCAATCCCCACAAATATATAAAGTGTATACAACAAGTAATCCTACAATACTAAATTATTTTATTATATAAGCACTTGTTAATTAATTATTTTGTGCATATTAATATTATTGTTACATTGCACTGCATTTAAATGCTATGGTAGCATTGGGCTACAAAACTAACCTTTATTATATTAACTCTTTATGAAAAAATTTATTTTGATGGTCTGCGCAACTTTATTACTTAATGTGTTTGGCTCAAAAGCAAGTTCAAGCACATCACAGTTAACAAGTAACAACGACATTAACATTATCCCTAAACCTACTTCCGTCGAGAAACAAAAAGGAAAGTTCAAATTAGTCAACGCTAATTCAATCTATTCTAATACTTCAGAGGGTAAGATTATTGCTGAACTATTTGCTTCTAAGTTACAGGCTTCTACCGGCTATGACTTCAATTTCACAGAGAAAGAAAAAACTGGTAATATTTCTCTTATCATGAATCCCAAATTGATGTACAAAGAGGATCAGTACAAACTTTCTGTTACTCCTAAAGGTGTTTCTGTACTTGCTAAAACTCCTAAAGGTTTGTTCTACGGTATGCAAAGTTTCATGCAGTTACTCCCCCCTCAAGTGGAGAGCAACATTCTACAAACTAATATCGATTGGAGCGCTCCTTGCGTAACAATAAATGATGAACCAAGATTTGGCTATCGTGGAGTTATGCTTGATCCATGCCGCCACTTTATTCCAGTTGAAAATGTAAAGAAACAGCTCGACGTAATGGCACTGTTCAAGATGAATACAATGCATTTCCATCTTACTGATGACCAAGGGTGGAGAATTGAAATTAAGAAATATCCTAAACTAACAGAGATCGGTTCTAGTAGAATTGATGGTGAAGGAACAGAATATAAAGGATATTATACTCAAGAAGAGATTAAAGATATAGTAAAATATGCTTCCGAAAGATTTATAACTGTTATCCCTGAACTTGAGACTCCTGGTCATGAATTAGCTGCAATATCAGCATATCCTCATCTTTCATGTAAAGGTGAAGATACCACTCCTAGAATTATTTGGGGAGTTGAAGATATTGTTATGTGTCCAGGTAAAGAGGATATGTTCACTTTCCTTGAGGATGTAATTAAAGAGATGGTACCTCTATTCCCTGGTACTTACTTCCATATCGGTGGTGACGAGTGTCCTAAGTCAAGTTGGAAGAATTGCGAAAAATGCCAAGCTAGAATAAAAGCTGAGAACCTAACAGCTGACAATAAACATACTGCCGAAGAGAGACTTCAGAGCTATGTTATCGGCAGAATGGAAAATATTCTTGCCAAATATGGTAAGAAGATTATCGGCTGGGATGAAATACTTGAAGGAGGATTAAGTTCAAATGCTACTGTTATGTCTTGGAGAGGTGAACAGGGAGGCATTGAAGCTGCTCTACAAAACCATGATGTTATAATGACTCCAGGAGGTAATGGTATGTATCTTGATACATACCAAGGAGACCGTAATAATGAGCCGGTTGCAATAGGTGGATTCACAACTCTAGAGAAAGTATATAGCTACAATCCGGTGCCTGATACACTTAAGTCAATGAACAAAGAGCATTTCGTAAAGGGTGTTCAATGTAACAACTGGTCAGAGTATATGTACAATACAGATATCATGGAGTACAGAATGTACCCACGACTTCTTGCTGTATCCGAAATAGCATGGACAGACCTTGGCAATAAAGATTATAAGGATTTTGAACGTAGAATAAATGATGCGCAGATACGTCTTGATGGTCATGGTATAAACTACCACATACCTTATCCGGAACAACTTAATGGATCTTGCAACTTTGTTGCATTCACAGACAATGTTGACTTGGAGTTCAAGACAACACGCCCTTACGATATGGTTTACACACTTGATGGAACGGAGCCTAATATAAGATCTGCTAAATATAGTGGCCCAATAAAAATTAGCGAGTCGAAAATCTTAAAGATACGCACTCTCCTACCATCAGGAAAGATGGGACCTACTCGTAATATAACTGTCGAGAAACAGAATTTATCACCTGCATCTCTGGTTAAGACGCAAGGTAATGGTCTTAATATGAAAATGACAATGGGTACTTATTTCAAGAGTAGCGAACTTGACAATGCTAAGGATTGGAAAAAGATGAATATAAAGGAGTTGAAAGAGATCCGTTCACAAGTTGAGTCATCTGAAAGCATGCGTGGGGTAGAACAATACAGTGCTATAGCTACCGGATATATCAACATACCTGAAGATGGAGTATATTACTTCTCATCTGAAAACGAGCAGGTATGGATTGATGGTAAACTTCTTATCAACAATGAAGGTGAAGTTAAACGATTCAGTCGAAAGGACTCATCTATGGCTTTAGCTAAAGGTCTTCATGAGATTAAAGTTATATTTCTCGGACATATAATGGGCGGTTGGCCATCAATGTGGAACGACGGCTCAGTAAAAATAAAAAAAGCTGGTGAGAAAAATTTTGCCTATGTTACAGGAGAACAGCTTTTCTATTAAGCTAAATTAAACACACGCAAATGGCCCACGATCTTTAATTGTCGTGGGCTAAATTTTTATTTTACAACCATAAATCTTATATTATTGAGAAATAAAAATATCATCGTAAACAATAATAACAGACTAAAGAGATTTTTTATTCTCCTTCAGGTGAAGAGATTAGAAATATAAATGTCGGTTACAATAATTCCAATATCACACCAAAGCTATTCGGCTTATAAATAAGCTGGCTTTTCTACTATTATATAGCGTCCTGTTTATAGGACTTTGCACACTTTTTTGTACTTTTGCGCAAATTTATAATTTACTGTGCAAGGTCACATATGAAATCAGAAGTAGGAATAATAAAGCTTATTGAAACAAGCATAAAGAATAATTGGTATTCTAAAGCTTTTACAGACTATAAGGGTGTAACATTTCAATATAAAGATGTAGCGAGAAAGGTTGAAAAGATTCATATTGTATTCGAACAAGTAGGAATTCAAAGAGGAGATAAGATTGCTATCTGTGGGAAAAACAGTGCAAATTGGAGTACTGCATTTTTGGCAATTACTACCTACGGAGCAGTAGCTGTACCTATACTTCATGAATTCAAATCTGACCAAGTACATAACATAGTTAACCATTCGGATGCTAAGATTCTCTTCGTAGGACAGCAGGTTTGGGAAAATCTAAATGAGGAGAGTATGCCATCTCTTATAGGAATATGTAACCTCACAGATTGGACTCTTCCCATATCAAGGAATGAGGAGCTCACAAATGCAGTGGAACACCTTAATGAGTATTTCTGCCACAAATTTCCTTGTCGTTTCCAACCTGAAGATATAAACTATATTGCAGAAAACTCACTGGAAGATTTAGCTATAATAAACTATACGTCAGGCACAACAGGTTTCTCTAAAGGGGTAATGTTACCCTACAGAAGTATCTTGTCGAATGTGATGTTCTGCAATGAGAAAATAGGTCTTAAACCTGGCGACAGAATAGTATCCATGCTCCCTATGGGACATGTATTCGGAATGCTATATGACCTGTTTTATGGCTTTACTTCTGGAGCACATATATGGTTCCTTACAAGAATTCCTTCTCCTAAAATAATTGCAAATTCATTTGCTGAAATCCAGCCGCGAGTGATATCCTGCGTACCATTGATTATCGAGAAGATATTCAAAAACAATATAATACCTCAAGTAGATAATAAGATAGGCAAGTTAATATTTAAGTTACCTGTTATTAGTGACAAAGTTAAGGAGAAGGTAAGAAAGCATGCTTTGGAAGCTTTTGGAGGCAACTTCATCGAGATTCTTATTGGAGGAGCTCCATTTAACTCAGAGATAGAGAGATTCGTAAGATCTATAAATTTCCCATACACAATTGTTTATGGTATGACTGAGTGCGGTCCTACAATATGCCATAGCCATTGGAGTGAAATGCGTTATAAATCGTGTGGTAAAAGTGCTAACGGAATGGAGGTTAAGGTTGATTCGGATGATCCGTACAATGTTCCGGGTGAACTTATCTGTCGCGGTGATAACCTTATGTTAGGATACTATAAGAATGAGGCAGATACCAAAAAAGTCATAGACAATAATGGCTGGCTACACACCGGCGATATGGCTGTGGTTGACAAAGATGGTTTCTTCTATATAAAGGGAAGATGCAAAAATATACTACTCACATCAACAGGACAGAACATCTACCCTGAAGAGATAGAGTCTCTGCTCAACAATATGCCTTATGTGAATGAGTCTGTAATAGTACTTCAGAATAACAAACTTATTGCATTAGTTTTCCCTGACGCAGACGAAGCTCTAAATAACGGACTTAATGAAAAGGATATAGAAAATGCCATAGGCAATAATATTAAGCAGATCAATTCGCAGCTACCATCCTATTCACAGATCTCATCATTCAAATTATTCCCTGAAGAGTTTGAGAAGACTGCCAAGAAAAGTATAAAGCGTTACCTATATCAGAATATTGTATAAATTTATGTTCCTTGATTGATTGTATTCTTCATCTCTTTATGTTTTCTTTGTAATAAGAAATTTATAAGGAATGATTAATAATCCACAACTATTTGTATACAAAGCTTCTGCCGGTTCTGGTAAGACATTTACACTTGCAGTAGAGTACATAAAGCTATTGGTTGCAAATCCGACAGAGTATAGGAATATTCTTGCGGTTACATTCACAAACAAAGCTACAGCTGAGATGAAAGAGAGAATTCTCAGCCAACTCTATGGTATATGGACAGGTGACAAGGAAGCACAGGCATATCTTAATAAGATAAAAGAAGAAACTTCCATAGGAGATGGTGAGATAAGGAAGAGAGCCGGAGAGGCTCTGAACCTTATGATACACGATTATAGTCGATTCCGCGTCGAGACTATAGACTCATTCTTCCAGTCGGTCATGAGAAACATGGCACGCGAACTTGAGCTGGGAGCAAATCTAAACATTGAATTAGAAAACAAATCTGTATTGAGCGATGCCGTCGATTCGATGATGGAGAAGCTGGACAGACACTCACCTGTGCTCTATTGGTTGCTGGATTATATTGAAGAGAAGATTTCTGATGACAAAAGATGGAAGATTGACAAGGAGATAAAGGATTTCGGACTTCATATATTCAATGAGACATTTATTGAAAAGGGGGAAAGCCTACGAAAGAAACTGGAAGATAAAGATTTCATCTCGAAATATAGAAAAGAGCTCACAGACATATTAAATGAAGCTGAGTCCCAGATGAAAGGTTTCCCTGAACAGTTCTTTGGATTGCTTGAAGTCAATGGACTGAGTGATGATGATTTAAAGAGCGGGAAAAAGGGAATATCATCCTATTTCAGAAAGCTTAGCGAAGGTAAGTTCGGTGATGACATAGTCACTGTCACCGTAACCAAATCTTTAGCCGACAGCAATGAGTGGGTAACCAAAACAAATAAAAGAAAAGATGAGATAATATCATTGGTAGAGTCCGAGCTAAGACCTCTTCTCATTGAAGCGGAGAAGTTCAGGAAAAAGAACGCAATGATAATCAACTCATGCAATCTATCATTAAAATATGCCAACAATGTACGTCTGCTATCTTACATCGACAAAGAGGTAAGAGAGGATAATCTGAAAAACAACCGTTTCTTATTGAGTGACACAAATGCGCTTTTACATAATCTGGTAAATAAAGACGATCCATCATTTGTATTCGAAAAACTCGGGACAAACATAAGGCATGTCATGATTGATGAGTTCCAAGATACATCAAGGATGCAGTGGGGTAACTTCCGCCTTCTTCTTCTTGAGGGACTGTCACAAGGTTTTGACAGCCTTATAGTTGGTGATGTTAAACAGTCCATATATAGATGGAGAAATGGAGATTGGGGGATATTAAACAGTCTGAAAAATCATATTGACACTTTCCCTATCACACTCAAGAACCTGGAAACAAACAGGCGAAGTTCCGGAAATATCATAGCTTTCAATAATGCACTCTTCACTGAAGCATGCAGCCAGTTGAACCAACAATATATGGAAGAGACAGGCAGTGAATGCAAACAGATTATGGATGCTTATGAAGATGTCCGTCAGTTGAGTGCCAATAACCCTGACAAGGGTTATGTAAAGATGACTTTCCTATCAAAAAAAGATGATGTTACCTATGAGGATAATACTCTGAGTGAACTGGCTATTCAGGTACAAGAGCTTATTTCATCGGGCATTAATCAAGAAGAGATAGCCATATTGATACGCAAAAACAGAAACATACCGATTATTGCCGACTATTTCGACAAGAATACTCCATATAGGATTATATCTGATGAAGCATTCCGTCTTGATGCCTCACTTGCCGTTTCTCTTATTATTGATGCTATTGAATATCTTGTAGACCCTGATAATTCAGTAGCAAAGGCACAACTTGCTCTCTCATATCAACACGATATATTAAAGAAAGAGATAGCTCCAAACACCATTCTCTTCAGCAATATAGACGACTATCTTCCGAATGAGTTCACCTCTCAGCAAAATAGTCTGAGCATGATGCCTCTCTATGAACTTATAGAGAATATATACTTTCTTTTTAGCCTTGAGAAGATAGAGAAACAGAGTGCTTATTTGTGTTCATTTTTTGATTCAGTGATAAACTATCTTCAGGACAACTCTTCCGACCTTACCTCTTTCCTAACCTATTGGGAGGAGAAATTATCGTCGAAGACTATTCCTTCGGGAGATATGGATGGAATAAGAATCCTATCTATACACAAATCAAAAGGATTGGAATTTCATACTGTACTTATTCCTTTCTGTGACTGGAAGATGGAGAATGAGACGAACAGTAATGTTATATGGTGCGCGCCTAAAGAGAAACCGTTCGATAATCTGGATCTGGTACCTATAAACTACTCGTCGACAATGGGACAATCAATATACAAAGATGACTATATAGAGGAGAAGGTTCAGCTTTGGATTGATAATCTTAACATATTGTACGTTGCTTTCACTCGTGCTAAGAATAATCTTATCATTTGGGGGAACAGTGAACGTAAAGGCACCATATCATATCTTTTAAGCGATATCATGGATAATATTGCTGAGCGTAAAGACAAGATGTTGTCTATCAAGGTATCAGAAGAAGAAAAAGAAGAAGAGAGTACAGATAAGATATTTGAGATTAATGAACTCTTCATTCCAGCTAAGAAGGAATCTATGCTTACCACTAACAGGCTTTTGGAAATTCCAAAACAGATTTCTCTCAACTTAGAGAGTATGGATACCAAGATTGATTTCCAGCAATCTAATAAGTCGGCTGAATTTATTGACGGAAATGAAGAGGGCTTTATACAGCGAGGACAACTTCTTCATAAACTCTTCTCATGTATAGACACCAAAGAGGACATACCTAAGGCTATAGAGCGTATGAGGTTTGAAGGTGTTATCGAGTCGACTGAAGAGGAAGAGAAAATAAAGAAATTCACCTTGTGGGCGATGAAGAATCCGATGGTAGATGAATGGTACTCACCAGTATGGAAACTATATAATGAGTGTACCATAATATATAAAGAGAATGGCGAGACAAAAACAAAAAGACCTGACAGGGTAATGATGAGAAATGATGAAACTATTGTAGTTGACTTCAAATTTGCCTCTCCAAAAGAGACATATGACCAACAGGTAAAGGATTATATGGATTTACTGAAAAGAATGGGATATAGCAATGTCAAAGGATACCTTTGGTATGTTTACAAAAACGAAATTAAAGAGATAAATTATTGATATGGATAGTTTCTTAAAACTTGTAGCAGAGGATCTGTACAACAGAACGCAAGGAAAACTGGACAAAGTAGCTGTAGTTTTCCCAAACAAACGAGCAGGGCTATTCTTCAATGACTATCTTGCTTCTTGTTCCGAATCACCAATATGGTCACCATCATATGTAAGTATAAAGGAGCTTTTCAAGGAACTCAGTGACCTGGAGTTTGGCGACCCCATGAAGTTGGTTTGTGAGCTCTATAAAGTATATATATCTACCACAGGCAGCAATGAGCCTCTTGATGACTTCTACTCTTGGGGTGAAATGCTAATAAGTGACTTTGATGATGTGGACAAGAACCTTGCCGATGCTGAGAGACTGTTCACCAACCTGGAACAGCTGAAAGAGTTCGACAACTTCAGTTTCCTTGAGCCTGAGCAAGAAGAAGCAATAAAGCAATTCTTCACCAATTTCTCCATAGAAAAGAAGACAGCACTTAAAGAGAAGTTTATATCTATATGGAGAGCTATAGGTATGATATACCCCAAATATAGAGAAGAACTTATGAACCAGGGCATAGCATATGAGGGTATGTTATATCGTGATGCCATAGAGAAGATAGATGTTAATGCCATGAACTACGACACATATGTGTTTATTGGTTTCAATGTCCTAAGTAAGGTTGAGCATAGACTATTCACTAAACTGCGTGATGCAGGAAAAGCTATGTTCTACTGGGACTATGACAAGTTCTATATGGAGAATCATAATGAAGCAGGTCTTTTCATAAATAGAAACCTTATCGAGTTCCCTTCAACACTCGACTCTTCACTTTTTGACTCTATGTCAAGCCAAAAGAGATAAGATTCATTGCTGCTCCAACAGAGAATGCACAGGCAAGATATCTGCCTCAGTGGCTTAGAGAGAACAAGACCGAGATTGAGAAGGAGACAGCTGTTGTACTATGTAACGAAGCTCTTCTGCAGCCTGTCATACACTCACTTCCGGAAAGTGTACAACATGTGAATGTTACTATGGGATTTCCAATCTCACAGACACCAATATTCAGTTTCTTAACATCTCTTGTTGAGACGCATGTGGTGGGTTACAACAAGGAAAATGGAAAGTTCTCGTATAAGCAAGTCATAAAGCTACTTAAGCACCCATATACAAGAGAGATATCTGAACAGGCGAGGATAATTGAGAACAGGCTGACAAAAAACAACCGTTTCTATCCTCTTCCAAGTGAGCTGACATTGGACAATTTCCTGACTCTCATCTTCACACCATCCAATGATAATCTTACGATTTGCAAGATGATGAACAGTGCAATATCCGAAATTGCATTGCTGTATAAAAATAGAGGTGATAATAACGATCCGCTGACTCAGCTATATAGAGAATCTCTGTTTCAGGCATACACTATTATTTCAAGATTCAGCACGCTTATCGAGGAGGATAGCCTTAATATAAAGCCTGAGACATTTAGTAAACTGCTCATGCGAGTATTTTCGTCTACAAACATTCCATTCCATGGTGAACCTGCTATTGGTCTTCAGGTGATGGGATTGTTAGAGACAAGAAACCTCGACTTCAAGAACATTGTGATGCTATCTGTCAATGAGGGCAACATTCCAAAAGATGGTGGGAACTCTTCATTTATCCCCTATAACCTCAGAAAAGCTTTCGGACTGACTACGATGGAGCATAAGATGTCTATCTATGCATTTTATTTCTACCGTCTCCTGCAAAGAGCAGAGAAGATAACATTGCTATATAATACAACTGCAGATGGGCTTAACAAAGGAGAATGGAGCCGATTCATGCTACAAATGCTTGTAGACTATGAATATCCTATTGTTAGTGAGAGCCTGGAGACAGAACAATCGCCTATATCGGTAAAACCTATTACCATTAAAAAGAATGCCGAGGTAATGGGCAGACTGTATTGCTCTTACGATAAAGATTCTAATCCAAAAGCACGATTCTCACCATCGGCTTTGAATACATATCTTGACTGTTCGCTTAAATTCTACTTCAAATATGTAGCTAATCTTAATGTTCCCGATGAGGTGAGTTCAGAGATTGACTCAGCTACCTTTGGAAGCATATTTCACAGAGTTGCTGAAAACATATACAATGACCTTACCCAACATAAAAAAGTTATCAATAAAGAGGAGATAGAGAACATCCTTAAGCATGATCTCATTATCCGACAGTATATTGATAATGCATTCAAAGAGCTATTCTTTAATGTGCCAAAAGATGAAAAGCCTGAATATAATGGAATACAGCTGATAAACTCGGAAGTTATTTTCAGGTATATCAAGCAGCTCTTACATCACGATATGGCAGATGCCCCATTCACCTTCATTGGAAGTGAGAAGAGTGTCAACCAAGAGGTAGAAATAAAGACATCGAATGGTGTAATAAAAAGTTCTATTGGCGGTATTATTGACCGTATGGATACTAAAGATGGTACATTAAGAATAGTCGACTATAAGACTGGTGGTGATCCTACAATTCCAAAAGATATTGAATCACTTTTTGTACCCGATAAGAAGCGCTCTGGTTATATTTTCCAGACATCCCTATATGCATATATTATGAGCTGTAAGCAGAACGATAAGGTTGCCCCTGCCCTATTGTATATACACAAGGCAGCTTCGAGTGATTATACTCCTATAATTCAGATGGGTGAGGCATATAAGCCAAAAGAGATAATAGATGATTTCGCAAAGTATGCCGATGAGTTCAGAGAGAGACTTGATGCTCTTCTTGAGGAGATATTCAATGCTGACATTGATTTTTCTCAAACAGAAATAGAAGAGAAGTGCTCTTTCTGTGATTTCAGGAAGCTATGTAGAAGATAGAAAAAATATGATTAACAATAATATTTAATTATTTCTCACTGTTACTAAACAATATTAGTTATTTCATTGTTATACTAATGTGTTTTTCATAGTAATAGATTTAAGATTAAAAAAATTAGTATTTGCTTGTGAAAGCAGATACGATTTGGAACAAAAGCGTTTGTTTTGAAAAAATTGAGGGCATATTCGTCTGAATATGCCCTCATCTTTTATACTTTTCTTATGCTATTTTGCGAAACCAAAAGAGTAAAGATCACATATTGAACTGTTTGGTGTCTGTGATGTAAAGATAAAGAACAGCGGTTTTTTACCCTTAATCTTATCTACACCTTTCAGAACAGTATATTTCTTCTGAAGCATAAGTGGATCACTCTTACTTATTGTGAAACTGCCTAGTTTTATACCTCCTGCCTTCTCTGATGGAGCACCAACTATTATATCCACAACACCATCAATGCCACGTGGCATCAACTCAGCATAGAACTGTAGCTTATTCATACCATCTGCAGTGTCGAAATTAAAATACTTGTATCCTAATGTTGAGCCATTTGTATTGTTGACAACAGGACTGCTTTTAAGCTCTAAATCGGATGGAGCTTTTTTAGGATCACCATTGAAATATGTTGAGAACATATATGAGCCTGAATAGTGTACTACAGGATATTGTTGATAAGCCGGGGTTGGTCCTGTATAATAACAAGCAATAGCTGCAGGATAATTTTTAAGAAGGTTAAGTCCTCCAGTTTCAAAACCTTCAGATGTATATTCACCCTCAGAGATTGTAACTTTACCACCTTTACCCTCTTCGGCTGTTACAGTAATAGGTGCAACCATTGCCTGGCGTCCATATTCATCACAACCTGATTGACGATGATAGAATACCCACCATTTACCATTTATCTCACAAATACTTCCATGGGTATTACCATTAGGAGTAGCTGTTGCAATAGTAGAGCCATCAGGAGCTTTATCACGAGCACGTCCATCGATTATTGTTCCGCCATATTTAAATGGACCAAGAGGATTATCACTATATGCATATGCAAGTGTATAATTAGATCCAGGAAGTCCAAACTCACCTTCTTTAGTCCATCTGCTGTAGATAAATACATATTTATCCTTTATCTTTCTGATTGATGATGCCTCAAAGAAACTAAAATCACCTTTCTGATTACGTGCAGAGATCATATTCTCAACAATTTTTGTCCCCGGTTTAACAGTTGCCATTGTGCTTGGATCAAACTCCGCTCCAAAAGATTTTTCAAATCCCCAATAACCATATACTCGACCATCATTATCAACAAACACCGCAGGATCAAATCTTAAAACGCCATCAGTAAGTTTAGGATTCTTTTTATCCCAATTACTAACCTTGAAAGGTCCGTCAGGACGATCTGATTTTGCAACCATTCCATTTCTTCCACCGCTTTGGTTGTTTGGATATAACCAATAGGTCTTCTTATTATTCTTATCCACAGTCATTGTAACATCCGGAGCATAAAGAATATCATTTACTCCACCTACATTTAGTAGAGATCCATCTGCACCATTCTTTGACTCGAATATTACTCCATCGTATCTCCAACTGTTCAGATCATCAACCGGAGCAGACCAAACCACCTGTTCACGTCCGCAATATTCTGTAATCATAGAGTCGTGTGAACCATAGATATAGACTCTGTATTTACCAGGGTTATCAGGATCTTCAAACACATAAGGTTCTCCATCAGGGATATGTTCCCACAATGGTAAAATAGGATTTATTGCATATGCCCAGGAGGTAAATAGCATAAATATAACTGTACTCAAAACACGAGTAGAAAACTTGAAAAAATTGTTTTTCATTATTGTATTTTATTATGGTTTACTGAATTAATGTTTATACATATGATACGAAAGTTCACGAAATATTTACTCACTCCATTTTGTATTATGAGAAAAAGCTACAACTCTCTGAAGCAGTTGTCGGCTGCTTCTATGGCAGATATAATTTTATCACACCATAGGTCAAACTCTTTATCTTCTATCTGGGTTTCAGGATGAGCAAGCATATATTCAACAGATTGCCTTATACCCTCACTCATAGATACTTTACATAGAAAATCGGGAACCACTCTTTTTATTTTGCTATTATCAAAGACAACTGTGTTTGATTTATCTCCCAAAAGTTCACCTCTAAAATCATAATTGTCACTATGATTTGCAAGGAAATCAGAAGAGACATGTAATACTTTAAGAGGCAAATTCAATGTTTCAGAGATAGTCTGATAAATTTGATTCCATGTCATAGATTCATCACTTGTGATATTAAATACTTCTCCTTTTGCATGAAGATTAAGCATAAGGCCAACAAAAGCTTTAGCAAAATCTTTTGAGTGAGTCAATGTCCAAAGGGATGTTCCATCACCAGGAATAATGACCTTTTTCCCCTCTATAATACGTTTAAGGGTCTGCCAGGAACCATTAGCCCCATGAATAGCAACTACTGCCCTTTTACCATTATATGTATGACTTGGCCTTACTATTGTTACAGGGAAATTATTATTTCTATACTCATTCATCAAAACCTCTTCAGCTGCAATTTTATTTCTTGAGTAACTCCAATGTGGATTAAATAGGGTTGTACTCTCCCTGATCACATAATCAGAGAGTGGCTTTTGATATGCCGATGCGCTACTAATATAAATATACTGCTTAGTCTTACCTGAAAAGAGTCGAATATCTCGCCTTACATCATCAGCAGTAAAGCCTATAAATTGAGCAACTACATCAAACTCACGGCCTTTAAGAAGTTCACTGACTCTCTCTTCATCGTGTATATCTGCTGTAATTAATTCCATTCCCTCTACTTGAGAAGCTGAGGAGCTTATACCTCTATTGAGTAAAGTAACTTCGTACCCCTTCTCTTTTGCTAAAATTACAACTTCCGAACTGATAGTACCAGTTCCACCAATAAATAGTATTTTCATTATATTAGTATGTTAGATAAAAAAGATTAAGACAAATATAAATAAGAATTGCCAAATAAGGTTCAAATAGACCAAACTGTTTTTAGATATGTAAATTATTATATTGGTTGTTCATTATAATAAAAATGGTCCTTTAGATAGAAACGAAAAAGAGAAGATAGATATAATCTACCTTCTCTTCCCTATTTTATAAATCTTCCTCGACTTATTTGTTGAATTCCCGCAATGCCTTGCATAACTGATCAGGACAAGATGTTGAACGAGTCCCGCACTTTATTCCTTCAAGACGTGCAATAACATCATCAACTTTCATACCTTTTACAAGGCGGCTTAATCCTTGAAGATTTCCATTGCATCCTCCCCAGAAATAGACGCTTTTAATTATATCGTCCTCTATCTCCAATTCAATAACACTGCTGCAAGTTCCTCGAGTCTTATATGTAAAATTCATTACTCTTCTGTATCTTCTGCCGGACGCATATTTGAATATACATTCTGAACATCTTCATCATCCTCAAGTTTATCAATCATCTTCTCGAGTGTTGCTCTCTGTTCATCGGTAACATCTTTAAGATCATTTGGTATTCTTGTAAACTCTGAACCTGTAACATCAA
This sequence comes from Phocaeicola paurosaccharolyticus JCM 15092, assembly GCF_000613805.1. Classification (GTDB taxonomy): domain Bacteria; phylum Bacteroidota; class Bacteroidia; order Bacteroidales; family Bacteroidaceae; genus Phocaeicola; species Phocaeicola paurosaccharolyticus. Next base: position 8,949 of record NZ_BAJR01000004.1, on the reverse strand, counting down.
ATCCATTGTCTTCAAGATACTTCTGAATCTGTGCGAAAGATTTTGGATCACCGTAAATAGTGATTTCATTTTCATCTTCATCGTACTCATCTTCTACTCCGTAGTCAATAAGTTCAAGGATAAGATCATCCATCTCCAAACCATCTTTCTTATTGAAAGTGAACATTGATTTCCATGTAAAGATGAAGTCAAGGCTACCTGATGTTCCAAGGTTTCCACCAAACTTGTTGAATACGCTACGTACATTAGCAACAGTACGAGTTGTATTATCAGTGGCTGTCTCTACGAAAATAGCAACTCCGTGAGGGCCGTATCCTTCGTAGTTCATCTCCTTATATTCGCTCTGGTCTTTACCCATAGCGTTCTTGATAGCACGTTCTACATTGTCTTTAGGCATGTTCTCACGCTTTGCATTAGCGATAACAGCGCGAAGTGCTGGGTTATTTTCTGGTTCAGGTCCGCCTGATTTTACAGCTATAGCGATCTGTTTACCTATTCTAGTGAATGTACGGGCCATATTGCCCCATCTTTTAAGCTTTGTAGCTTTTCTATATTCAAATGCTCTTCCCATAGGAATGATATATTTATTTATTAACTATTATCTTAATTTAGCATCAAGCTTTTTCTGAAGATTTGTGATAAGCTTAGACATTATATTATCAATCTGTTTGTCGTTGAGTGTTGAATTTTCATCTTGTAAAATGAAACATACAGCATAGCTCTTCTTTCCTGCTTCAAGGTTTTTTCCTTCATAAACATCGAACAGTTCTACGCTCTTAAGGAACTTCCTTTCTGATTCGTATGCTATCTTCTCGATATCTGCGAACTGTACACTCTTATCTATAAGCAACGCAAGGTCACGACGTACAGCAGGGAATTTAGACAATTCTTTGAAGGTTACCTCTGTCTTCTTGGTAGCTTTCATAAGTTCATTCCAGTTAATCTCAGCATAATATACAGGATTATCAAGATCAAAGGCTTTCTGAACCTTCTTTGTAATAATACCATATGTAGCGATAACCTTTCCACCACGTGTCATAACCTTAACACCTACTGAATAGATATCATTAGAGAAATTCTCCAATACTACATTTCCTATGCTAAGACCCAAACGAGCCATTATGTTGAAAAGGTATGCCTTTAGTTCATAGATTGAGCTATCTTCATCAGTATGAGCCCATGAGTTAGATACTCTCTTTCCTGTAACCCAAAGAGAAAGGTGATACTCTTCTGAATAAGCGCCAAGTATCTTTTCAGGATTCTTTCTTTCAGCATTGAAGAAGTATGTATTACCAAATTCGAAGAATTTCAATTCAGCATTCTTACGCTTTGCATTATGATCTATGCTCTCCAAGCCACCAAAAAGTAGTGTCTGTCTCATCACATTAAGATCGTTGCTCAATGGATTCATGAGACGAACCAAATTCTCTGATTTGAAAGTTTCAAGATTATCATAATATGCAGAAGCTGTAAGTGAGTTGTTCAAGATTTCATTGAATCCGCAACCTACCAACTGCTCAGAAATGATATTCTGCAATTTCTGTGAGTGATCAACAGGACCTTTTGTAGTAAGGCTTGATTTTAGTGTTGTAGGAATCTCAATATTGTTGTATCCATAGATACGAAGGATATCTTCCACAACATCACACTCTCTTTGAACATCAACACGATATGCAGGAACACTAAGTTTCATTCCTTCAGCATTCTCTTCAACAATCTCCATCTCAAGGCTCTTTACAATACTCTTGATTGTATCATGAGATATCTCCTTACCTATGAGAGCAGTTGCCTTAGCAAAGTTGAAGTCAACTAAGAAGTTCTCTATTTTATTTGGATAAACATCTTTAATTTCAGAAGCAATAGTACCGCCAGCCAACTCTTTTACAAGTAGAGCAGCCTCTTTAAGAGCATATATTGTTCCGTTTGGATCAATACCTCTTTCGAAACGGAATGATGAGTCTGTACTAAGACCATTACGACGAGCAGTCTTACGTACCATGTAGGGTTGAAATATGCACTTTCGATAAATACGTCTACGGTATTATCTGTTGTACCGGAATCCAATCCTCCGAAAACACCAGCGATACACATAGGCTCTTCAGCATTACATATCATAAGGTCTTTGTCTGAAAGAGTTCTCTCAACCTCATCCAAAGTTGTAAACTTTGTTCCTTCGTTTACTGTCTTAACAACAATCTTTTCTCCTTTGATTTTGTCTGCATCAAAGCAATGAAGTGGTTGTCCGTAAGCATGAAGTATGTAGTTAGTAATATCAACAATATTGTTTATTGGACGTAAGCCAATAAGTCTGAGTTTATTCTGTAACCATTCAGGACTCTCCTTAACAGTAACTCCCTTGATAGCAACACCGGCATATCGTGGGCAAGCTTCACTGTTCTGAACTTCAATATTGATATCCAAATCATGGTTATCCACCTTGAAATCCTCAACAGAAGGACGTTTAAGTGTAGCCTCATATCCATTCTGAACAAGGTAAGCATATAAGTCACGAGCTACACCATAGTGTGAGCACGCGTCAGCTCTGTTTGGTGTGATATCCACCTCCAGAACATATTCACTCTGAATATTATAGTAATCTTTTGCAGGAGTACCTGGTACAGCATCAGCTGGAAGTACAATAATTCCTTCATGGCTTGTACCAATACCTATCTCATCTTCGGCACATATCATACCGATAGATTCAATTCCACGAAGTTTTGATTTTTTTATTGTAAAACATTCATCGCCATCATATAGCTTGGTTCCTAATGTTGCAACAACAACCTTCTGACCTGCTGCTACGTTACTTGCTCCACAAACAATCTGAACAGGATCGCCTGTACCGATATTTACAGTTGTAACATGCATATGATCTGAATTAGGATGAGGCTCACATGTCAATACTTCACCTATTACAATACCTTCAAGACCACCTTTTATTGTCTGGACTTCTTCAACGCCTCCGGTCTCAAGACCGATTGATGTCAATGCATCTGCTACTTCATCAGGTGTAAGATTGAAATTGACGTACTCTTTAAGCCAATTATAAGATATATTCATATATGTTATATTTTATGTATTTTCAAAAGACTTGCAAAGTTAATAAGAATTTTTGTTTTAATATCTGATAGTTTGCTTTTTTATCAATTATCAAAAAGGCACATTATCATTAGGTATAGGGCCTGCGAAAGGATTGTCGCTACTCATAGGTTCAACAGGTGGAGGTGGTACACTACTACGTTTATTTATTTTAGAGCGTATCACCCCAGGTTCTTCACCAGGTAGTGGAACGATAATTTCATCATCCGGGTTCTGGAAACGAGCATATTCTGAGCGGAATCTCAATAATATATCTCCTACTGCACCATTACGATGTTTTGCTATTATTATCTCAGCCATACCATGAAGGTCATTTCCCTTTTCATCCTGGAATATCTTATAATATTCAGGACGGTGAATGAAGCATACCATATCGGCATCCTGCTCAATGGCTCCAGACTCACGGAGGTCACTAAGCTGAGGGCGTTTTCCATCAATACCCTCACGGCTTTCTACACCACGGTTCAACTGTGAAAGTGCTATAATTGGAATGTTAAGCTCTTTTGCTAAACCTTTAAGAGATCGTGATATTGTACTTACCTCCTCTTGTCGGCTACCAAATGACATACCACTTGCATTCATAAGCTGAAGGTAGTCGATAATTATTATCCTTACTCCATGCTCACGCACTAGTCGTCTTGCCTTAGTTCTCAATTCGAACACGGACAGAGATGGTGTATCATCAACAAACAGAGGAGCATCATAAAGTTCTTTGATTTTATAATCCAACTGTCCCCATTCATATGGAGCAAGCTGACCACTTTTAATCTTCTCACCAGGAATTTCGCAGACGTTCACAATAAGACGGTTGACAAGTTGGACGTTACTCATTTCAAGAGAGAACAATGCAACAGGTACCTTATCGTTTACAGCAATATTCTTGGCCATAGAGAGAACGAAGGCAGTCTTACCCATAGCCGGACGAGCAGCAATAATTACAAGATCGGAGTTTTGCCATCCTGATGTCATCTTATCAAGTCCTGCGAATCCACTCTGAAGGCCACTCAATCCGTCAGATCTGGCAGCTGCTTTTTGTAACATCTCGTAAGCTTCCTGAATAACGGGATTAATCTGAGTGTAATCCTTCTTCATATTCTGTTGAGAAATCTCAAAAAGCTTACCTTCTGCCTCCTGCATCAAATCATCTACATCCTGTGTCTCATCGAAAGCTTTAGTCTGTATTGAACTTGAGAAAGAGATAAGTTCTCGAGCAAGATATTTCTGCGCAATGATTCTAGCATGATATTCAACGTGAGCAGATGATGCAACCTTACCACTTAACTGTGTAATATAAAAAGCGCCACCTGCCTGCTCCAAATCTCCTGTGCTTTTAAGTTGCTCGGCAACAGTAAGAATATCTATTGGCTTTTGCTGTAGAGCAAGAGTTGTGATGGCTTGGTATATAAGTTGATGACTATGTTCATAGAATGACTCCGGACGCAAGATTTCACTCACTTGTGAATATGCATCCCTCTCAATCATCAACGCTCCTAAAACTGCAGCTTCAAGCTCCGGGGCTTGTGGCTGCAAGTGTCCATACTCGTCAACAGGTCTTGCCTTTGCAGGCTTAATTGCACGAGTCGTTTTTCTTTGTTCTGCCATCTTTGTCTTTAATTAATCTATTACAAAGATATGCTTTTTTACCTTCTTCTATAATAACTGTAAAAGAAAATAGAAACATTATTATCAATTTTCATAAAGTATGAACAAACCAATAAAACAGATAGGAGTTCTATAAAAAATGGAATCTTTGATTTATATTTGAACACTCAAAACATAATTTTTTAAAACACTTACAATGATAACATTCCCAAATGCAAAGATTAACTTAGGTCTTAATGTCATTGAAAAACGTAAAGACGGATATCATAATCTCGAGACTATATTTTATCCTATAAACTTGCAGGATGCACTTGAGGTTACTGTAGCCAAAGAAGAAGAGCAACCATATATTTTTACTAATAGTGGCAATGTTATAGATGGAAATATTGAGGATAACCTTATAATAAAAGCATATAATATTGTTAAGGAGCACTACCCTTCTATACCACCATTGAGAATAAAGATCTTTAAACATATACCATCAGGCGCAGGTCTTGGAGGTGGATCCAGTGATGCTGCTTTCATGATTAAGTTGCTGAACAAAAAATTCTCATTAAACATGAGTGATGAAGAGATGGAAAATCATGTATCAAGATTAGGGGCTGACTGTGCCTTTTTCATTAAGAACAAGCCGGTTTTTGCAACAGGCATAGGTAACATTTTTGAAGAGATAGATTTTAGCCTTAAAGGTTATTATATGCTGCTTCTAAAACCTGAAACATTTGTTTCGACTAAAGAGGCATATGCAAATATACGACCAAGGAAAAGAGATGTTTCCTTGAAAGAACTTATAAAGGAGCCTATAGAGAATTGGAGAAATTGCATAGAGAACGATTTCGAGAATGGTGTATTCTTAAATCATCCTGAAATTTCGGATATAAAAAACAAACTTTATGATATTGGTGCCAAATATGCATCAATGAGCGGTTCAGGTTCTGCTGTTTATGGGATCTTCGATAAACAAATAGAAAAAGCAGATGAAATTTTCGTCGATTGTTTCTGCCGTCTTAGAGAGTTCGAGTAAGAACTAAAGCAAAAAAAATCATATTTAATTTTTGTTAATTATTCGTTTTGAGTACTAACATGAGCGAATTAATTCTAATTTTGCGCTGAAATGAGAAGACTAGTATACTACTTTCTATTCGGCGCAATTCTTTTTGCTGCAATACAGTTGATTCAAAAAGATATGACTCTACCACAAGAAAAAAGAGTGATAGAGTATGAAACTATAACACAAGATCAAGATATAGTAGAATCCTTCTCAAACTTCTCTTCCAATAATTTACACCAAAGTCCTGACAACTACCTTGATTTTAACAAAGAGTGTATACAGGATAATACCTTTTCTTTAATTAGTCAGAGTGTACGTACCCAATCAACTCCATCAAAGAGTTTCAAGGTTAGTATCAGTTATAAGACTATTAAAGCTATGAGCTCGTTTCTTTGCGTTAACGAGCAGAGAGAATGTGTAAATTCCATAATCTCCAATAACTTCTCTAAATATACCTCTGGGTACTATCTATACTCATTATCTAGAATAGTTATTTAGGTAAAGCACTTTTTTGACGTTGCGAAACAGTATGAATGATGTTAAAGCAGACTACATACTGATGAGATATCAGGAAAGATACGTCTACATGCTTTTTCATTATTTCGGAAAGGTGCTCTTCAGTTTTGTTCTCTATTTATGTGTGTGTTTAATTTAGTTTATGAGCACCTTTTCTTTTTATTATCTTTGAATGATTTAATAAATAATATATTTACAAAATTTACAAACATGAAAAATTCATTTCTCAGTCGTTTTGCTCCTAAAGAGCCAAAGTTTTTTCCGATGTTTACCCAAATGGCCGAAGTAGTTGTTGTTGCATCCGACTTACTAATTGAATGTATTAAGTGTAATAATGAAGAAGAGAGAGTTTCTCATTACAAAAAGATCAAAGAACAGGAACGTATAGGTGATCAGATTAACAGGACTATTTTTGAAGAATTAAGCAAGTCATTCATAACCCCATTCGACAGAGAGGATATACACAATTTAACCTCAACAATAGACAATGTCATTGATAGGATTAATAGCTCTGCAAAGAAAATAGCTATCTACAATCCAAGACCTATCTGTCAAAAAGGTATTGAATTAGGAGAACTTATTAATAAAGATGCTTTATTAATAAAGAAGGCAATGGAAGATTTTGAGCTTATCAGAAAAAATCCTAAGAAACTTATTGGTTACTACACTCAGTTACACGATATAGAGAATCTTGCTGATGATGTATACGAGAGTTTCATTATAAATCTCTTCAAAAATGAAACAGATAGTATAGAGTTAGTTAAAATAAAAGAGATCATGAATGAACTTGAAAAGACTACTGACGAAGCAGAACAAGTAGGCAAAGCTATTAAAACTATCATAATAAAATATGCCTAATATATGGAACTACTAATTCTGATTATTGTCTTAGGTCTTGTTTTCGATTACATCAATGGATTTCACGATGCAGCAAACTCAATTGCTACTATCGTATCTACAAAGGTGTTGTCACCTATTCAAGCCGTTATTTGGGCTGCATGTTTTAATTTTATTGCATATTTCATCGCAAAATATGTCATAGGCGAGTTCGGTATCGCCAATACAGTTTCTAAAACTGTTTATGAAGAATATATTACCTTACCTATAATTCTTTCAGGTCTCATTGCTGCTATCATTTGGAGTCTTTTCACTTGGTGGAGAGGTATACCATCATCATCATCTCATACCCTTATTGGAGGTTTTGCCGGAGCTGCAATTTTAGCAAATGGTTTAGGAGCTATCCATACTTCTATCATTTTGAAAATTATTGCTTTCATAGTACTTGCTCCATTGATAGGTATGGTTATAGCTTTTTTTATAACCCTCTCTGTCTTATATGGATGCAGAAAAGTTAAACCTCAGAAGGCTGAAAATTGGTTTAAACATCTACAGCTACTATCATCTGCCCTATTTAGTATAGGGCATGGTCTAAATGACTCACAGAAAGTTATCGGTATTCTTGCCGCTGCAATGATAGCTGCTCATCCTTTAGGCATAGGCATGGGTATAGAGAGTATAAATGATTTACCAAACTGGGTTGCCTTTTCATGCTTTACGATGATATCTCTTGGAACAGTTTCTGGAGGATGGAGAATTATCAAAACAATGGGTACAAAAATTACTAAGGTAAGCCCAATGGAAGGTATGGTTGCAGAAACAGCAGGTGCTCTTACACTATATCTTACAGAAATACTTAAAGTTCCTGTTAGTACTACTCATACTATAACAGGTGCAATTATTGGTGTTGGCGCAACAAAAAGACTATCAGCTGTAAGATGGGGAGTAACTTTGAAACTTATGGTTGCATGGATTATTACTATTCCTATAAGCGCACTGATTGCTGCAATAATCTATTTTGTCATAACTCTTTAAGTATGTGATTTGTTTTTAATTTCACCACCTAATAATTTTTGAGAGCGTTTTTAAGGGATTTCAAGATATATTCCAAAAACAAATCGATTATAAAAACAATTTACAACTCTTTTCGGGATAATACAAAGAGTAAAAAAGAGAAATCTCCACTAAAGTGGTGAAGCTACAAAATCAACAAACATATTTTTTCACACTGTGAGACTAACATTTCACAGTGTGAAATACAAAAAGAAATGTTATATAAGACAATTGTTGTTTGTATATAGCTAATATTCCTTATAGCAATAAACGGCTCAGTTACTATTCTAGGGGATTTTACAAATTAAGCATACAGTTTAGTAACCCTGGATAAGGAAAACTTTGCATCATCAACTTCTCTAAATGTAGGCCTTCAAGATTTTAGCTTTGCATTAAATGATTCATCACCTGCATTGCTCAGTCCATGCATCTGTTTATGTACATGAAAATGGTCTATTATCTGTGTCGTAAAATCTGTCATGATCGGTTGACCAACGAATCATGATCGGTTGATTAATGAATCATGATCGGTTGAACAGTTTATCATGATTTGTTTTTCAGAAAAATGGAAATAATTGATCCTCTCTTTTCTTTGCACGAAACAAAGATAATTTTATTAATCAAGAATAAATATAATTTGTTAAATCCCCAAAGTTGCGGAGTGAACCCTAAATATTCCTTATATCAAAACTTTTCTCCTATTTATAATATAATCATTAAGTCCTTTGTATAAATGAATTTAGAACAATTCTATATCATTAACTTGATTGAACACATTACAATAATATGAA
>NZ_BAJR01000005.1 GCF_000613805.1 Phocaeicola paurosaccharolyticus JCM 15092 | reverse complement strand
CCGCTACCCCGACATAATAAAAATTTCCGATAACAAAAAGTGATATAAACTACGGGGTGTAGCGCAGTCCGGTTAGCGCACCTGCTTTGGGAGCAGGGGGTCGTGGGTTCGAATCCCGCTACCCCGACGAATAAAGAGATTTTATGAAAAGAAAGTCTCTTTTTCGTTTAATCTTTTTGTAACAAAGTTTGTCCTGATCGGAGCTTAAACTGATCATGATCGGTTAATCAACGAATCATGATCGGAGCTTGAACGTGTCATGATCGGTTCATCATCTTGTCATGATCCGTTTTATAACATATTAAAAGGAGTTATTTAAGGCATAATAAATTATTTTTATAGAATGTCATTTATTTTTTAAAAAAAGTTCTATTATTTAAAACAATATTTAAACCTGTTTTGTTTAGTGGATAGATGTAAATAGGAGAACTAACTCTTGGCAACATCTAAAACATAATCTTTTTTTAAGATGAAAGATAAATACAAAAATCTTTCTTTAAAGAAAGTTGACGAAGTTTATAAAGATGTCTTCATAGGAAGTCAAAAGCTACTTCGTCATCATGAAAATTATTCCGTTGTCACAATCAATGGTGGCACAAGTTCAGAACTCCAGATTCGTATGATGTTGGATTATATGAAGGAGCAAAACAGTGAAAAACGAGTTCGTCTGTTTGACATCTCCAAGAGTAGAGATTGTCAACTGTACGAGGAGGTTATCCTTAAATCCATTAATGTGCTTGATGAGGAGGCAAGACTTTGTGATTGCTTGATCTTCCTACACGACTATAATGGATACTCAATGAAGTATTATATGTGTAGGTTCACCAATGTACTCTTTGTCGATTGGGGCAGTCCCGATTCGCCGGAAGCACTTGAACCTGTAAAGTTGGCAGCAAAGATGCTTTCCATTTATCCTCATCTGCCGGCACAATCTGTCAAGTCAGCAATTCTAAATTCCATTGAGGTGTTTGAAGAGGGAGACTTACATCATCTAATTCACAATGATCGTTCACTGAGGGTTAATAAACTGTTATACTCTTCACCCAGGCGTGTGAACCTCACTGTAGAAGGTCGTAGAGAGCACCTTTGCAAAGATGACTTCATTATCAATTTCCCTGATTATGTACGTGTTGTCAGGATTACCATTACTGTAGTTACACTATGTACCAGGACAGTGTTGGGAGGTGATCCATATATAGACAACGAATGTGTAAGAGCAGTATTTCCTACACTAACATATTGCAGGCATTTTATTAAGAAGATAGATGAGTTTGGAAATCTTCAACGCATCATAATTGAGATAGATTTCGATATATACCGTGGTTTGCGTTATCGGCTTCCTATCATATTCAAGTCTTACGGTAATTCAGTTGTACCATATGACAAAGCAGGGGGTGAGCCTAAGTTTTATGCGAACATAATGGTTGAGATGGACGATTTTCCTGATTATAAATGTGAGCGTTTCTATCAGGATATGAAGAATCTTAACAATGTATGTGAATGACATTATTTAGAGTAGATAATACTCTATAACCTTTTTTATATTGGGTGAGTTGCATCACAGAAGTGCGACTCACTCTTTTTTAAACCTTTTACGAACATTTTCTCAGATTATTTGTTTATTTACCGAGTCGACTTATAAACAATTATTTAATTAAAATTGTTGAATATAGTTGAGTTCAGTTTTCACTTTATGCGTTTATAATTTTTCAGAAGTGGGATTTTTTACTATTTTTGGGAGAAATTTTGAGATCAAAGTAATTTTAAACGAAAAATGATGATAAATTTTAAAGAAATGATTATAAATATTAAAGAATAGAAAGAGATGTAGTAATTGATTAATTATTGTATCTCTTTGTTTTATAAAGAAGTATAAAGTTATATCAATACTACAATTGTTAATTTAGCAATTCTTGCTGTATGCTGTAATATGTCTTTTATAACTAAGAGCTTTTAAGATGATTAAAATATTTAATAGAATAGCGAATTTTTATTTTACCAAGAGTGCCCTTCCATATTGGATGGTGCTTCTGCTCGACTGTTTTATAGTTGTTGCATCCGGTATATTTGTCCATATTCTCAAGAACGGTTTATTACATACACTCAGCACACTGCCAAGTATAACCTTTGCGTGGTGCTGTTATCTCCTCTTCTTTTTAATAGGATTCCGATTAACCCACTCGTATAGCGGTGTTATACGATACTCTTCATTTGTAGATTTGGTAAGGGTTGCATTTGCAAATTTCATAGGAGTCTCACTTATATTTATAGCAAGACATCTCACCCCAATAGACAGTTACCTGGCAGGTATATCATGGTCAGAACTGGTAGGCGCCTTTATTATTACTACCGCATTAATGTGGACGGTACGTATTCTGGTAAAATATATCTGTGATGTTTTTTTCGTTGCCGATACCACTCAGAGAGTCTTTATCTATGGAGTCAAGAGTGGCGGTATAGCATTGGCAAAGGCATTGAGAACGCAGCAGTCTCAATATATAGTGTCAGGATTTGTATCCGATGATCCTAATGACACCAAACATCTTCTTATGGGTACCAAGGTATATTATAATGATGAGGACCTTGTGAGGAAGATGCGTCTAAAGAAGACACGAATACTTATGGTAAGTCCCCTTAAAACGGACGATTTGCGTGACAATCAGAAGATGATAGATATGCTATCGGAAGCAAGAGTAAAGATTATGCTCTTCGCACCTCATGAGTGGGATGGCAAGAGTGATATCCGTGACTCACAGCTTAAGGAGGTAGATATAGAGGATCTTCTTCCACGCAATCAGATAGAGGTAGACCTTGATGCAATAGGAAATGTACTTACTGGTAAGCGAATACTTATCACAGGAGCAGCAGGTTCTATCGGTTCCGAGATAGTTAAGCAGGTGGCAAGTTTCAATCCTGCACAACTTATACTTATAGATCAGGCAGAGACACCTCTGCATGATGTACGTCTCGGTATGGATAAAAAGTACCCTCACGTACCATGTGAAACTATAACTGCAAGTATCACTCACCCGAAGCATATGGAGACTATCTTCAAACGTTATTTACCTGAGTATATATTTCATGCAGCAGCCTATAAGCATGTGCCTATGATGGAGGATAACCCCGGTGAGGCTGTAATAAATAATATTAATGGGACAAAAATTATGGCTGATCTTGCAGTAAAATATGGAGCAAGGAAATTTGTCATGATCTCTACCGATAAAGCTGTCAACCCTACCAATGTGATGGGTTGTTCAAAGAGAATCTGTGAGATGTATTGTCAGTCACTCGATAAGGCCATAAAGGAGGCCACAATAAAGGGAACAACCCAGTTTGTTACCACCCGTTTCGGAAATGTTCTTGGTTCCAATGGCTCTGTAATACCAATATTCAAAAAGCAGATTAGGAGTGGCGGTCCCATAACAGTGACCCATCCCGAAATCATCAGATACTTTATGCTTATTCCCGAAGCATGTAAGCTTGTACTTCAGGCAGGTACTATGGGCAGTGGAGGAGAGATATATGTATTCGATATGGGCAAACCCGTTAAGATTGCCGATCTTGCAAAACGTATGATAGCCTTTCGGGAGCATCAGATATAGAGATAAAGTATACCGGCTTGCGTGATGGCGAGAAACTTTATGAAGAGTTGCTTAGCAATGATGAGAATACCAAGCACTCAGAGCATCCCAAGATTAAGCTTGCTACTGTACGTGAGTTAGGTTACAACGAGGTATGCTGTGATATTGATAACCTTATCGAGATAACCAGAGATGGTTATAACGATATGGAGATAGTAAGGCATATGAAGAGCCTTGTGCCTGAATTTAAGAGTAAACATAGTAAATATGAAGCTTTAGATAATTAGTATGAAAAATATAATCATTACAGGCGGAGCAGGTTTTATTGGTTCGCACGTAGTAAGTGATACGCATCATATTAAATAAAATACATATATATGTTCAACATAGATAAATTCATTGCTGATTCAGTCACTTCACGCCCCGTCAGCATGTTTGAAGCCGACATTCAGGCTAACAAAGAGAAACTCACCCAGGAGATTAGGGGTAAAAAAATATGTGTAATTGGTGGTGCCGGTTCTATTGGTTCTAGTTTCATTAAAGCAGTTCTGCGTTTCGGACCAAAGTCAGTTGTGGTTGTTGACCTCAACGAGAACGGACTTGCAGAACTCGTTCGTGACGTTCGTTCTACCGAAGGACTCTTTGTTCCAGACGAGTTCCGTTGCTACACTCTCAACTTTGCCGACCCTATCTTCGAACGCATCTTCCGCGAGGAGAAGGGCTTCGACATCGTTGCCAACTTCTCCGCTCATAAGCACGTACGTTCCGAGAAGGACAAGTACTCAGTTCAGGCGCTCATCGAGAACAACGATATCAAGGCAAAGAAGCTGATGGATCTTTTGACCGTCTATCCACCAAAGCACTTCTTCTGTGTATCCACTGACAAGGCTGCAAATCCTGTCAACATCATGGGTGCCAGCAAGCGCATTATGGAGGATCTCGTGATGGCATACAACATCCACTTCAAGGTCACAACCGCACGTTTCGCCAATGTCGCATTCTCAAACGGTTCCCTTCCTGACGGATGGATTCATCGCCTCCAGAAGAAACAACCACTTGCAGCTCCATCCGATGTGAAGCGATACTTCGTTTCTCCTGAAGAGTCCGGTCAGATATGTATGCTCGCTTGTATCCTCGGTAAGGCAGGTGAGGTATTCTTCCCTAAGTTGGGCGAAGACCAGATGCTCACTTTCTCTGCTATCTGTGATGATTTTGTGAAGGCAGAAGGACTCGAGAAGGTTGAGTGCGCAAACGATGCCGAAGCAAAGGCTAAATCAAACGCTATTTCATACGACTCAAAGGAATATCCTGTTGTTTACTTCAAGTCAGACACCACTGGTGAGAAGGCATACGAGGAGTTCTATGTTCCTGGTGAAAAAGTCAACATGGATCGCTTCATTGCACTCGGTGTGGTAGAGGAAACCACTCGCCGAAACATGACTGAGGTAAATGACTTCTTTACAGAACTCGAAGGTATCTTTTCATCACGTGAATTTACAAAGTCAGAAGTGGTTGACTCAATCAAACGCTTCATCCCTAATTTTGAACATGAAGAAAAAGGTCGTAATCTCGACCAGAAAATGTAATTAACAAGTTGACAATTAACACTTGACGTTTTATGGCAAACTATAAACAAACGATTGATTTCATCAAATCAGTATATGGAAATAAAGAATTCACTCCTCTTGCAGTCCCTTTATTCATTGGCAATGAGAAGACATATCTCAACGAATGTATCGATACTACCTTCGTTTCGTCGGTAGGTAAGTTCGTTAATTGCTTCGAGGAGGATATGGCCAAGTACACCGGAGCCAAGAAGGCTGTTGTGTGCGTATCGGGAACCAATGCCCTCCACATGTCGCTCATGCTTGCAGGTGTTGAGCGTGATGATGAGGTACTCACACAGGCACTCACCTTCATCGCAACATGCAATGCCCTTTCATACATTGGCGCACATCCTGTCTTCATCGATGTGGACAAGAGCACCATGGGCCTCTCTCCTGATGCTATGAAGGAATGGCTGCAGGCTAATGCGAGGTACGTGAAAACAAGACTACCTCAAACGCAAAAATCCTCACTCATACCGATTACTCCACTCCTCAATACCCATGTGAGCCTGACACCAAAGCTTGCTACAACAAGCGCACTGGTCGTCGCATTAAGGTTTGCGTTCCAATGCACACTTTCGGTCATCCTGTTCGCATCGAGGAACTGGCTGCTCTTTGTGAAGAGTGGCACATAGAACTCGTAGAGGATGCTGCAGAGTCAATCGGCTCAACCTACGAGGGCAAGCACACCGGTACATTCGGCAAGATTGGTGCTATCTCGTTCAACGGCAACAAGACCATCACCACTGGTGGTGGCGGTATGATGCTCTTCAACGATGAGGCATTGGGTGAATACGCAAAGCACATCACCACCCAGGCAAAGGTGCCTCACCGTTGGGAGTTCTGTCACGACCACATCGGCTACAACTACCGTATGCCTAACATCAATGCAGCCCTCGGTTGTGCTCAGCTCGAGAATCTCGACAAGTACATTGCCAGCAAGCGCAAGGTGGCTCAGGAGTACATCGAGTTCTTCAAGAATTTTGACGGCATCGACTTCTTTGTAGAACCCGTGAATACCTTCTCCAACTATTGGCTCTCAGCCGTTGTCTTGAAGGACAAAGAGGCTCAGCTCGAGTTCCTCCAACAGACCAACGACAATGGCGTCATGACCCGACCTATCTGGGAGCTCATGAACCGTCTGCCAATGTTCGAGAACTGCGAGAACGATGGCCTCAAGAACACCATCTGGTTCGCTGATCGTGTAGTTAATATCCCAAGTTCAGTAAGAGTAGAAGATCTCTAAGAATGAAACAATTCAAAGAGCTCAAACGTAATTTCAAAAAGAACGTTTCAGCACTCCCAACTCTAAAGGTTTCTCTCCTTGGCGATACCGCTACACAGTTCTTGGCGGTAGCCATCAAGGGTGAGGGCATTGATCGTGGGTACAACATCGACCTTTTCGAGGCAGAATACAATCAGGTGGAGCGTCAGGTGCTTGACCCCATAAGTGATTTATACGCACACGATGCGAAATATACCGTGGTGTTCCAGTCAACCCACAAGTTGCTGGAGCAGTACTCACTTATGCCTGTTTCCGAATGGAGCACGCTGGCTGATGAGCGCATCAACTTCATCCGAACAATCTGCGAGAATGTAGTTGGCAAAATCATTTACTACAACTATCCAGAGATTGAGGATACGGTATTCGCTCGTACGCCAATAAAGTAGTTTCAAGTTTCACGTTCCAAGTAAGAAAGTTGAATCTTGAGCTGATGAGCCTTGCCCAACAGTATTCGAACCTTTTCATCTGTGATATTGCAAGCATCCAAAACAAGTTCGGTCGCGACTTCATGTTTGACTCAACCGTCTATGTCAGCACCGAAATGATTCTTTCCATCGATGCCCTTCCATATGTTGCATTTCGCACGTTGGACATCATCTGCAGCATCGAAGGTAAGTTCAAAAAATGTCTTATTCTTGATCTTGACAATACCGTTTGGGGTGGTGTCGTTGGTGATGACGGATGGGAGAATATCCAAGTAGGTCATAGCCTCGGTATCGGTAAGGCTTTCTCTGAGTTTCAGCAATGGGTCAAGAAACTTAAGAATCGTGGAATCATCGTTTGCGTATGTTCCAAGAATGATGAGGATAAGGCGAAGGAACCATTTGTGAAGAATCCAGAGATGGTGCTAAAGTTGGATGATATATCAGTCTTTGTTGCTAACTGGGATAATAAGGCAGACAATATACGAAGCATTCAAAGTGTTCTTAACATAAGTTTCGATTCGATGGTATTTCTAGATGACAATCCATTCGAGCGCAATTTGGTTCGTGAGAACATACCAGAGATTTCTGTTCCTGAGTTACCAGTGGATCCTGGAGAATATCTTGAGTTCCTTTATACTCTAAATCTTTTCGAAACCGCATCCTATTCGTCAGCTGACAAGGATCGTACAAAACAGTATCAAGTAGAAGCTCAGCGAGCATCTACTTCTAAGAAGTTCACTAATGAGTCAGATTTTCTCAAGTCGTTAAATATGGGTTCTGAGGTCAGCGGTTTCACAAGTTTCAACACCCCTCGTGTGGCTCAGCTATCGCAGAGAAGTAATCAGTTCAACCTCCGTACCATTCGCTATACTGAAGATCAAATTATCGCCATCGAGAATGATCCGAATCAGAAAGGTTTTGCCTTCAGTCTTGAAGATAAGTTTGGAGACAATGGACTGATTGCTGTTGTAATTTTACAGAATCTTTCATCAATTAAAAATCATTCAGTATACTTCAGAAATATCACCAACCACGAACAAAATTTATTCATTGACTCTTGGTTTATGAGTTGTCGTGTACTTAAGAGAAGCATGGAAAATTTCACCTTAAACACAATTGTTGCATGGGCAAAAGAGAATGGATACAAGAAAATTATTGGTGAGTATCTCCCAACTCAGAAAAACGGAATGGTAGCAGAACACTATACTGGACTTGGATTCATCAAGTTGAAAGGTAGTGAATCTTCTTTGTTCGAATTAGATGTTGAAACATACTTGAATAGAGAATGTTTTATTAATGTAAAGTAATTATGGAGTTCGAAGAATTTGTAAGAAAGTCTCAAATGCTCGAAATGACCTATCATGTATCTAAGGAGGTATATGATGCTTTTCAAAAGTGCAGTTGCGACATGAATCCATTGCATACTAACAAGGAATTTGCCAACAAGAAAGGTTTTCCTGCATGTGTAATGTACGGCAATATCCTAAATGCTTTCGTATCTCACTTTGTTGGTATGGTGCTTCCTTCTACTAACGTAATGATTCAGACTCAGGATATTCAGTTTCGCAGACCTATTTATTTAGAAGATAAAATTACCATCAAGGCCATACCTGAAGATGTTAGTGAGGCTGTTGGTATAGTCAACTTTAAACTGAAATTCTATCGACTTGCAGAAAAAAAATCAGAACTTGTTGCAACGGGTCATGTGCAGATAGGAATGTTAAAAGATAAACGGTAAAAGCTATGAATATACTTATTACAGGAGGTACATCTGGCCTTGGTAAAGCAACTGTAGAGTTACTGCAGAAGGATGGCCACCAGATTTATTTCAGTTACCTTGCAAATGAGAAGTTTACTGCAGTCGCAAAGGAGCTAGAAGATACCTATTCTAACGTAAAAGGTGAACCTCTAAATTTTTGTGAGGATGATAGTGTAGATGCTTTTTGTAAGAAGATAACTGCTTGGAATATAGATGTATTAGTTAACTGTACTTATGTGGGGCGTCCTCAAACTACTTATTTCCATAAGATTGTTCCAGAGGATTTCTTAAAAGCTTTTCAGTTCAATATCATACCAACAGTCAAGATAACTCAGGCAAGTATCGATGTGATGAAGAAAAAGAAGTTTGGTAAGATCATTAATATCATTACAGAAGCTGTCATTGGTCTTCCACCTATGGGCTACACGCTTTATGCAGCAAACAAGGCCTATTTGATGGAGTTGTCATCTGTTTGGAATAAAGAATATACACGCTACAACATTACAAGTAATTGCATATTACCGGCATATATGCAAACTGCATTTGCTGAGGTTGACGAACGTATCCTTGATCAGATGATTAAGAATCATCCTCTCAAGAAGCTTCTTACTCCAGAAGAAGTAGCGAATAATATTAAGTTCTTTGTGGATGCTAGCCAACAGGTAAATGGCGTAAAACTGCAAATAAATGCAGGTACACTATTAATTTAATCTTATTCAATAATATAAAAAATTAAATGAAATGGATAAAAACGAAATTTTAGTAAAGGTTCAGGAAATTTTCCAAGACGTATTAGACAATGAAGAAATTATAATAAACAGAGAAGATTCAGCAGATGATATAGACGAATACGATTCATTATCGCATATTCAGTTAGTAGTTGCAATTGAAAAAGAGTTTGGTATCAAATTTTTGGCAAAAGATATAGTCTCTTGGGATAACTTTGGTGAAATGTTGGATTGTATTGAGAAGTATGTGAGATGAGTATTTATGATATTCATTTTTGCAGTCGAAAGGAATTATCTATACTTCAAAAATTTATTGATAAATTCTGGAAGAAGGATCATATTTTAAGCTATTCAAAAGAATTATTTGAATTCCAACATTTGAGGGATGGACAAGAGCATTATACATTTGTAATTGCAACAAACACCTTGACAGAAGAAATAGATGGAGTGTTTGGATATATAGAATCTCAAAAATATGATGAAACTAATACCATTCCAAATATTGGATGGGGGGCTGTATGGAAGGTAAGAGATGATATTAATAACAAGGAGATTGGTAAATTGGGATTAAAGATGCTTAAGTTCTTAATTAAAAATAGCCCAATAGAAACGTTTGCATCTCTTGGTATTAGTAAAACACATAAAGATATAGCATTATCTCTTAACTTTATAGTTAATGAATTAAATCACTACTACATTATCAATAATTGTGTTAATGATTATAAGATTGCACAGAATCCTCACCGAAGCAAACCTAATATAAAAAAAGACAAAGCTTATATCAGTGTCACAAATGATATTACAAATATCAATATAGAATCAAATTTAAATCGTTTTAAGAATGTTTCTTATTTTGTCAATAGGTACCAAAGGCATCCTTTCTTCCAATATGAATTTTGGGTAGTAAAAAATGATCAAAATCCCTTATTAATTTTTGCAGTTCGAAGAATTTTTGTAGGAGATAGTAATATATATAGAATTGTTGATATGATAGGCAATCTTCCATCTACAGTTTCATTGCTTGATGAAATTCAAAGAATCATACAATTAGGAAATGCTGAATACGTTGATTGTTTAAATTATGGCATATCTCCTGAGTTCTTCAAAATAAATGGTTTCGAACAAGTCCCATTTGATAACTCAACTGTAATCCCCGAGCATCTTGATCCCTTAGAACATAAATACATCCCGTTAGAGTTTGAATGTATGGATGATGTAAATGTTGTGATTTTTAAAGGAGATGGAGATCAAGACAGACCTAATAAAATATAAAGTTCATGAATAACAGCAAACTTACAGTGGTCATGTACCACTACGTGCGTGATCTTAAGAATTCACGTTATCCAAATATCAAAGGTCTTCAGATTGAACTCTTCCGTGAACAGGTTCAATTCCTGAAAAAGCATTATAATTTTGTAACAGTTGAGCAGGTTCTTGATGCATACCATAATGATAAAGCTAAAGACCTCCCTGACCATCCTGTTCTTCTCACTTTCGATGATGCATACAAAGATCATTTTGATTATGTATTCCCATATCTTGAGCACGAGAAGATTAAAGGCGCTTTCTATGCACCAGTTAAGGCAGTAACAGAGAATACCGTCCTTGATGTAAACAAGATTCATTTCATCCTTGCATCTACTCCAGACGAGAAACTTCCTCAACTGGTTAATGAACTCAAGCTCCAGTTGGACAACTACCGCAAGGATTGGAACCTCCAGTCTTTTGATTATTACTTCGATAAACTTGCTGTTGCAAACCGTTTTGATCCAAAGGAGGTAATTTTTGTAAAACGACTCCTTCAGGTTGAACTCGATGAAAGACTCCGCAAGATTATCACCGATGATATCTTCCAGAAGGTTGTTGGTATGGACGAGGGTATGTTCTCGTGCGAACTCTACATGTCAATGGATCAAATCAAATGTATGGTCGATAATGGCATGCACTTCGGTAGTCATGGATATGATCACTATTGGTTAAATTCATTAAGTAAAGAAAAGCAGGAGTTTGAGATCAAGAAGAGCATTGAGTTCATCAAGGAAGTAGGTGGAGATGTCAACAACTGGACGATCTGCTACCCATATAGTGCTCATGACGATAAGACTATTGAAGTTTTAAAAGAGAATGGTTGCAAGCTAGGTATGACTACTATCGTAGATACTGCAGACCTCTCAAATAAGGAGGGTGATGTAATCTTCAAACTACCTCGACTTGACACAAATGATCTTCCAAAGGATGCAAATGCTCCTGTAAATAAATGGTATTAATAATATTAATAATAGGTCATGGATATCAATATATTATTCTTAGGTGGAGCAAAACGCGTTTCGGTTGCCAATCATTTCAAGCGTACCGCTGAGAGATGGGGCATCGTGTAAACGTTTTCTCCTATGAGCTAGACGAGAAGGTTCCTATTGCATGTGTAGGTTCTGTTATTATTGGCAAGAAGTGGAAGGATAAGGATCTTTTGGCTGACCTTAAGGCAAACATTGAAAAGTACATAGAGAGCAAGCGAAAAGTTGCTGTTGAATATGAGGCATACTTCAAGAATGTATTAGATATCGAGTTCTTCGTAGATTCACAGGACACCTTCTCTAACTACTGGCTCAATGCAGTTATCCTCAAGGATAAAGATGCTCAGCTAGACTTCCTCCAGCAAACAAATGACAATGGCGTCATGACACGTCCTATTTGGGAGCTCATGAACCGTCTGCCAATGTTCGAGAACTGCGAGAACGATGGCCTCAAGAATACCATATGGTTCGCCGATTGTGTAGTCAATATTCCAAGTTCTGTACGTCCTTCTGATTTATCACAGGAATAATGAGGCCCTTAATACTTATTGGTGGTGGCGGTCACTGCAAGTCAGTGATTGAGGTGGCCGAGAGTGCTGGCTACAGCATCCTTGGCATTCTTGATATGCTTGAGGATGTGGGCAATGAAGTGCTCCCTGGTCATAAGATCATTGGTACTGATGATGACATTCCTGCTTATGTTTATAAAGCAGAATTCGTAATTACTATTGGCTTCATTAAGAACCCGACCATCCGTATAAAGTTATTCAATAAGGTGAAAGAGGCTGGTGGCAAGTTGGCAACTGTTGTTGCTTCAACTGCATACGTTTCTAAATATGCAACAATAGGTGAGGGCACAGTTGTCATGCATAATGCATTCGTTAATGCTGGTGCACAAATTGGTAACAATGTTATCATCAACACCTTTGTAAACATTGAACATGATGCATATATTAGTGACCAATGTCACATTTCTACGGGCACTATGGTCAATGGAGACTGCAAGATTGGTGAGCGAGTATTCATTGGTAGTCAATCAGTATTGGCCAATTGCATTTCTATAGGTGAAGATATTGTTGTAGGTTCAGGTTCTGTTGTTAGAAAATCAATATCTGAAAAAGGTATTTATGCAGGCAATCCTGCTATCATTAAAGTAAGAGCGAAATAATGGCACATATATTAATCATAGCTGAAGCAGGTGTCAACCACAATGGTTCTATGGAGATTGCCAAGAAATTGGTGGATGTTGCTGTAGAGGCTGGTGCTGACATAATAAAGTTTCAGACATTCAAGGCTGATAAATTGGTTTCTAGGGGTGCTAAGAAGGCCGAATATCAGACGCAGAATATTGGAGATGGTAATGAGTCACAATATGATATGCTCAAGAAATTGGAGCTCTCTCATGAGGATCATCAAGAACTTATTGCTTACTGTAAAGAGAAAGGTATTCGTTTCTGGTCAACTGCTTTTGATTTAGAAAGCATTGGTTATCTGCATTCATTGGGGTTGAACCTCTGGAAGATACCTTCAGGCGAAATCACCAACTACCCTTTTATTCGTAAGATTGCAAAATATAAGGAAAATATTATTATGTCAACAGGTATGAGCGTTGCGCAGGATATTCAGAATGCTATTAATGTATTGAACGAATATGGCGTAAGCAAAGAGCAGATCACAATTCTTCATTGTAACACACAATACCCAACACCTTTTGAGGATGTAAATCTCAGAGCAATGTTGACCATCAAGAACAATTTTGAAGTAAATGTAGGATATTCAGATCATACTTGTGGAATCGAAGTTCCTATTGCGTCTGTTGCCCTTGGAGCAACAGTTATAGAGAAACACTTTACTCTCAATCGCAATCTTCCAGGACCTGATCATAAGGCTTCACTTGAGCCTGCAGAATTGAAGGCTATGGTTAGCGCTATTCGTAATATCGAAATGGCTTTGGGAAATGGTGAGAAGAAAGTTACATTATCTGAATATGCAAATATTGCTGTTGCTCGCAAAAGTATAGTAGCTGCTTGTATTATCAAAAAAGGTGAATTGCTTACAGAAGAAAACATAACCGTAAAGCGTCCTGGTACAGGTATTTCTCCAATGCGTTGGAATGAGGTTATCGGTACAAGAGCTAATAAAGATTATTCAGCTAATGTGAACTTCCGCATAACAGCCTGATACTGAGTGTAAAACGAAAACACCGTTTCCAGAGTTATCAGACATTCATCAGACATCCGGGAAATTAAGCCTTTCTGGCTCATTTCTATACAAAGGTAGTACTTTTTACCCAAATACGCAAGGGCTTTAAGATTCTTTATCCCAAGAGAGTAAACAAGTGTTAATTTCGGAGATGGTTTGGATGAAGGCTACAGGGATGATGACGGAGGCGAAGAGGAAAAATGACGAAAAAACACATCCAGACGTGTAAAGGTAAAATCCGAGAGAAACTGAAAAGCCTGCTGTTTAATGAGAAAACACAAATAAACGTTTTGAAAGATTCTTTAACTAAATTGAGTAATTTCTGATTGCCCAGGTGGTCGTTAGGCGATGCAGTTCGATACTGTCAGTTAGAACAAATTAAGAAAACAAAGATATATGAAGAAAGTAATGTTAGTGTTCGGAACCCGACCGGAGGCCATCAAGATGTGCCCGCTGGTGAAAGAGTTCCAAAAGCATCCGAATGAGTTTGAAACAATAGTCTGTGTTACTGGTCAACATAGAGAGATGTTGGATCAGGTACTGACCATCTTTGATGTGAAGCCGGACTATGACCTGAACATCATGAAACAGGGACAGGACCTGTATGACGTGACGGCTCGTGTGCTGACGGGTATGCGCGACGTGTTTGCCCAGTGCAAGCCGGACGTAGTGCTGGTGCATGGTGATACCACCACTTCAACAGCTGCTGCACTGGCTGCATTCTACCAGCAGATACCCGTGGGTCACGTGGAGGCTGGCTTGCGTACGCACAACATCTATTCTCCTTGGCCGGAGGAAATGAACCGCCAGATAACAGGCCGCATTGCCACTTACGACTTTGCTCCGACTCCGCTTTCTGAAAGCAATTTGAAGGAGGAGAAGGCGCACGGGCAGATATTCGTCACTGGCAACACCGTGATTGATGCGCTGCACATGGTGGTGGACAAGCTGAAGAATGATGCGGCCCTGGCTAAGGCGCAGGATAAGGTGCTGGCTGACGCGGGTTATGACGTGACTCGTTTGGATGGTGGCAAGAAGCTGGTGTTGATTACTGGTCACCGTCGCGAGAACTTTGGTGAGGGTTTTATCTCTATGGTTACAGCCATGAAGGACCTCTCAGAGAAGTATCCTGATGTGGACTTCGTTTACCCTATGCACCTGAATCCGAACGTTCGCAAACCCATCCATGAGGTGTTTGGTGAGGACTTGACCCGTCCCAACTTCTTCTTCATTGAGCCGCTGCAGTACTTAGAGTTCGTGTACCTGATGGAGAAATCGACCGTGGTGCTGACTGACTCTGGCGGCATCCAGGAAGAGGCTCCCGGCCTCGGCAAGCCCGTGCTGGTGATGCGCGACACTACCGAGCGCCCGGAGGCTTTGAAGAGCGGTACAGTACATCTGGTGGGTACCAATCACGACTTGATTGTTAATGAGGTCAGCGCCCTCCTTGATAATGCTGTTGCATACGAGAAGATGAGTAAGGCCGTTAATCCTTATGGTGATGGCAAGGCTTGCAGCCGTATTGTACGTGCTCTCAACGGTGAAGCCGTAGATAGATACGAAGTTAAGTAAATTATGAACGATAGAATAAAAACAATTAAGTAATATGATTAACGTAATTGGACTGGGCTACATTGGACTGCCCACAGCATTGATGATGGCTTCTCACGGTGTGGAAGTCATAGGTACGGATTATAACAAAGAGTTGGTGGCAACACTCAACGCTGGTAAAACAACTTTCAAAGAGGACGGTTTGGATGAACTGTTCCAGGCTGCTGTTAAAGCAGGCATCAAGTTCACAGCGGAGTACCAGAAGACAGATATGTACATTGTCTCTGTTCCTACTCCTTACGACAAGTTCTCAAAGAAGGTAGATGCCTGCTATGTAGTTGCAGCCGTTAAGGAAGTGATGAAGGTTTGCCCTAAAGGTGCAACCGTTGTAGTCGAATCAACTGTTAGCCCTGGAACCATTGATAAGTTCGTACGCCCTGTGATTGAGGAGAATGGTTTCAAGATTGGCGAGGACATTAACCTTGTTCATGCTCCTGAGCGTATCATTCCCGGCAATATGGTGTATGAACTTCTCCATAACAACCGCACTATTGGTGCAGATAGCAAGGAGATTGGTGAGAAGGTGAAGAGCTACTATGCCAGCTTCTGCCAGGGTGAGATTGTGGTAACAGACATCCGTACTGCAGAAATGACTAAGGTGGTTGAGAATACGTACCGTGCTGTGAATATCGCATTTGCCAACGAGCTGAGCCGCATTTGCCGCCACGACAATATGGACGTGTATGAAATCATCAAGATTTGTAACATGCACCCACGCGTGAATATCCTGCAGCCTGGCCCTGGTGTGGGTGGTCACTGCATTTCTGTTGACCCTTGGTTCCTCGTGGGAGACTATCCCCAGCTGGCCAAGGTGATTGACGAGTCCATGAAGACCAACGATTACCAGCCCGTGTTTGTGCTGGAGCGCATCCATGAGATTATGGAAGAGCATAACATTACGGATAACCGAAAGGTGGGTCTATATGGTCTAACCTATAAGGAGAATGTGGATGACATCCGCGAGAGTCCTACATTGCAGATGCTGGACATTCAGGAGCGCCATTTGGCCCGTCCGCTGAAGACCTTTGACCCTTTCTTCACTCAGAAGGAGATAGTGAAGAACCAGATTCTGGACTTCGATCAGTTCCTTAGTGAGGTTGATATGGTTGTCATCATGGTTAAACATGACCACATCAAACAGAATTGGGATAAGCTGAAGGGTAAGGTAATTCTTGACTGCCATAACATTTGCCCGTTAGAGGGTGTGTATCACATCTAAAGACAGTTCATCCATACCGCTCCAGGCACAATTGGGCGTTGCCCAATAGAGCCTGGAGCTAAGAAAAGAGATATCAGCCCGTGGCTCCGTATACTCCGTCACCGGCTGGATTATCCAAGCGGCAAAGCCGCAAAAGAGAGAAGCGTCACCCACATATACAAGATAGTATGGCATCATTAGACATGAATGGGTCTTATCCTCTCACGAAAGAAGAGATAGATAAGCAAATAACAAAAACGAGTCCAGGTAATTATGCATATGGTTATGTTAAGGACAACACTTTCTATGTGGACTATGTAGGTCGTGCAGATAGCGATTTGAATGACCGTATAAAGCATGGAATTGGAAAATATAAGCGCTTTAAGTACTCTTATGCGAAAAGCGCTAAAGAGGCGTATGAGAAAGAGTGTAGAAACTATCACGACTTTACGCCTTCAGACAATAAAATTCATCCGGATAAACCAGATGGGAGTGATTACATGTGCCCTATCTGCGGTCAATAGTAAATATAGATGATTGACTGTTACTGCCCTGTATGCAAACATAGGACGCACCATCAAGTTCTGGGAGAAGGTAAAAACCTTTCACCTGAGGATGATTATTACTATAGTGCTACTTATCGAGTGGTGAAGTGCTGTGGTTGCGACCATGTGTCATTTGACTTGGAGGTATTTGAGGAAGGTAATGTAGAGTATGATCAGGATGGCAATGAAGTTATCATTCCTGTTCATACCGCTTATCCTGTAAAGGAGAATAGCATTGAGCCCCTACGTTCTTGGGAGATTCCTTCTCTTATATCCAGGGCATATAGTGAATCGGTTGAGGCATTGAATAATGGAAGTTTACTTCTTGCGTCCATTGGCTTTAGGGCAACCATAGAGGCCTTGTGCATTGAGAAAGGCATTACAAAAGGTAATCTTGAGAAGAAGATAGACGAATTAAGCAAGAAAGGTATAATAACAGCTCTTGATTGCGAACGCCTACATGCAGCTAGATTTATGGGAAATGAATCTGCTCATCAGATGGAAAAGCCCGACAGAGAGCATGTGCTGACCGTATTGGAGGTAATAAACAACATTTTGAATAACCTCTATATCATAGATAAGAAGTTCAAGGAAGTTATTGAATATCGCTTCAAAAACTATGATGATTTCCAATCTCTGTTGGAGAAAGGTATAGATGAGCATAAAAAAGGCGATGAAGGAACTGTTTATTTGTTCTTACCCGAACGTAAGTACCGTAAGGAGGATTTAGATAAGTTTGAAGACGAATTGCAGCAACGAATTGCCAATAAGAAGTTCACACGCCTTTCAGTTCTACCCAAGAAACCAGAAAGCAAATTCCGTCAGGGATATAGAGTGGAGTAGATAAAGTAATTATCATCATCCATCAACCATCTAACATCTTCTGATTTGGTGAACAATACATCTAAAAGTTGAAACTTAACAATTAACAAATTAACAATTAACATCTGATGAACATTGAGCGATTCCATAACGAGTTGGCAATGCTGTTAGGTTACGAGCGCATTGTGAACGATAAGCGGATTCTGATTTCTGTTGAGGAATCAGACGACCCTGTCGTGACGCTCAAGGTTCAGGGAGGTGTGGATATACGATTCAGGGCATCTGGGAGTTCAGACCAAGTCAATTATGATTCCATGATTGAGTTGCACGATGATGTTAGGGAAATTGTGGAAGCGTCAAGAATTGCTTATATTCATACATGTAAAGATAGGTTCTAAACTATTTCTATCAAATCTGAATAACATTAGGAAATATTACTATTAAGAATTATTTGTTTTGTTCTATGAGATACAAATATATATCAATTATCCCCGCACGCGGTGGTTCAAAGCGTTTCCCTGGTAAAAATACTCGCGTGCTTAATGGCTCTCCTCTTATTTGTCATTCTATCGAATATTCTTTGAGGAATACCTGTATTGTAGGAACCTATGTTTCGACGGATGCCGACGATATAAAGAGTATTAGTAAACTTGCTGGTGCTGAGATAATAGATCGTCCTGCCGAGTTTGCGGGAGATCATGCCACTACTGCATCTGCTATGAGGCATGCTGTACAGTATCTTATAGACAAAGGTGTTGAATTCGATTTTGTTGTATTGTTACAAGCGACAAATCCGTTGAGACCCAAGAATCTTCTTAAAGAAGCGATTGATATTATAGAGAAGGGTGATAACGATAGCCTGTTCACTGTTAATCGAAGTGAGAAGAAGTTGGGTAAAATAATTGACGGTAAGTTTGTTCCATGGAATTATAAGTTTGGAATGCGCAGTCAGGATATGGATCCACTTTACTATGAGAACGGATTGCTTTACATCACGAAAAAGGAACTCTTGTTGCAGGAAATAATCGAAGGCCCAACCGCTTATCCTTTTGTTGTGAATCACCCATATGGAGAGGTGGATATTGATACCGTAGAGGATTTCCATTATGCAGAATATATTATAAATCAATATAGAGATGAATAAGTTGATTGAACAACTGAAGGGTGGAATGATAGTCTCCTGCCAAGCAGAAGGCGATGACCCTTTTAACGCTGATCCCGAATACATGGCATTGTTCGCCCGTGCTGCCGAAATGGGCGGAGCCATTGGTATTCGTACTCAAGGCATCGCAAAACTTGAAGCTATTAAACGTGCCACCCCACTTCCGGTAATTGGGCTTCTGAAAAGCCAGTTTGAGGATGGTACGGTAAGAATAACTGGTAGTTTGATGAAGTAGAACAGTTAATTACATCCATGAGTGATATTGTCGCTATTGACGGTACGTTCCGTAAACGCGAAGGATTGACTGGACCTGAGTTCATACGTGAAGTAAAGAAACGCTATGGTTGTTTGGTGTTAGCTGATATCGCTACTTATGATGAAGCTAAAGCATGCGAGGAAGCAGGAGCAGATTGTGTTTCCACCACCTTGAATGGCTATACTCCAGATACCATGCAGTATCACGATGGGCCAAACTATGAAGTGCTGAAGGAGTGTGTGAATGGCCTTTCAATACCAGTGTTTGCAGAGGGTCGTTATAATACACCATCTGAAGCAGGAGAGGCAATGAAACTTGGAGCCTATGCCGTTATTAGCGGCACAGCTATTACCCGTCCAAGAGTTATCACCCAGTGGTTTGTTGAAGAAATAAACAAGGTTACAAATAAAAAATAAGATACAATGGCAAATAGAATTCAAGTTGGCCCCAATCGTTGGATTGGTGAGGGCGAAGAACCCTATGTAATTGCTGAAATTGGTATTAACCATAATGGCAGTTTCGAACTTTGCAAAAAGATGATTGATGCAGCCGCCCATGCAGGTGTGGATGCTATTAAAATGCAGAAGCGTACTATAGAGGAAATGTACACCAAGGATGCTCTTGATGTTCCCTACAACAAACCTTATGCATTTGGTAAAACTTACGGTGAGCATAAGCACGCCTTAGAGTTTACTGATGAACAGTATTTTGAACTACAGGCATACACCCATAGTCTGGGTGTAGAGTTCCTTGTTAGTGGCTTCGATTCAACAGGATTTGAGTTTATTGAGAAGAAACTGAATGTTCCTGTTCATAAGGTCGCTTCTCCGTTTATAACTGACTATCCTCTTTTGAAGCAGGTAGCTGAATATGGAAAACCTATTTTCCTGTCCACGGGTATGCATACTATGGAAGAAATCGAAGATTCTGTTCGGTTTATCAAGCAATTTAATGATAAGATCATGGTATTCCATGCTGTGACCATGTATCCTGTCCCCAATGAGGATGTGAATCTGAATGTATTGACTACCTTCAAAGAAAAGTTGGGAACATTGGTCGGTTATTCTTCACATGATAAGGGTGTAATGATTCCTGCCGCAGCTGTAGCATTAGGTGCGTGTGTCATAGAGAAGCATTTTACACTTGATCGTATGATGATTGGTCCTGACCATGCTGCATCAGTTGAACCTCGTGGCATGGAACTGATTAAGAAGTATGCTACAGCCGTTCATCAATCGCTTGGTAAGCATGAGCGTGAAAATAATGAGCACGAAATGGCCGCACGCATTAAGTATGGTGTCTCGGTTACATCACGTCGCGCTATTCCTGCAGGAAAAGTGATTGAAGAAGCTGATATAATGGTAAAGTGCCCAGGTGGTGGTATCTCCCCTGTCAAGTATTGGGATCTTTTTGGCAAGAAGGCCACGAAAGACATAGCTGCAGATAAAACTATATACGATGGAGATATCGCTTGACGAATTACGGGAACGTGCTGCCAAAATCAAGTGGTTTTTCTGCGATATTGATGGCACACTGACCGACGGTTGTGTTTACTATTCACCTGAGGGGGAACTGCTGAAGAAGTTTTCCCTCAGGGATGGTACAGGTTTTTTTCTGCTCAGACAGGCAGGAATAAAAACAGGCTTTATCACTACTGAGAATTCTCCAATTGTTGAGCAGCGGGCAAAAAAACTGAAGATTGATAAATACATCTTTGGCACCCACAAAAAACTGGAAGCCATGCAAGAGTTTGTACAAATAGAAGGGCTTTCTATGGAGAACATTGCTTTTATTGGCGATGAACTTAATGACGTGAAGCTCCTACGTGCTTGTGGATTAGGAATAGCTGTTGGGGATGCAGATAAGAGAGCGAAGAATTCTTCTATTGTTATCTGCGAAGGTTTAGGTGGCCGAGGAGCATTTCGTGAGGCCGTGGAAATACTCCTAGATTTGCGTGGTTTTGATTTTGAAAAAATTATAAATAATAACCTATAGCAAATAATTGATTGAGTACTAATACATCAGTTTTTTTACAATGGCGAATTCTTTAGTTAAGGGCCTGGTTAGTTGTCTTATAAAAGTAAATACCAGGATAAGCGGAGTTTTGGCGCAAGTTATAACGAATTAGGATGATTATGTGATAATTGTAATTTTCCTATAGTTTCTTTATAAACGATATTATTATGACATATCATAGAGCGTTAACTCTTTTGCATCATTATTGCTTGGCTTTATATGATTTAATTACATGTAAAAATACAATTGTATCAGTCGGCGATATTCTAATGCCCCGAACAGAAGCTAGCTTTGTTCAGTTTTCTACCATATCAAGGATTCTTGATATATATTCCTACGTGGAAAAAAAAGATAATCGTTTTATTATTCAGGATACACTTGCGAAACACAAGTACGGTGAAAGATACGGAAAGGATTATAACCATAGGCTTATGTCGGATCATTTTTCAGGATTAATAGACTCGTTTTTGGAAAATGGATATGACGAAGGATCAGTATTAGAATTAGATAAGGAAGGAACACTGACAGATGGAACCCACAGAGTTGCAATGGCTATATTTAGCCAACATTGGGAGTTAAATGCAAGAGTATTAAGGCGCAAGAGCAAATATCCTCATAATTTAGATTATTATTATAATTTGGGGTTAGAAACAGATTTTTTGGAGAAGATATACAAACAAACTAAGGACATCCAAGAGATTTTAATAAATAATGGAGTTTCTTTAGGTTGTTTAATTTATAATATTGATGAATCGTCAAAAAAAAACATATTGGCAGATTTAAATAATTTATGTGATATTAAACGAATTTTCAGGTTGGATTTGCCAAAAGGAAGGGGCGTTTCTTTTATCGACACAACAGATATTCCAATTGTTGGCTATTATATTCTCTTTAATTTAAAGCATCCAGAATATGAATATAAGAAAAGTGAACTTGTATCTTCTCGCAGTAGGGATATTGAATTGTTACTAAGAAAACGTTATACAAGTGAAGCAAAGATTCTATTTATGAATAATTGTGTTAGAGGTAAAGAAATGTATGACGAACTTCAACCGTATTTGGCACTATGAGCATCATAGAAAGATTTAAAAAATCAGATTTACTGAAGGGATTTGCCTCTACTACTATTTGGAGTGGACTGTCTAAGTTAATAATGGTACTAACGACACTGTATTGTACTAATGTATTAACTAAGGATGATTTTGGCTCATATAGTTTTATAAAGAACACGTTAAATTTGGTGGTATGGGTGTGTGCCACCAATTTCACTAGTCTCTGCGTAAAATTTGCTGCCGAAGCCAGTGTTTCAAAGTTGGCCTTGAAGCGTCTATATATATTATTCGTATTTACATTTTGTGCAAGTCTTTGTTGTAGTATTCCGATTTTAACCATTCCTGAATCAATAATGGAAGGTTATTTAGAGTCCTCTATGATTGTTCGTTATATTAAAATAACATGGATACTATTACCACTTTTTCTTATAGGCCCTTTGTTTAATGCTATGCTTAAGGGCTATAAAATGTTTAACCTCTCCGGTATTTACGATACTATTTCGTCTGCTTTAGGCTTACTTTTTATAATAATAGGTATAAAAATAGGAGGTGTCAATGGTGCAATTATTGGTCTTCTAATGTATTATACTTTTTTTTCGGTCGCTGGCCTGTGCATTGTATTATTAACTAACAGACGAAGCCACATTCTTTGTAAGGTGGACTCCATTTGGAGTGAGCGAAAAATCATATTTACTATGATCCTGCCGGTATTTATCATGTCTTTTATTGACGCCCCTTTGAATTGGTTTGCGCAGTCGATAGTGGCTAAATATGATTCGTATTCTTCAGTAGGTAGTTTAACAGTTATTTCACAGATAAGAACTTTTATTATTTTATTGCCAACCTATTTTTTTCAGGCGTTCATGCCTTTTGTAGCAGTATCTAATAGTAAAAAAGAGTATAATGAATATTTCTCCAAATTTGAGAGGATGGGAAAGATTCTTATTTTGGCTGGAGCTGTATTATTTACCATTGTAGCAGTATTTGGGAGATTTCTTCTTTCCATCTTTAATGAGGTTTATGTCGAAGATATCGACGCATATTATGTAGGCATGTTTTTTTTACCAGTTCATCTATTCGTTATTTTATATAAAGTGCATATGGTGCTATGGGAACACCAGCGGCTGATGCTTGTTATGACATTAATTAGCAGTGTCTTTTACCTTATTTCCCTGTTTTTATTATTAAATATACATTTATCTAGTGTAGTCGCTTTTTTTGGCGCACAATTAGTCCAAGAGATTGTAATTCTCATTTTCGCATATTATTCATATAAAAAGGACAACATACTGGTAAATTCTAGAATATAAATAGCAGATGAAAAAAAGATTGTTTGATGTAGCAGTTGAGGCTATTACTAATAATTTATTTCGAACTCAGGCATATTATGAGGTAGATGTAAAAAGAGATTATGCCTTCATTTCGAAACTATCAGAGCCTAAAAATGATTTTCAACGTTCGTATCGGCAATATCAATGTCAATGTTCGATAAGAAAAAGGTATGCCACTTTAATTCTCAATATCGCTAGCGTATTCATAATACCATTTTATATATTGTTTTGTCTGCTGAAAAATAAAAAATTCATAAAAAGGGTTGACGCAGTATATAGCATATCTATTAAAGATAAATCAATAATCCCTGTTTCTTTAAAAGAACGTTACCCTTTGTCTCATATTACAAATGAATACGATGGTCTGTTGTTAAAACTTAAAGATATAAACTTCATATTAAGTATCTTTCTACATTATCCATTCTCACCATATTTCGTCTTGAAGAATATTATAAAAATATCAATATATCGTTATTTTATAACAGCATACACCCCCAAAATTCTTGTGATTAATTCTGAATTTTCCTGCTGCTCTTCCATAATGACAAAGTATTGCGAGGAACAATCAATAGAACATATTAATATCATGCATGGCGAAAAACTTTTTTTATATAAGAGATAGTTTTTTCAGGTTTACAAAATGCTTTGTATGGGATGAGTATTATGTGGAATTGTTTAAAAAACTAAGGGCTACAGAAAATGTATTTGTGGTGGAAAAACCGCAATCCTTAGTAATAGATATGGATCAACTGAAGGGAACGATACCTTTGATAGATTACAAGTATATTTTGTTTGAAAATACACAGTTAGCCGGTGTGGCTAATTCCCTAAATATATTAAAAAGCAAGGGGTATACAGTTAAAGTGAGGCCTCATCCTGCATATAGTAATATGGAAAAAGTAAAGGAGCTATTTCCCAACGATGAAATAGAGGATTGCAGTGTTCCTATTCAAACTTCTGTTGCATGTTCTATGAATGTGATTTCGTTGTGTTCTACAGTACTTTATCAAGCCTATCTAAATGGTGTAAATTATATTATAGATGATGTGAATTATAAAAATGAGTACCAAAGAATTAAAGATCAAGAATATATATTGATTTCCAAACCTCACAAAAATCTTTCCGATGTTATTTAAATTCTTAAAAAAAATTCTTAGATTCCTCTGCACATTTTGTGCAAAGAGACAAATGAAAAAATACGGTAGTCGTCTTATCGTAAACTTTCCCTGTAAATTTAATAAAAATACAGAGGTGGGGGATAACTGTAACTTTAATGGAATAAAGGTTTTTGGAGGGGGCTCTCTAAAAATTGGAGATAATTTCCATTCTGGAAAGAATATTGAAATATACACAGATTCACATAATTATGAAGGTGATTCTCTTCCTTATGATAGTACTAACATATATTATTCTTGTGAGATAGGTAATAATGTTTGGATAGGCTCTGGTGTAAAAATACTGGGTAATGTAAGAATAGAAGAGGGGGCAATTATACAAGCAGGAAGCGTTGTCGTGAATGATATACATTTTGTGGGATTGCGGGAGGGAACCCAGCAAAAGTATTTAAGCATAGAGATATAGATCATTATAATAAGTTAAAAAGCGAGTTAAAGTTTCATTAATTATATGACCTTTTTTGCCGTTCTTTTAATAATAGGACTTTTTACCATACTGCCATTAATAGGTGTATATATTGCATCTGAGCTATGGAATCTTGATACAAGCGGAATGTTTGTAGCAAATTTGATTCATGTTTTTATAATATTTTTTAGTGCTCTCTTAGCAATAAAAAAAGTAAAAATAAAAAACTATGGATGGAAAGAAAACGGTCGAACTTTCCTTAATACGGATAAGCTGTTTAGCTTAATCCTTAGATATAGCATTATATTATCTATAATAGTATTCTTTCTTTATGGACGCGCTATCTTTTCTGGTGTATACAGAGGTGATGTAAGGACAAGCGTGGGCGCATTCGGATGGTTAGTTACATTTATTTCAAGGTATGCTGTACCTGGTATGATGTCATTTGCTACTGTGGTATATTGTTTTTATTCGGATAAAAACACACAAGAAAAGTTGCGGTTTAAGTTTTATATTTTACTTGGACTTGGTGTTATTGTAGGACTCATGCTCGGAGGGAAATCGAGTGTTGTAACAATGATGTTTCCAGCTCTAATTCAGTATAGTCAAAAGCTTACAGTAAAGAAAGGTTTTTATATAGGTTTATTGGGGGCTTTGTCTATAGTTTTAATAGGTGAGAAACAAATGGGACAAACGTTCTCAGAATCGGTAAGCTATAATATTTATAGGTCAACAGACCTTGCGGGCTTTGGTACAGCATGTGTGTGGGACAAATACCCCAATGGTTGTCCCTCAGCTTATCTAACTATTTTCAATACATTTGGAGAGAACTTAGCATCAAAAATTACTGGAATAAATCGTCATTCAAAAGAATTTTTGCAATTTAATGTTGCTCGAGATGTTACATATGATTATTATATGGACCCAGAAGGAGCAATAACTGGATCTGGTAATTTAACTGTTACCTCTTTCGGAGAGGCCGTCTATTGGTTTGGACACAATTATTTTTTCATTCTTTCAATTATCGCAGGTATTCTAACATATAAGCTAATTGTAATATTGTACAGAACAAGACGTTCGGATAAACTAAGATATAACACCTTGGTTACAATATATTTTACATCCGTCTACGTTTCATGGTTGAATTCGACATCTGGTTCTTTGTTATCTACCTTTTTGGGGTTGACTACATTTTTTTATATGATCCTTTTGTATTTCTTGTTAAAATATATTGAGCAATCTTCAAAAAAGAAAATATATGTTAAAAATAGTATTGAAAGAAAAGGAGCTAGGTGTTCCTATTAACAATGTGTTGTCTACAGAGAATTATTTGTCGATCAAATCTGACAATTATGGATGGTTTGTTGACGAAAAATTCTACATGCCTTTTTTTATTTCTAAAAAATTGCTGTTCAAATGGATTGTAATTACCTACTCTCCCACACCCTTAAGTTCAGGTGCATCTCTTGAGGATGAAAAGGCTTTTTTAGACTCAATTTGTTTGTATTTAAAGTCTCATAAAAACGTTTGTGATCATGTTACTATGCCTCAAACAAATGTTGTTTTTAATGTTGAAACAACATACGGTGAGAATATTCCTTGGGGTAGCTACATCGTAGACTTATGCAAGACAGACGATGAGTTGATGATGTCATTTCATTCAAAGCATAGAAACGTAATAAAAAAAGCCATGAAAGATGGTGTGACGGTTAATTTAAATGCTGACCCAAATGATGTTTATCAATGCATAAAAGATACGCTGATAAGGCAGCACGTACACTATCCTGAGTTATCTTACTATAATGCACTTATAGAGAAGATTCCCAATAATGTAGGCTTCTTTACTTCTAATTTTAATAATGAAGTGGAAGGCTGCGCATTGGTAATCTATGATAATGAGCATGCTTATTATATGTATGGGGGGAGCAGTGCCAAGCCTCATACAGGCAGTGTGAACTATTTACAGTATGAGTTAATGAAGTTTCTGCGAGACAAAGGGGTTAAGGAGTATGATATGGTCGGAGCAAGGTTAGTGTATGAATCTGGTTCCAAATATGAGGGCATTCAGCGCTTTAAAAGTAGGTTCGCTTCTAGTTTAAAAAGAGGATATACTTTTAGGTTTGTTGTTTCTCCTTTTAAATTTTGGCTTTTTAATAAGGCTGTTTCTCTCTATTGTAAGTTGAATAAGATAGAATACAAAGACACAATAGATGAAACAAAGAGATTGATGAAAGATAAGAATAATGAAAATATTATTTCAGAGTAGAAACCATGTTTTGGCTTATGATGGGTCTGTATTATTCCATAATAATGATCCTATTGTAATTTTTAGTTACCTATCGTGGAAATTTAGATTTTCAAGGATAAGAATATTAAGTCGACTATTCCGTCTAGAACCACGATGTGCAACAATGCTCAATGATGATATTGTAATTCTAGCAATGTCAAATAGAGTGTTCTTTATTAATGTTGCTGAAAAAAGAATAAGTAAGGTAATTTTAGTTCCAGATGGTTTGAGTACTCCATTAAATTTGACGACGTTCAATGACGAGTATGTTTATTGGGGTGATTATGGAATGAATAGAGATTTTCATCCAATTAACATATACCGAATAGACAAGAATGGAGATGTAAAGGTTTTATATACTTTTCCGGCCAATTCTATTTTTCATATCCATAATATTCTTTTTGACAAGTGGAATGAACGTTTTTTCATACTTACTGGAGACTTCGGTGATAATGTCGGTATTTATACTGCTGATTTAAATTTTACTAAAGTAGTTCCATTCCTGGTTGGTAATGAACAATATCGGGCAGTTCAGGGAATGGCTCTAAAGGATGGTTTTTTATGGGCTACGGATGCAGTTCTAAATAAAAATCATATCTACTATGTGAGCTATTCTGAACCAGGGAAAGTGGAGTGTTTAAGTGAGATAAACGGTTCGGTCATTTATGGTTGCAATATTTCAGAAGGACTATTATTATCAACGACAGTGGAACCTTACCCCTCTTCAAAATCATTCTTGAAAACAATTCTTGATGACCGTATTGCACCTGGTGTTGTGGATAGAAATGTTTACTTGCTACATGTGGATAAAAATAAGAAAATCAGCATATTGGGGAAGTATAAAAAAGATTGTTTGCCTATGCAACTATTTCAATATGGACAAATCACTTTTCCATATTATGATGCTGGTCATTATGACACAATTCAATGTAATGGGATGGCAATAAAGAAATTTGACGGTAAAATCATAAAATTATCATTATGAAAATAGCTCTGATAACACAGTATTATAAACCTGAAATGGGCGCACCACAGAATCGCCTATATGAAATGGTAACAGGTCTTAAGAGTCTTGATAATGATCTAATTGTAATTACAGGGATGCCAAACTATCCTGCGGGAAGGATTTTCGATGAATACAATGGGAAATTTTCCTATAAGGATAATCTGGATAATGTGCCTGTTTATAGATATTGGTTATATGCGACCAATACTAAGAAGACATTAAAAAGAATCTGGAACATGGTGTCGTTTTCTTTGACAGCTTTGTTTTCACTTAAACATTTGAGGAAGTTTAAACCAGACTACATTATAGTAGAAAGCCCTCCACTTACACTATGCTTGACAGCGTGGCTTCTATCAAAAGTTTGTAGGGCAAGACTAGTTTCCAACATTTCGGACCTGTGGCCCCTTTCTGCCCGTGAGCTGGGAGCAATTTCGGGTGATAGCTTCACGTATAAGGGATTGGAGAAAATAGAGAGTTTTATCTACAAAAAATCTTCTATTTGTTTAGGCCAATCATCCGAAATTGTTGAGTATATGTCGGCACATGGAGCAAATAATACCTTTTTATTTAGAAATGGAGTGGATCCAAGTCGTTTTGAGGGCCTCAGAAGTAATCGCAAAGATTATGAAGCTTTAAAAATAGTATATGCTGGCCTGCTTGGTTATGCTCAAGGTATTTTTGATATATGTAAGAGTATAGATTTTTACAAATTGGGTGTCGAATTTCATATCTATGGCGCAGGCGGTGAACAAGAGCTCATTGAGCAGTATCTAGCTGATAATCCAGGTAGAGGTATATTCTATCATGGGAAAGTTACTAGAGAACAAATACCTCAGATACTTGTTGATTCTGACGTTGCGCTTATCCCTCTCGTCGTAAATATTTATGGGGCAGTTCCTTCAAAGATTTATGAGGCAATGGCGGCAGGACTACCCATTTTGTTTTCTGGTGAGGGCGAGGGCCAAAGGATTATTGAAAAATATAATTTAGGTTGGGTAGCTCCTGCAAAAGATTATAATAAAATGATTGAAAACATTGGTTCTTTTATGCAAGAGCCAAAACAAGTTGAGGAAAAGAAAAAGAACTGTATAAGATGTGCAAACGAGGTATTTAATCGTCCAAAACAAATAGCAGGATTGAATGAATATCTTGAAAAGAAATTAATGGATTAATCAAGATTCCTTTAACAATATGAACATGAAACTTAGAAATATTCCCTTTTCTCCGCCTGATATGACGGAGAAAGAGGCACAAGAAGTGAGAGAAGCAATCCTCTCTGGCTGGATAACAACAGGTCCTCGAACAAAGAAGCTGGAGGCGCAGATTTCAGAGTACGTGCATACGGATAAAACCGTGTGTCTAAATTCTGCGACTGCAGCTCTTGAGATGGTTTTGCATTTGCTGGACTTGAAGCCGGAGGATGAAGTAATTGTGCCGGCATATACTTACACTGCTACAGCATCTGTAACTCAGCATATGGGCTGCAAGTTGGTGATGGTAGATAGCCAGAAGGACAATGTAGAGATGGATTATGAAAAGCTGGCTGAAGCTATCACAGAGCATACCAAAGTGATTTGTCCTGTGGATCTTGGCGGTATTGTGGCTAACTATGAACGGGTCTTTGAGATTGTAGAGCAGAAGAAAAGTTTGTTCAAACCTTCAAATGCTTTGCAGGCTAAGATAGGTAGAATTGTTGTATCTGCAGACTGTGCTCACTCGTTTGGTGCCAACCAGAAGGGTAAGATGGCTGGTGAGATTGCGGACTTCAGCTCATTCAGTTTCCATGCAGTGAAGAACTTCACTACTGCTGAAGGTGGAGCTCTGACGTGGAATCTTCCGTTTGGCAATGAACAAGTTCCAGTTTCAGGTTTGGATTATATGCCAACTGTGCCAAAGAAAGAGGGCGAGACATGGAATGAGTTGCTTTATAGGCTCTCCCAGTTGTTTAGCCTTCACGGCCAGAATAAGGATGCGTTGGCAAAGACCAAGTTGGGAGCTTGGGAATATGACATCATAGGCCCGTGGTACAAGTGCAATATGACGGACATTATGGCAGCATTGGGCCTTGTTCAAATGGAACGATATAAAGGTATTCTTGAAAGGCGTTATGAGATAGTACGCAGGTACGATGATGCATTGAAAGATCTGCCGGTGGTAGTTTTAAATCATAAGGGAGCAGACCATTGTGGTTCTCATCATCTTTATCTTGTACGTTTGTTAGGTAAAACACGCGAGGATGCCAACAATGTAATTGAGAAAATGGCTGAAAGAGGTATTGCTTGCAATGTGCATTATAAACCGTTGCCTATGATGACTGCATATAAGGCACTGGGTTTTGACATCAAGGATTATCCGAATGCTTATCATCTGTTTGAGAATGAGGTGTCATTACCATTGCATACCAAGCTCTCGGATGAAGAAATAGAGTACGTTACATCTAATTTTGTTGAAATAGTAAAGAGTCTGTGAAGCGTTTATTCGACATCATTGCTAGTGGGTTAGGGCTAATCGTTTTAAGTCCTATATTCCTTATACTTGCTATCTGGATCAAACTGGATAGCAAGGGGCCTGTGTTTTACCGGCAGGTACGTGTAGGAAGGTACAACAAAGATTTCCGTATCTTTAAGTTCCGTTCTATGCGGGTGGGTTCTGACAAAGGAAGTCTTGTGACAATTGGCGGGCATGACCCTCGTATCACACGTTCTGGGTATATCATCAGGAAATTCAAGTTTGATGAACTGCCTCAGTTAATCAATGTGTTTGTAGGTGATATGTCGCTGGTTGGCCCTCGCCCAGAAGTACGCCACTATGTGGACTACTGGACACCAGAGCAGATGCATGTATTGGATGTAAGACCAGGAATCACAGACCCTGCTTCCATTAAGTTTCGCAATGAGAACGAGCTTATGGAGAAGGCGGAAGATCCAGAGAAGTATTACATAGAGGTCATTATGCAAGAAAAGATTAAGCTTTATCTGAAATATGTGGAGAAACACTCATTCTTTTATGATATAGCTTTAATCTTCAAAACATTTTGGGTGATAGTTAGCGAGCGTTAGTTCTGTGATAAAAGATAATACCATAGCGTCATTCTTTGCTTTAGTTCAAGGCGGTCTCTGGGAACGGGATGTACAACTACAGCAGTATGGCGATATAGATTACGATGAAATAATGCGCCTTGCTGAGGAGCAGGCAGTGATTGGTCTGGTTACTGCCGGGCTTGAGCATGTAAATGACATAAAAGTACCTAAAGAGATTGCTCTACAGTTTATTGGCCAGACTCTGCAGTTAGAGCAGAGAAATTTAGCTATGAACGATTTCATAAGGGAAGTGATTGAAATAATGGGCAATGGTGGGATTAATCCAGTTTTAATAAAGGGGCAGGGGGTTGCTCAATGTTATGATAGACCACTCTGGCGAAGTTCTGGTGATGTTGATTTGTTATTGGACGATGATAACTATCGAAAAGGTAAGATTTTATTAAATGAGATTTCTGATACGACTCCAGAAGAAGATTTATATAGCAAAGAGTATATTGTCACTGTAAACGGATGGTGTCTGGAATTGCATGGCTCAATTAGATGTGGGCTTACAAGAAGAATGGATAAAGCCCTTGATGCCATAAAATCTGAAATTTGCAACAATAATACCATAAGGTTTTGGGACGATAATGGAGTTCTTGTTTCATTGGCAGATGTTAATAATGATATCATTATCATATTTACTCACTTTGTAAAACATTTTTATAAAGGAGGGCTTGGAATGAGACAAATCTGCGATTGGTGCAGGTTATTGTGGAAATATAAAGATGCAATAAAGATTGATAAGCTAGAGAAATGCCTGCATACGATGGGTTTGATGAGTGAATGGAAAGCATTTGGCGCATTCTCTGTTGATTACATTGGGATGCCTGTTGAGGCAATGCCTTTTTATTCTGATAAAAAGAAATGGCATAGTAATGCTGAAAGAATAAGTTCTTTTATAATGGAAGTAGGGAACTTTGGTCACAACCGTAATCTGAACTACCATGGCAGCAGGCCTTACATTTTCAGAAAAGCGATTTCTTTGGGACATAGAGTCGGTGATTTAATTAGGCATGCAAGGGTTTTTCCCCTTAATTCTATTAGGTTCTTCCCTAGAATTATTATTAATGGTTTACGTTCTGCTGCAAATGGAGAATAAGATTACAGTTGTTTCAAAATTACAGGAGTTCATGGAGTATGAAGCTAGGTCATGTTCAATAGACTTTGGGTGCGTGACACCACTGTATGTATATCGCATGTGGGGTGGAGTCGTCGCTATTGGAGACATTGAAGGAGTCCTGCAACAAATCAAATCGGAAAGATGAAGATAATAGAGAAGTCCTTATTGGAGAAGGTCTCTTCTGAGGCAAAGAAATCGCCACGACTGAGGATGAATTATAACTTTCATCAGTCGTTGGATGATAAGTGCCACAGGATGCTGAACGCTGTTGAACCAGGTTCAGAAGTGCCTATTCATAGACATCCCACTAAGGATGAATCATTTGTGGTATTGCGAGGCAAGGTTAGAGTAACTACCTATAACGACGACGGGTCAATGCTGGAGAGTGTTGTCCTCTGCCAAGAAGATGGGCGTTATGGTGTAGATATATCAAAGAATGTGTGGCATAACTTGGAATCGCTAGAATCCGGGGCTGTTATCTTTGAATGCAAAGATGGAAAATATGGTTCGGATGGATCTGAAAACTTTGAAGAGAAATATTGAGTGCTAATTTGAAAATAAGATCTTTTGTTTTAATATTTTAACACGACTATGAATAATCAATGGATTGCTATCAGGCTATACCGACAGCAAGAAAACAAATTTAAACACTTCGTAGAGGAGAGGGGAGTGGAGTGCTATGTGATAAAGCGGGGTGCAAATACTCTGCTTCATAATCTGGCTTTTGTAAAGGCTGAGAAAGCTATTGCAGATGGACTGATTGCGGATTTCCAAAATGGGGAGTCGGCAAGCTATCTGATGGACATGTTTGATCCAGAGAAAATGGTTAATACTGTTGATGACGAGACCATGATGATGGCAAGAAAAGCTATAGAAGAGGATAAAGGTAGCTCCATAATAACTGTGAATAATATGCACTGCTCAATGGAGGAGTATTTCATGGCATGCATAAGCAAAGGAAGCCTAAATGGCCTGAAATGTTTAGCAAAGAGAATAAAGCGATCGAAGAAAATGTCAATAGCTATATCACTATGCTGCAACATAGCTGTTAAACTAAGCCCAATGAGCGACCAGTGCATCTCTATGATATAATAACCAAGGATATATTTATTTTTTGAATTATTAGCTTTGATTACATATATTTTTTTGTAGCTTTACAACGTCTAAAACAGTTTCGTTTGCGAACACAATGTTTCAGAACGTTGATATTGATACTTAATTTTATAAATACAATATATTATGGAAATGACTTTTAGGTGGTACGGCACAGGATGGG
Organism: Phocaeicola paurosaccharolyticus JCM 15092; assembly: GCF_000613805.1. Taxonomy (GTDB): domain Bacteria; phylum Bacteroidota; class Bacteroidia; order Bacteroidales; family Bacteroidaceae; genus Phocaeicola; species Phocaeicola paurosaccharolyticus. The sequence continues at coordinate 100,333 of NZ_BAJR01000005.1, read as the reverse complement.
ATACCGTAAAACTGGAACAGATCAGACAGATACCTGGGGTAAAAGGGGTGATTACTACTCTTTATGATACTAAACCGGGTGAGGTGTGGTCAAGAGAGAGAATCAGAGCGATGAAGGAGGAGGTCGAAAAGGCAGGACTGAAAGTTGCCGGCATTGAGAGCGTTAACGTTCACGATGCCATTAAGATTGGTTCTGAGGATAGAGATATGTATATTGACAACTATATTCAGACTCTGGAAAACTTAGGTCTGGAGGATATTCATATGGTTTGCTACAACTTCATGCCGGTATTCGACTGGACTCGTACTGAACTGGCTCGCGTTCGTCCTGACGGTTCTACAGTAATGGCTTATACTCAGGAGGCTGTGGATGCTCTGAACCCTGAAAAGATGTTCGAATCAATTAAAAATGATATGAACGGCATGGTGATGCCGGGATGGGAACCTGACCGCATGGAGACTGTGAAAGTACTGTTCGAGAAATATAAAGGGGTGGACGATGAGAAACTGTTCGAAAACTTGAAATATTTCCTGGAACGTATAATGCCTGTATGTGATAAATATAATATCAATATGGCTATTCACCCGGATGATCCTGCATGGCCTGTGTTCGGTCTGCCTCGCATCATAATAAATAAGGAGAATATTCTACGCATGATGAAGATGGTGGATAACCCTCACAATGGTGTGACCTTCTGCTCAGGATCTTATGGTACCAACCTTAAGAATAACTTGCCTGACATGATACGTGCACTGAAAGGTCGTATTCACTTTGCTCATGTACGTAACTTGCAGTTCCACAGCCAACAAAACTTTGAGGAGTCGGCTCATCTGTCATCGGACGGATCTTTCGACATGTACGAGATTGTACGTGCTCTATATGAGATTGGATTCAACGGCCCTATACGCCCTGACCATGGACGTATGATCTGGGGAGAGAAGGCTATGCCGGGATATGGTCTGTACGACCGCGCTCTTGGTGCTACATATATTAATGGACTTTGGGAGGCTATAGACAAAAATGCCAAGAGAGCCGCTGCTAAAAACTAATGGAATGAGACTGAATAATAATAGCATAAAGAGTGAAGCTGCTCTGTGGGAGGCTGCCGGATACGACTTGCCTCATTTCGACAGAGAGGCTGTGAACAAGGCTACTGCGGAAAATCCTTTCTGGGTACACTTCGGAGCAGGAAACATATTCCGTGCTTTCCATACAAATATTGTACAGAAACTGCTGAACAGCGGTGAGATAAACAGAGGTATCATTGTTGCGGAAGGATTCGACTACGAGATAGTGGAGAGGGTGAACCGCAAATGTGATGAACTGACCATCCTTGCTACTCTGAAGGTGAGCGGAAAGGTGGAGAAGAGCGTGATAGGATCGATAACTGAATCGTGCATACTAGACTCGAACAATGTGAGTGAGTTTGCACGACTGAAAGAGATATTCAGAAAAGAGTCTCTGCAGATGACTACTTTCACAATCACAGAAAAGGGTTATAGCCTGACTAATGCTCAGGGTGAGATGCTGCCGGTGGTGACAGCCGACTTTGCATCGGGTCCGGAGAAACCTCAAAGCTACATAGGTAAGGTGGCTGCTCTGCTATATGAGAGATATAAGGCGGGTGAACTGCCTATAGCTATGATAAGTACAGACAACTGCTCACACAACGGCGAAAAACTATACCAATCTATAAAGGCATATGCTGATGCTTGGTGCAATAATGGTCTTGCTGAGAAGGGATTTCTGGAATATATAAATGATGAGAAAAAGGTGACTTTCCCCTGGTCTATGATAGACAAGATTACTCCGCGTCCTGACAACTCCGTTCTGGAGATGCTGAAGAAGGATGGTGTTGAAGATCTTGATCCTATCATTACAGGAAAGAAGACTTATGTGGCTCCTTTTGTAAATGCTGAGGAGTGCGAATATCTGGTTGTTGAGGATAAGTTCCCTAACGGACGTCCTGCACTGGAAAAGGCAGGGGTGATGTTCACAGACAGAGAGACAGTGAACAAGGTGGAGAAGATGAAGGTATGTACTTGCCTGAATCCTCTACATACTGCACTGGCTGTTTATGGATGCCTGCTGGGATATACCCTGATAGCTGACGAGATGAAGGATGAGAACCTGGTGAAAATGGTAGAGGTGATTGGATACAAAGAGGGATTGCCGGTGGTGGTAAACCCGGGCATTCTTGACCCTAAGAAGTTCATTGATACTGTGCTCAAGGTACGCGTGCCTAATCCGTTCATGCCTGACACTCCTCAACGTATCGCTACTGATACTTCTCAGAAACTGGCTATTCGATTCGGTGAGACAATAAAGGCTTATCAGGCTTCGGAGAAACTGAATGTGACTGACCTGAAACTGATTCCGCTGGTATTCGCAGGATGGCTGAGATATCTGATGGCTGTAGATGATAATGGAGAGAAATTTACACTTAGCCTGATCCGCTACTCGACGAGGTCTGCCCATTTGTATCGGAGTTCTCTCTTGGTTATACAGGAGAGGTTGAGAAGTACCTGAAACCTATACTGCAAAACGCAAAAATTTTCGGCGTGGATCTGTATGAGGTGGGTATGGCTGAGACAGTTTGCAACTATTTCAAGGAACTTATTGCGGGAGTGGGTGCTGTACGCACTACTCTGAAAAAATATACCTGCTAGGATTCTAAAAGGGATTTAATAGTTAATCGTCTTTCGGAATCTTCCGAGAGAGATTTTTTGCGCTATGCAAACAGAAGTGAAATAAAGTAATAGTATGTTGATAATGAGGTGATATAGAATATAAAAAAAGAATGATAAACTTTCGTTTGCTTATTATTTTTTATGTTTTCGGAAAAAATAGAAGAAATCAGTCAAAAAAAGAAAGAAATATTTGCTTTTGTTTATTCTTTTATTACTTTTACCAGTGTAATACAAATGAATCGTACTATGGCACTAAATCATCGCAGGACTAATATTCTAGAACTGATCAAAAAGAATGGTTTTGCTAAGGTTCAGACTTTAAGCAAAACTTTTGAAGTTACTGAAGTAACTATAAGACAAGACCTCGAGTTCCTTGAAAAGGAGGGCTATGTACATAGGGAACATGGTGGCGTTTATATAGATAAAGATAATCTGACCAAAAGTCAACTGAACCTTCTGAACGAGGCGAACCTCGAGAAGAAAAAGGAGATTGCTCAGAAAGCTGTGTGCTTCATTCAGGAAGGAGACAGCATTATCCTTGACTCAGGCTCCACCACTACCGAACTGGCTAAACTTCTTAAGAACTTCAGGCAACTAACTGTAATAACTAATTCACTTTCTGTGGCAATGATCCTTGTAGATAATCCAAACATCGACTTGATCATGACAGGGGGTGAGCTAAAGGTTCAGACTATGTCGCTGACAGGAGAACTGGCTGCGGAATCGTTTAAGAACATTCATGTCAATAAACTGTTTCTGGCTACTGCCGGCATATCATCTACCCTTAAGCTGACCTATCCTACACTAAGTGATTTAGTGGTAAAATCGGCTATGATTAAATCTGCTGATGCAATTTATCTGCTTGCAGACTCATCCAAACTAGGGTCGAGCGCATTTGCAAACTTGGGACCGGCTTCGCTCATTCAGACTCTGATTACTGATAGCGACATTTCCGGAGAGTTTGCGTTAGAATTAAAAAATGCAGGTATACAGATTGTGTAACCTACATTAAAGACAAAAAAGAAAAAGGAGATTGTTATTTGTCGCAATCTCCTTTTCTTATTTATCAGAACTTAACCAAGATCCTGAAGACCTTTCCGGGATTGGCATCCCACTTGGCAAGTGCCTCGCTGTCTCATCAGGGGCAATGACTGAAGTGATGACCTTATGATATGGGGTCTGGGCAGAACGGAGATAGTTTATCACTGCACGGAAATCGGACGGCATGGCATTGCGGGAACCGCGTATGTCAAGCTCTTTCTGTACGAAATACTTTGTCTGGAAGGTGACATCCTGCTTGGAGTAACCTATGCAGACAACCCGGCCTGTGAAGGCTACCTCGTTGATGGCTGTCTGGTAGGTGATAGGGGAACCTACTGCCTCGATGATGACATCAGGACCGAAACCACCAGTGATCTCCTGCAACTTAGTATGAACATCCTCGCTCTTTGAATTTATGGTGTATCGGGCTCCGAAATGAGTGGCAAGCTCCAACTTCTCATCATCAAGATCCATGGCAATGACATTGGCTCCTCGCATGGATGCTCTTACTATGGCACCTATACCAATCATACCACATCCTATGACAAGGACATAGTCTATATCGGTAACAGCTCCACGGGATACTGCATGGAAACCTACACTCATTGGCTCGATAAGGCTGACTCCATCTCACCGATACCTTCGGCAGGGATAACCTTCTCCCATGGTATGGCTATATATTCACACATGGCTCCATCACGTTGGACACCAAGGGTCTGGTTGTCCTGACAGGCATTGACTCTGCCGTTGCGACATGAGGAGCATTTGCCACAGTTGGTATATGGGTTGACAGTGACTACCATACCTACCTTGAGGTGAGAAGGTACTGACGAGCCTACTTCACTGATGGTGGCACCTATCTCATGACCGGGGATACGTGGAAATTCAACCATGGCATTCGCACCACGGTAGGTGTTGAGGTCGGAACCGCAAAAGCCTACATATCCTATCTTAAGAAGGAGCTCGTTATCTTTTATTTCGGGTCTCTGAATATTTACGAGACCAATCTCATGTGTCGATTTAATCTGAACAGCTTTCATATTCTATTTATTTTATTTTGTAGCCGCGCCAACCATACAATCCGCAGACAATAAAACAGATGAGCGGAATGATGTAGGCAGCCTGGTATATTTCAGGATTGATATGCATGATATAAGCGGTAGCCTGAGGTAACATGGCATTGCCGATGATGGCCATGACAAGAAAGGCAGAGGCACTCTTGGTCTTGTCGCCCAACCCGGAAAGGGCAAGCGAGAACTGAGTAGGTACATGATGGACATGAAGAATGAGACTCCTATCATGGCATACAGTCCTACCATACCGCCAAAGATTATTATCACCATACAAAGTAATACATTTATTATGGAGTAGACAAGCAACATATTTGCAGGCTTGAACTTAATCATAAGCATGGAACCTATCCAACGCCCCAGCAGGAAGGCAAGCATATAGAAACCGAAGAAGGTGGTGGCGGTATTCTCGGGGATTCCTACATAGGTACAGCAGTAGACAAGGAAAAGGGAGTTGATAGCTGTCTGACCGCCGTTATAGAAGAACTGTGCTATAACTCCATTACGCAGATGGGGGATGCGAAGAACAGAGAAGTCGATGAGCTTCTCGCCTATAGTAATTGTTGACTCTTCCTCATCTTTTGTCTTTGGCATATGAACGAAGAAGAAGATAAGGCAATGACAATAAGAATGAGTGCCAGAATGAGATATGGGGTCTTCATGGAGTCGGTTTCAACCTGTATATATCCTTCCCAACCACCGGGATAGTCGAGAGGAAGGGTATCACGGCTGTAGTTGTTGCCACTGAGGACAACACGGCTGAGGAACATAGCTGCAATAAATGCTCCGAGACCATTGAACGACTGGGCTATGTTGAGACGACGGGGTGCACTTTCACTTGAACCAAGAGAGGTGATGTAAGGGTTGGCTGCTGTCTCAAGGAAACACATTCCTGTAGCGATGATGAAGAAGATACAGAGGTATGCCCAGTACTCCTTGATGATGGCTGCAGGGAAGAAGAGGAAACTGCCTAGGGCAGCAAGGGTGAGACCGAAGATTATTCCCGACTTATAACTGTAACGTTTCATATACATGGCTATAGGTATAGGGAAGATGAAATATGCCAGCCAATAGGCGGACTCGGTGAAAGAGGCCTGGAAGGTGTTGAGCTCGCAGGTCTTCATAAGCTGACGGATCATCGTCGGAAGGAGATTGCTACTTATCGCCCAAAGGAAAAAGAGGCAGAAGATAAGTGCTAATGGTAAAAAGAGTTTGTTTTTCATAATAATAGATCTATTCGGACATGTTTTTAATATAAGGTAACTCTATTAGATGGTCGAAACCATAGAACTTCTGAGCATTGATGCCAAGAAAGAGCTCTAGCTCACGGTCGGTGAACTGACCGCTCCTGAAGAGGAAGTCGTACGACATGCGATAGGTGATGGCCGTAATGGTACGGGGATAGTCGGAACCCCACATGAGCTTGTTGATACCTACTGTGTCGATAGCATGACGTATGGCCTTGACTGCTCCATTGAAAGGGTAGAACTCGCTGTTGAAAAGCCAGGTGATGCCACCAGACTCAATCATGACATTGGGATGAAGAGCAAGACGGAGCTGCTGCTCCCAGTCGGGCATGGTGACACAGGCAAAGTGACCTATGGTAATCTTCAGGTCGGGAAAGGCTGCGACAATCTGATCTATCTCGGCAACATTGGTTGCTCCCTCGGCAAGGTCGAGAGAGAGGATGACTTCTTTCTCCTCCATATATGCATACATGCTCATCAGCTCGGGGCTGTTAAGTGGTTTGCGAATGCCATCGAGAGACATGCGGTGTGCAGGAATCTTTATGCCACGGAAGCCTTTGTCGATAAGCCCTTTCGCCTTCTCAAGGAAACCGTCACGACGGAAGTCGCACATGCCGCAGACAAAGAACCTGTCGGGGTATCTGCTCTGCACATCGAGTAGGTAGTCGTTCTGTATACCGTCGATGAACTCCTGGGTGACAACGGCTGCTGAGACCTGGGCATAGTCCATGTTGGAGAGGAAGACCTCGGCACTGTTCATACCATCTATCATAAATGGTGGGAGCATCTGACGCTCCTCACCGAAGAAGATGGAACGACCATTGTGAGTGGTCTTTATGGGCTGACCGTCAATCTCTGTATCCTGACGGAGCCAGAGGTGGGAATGAGCATCAATAATCTTCATGGCAGCACTGTTTATGAGTTTGACCAACTTACTCGCTGCTGGTCACCGATAATCTCTTTGACCTTTTCAACAAGGGTCTGATTGATCTCTTCCTCGACATAGCGTATGTTCTTGAGGACATTCTCTGGATTGGCGGAAGAGAAGAGTGTTGTGGCAATTCTTGGGTTGCTTACTGAATATTGTATAGCGAGCTTCTCGATAGGATAGTTCTGCTCTTTGCAGTATTGTGCTGCACGGGCACAAGCTTCGACTAATGCTTTTGGTGCAGGATGCCATTCGGGTATGCCTCTGCTTGAGAGAAGTCCCATAGAGATAGGTGAGGCATTGATAACGCCGATACCCTTTGACTCGAAGTAGTCGAGGAAGTCGCCCAACTTGTCATCATTTAGGGCATAGTGACAGAAGTTGAGGATAGACTCTACCACGCCATCATCACTGTGGTCGATGACCCACTTGAGGTTCTCCAACTGGAGGTCGGTGATACCGACATGCTTAACAATGCCCTTATCACGTAACTCGACAAGTGCTGGAAGGGTCTCGTTAACAACCTGGTTGAGGTCGGCAAACTCTATATCGTGTACGTTGATGATGTCAATATAGTCGATGCCTAATCTATCCATGCTCTCGAAGACACTTTCACGGGCGCGGGTAGCGGAGTAGTCCCATGTGTTGACACCATCTTTTCCGTAACGTCCCACCTTAGTAGAGAGGTAATATTTGTCACGGTCTATCTGACGCAATGCCTTGCCAAGTACTGTCTCTGCCTTGTAGTGACCGTAGTATGGGGATACATCGATGAAATTGATGCCATTGTCGACAGCAGTGAATACTGCATCGATAGCCTGATTCTCATTTATATCGTGGAAAACTCCGCCGAGTGAAGAGGCGCCAAAACTGAGGTTGGATACTTTGATTCCTGTCTTACCTATTTCGTTATATTTCATAGTGTAAATTTTTATGTTTCTCTTAAAAACAAAAATATTATTTGATAGCCGAAATATAAGAAATGTATCTGTAAAACATTGCGCAATGGTTTACGTAAACCGGGCTCAGACAAGAATAAGTAGTGAAAAGAGCTTAACGAATTAAAAAATAGAGTATCTTTGCCCGACCTTTAAACTATGACCTTCAAAATCAGACGACTCTACAGGAGACTATCTGTCTGATATCTAATATTATAAAGAAAACACTTTGAAATGATTGTTTTTTAATAAGTAGTGAAGCATAACAATGTCTTCACCATTTTTTGTGGGGGAAACCCTGCATAATAATGAGAAAGGCTCTATAAAAAGAGAATGATTATGATAAAAAGAGTATTAATAGCAAACAGAGGTGAAATAGCCTTGAGAGTGATGCGCTCGTGCAAAGAGATGGGCATACGCAGTATAGCTGTATTCTCGGAAGCAGACAGAACATCACGGCATGTAACTTATGCCGACGAAGCATATCCTATTGGAGGTGCCATAGCTAAAGAGAACTATCTTAATATTGAGAAAATTATCGAAGTGGCAAAGCTTGCACAGGTTGACGCTATCCATCCAGGATATGGATTCCTGTCGGAAAATGCCGACTTCGCGAGAAGATGTAGAGAAGAGGGAATAATCTTTATCGGCCCTGCTCCTGAGACAATGGAGGCAATGGGTGATAAAATCTCCGCAAGAAAGATGATGATAAAAGCCGGAGTACCTGTGGTACCCGGTACAGAGAAACCTCTGCAGAGCGTGGAAGAGGCAGTAAGAATATGCAACGAGATTGGCTATCCGGTGATGCTGAAGGCATCGATGGGTGGTGGCGGCAAGGGTATGCGACTGATACACTCGGAAGAGGAGGTGGAAGAGGCATACAACACAGCTCGCTCGGAGTCTATGTCATCATTCGGTGACGACACAGTATATCTGGAGAAATTTGTTGAGGAACCTCATCATATTGAGTTCCAGATATTGGGAGACAACTTTGGCAACGTGATACATCTGTTCGACCGTGAATGTTCGGTACAGAGACGTAACCAGAAGATTGTGGAGGAGAGTCCATCACCATTCCTTACTCCTGAACTGAGAAAAGAGATGGGTGAGAAGGCAGTGGCTGCTGCTAAGGCAGTGAACTACTCGGGTGCGGGTACTATCGAGTTCCTTGTGGACAAGAACCGCAACTTCTACTTCCTTGAGATGAACACTCGTCTGCAGGTGGAACATCCTATCACTGAAGAGGTGGTGGGAGTAGACCTGGCTAAGGAGATGATTCATGTAGCCAACAACCAACCACTGCATCTTAAACAGGATGAGATTTATCAGAGAGGTCACTCAATAGAGTGTCGTATATGTGCTGAGGATACTGAGAACAACTTCATGCCTTCACCTGGTATAATAAAACAACTTACTGAACCTAACGGCATCGGCGTACGTATAGACAGCTATGTGTACGAGGGATATGAGATTCCTATTTATTACGACCCTATGATTGGTAAGCTGATAGTGTGGGCGACAAACAGGCAATATGCCATAGAGCGTATGCGTCGAGTTCTATATGAGTACAAGATAACAGGTCTGAAGACAAACCTGAGCTACCTGAAGAGAATAATGCATAACCCTGACTTTGTTAAGGGTGAATATAATACTCTGTTCATAGAGAAGAACCAGAAAATGCTCCTGAGAAACAACGGAAACAATGAGGAGATTGAGAACATTGCAATGATTGCTTCGTACATGGACTATATTGTAAACCTTGAGGAGAACAAGAGTAATATGCTGCCCGACAACAGACCTATCAGCAGATGGAGAGAGTTCGGACTTCAGAAGGGTGTTTTACGTATATAATTTGAAGTGATATGGAAATACATATAGGATCGAGAGTTGCTGATGTGACTCTGGTAAAGAAAGATGGAAACCAGGTGAGCCTGCTAGTGGACGGCAAACCTTATGATGTGGATATAGTGATGGCTGAAAATGGAAGCTGCTCAATACTTCATGAGGGAAACTCTTTCAATGCAGAGGTGATACGTGGCGAAGGGGACAAGAGCTATGATGTGAACATGTTCTACCGCTCTTATCGTGTGGATATAGTAGATACTCAGGCGAAATACCTGAGAATGAAAAGAGGCGGTGAAGAGGAGCAGGATAACAAGATTGTGGCTCCTATGCCGGGAAAAATAGTTAAGATACCGGTGAACAAAGGGGACAAACTCAAGGCCGGCGATATAGCTGTCGTACTCGAGGCGATGAAGATGCAGAGCAACTTCAAGGTGACATCCGACTGCACTGTGAGAGATATTTTAGTAAACGAAGGGGATGCGGTAAATGCAAACCAGGAGTTGATATTACTGGATATAGAAAACGTGGAATAATGGAAAGAGAAGAGATATACAGAGAGTTCGAAGAGATGGACAAAAGAGCATCTCTCGGAGGTGGTATAGATAAAATAGAAAAACAACATGCCAATGGGCATATGACCGCAAGAGAGAGGATAAATATCCTGCTCGACAAAGGAACATTCAATGAACTGGATAAGTTCGTTACACATAGATGCAATGACTTTGGCATGGAGAAGAAGCAGATTGCAGGCGACGGAATGGTGACAGGATATGGTAAGATAGACGGAAGACTGGTGTTCGTCTATGCATATGACTTCACTGCTCATGGTGGTTCACTGAGTGAGACCAACGCTGCAAAGATTGTAAAGGTTCAACAACTGGCATTGAAGAATGGTGCACCTATCATCGCTCTTAATGACTCGGGTGGTGCAAGAATACAGGAGGGTGTTAGTTCACTTGCCGGTTATGCATCCATATTCTACAACAATACAATAGCATCGGGAGTAATCCCTCAGATATCTGCGATATTGGGACCTTGCGCGGGTGGTGCATGCTACTCGCCTGCATTGACCGACTTCATCTTCATGGTTAAGGAGAACAGTCATATGTTCATCACAGGACCTGATGTTGTGAAGACAGTAACCAATGAAGAGGTTGGCAAAGAGGAGTTAGGTGGTGCCTTGACACATAGCAGCAAGAGCGGTGTGACCCACTTCATGTGCTCTACTGAAGAGGAGACGCTGATGAGCATACGCGAACTGCTGAGTTTCATACCATCGAACAATATGGATGATGCTCCTTTGGTACCTTGCAGCGACGACATACACAGAGTGAATGAGGCACTGCAGACAGTGATACCTGAGGATCCTAACATGCCTTACGATATAAAGGATATTATAGAACCTGTACTGGATAACCAATATCTGTTTGAGGTGATGTCTCACTTTGCAAAGAATGCAGTGGTGGGATTCGGACGTCTTAACGGACGCTCGGTAGGTATTGTGGCAAATCAGCCTGCCTTCCTTGCTGGTGTACTGGACATAGATGCTAGCGACAAGATAGCACGTTTCATACGTTTCTGCGACTGCTTCAATATTCCTGTCATCACTTTCGAGGATGTACCGGGATTCCTTCCGGGAACAATGCAGGAACACAACGGTATAATACGCCATGGTGCCAAGATAGTATATGCTTATGCAGAGGCTACTGTGCCTAAGATAACTCTTATAACTCGTAAGGCTTATGGTGGTGCTTATATCGTTATGGGCAGCAAACTGATTGGCGGAGATGTGAACCTGGCTTATCCACAGGCAGAGATAGCTGTGATGGGTGCTGAGGGTGCAGTGAACATACTATACAGAAAGGCTACTGATGAGAAGAAGCAGGAGATTATCTCTGAATATGAGAGCAAGTTCTCGAATCCTTACCGTGCAGCTGAGAGAGGATTGATAGATGAGGTGATAATGCCTCGCGATACAAGATACAAACTTATTCAGGCTTTGGAGATGGCTCACAACAAGAATCAGAGCAATCCTCCAAAGAAGCATGGCAATATGCCGCTGTAAGAAGGAGCAACCGCGAAAGCGGAGAAATAAAAAATAAAAGGTTCCCATTCATCAAATCAACGATGGATGGGGCTTTTTTGTTACGTATAATAAAGTATATGTAACACAAAATAGTATATCGCCGAATTATTCTTTTTACATTTGCTTAGAATAAATAAAAAATCATAATACAAATAAGGATGAAAAACAGAATTTTATCGGCTTTACTTTTTCTGTTTGTCTTATCGTCAGCAGATGCAAAGGTGACACTACCTGCCATCTTAACCGACGGAATGGTGATGCAGAGAGAGAGACCCATATCCATTTGGGGTTGGGCCGAGAAGGGAGAGAAGGTATCTATAACATTCAACAAGAAGAACTACTCACTGATAACTCCCGACAATGGAAAATGGAAGATCGAGTTGCCTGCCATGAAGGCGGGAGGTCCATATACTCTCAAGGTTAACAATATTGTGGTGGAGGATATCCTGATAGGTGACGTTTGGCTCTGTACAGGTCAGTCGAATATGGAACTCCAGGTTAGAAGGGTGACTGACAAATATGCAAAGGAGATTGCAGAGTATGAGAATGAGAATATCCGTTTTGCAAAGATTCCTTATGGCAACGAGACTAAAGGTATACAGCAGGATATTGCCCGCTTTGAGATGAAATCGGACCAGGGCGATGGTCATGAAGATCCTAAGGCATACAAGAACATCTCTTCGTTGAAATGGAAAAAGATGACAAAGGGAAACCTTGAGGAGTGCGGCGCACTGGTCTACTTCTATGCCAAAGAGATGTATAAGAGAAAAGGGGTACCTGTAGGTATAGTCAACTCAAGCTGGGGCGGTAGCACCATAGAGGCATGGATGAGCGAGGATGCTCTGAAGGAATTTCCTATAAAACTTACCGAGAGGGATGTGTACAACAGCGATGAATACCGTAAGGCTGCAGCTATGCAGAGCATGATGACAGACAGACAGTGGAGTAACGCTCTATACAAGAATGATAAGGGCATGCAGAGTGAGAAGAGATGGTATGCTGCTGATCTGGATGACAGTGATTGGAAGAGAGTAGACATGTTTGCGAATGATTGGAAAATAAGCAATGGACGTATGGCAAACGGATCACACTGGTTCCGTCAGAACATAAACCTCACTGCCGAACAGGCTAAAAAGAATAGCGTGCTGAGAGTGGGATGTATTGTCGATGCCGACTCGGTATATGTGAACGGCCATTTCGTAGGTACAGTATCTTACCAGTACCCTCCTAGAATATATAATGTTCCTGCCTCAATACTAAAAGAGGGAAGCAATAATGTGACAGTGCGCATGATAAGCTATGGCGGTATGCCATCGTTTGTTAAGGATAAACTATACTGCCTTGCTCAGGATGGGGATACCATAAACCTATCGCATGAGTGGAAATATAAGTCAGGATGTAACATGCCTTCGAAGCTTCTAGCATCTCTTTCCAGAATGTGCCTACAGGTATGTTCAACTCGATGATTAATCCTATACTCAACCTTAAGTTTAAAGGTGCAATGTGGTATCAGGGTGAATCGAATACAGGTCAGTCTAATGAATATGAGGCGCTGCTATTGTCAATGATAGGCGACTGGAGAGAGAGGTTCAATGACAGAGAGATACCTTTCGTTGTTGTACAACTTCCCAACTTCATGCAGCACCATAAGAATCCTGTGGAGAGCGGATGGGCAGGATTGCGCGAGGCGCAGAGACAGGTGACAATGAAGTTGCCTATGACTGCACTGACTGTGGCTATAGACCTTGGTGAGTGGAATGATATTCATCCGTTAAACAAGAAGGATCTTGCATTCAGAATAGCTCAGCAGATGGAGAAAATGGCATACAAGAACAGTAAGGTGATAAGTGACGGTCCTATTTGCGAAAAGGCTGTCTTAAAGGATGGAAAGATAGAGATATCATTTAAGGAGGGAACAGATAAACTTATTCAGGAGAAGAATATGAAAGGTTTTGCCGTACAGGCTGATAGAACTCCATACAGATGGGTTAAGGCTAGCACTGTTGGCAACAAGGTGATTCTCGAAGGAGAGTTCAAAGGGAAAGTGTTGAAGGTGAGATATGGATGGGATGATAATCCTACAGATATCTCTCTGAAGAATGAGGCGGGACTGCCTGCTTCTCCTTTCCAGATAGATGTACAGTAATTGTGATATTAGTTTTATGAACGATGCGGGGATACCCGCAAAATAGTGATTGCATTGGTGCCTGTGAGAGGTGCTGAGTTACAAAAAAGAGGACCCGGGTTATGCCATGAACCGGGTCCTCTCTTTATTTACCTTTATAGTTTTCTAGTTCTCATGATCTTTCATCATTCATCACGACTTCATCATCACATTATCATCATTTGGGCGGCTTATTTATAACCTTTAGCCACTTAATGATTTCAACTTCATCATCACACTTCGGGTAGATTATTTCTACCTAATCAACAACTCTACAACCTTTCAATCTCGTTCATTACATTTCGTAATCACTAATTTCGGGGCTTCATTCTTTTCATTCTCATTTCAGTGGATTCCGTAGTATCCTATTCTTTGCCATCTTCCTTCACCGTTTCAGTTTCGGTTTCATCTTCCACTTTGCTCTCATCTTCTTCTGTCATGGTTCTATCCTCGATGGCTTTGTTCATGTAATCCTTAGGGCTCATACCGAAGTGCTCCTTGAAGTTGGTAGTGAAATAGGATGGGTTGGTGTAGCCAACGGCATAAGCAACCTCGGCTATGGTGAGTTTCTTCTCACTAAGCATCTCGGCAGCCTGTTTCAGTCGCACACTCTTTATGAAATCTCTTGCCGACATGTTGGTAAGCTCCTTGAGCTTCCTATGTATATGTACGCGACTAATTCCCACTGCAGCAGCGAGTGTCTCGACATTAAGCTCTGGGTCGTTCATGTGACGGTTCAAGGTGTTGATAATCTTCTCCATGAGATGCTCATCGGAGGACTTCATATTTAGCTTAACTACTTTATCGAGCTGATCCTTGACAAGGAGATATTTGTTCTTAAGCATACTTCTGTTCTTTATAAGGTTTACAACCTTGGAGTGAAGTACATCTATGTTGAATGGCTTAACTATATAGTCGTCGGCACCTGATTCGAAACCTTCTATCTGATCCTCGCTCTTTGACTTGGCTGTGACCATGATGACAGGGATTTGGTTTATGTTGTCATTCTGTTTTATCTTCTTGCAGAGTGTGATTCCATCCATCTCGGGCATCATTACGTCGGTAATGATAAGGTCGGGCATCTGTTTGAGTATCATGTCGTAACCCTCCTTGCCATTATCGGCCGTGAGGATTGTGAACTCATTCTCAAGCTCATCTTTAATATAGTCCTTTATCTCGTCGTCGTCCTCAATAATAAGTATCGATTTCATCGATTTGTTTCGGCCTCTCTTCTCGACTGTCTCTTTCTCTTTCTTTGCCTCCTCAATCTCTATCTCATTGTGTATGAATGGATGGCGAATGATGATGGAATCGTCATTATTTATCTCCTTATCATCGTTTGTGAGGTGAGCTGAGCCTAGAGGAAGACGGAGGATGAAACGGCTGCCGATGGTATCTGTGCGGTTCTCAGCCTTTATGGTACCGTGGTGAAGTTCGACAAGGGTCTTGCACATGTGCAGACCGATACCTGTTCCGAAGTTGGACTGTGTGGTGTCGTTGGTAATCTGATAGAATCTCTCGAATATCTTATCTATCTTTTCACTGTCTAAACCTATGCCGGAGTCGGTTACAGTTATCTGGAAGTAGTGACGCAGAGGACCTTTCACCAGTTCGTCGCTGCCTATCTTTAGTTCAATATCAATAGAACCGTTCTCGGGTGTGAACTTGAAGGAATTTGAGAGCAGGTTCATCATTATCTTATCGAAATTGTTGAGGTCAATCCATACATTCAACTTCTCCATATCGTGTCGGAAGGTGAAATCTATATTATTCTGCTTTGCCTTATACTCGAAGGTCAGCTTGACATCTTCTATGAAACCGATGATATCTGTCTCACGGAACTTCAGGAAAAACTGTCCCTTGTCAATCTTTCGAATGTCCATTAGTTGGTTTACCAGTCTCAGTATCCTCTGTGAGTTGCGATATACCATGAGGTATGTCTGTCTGAGTTTGGCATCCTTTACCTCGGAGAGGAGTTTGCCCATAGGCTGATGATGAGTGTCATAGGGGTACGAATCTCGTGCGAGATGTTTATGAAGAACTGCAACTTAGCCTCGTTGATCTGCTCTGCATGTTCTATCTTCATCATCTCACGCTTACTTCTCTGTGAGGCTCTGTATTGAGCTACAATGATTGAAATCACACCGACAGTGATTGCAAAATAGAGACAGTAGCTCCACCATGAGAGATACCATGGAGGTGATATGATGATCTTTATGCTCTTGACGGCTGAAAAATTACCTTGTCGCTCTGCTCTGACCTCGAAAGTGTATTCGCCTGGAGAGAGGGAGTTGAAGGTTACAGTGTTAAGTCCAGGAGTTGTACTTAGCCACTTCTTGTCCATCTCGGGTATTCTATATTGATAGACAATCTTCTCCTGATTGACATAGCTCATTGTAGAGAGGACGATGGTAAATGTGTTGTCCTTGTAGGAGAGATTGAACTCCTTGGCATCGGAGACGGCAGTGTTGATGATATATTTGCTGCCCGACTTGGTGTTGCAGTTTATCTTCTTGCCATAGATATAGAAGCCTTTGATAAATACATTCAACTCTTCCTGGCTACTCTCATCAGAGTCTAGGAAGTATGTTATTCCGTTTACACCTCCGAAAAATATGCTGCCATCGAAACCTTTGCAGAAGGCGCCATGGGTGAACTCATTACCCTGTAGACCATCGCCGGCATAGTAGTTTATGAATTTACCCGCTGCAGGTTCGTATTTGCAGATACCCATATATGTACTCATCCATATATTATTATTGCTATCCTCGGTAATTCCACATATTATCTCGTTAGGCAGACCATCTTGCAGGGAGAGATGTGAGACTTTTTCGGTGCCATTCTCCTCTATATAAAGACCGTTTGATGTGCCGACATAGGTATCTCCGTTCTCAGCTTTAAGGATTGAGTAGGCGATGCAGTTGGATACTTTTTTCTGAAGAGAGCTGTGGATGATGAAACGTCTCTTATTCAAGTCGAAACAGCTTATTCCCTTATAGTGGGCTATCCAGAGATAGCCGGCATCATCATAGAGTATGTAGTTTATCCAGTCGTAGAATACACCATTCATATCCTCCGCTTCATTGTCACTGTTATAATATTTATACTGCTCAATCTTCTTTGTCTTGAGGTTATATATGTAGAAGCCGGAACCAAGTGTGGCGATATAGATATTAGAGCTGTTGTCTTCGGTGATGCAATAGACCTTTTGTCCCTTTAGCTCGGGAAGATAGTTGCAGCGACCGCTCTTGCGGTCCATTATTGCAACTCCTTCGGCATATGAGCCGACCCAAAAGTTGTTTTGGGAGTCTTCGAACATGCAGAGCGGAGTCTTGGGAACATCTGATTGTGAGGTGGGCGAGAAGTGTCTCTTTCTCTCACCTTTGCTTCCGACCTGAAAGAGTCCCTCACTGTCGCAACCTATCCATATGTCGTCGTTGCTGTCACAGAAGACGGACATCACACAACTTTTTCCAATAGGGTTGGTGGATAAGGAGTTGTTACCCCAGTAGTGGAACAAATGATTAGGGCGGGGAATTATAGCAACACCTTTCTGAAAGACGCCTAGCCAAAGGTTATTCTCATTATCGGAGAGGATATAGTGAATTTTTGCATTGGTGAAATCGAAAGTGAGACCGGTAAGAGGAAAGTCGCTGACAGTGTCGTCGTGGTATCTCTTCAGACCATCACCGTCGGTACCTATTAAAATATCGTAACCAACCTTTGTGATATGCTTAACAGATACCTTATTAGCTGCGACATCCTTTATTGGCGAGAAGCTCTTTGTCTTATGGTTGTATACATTTATACCATTGTTGAGTGTTCCTACAATGATATCATTGTTGTCGTTCTCAAGAAGGCAGGTGATATTGTCGCTTGTGAGGTTTGGGTAGGAGTAGTATGAGCCTCTCTTTCTCTTGAAGGAGTATGAAAGTAGTCCCTTGTTCTCGGTGCCTATCCATAGGGTGCCGTCGGATGCAAGTAGGAGTGTACTAACATACTGATCGGGGACTCTCTTGCTGAGCTCCTGATCAATGACGGCCTTGTTGCTGCCATATTTCAATCTGAAGATGCCATAGCCGGCTGTTGCAATGAGGATATCTTTGTTGGGGAGCTGACAGAATGAGAGAAGATGTGGGGATACAATCTTATGCTTGCTCTCCATCTTAATCTCAGTGAAGGAGTCGGCTGCCTTATTATAAAGCATAAGACCGTCAACACAACCAACATAGAAATTGCCGTCGCGGTCTTGGAAGAGTGATTTTACGTAGTTGTTTTTGAGGGATAATGGATTTTTTTCATCATGCTTATATGTGACGAAGTGATTTCCGTCGAATTTGTTAAGCCCATACTCAGTAGCTATCCATATATATCCATCTTTATCCTGGAATATCTGGTTGATAAGGCTACTCGACAGATCATTGTCTGTTGTTGTATAGAATTTGCCTCTCTGTGAGTAAAGTAAAGATGGCATCACTAAAATCATTAGTATAAGTGCCAATCTTATTCTGAATTTCATGATAGAAATAAAGGTTTTAAATCTTATTATTTTATTAGAGTGCATAAATATATAAATATAAAAATAAGCATGCAATTATTTACAATAAATAAAATGTAACCTGCGCAATAACATATGTTACATTTTGACTGTTTTATGTACTATAATAAATAATCCTTGAAACATAAAAAGTAATATTAATGGGAGTAATAAAGTATATTTGTGATAAGAAAAATGGTGGTCTTTTACATTTCCGTAAAGGAGTTTTAACTCAGTGTAAAAAATATTATTTTACATTATTATATTAGAAAAGTTAGGTGTTTATATATTAATTTGGTTCGTTTTAATTAGGTTAAGTTAGTTATTGGAATTGTCTTTCACGAAAAGTGAAGACAATTCCATAACAACTTTTTTAACACCCACACATTTGAAAAATACATTATAAAGATTAAAGACTAATATTATGTTGAATCAGAAAGTTTCGATGACCGAGAAAATCGGTTATAGTTTAGGGGATTTCTCTGCGAATCTAGTGTTCCAGATGATGATGATCTACCAAACAAAATTCTATACAGATATTTTTGGACTTGAAGGTGCTATAGCTGGTTCTGTTATGCTTATTGCCAGAATTGTTGATGCCTTCGTTGACCCAACGGTAGGTCTGTTGTCGGATAGAACAAAGTCAAAATGGGGTAAGTTCAGACCTTGGGTTGTTTGGACAGCTCTTCCATTCATGGTATTCTATATCTTGGCTTTCTATAACCCTGGCATCGAAGATAAAGGTCTTGTTGCTCTATATGCAACCATCTCTTACACTCTTTTAATGTCTATGTACTCTTTCAATAACACTCCTTATTCATCTTTGGGTGGTGTTATGACAAGCGATATCAAAGAGCGCACAAGTATTACATCAATCAGATTCATCGCAGCTACGTTAGCTCAGTTCGTTGTTCAAGGTCTTACTCTTCCTTTGGTACGTAAGTTCTCTAACGGCGGTGACATGGGTCACGGTTGGTTATGCACTATATCTATTTTCGCAGTAATCGGTTTTGTATTCCTTATTATAGCCGGTACATCTGCTAAAGAGCGCATCACTCCTCCTTCAAATCAGAAGAATGATTTCAAGAAAGATATTAAAGATGTATTAGCCGACATCCCTTGGAGAGCAATGTTCATCCTTACATTATTCCTCTTCACCACATTGGCTATGTGGGGTAGTGCAATGAACTACTACTTCGAAAACTATGTAGATCCAAGAGCTCTATATGAGTTCCTCGATAAATTAGGTCTTGTTGCCGTTGAAGGAAAGACAGGTTTATGGCACTCTATACTCGACTCTTTCGGATTGATTGTAAGCTCACCTGACAAGTGTTATGAGGTTGGTTTCGGTGTGTTCAACATGCTTGGTGCCTTAGTACAGTTCTTCGGAGTGCTTTTCCTCTCTCAGTTCCTTGCTAACAGATTCGGTAAGAAACGTGTATTCATTATATGTCTTGCTCTTACTGCTATCTTCACAGCACTGTTCTATTTCCCAGGTAAAGCAGATGTAGAGACAATGTTCGTACTTAACTTCCTTAAGAGTCTTGCTTATGCTCCAACAGTTCCATTGCTTTGGGCTATGATTGCAGACGTGGCTGACCATATGGAGTATGTAAACTACAGACGTGCTACAGGTTTCGTATTTGCAGGTGTAGTTTTCGCTCTTAAAGCCGGTCTAGGCATAGGTGGTGCTATATTAGGATTCCTACTCTCCGGATTCGGTTATAAGTCGGGTATCGGTATGGTTCAGGATGACTCTGCTATACATGGTATCGTTCTATCATCAAGTTTAATACCTGCATTAATATTCTTTATCGGAGTAATTGCTCTATGGTTCTACCCAATTACTAAAGAGTTTAACGAGAACATGCAGGCATCTTTGGATGAAAGAAGAAAAAAAGCTGATTATTAATCTTTAAAAAATCAACTGTTATTATGAACATTAAAACTACAACATTTATCTTTTCAACTCTGCTCTTATCGGCATTTTTGAGCTCTTCGTGTAATGCTCAGGAGAAGGGATTGAAAGATGTAGCTCAAGGTAAGTTCCTTATAGGTGCTGCAGTTAATGTTAACCAGGTAAAGGGGAAAGACCCTAAGTGTATTGAACTTCTTGACAAGCATTTCAACAGCATTGTAGCTGAGAACTGCATGAAGAGTGAAGAGATTCATCCGCAAGAGAATGTATACAACTTTACTGAAGCTGACGAGTTCGTAAACTTCGGTAAGAAGCATAACATGACTATCATAGGTCACTGTCTGGTATGGCATTCTCAGCTGGCTAAATGGTTCTGCGTGGACAAGGATGGTAAGAATGTATCGGCTGATGTTCTCAAGAAGAGATTGAAAGATCATATTACTACTATAGTAACCAGATATAAAGGTCAGATAAAGGGTTGGGACGTTGTAAATGAGGCTATCGAGAGTGATGGTTCATGGAGAAACAGCAAGTTCTATCAGATTCTTGGTGAGGAGTTCATTCCTCTGGCTTTCCAATATGCTCATGAAGCTGATCCTGATGCAGAACTTTACTATAATGATTATGGTATGTCGGATAAGGGTAGAAGAGATTCTGTTGTAAAACTTGTAAAGATGCTTAAGGATAGAGGACTGAGAATTGACGGTGTAGGTATGCAGTGCCATGTAGGTCTAGACTATCCTGAGATTACTGAGTTCCAGAAGAGCGTCGATGCTTTCAAAGCTGCAGGTGTGAAGATAATGATTACTGAGATGGATATGAGTGCACTTCCTACTATCAACAGAGGTGCAAACGTAGCCGACAAGGTGGAGTTTGAGAAGAAGCTTAATCCATATCCAAACGGACTTCCTGAAGATGTATCGGCACAGTGGAACAATAGAATGACTGAGTTCTTCAACCTGTTCTTCAAAAATGCTGATGTCATCACCAGGGTTACTGCTTGGGGAGTTATAGATAGTGATTCATGGAAGAACAACTGGCCTATGAGAGGTAGAGTAGATTACCCTCTATGGTTTGACAGAAACTATGAACCAAAACCTTTCGTAAAGGATTTGATAAACAAATAATTATTACTGCGTTATGAAAAAAAATATGAGATATTTGGTGCCAAATGACTATATGGCCGATCCTGCAGTGCATGTTTTTGATGGTAAGGTTTATATCTACCCATCACATGACCGTGAAAGTGGAATCGAGGAGAATGATAACGGTGATCACTTCGATATGAATGACTATCATGTATTCTCTACTGATGATATAATGAACGGTGAGATAAAGGATCATGGCGTTGTTTTGGCTGTTAAAGATATTCCTTGGGCTGGAAGACAGCTTTGGGACTGTGATGTAGCCTACAAAAACGGTAAATATTATATGTATTTCCCACTGAAAGATCAGACCGATATATTCAGAATAGGTGTTGCCACAAGCGATAAACCTTATGGACCATTCGTTCCTGAGAAAGATCCTATCAGAGGAAGCTACAGTATTGATCCTGCTATTCTTGATGATGGCGATGGCAACTACTACATGTACTTCGGAGGTCTTTGGGGCGGTCAGCTTCAGAGATACAGAGATAATAAAGCTCTTGAATCAGCTAAATTTGAAGATGATGACAAGGCAGCTATCCCTTCAAGAGTTGTGAAACTGAGCGATGACATGCTTCAGTTTGCTGAGGAACCAAAACCAATAGTAATCCTTGGTGAAGATGGTAAGCCTCTTACTGCAGGTCAGAACGAGAAGAGATTCTTCGAAGCTTCATGGATGCATAAGTATAATGGTAAATACTACTTCTCATACTCAACAGGTGACACACATAACCTATGTTATGCTGTAGGAGATAATCCTTACGGACCTTTCACATACAAAGGTGTGATCTTAACTCCTGTTGTGGGATGGACAACTCACCATGCTATTGCTGAGTTCAAAGGAAAATGGTATCTGTTCCATCACGACTGTGTTCCATCTAACGGAAAGACTTGGTTGAGAAGCCTTAAGGTTTGTGAGTTGGAATATGACAAGGATGGCAATATAATTACTATCGACGGAGAAGGATAATGAAGAAATTTTTTATAATTATTTTATTAATGTTTGTAACAGAAGTCAGTGTCGGCAAAGTAAGCCGACTCTGGCTTCCTGTTTTTAACGGCAATAAGGGTGAGGTTGCATGTAATGTGAAATCACCTGTCATCTCTGTTGCTATGCAGGAGATAAATGGCTGTTGGAATGGCAAACCGGTAAAGATTGATGTCAGCAAGAAGAACGGTCTTGAAAAGGATGGCTTTAAGATTGCCGACAAAAGAGGTTTTGTACAGATTCTGGCTACAACAGATGCAGGTGCTCTTTATGGAGTGTATGAACTGTTGAGAATGCAGCAGAGTGATGGCATAATTAAAGATAAGGTAAGTAATCCATCATATCAGTTCAGAATACTGAATCATTGGGATAATCTGAATGGTACCATAGAGAGAGGCTATGCAGGCAAATCACTATGGAAATGGGAGGAACTTCCCGATAAGGTTTCGGACAGATACCAGGCTTATGCCAGAGCAAATGCCTCAATTGGTATAAATGGTACGGTGATAAACAATGTTAATGCATCACATCTGATTCTATCGGATGAGTACCTTAACAAGGTGAAAGTGCTGGCAGATATCTTCCGTCCTTATGGAATAAAGGTCTATCTGTCGATAAACTTTGCATCACCTATGCAGCTAGCGGGACTGAAGACAGCGACCCTCTTGATAAGGATGTTATAAAGTGGTGGAGAAGCAAGGTTAAGGAGATCTATTCAATCATTCCTGATTTCGGAGGATTCCTTGTAAAGGCTAACTCGGAAGGTCAGCCTGGTCCATGCGACTTCAACAGGACTCATGCTGACGGTGCTAACATGCTTGCCGACGCACTGAAACCTTATAAAGGTATCGTGATGTGGAGAGCTTTTGTCTATAACCCTACAGATAATGACCGTGCTAAACAGGCTTATCTAGAGTTCCAGCCTCTTGACGGACAGTTCAGAGATAATGTGATAATTCAGATAAAGAACGGACCTATAGATTTCCAACCACGTGAACCATTCAGCCCGCTCTTCACTTCACTGCACAAGAGCAAGTCGATGGTTGAGTTCCAGATTACACAGGAGTATCTAGGCTTCTCTAATCATCTTGCATTTCTTGCTCCTATGTGGAAGGAGTTCTACAGTCATGTGAAACCTCAGTCTCTCACTGCTGCAGCAGGCGTTGCTAACATAGGTGACGATGATAACTGGTGCGGTAATGATCTGGCACAATCGAACTGGTACGCTTTCGGCCGTCTGTCATGGGATACATCACTCTCAAGCGAGACTATTGCCAAGGAGTGGCTATCACAGACTTTCACAAAAGATAAAGGATTTGTTGAACCAATGACTAATGTGCTTCTTGAGAGCAGGGAGGCAGTGGTAAACTATATGATGCCTCTTGGTCTTCATCATATCTTTGCTTGGGGACACCACTACGGACCTCAGCCATGGTGTGAGATACCTGGAGCCAGAGCAGACTGGTTGCCTTCATACTATCACAGGCAGATGCTAAAGGTCTCGGCTTCGACAGAACAGCAACAGGTAGCTATGCTACTGCACAATATCCTGCTCCTTACAACACTCTTTACGAAAATATAAAGAGTTGTCCAGAGGAGTATATTCTGTGGTTCCATCATGTGCCTTGGGATTACACTATGAAGAATGGAAAGACAATGTGGTATAATCTATGTGATAAATACAACACAGGCGTCAATCAGGTTCGCACCTTCCAGGGTGTATGGGATAAGATGAAGGGATATGTAGACAAAGATCAATTTGAAGATATCCAGAGGAGATTTAAGATTCAGTCGAGAGATGCTGTGTGGTGGAGAGATGCTTGTCTTCTCTATTTCCAGACTTTCTCGAATATGGAGATACCTGAGCAGATGGAAAGACCTGTCCATGACCTGAAACAGATGAAGGAGTTTCAGTTGAAGATCTCGAATTACGAAGTTCCGAAGGATATGTTCTGTAGGTAAGAGATATATTTAGTTTAGATATTCTGCCATAGTCATGTTGCCGTAAAGACAATGTGGTTATGGCAGATTTTTTTGAGAAGTAATATGAAATATCCGAGTTTTTCCATAAACACCAAGAAAAGCAACCTTAAATATTTGAAATTTGGAATATTTATTATATACTTACTACAATTATGAATTACATTATGTATCACAATCAACTTTTTCACTAAAGAGGGAGGTGCATGTTATCATAGATTTGCAAAGCATTTTGTGATGCTTCTATTATATGAATTATTAAAGATTAATGACATGAAAAAAGGGATTTATAGAGCCGGCTCAGAGAGAGTAGTAATAAATATTATATAAGTTTAGCTTGAAAATTTCGAGCAAGACACACACATGAAGAGAGAAGTAGGTCCTGAAGATAGTAATCTTCGGGACCTTTTATTTAATAAACTCCCGATAGAATATTATTAAAGAATAATTATGTGCTCCCGGCAACTTATATTAAAGATTCACTGCTTTGGATAAGTGAAAAACATATACTAAATTTGCCAATCAATTGATTATAATACAAAAAATATATGTTTAGAAATCATACTTGCGGTGAATTAAGACTTAGTGATGCAGGCAAAAAAGTAACTCTTGCCGGCTGGGTTCAACGTTCTAGAAAAATGGGTGGTATGACATTTGTCGATTTGAGAGATCGCTATGGCATCACGCAGCTCGTTTTCAATGAAGAAATTAATAAGGAATTATGCGAGCGTGCCAACAAACTTGGACGTGAATTTGTGATTCAAGTTGTAGGTGAGGTTAGCGAACGTTCCAACAAAAATAAGAATATCCCAACAGGTGATATAGAGATAATAGTTTCTGACCTCAATCTGTTGAACAGCGCTCTTACTCCTCCTTTTACAATAGAGGAGAACAGTGACGGCGGTGATGACTTGAGAATGAAGTACCGTTATCTGGATCTTCGTCGCGAGTGCGTTAGAAAGAATCTTGAACTACGTCATAGAATGACTATGGAGGTTCGCCGTTACCTAGACCAAAAAGGATTCCTAGAGGTTGAGACTCCTATGCTTATCGGTTCAACACCTGAGGGTGCACGCGACTTTGTTGTTCCATCAAGAATGAATCCGGGACAGTTCTATGCTCTTCCACAATCTCCACAGACATTGAAACAACTTCTTATGGTATCAGGTTTCGACCGTTATTTTCAGATAGTAAAATGTTTCCGTGATGAGGACCTTCGTGCTGACCGTCAGCCAGAGTTTACTCAGATAGACTGCGAGATGAGTTTTGTAGAGCAGGAGGATATAATCGAGACTTTCGAAGGTATGGCTAAACATCTGTTCAAAGAGTTGAGAGGTGTGGAACTTAATGAGCCTTTCCAGAGAATGTCTTGGTCGGATGCAATGAAATATTACGGTAGCGACAAGCCAGATACAAGATTCGGAATGAAGTTCGTTGAACTGATGGATATCATGAAGGGTCATGGATTCTCAGTATTCGACAATGCTAAATATATCGGTGGTATCTGTGCAGATGGTGCCGCAACATATACACGTAAGCAGTTGGATCAGCTTACAGATTTCGTTAAGAGGCCACAGATTGGTGCTCAGGGCATGGTATATGCAAGAGTAGAAGCTGACGGTAATGTGAAATCAAGCGTAGATAAGTTCTATACACAGGAGGTTCTCCAGAAGATGAAAGAGGCATTTGGTGCTAAACCGGGTGACCTTATCCTAATCCTCAGCGGTGATGACACTATGAAGTGTCGTAAACAGCTTTGTGAACTTCGTCTTGAGATGGGACGTCAACTTGGTCTTCGTGACAAGAATAAGTTCTCTTGCCTATGGGTTGTAGACTTCCCTATGTTCGAATGGAGCGAGGAGGAAGGCAGACTTATGGCTATGCACCACCCATTCACTCATCCAAAAGATGAGGATATAGCTCTTCTTGATACTGATCCTGCAGCCGTAAGAGCAGATGCTTACGATATGGTTGTCAATGGTGTAGAAGTAGGAGGTGGTTCTATACGTATTCATGATCCAAAACTTCAGGCTAAGATGTTCGAGATATTGGGATTCACAGCAGAGAAGGCTGAGGAGCAGTTCGGCTTCTTGATGAATGCATTTAAATATGGTGCTCCTCCTCATGGTGGTCTTGCTTACGGTCTTGACCGTTGGGTATCTCTATTTGCTGGATTGGATAGCATACGTGACTGTATAGCATTTCCTAAAAATAACAGCGGTCGTGATGTGATGCTTGATGCACCTGCAGCAATAGAGCAGAAACAGCTTGACGAACTTAACCTGATAGTGGATATCAAAGAGCAGTAATTTTAATAGATATAAAGAATAGCCCTGTAATAGTTAATATTACAGGGCTATCTTATTTTATAATAAATTGTTTAATTGCGAAAGTACAATTTGAAGGACTTAAGCTTACTTACACATTACTATTTTATTGCACTATAACTATGCGGGGTTTCAGCCTTATAGCTCCATCAAAATTTGAGGAATTTAAGTTTTAAATTTCAGCTATTAAGTCTTATCAGACAATCAATAATTTATAGTTCCATCACAATTCCGGTGCTTAAGCTTTATTACATCATCACTATATGTGACTATGTGGCTTAATCGATAAATCGTTTTGCCAGATCATCGAACTTTTCTATTCTTCTGTCTCTTAAGAATGGCCACCATCGGCGAACATTCTCGCTTCTCTGCATATCGAGTTCTATGACAATATTCTCCTCTTTAGAATTGGATGCTTTTGCTAATATCTCACCTTGAGGTCCCGCTATGAAACTGTTTCCCCAGAACTGTATTCCATTAGTCTGACCGGATGGGTCATCTTCATGTCCCACACGGTTTACAGAGATAACTGGAAGTCCGTTGGCCACGGCGTGACCTCTCTGTACTGTTGTCCATGCATCGCACTGACGAGCTTTCTCATCATCGGTGTCGCTGCTTTCCCAGCCTATGGCTGTAGGATATATAAGTATCTCAGCACCTTTGAGTGCCATAAGGCGTGCTCCTTCAGGATACCACTGATCCCAGCAGACCTGAACACCAAGTTTACCAATAGATGTCTCAATAGGTTCGAAACCTATATCGCCAGGGGTGAAGTAGAACTTCTCGTAATATGCAGGATCATCAGGGATATGCATCTTACGGTATTTGCCGGCTATGGTGCCATCTTTCTCGAAGACAACGGCTGTGTTGTGGTAGAGACCCGGTGCACGTCTCTCGAAGAGAGACGTAACGAGCACTATTCCATACTCTTTTGCCAGTGTTCCGTAAAAGTCTGTCGATGGTCCGGGTATGCTCTCTGCAAGATCGAACATATTGGTATCTTCAACCTGACAGAAATAGAGAGAGTTGTGTAACTCTTGAAGTACAACAAGCTGAGCTCCTTTCTGAGCAACATCCTTTATATTGTTTTTCAGCTTCTCTATGTTACCTTTGAAGTCAGCAGAACATGACTGCTGAACGATGCCGACTTTTATCACTTTTCTTTCCATAACTAAATATAGATTTATTTTTGAACACATTTTGGATATTGCATGGTGATGCAGTGCAATGAACCATGCTGACGTATTAGAGGACTGCAATCTATTCCTATAATCTCATGGTCAGGAAAGGCACTCTTAAGAACCTTCAAAGCCTCTTTGTCATTCTCCTCCTGGTTGTATACAGGGCAGAGAACGGCTCCATTCATAATAAGGAAGTTTGCATAAGTAGCAGGAAGTCTCTCATCATTTTCATCATAAACAGCATCAGGAAATGGGAGAGGGAGCAGTCTGTAGTGCTCACCTCTGCAGTTTGTGAACTGAAAAAGTTCATCTTCCATAGCCTTGAGGGCTGAATAATGGATATCATCTTTATCGTTACACTTCACATAAACTATAGTGTTGTCTGGACAGAGTCTGGCAAGTGTGTCAATGTGACTATCTGTGTCATCACCCTCGAGAAAACCATTCTCAATCCATAATACCTTCTCAACATGGAATGTAGACTTGAGATATTTCTCTATCTCCTCACGCGACAAGGTATCGTTGCGGTTGTCGGAGAGAAGACATTCAGCTGTGGTGAGGAGGGTGCCATCACTATCACTCTCTATAGAACCGCCTTCGAGAACGAAATTGAGTCGGCTGACATATTTCCCTTGCAACAGATCCTCTTTCATAAGCTTCTTGTTTATCTGATTATCTAGGTTGGCTGCAAACTTCATTCCCCATCCGTTGAAACAGAAGTCATTAAGCATTGCATTGCCATCTTCGTCGATGGTGGTTATGAAAGCATGGTCGCGTGCCCACGTATCGTTGGTCTCAATCTTTACAAGGGTGAGGTTGTCTAAGCAGATGCCGGCTTTAGCCAGTACCTGTTCCACATGTTCCGGTTCAGGAGTGACGACTATCAATCTCTCTCTGCTGAGTATCTCACGTGCAATATTTATATAGCACTCCTCAACTTCATCGAGCATATAATTCCAGTCAGTCTCTTTATGTGGCCAAGTAAGCTGAATGAAGGCCTGTTCTTCCCATTCAGCAGGTAAAAAGGGTCTATTCATAGTCATCTATTTTTTCTTATCAGATTTCTTCCACCACAAAGCCCATTTGAAAAGGTCATTCCATTTAGTAAAGTCCTTTCTGTACATAATGCCGATACCTTGAGTGGTAAGAGTTGATTTCAAGTAATATCTATCATTTGTCTGGTTGTACCCTCTCAAACGCCAGTCTCCATTTTTTGTAAGAAGCCATATAGCCTCAAAGTCTCCTACGAAGTTGGTATTTGCCAAGGCATTATCCTTATATCCGAAGTTTCCGTTCAGCAGTAGTCGGTTGTTAAGAAGACTTCCCGAGAGTATTGCTTCTGCCTCTACATCTGTCCATCCCTTCTCACCTGTGGAGAGGTTTGCTCCGATATTCCAGTTTTTGTTGTCCATCCATTGTGAGAGCATGTTGTTGAGCTGTCCCGACAGGGTGCTGAAGGCGAGTGAGCTAGTCGCATTCGATGACTGGGTGTTGGCATTGTTGGCATAGTCGTATGTGTAGAACTTACCAATACCAAGTAGATATATAATCTGGGTATTCATCTGCTCCTCGGTACGTGTGGCGCTGCGCACAATCTCTTTATCCTCTTCGCTGACATTAGGCAACTCGAGATCAAATTTTATTGTCGGGTTTGAGATGCTGCCGTTGAGGTTCATGAGGCAGTTGACTTTAACTGTGCTCTGTCCTCCTTGTGAGGTGGATACACCTACGCCAAGGTCGCTAAGTGATGCTGAGTTCACCGTATATGAAGCCTGTACATCGAGATTACCCTGATAGGGATCTCCGCTGAATGTCACTGTACCACCCTGTTTCAGAGTAAAATCCTTGCGTATAATCTCCTGCATACTCAGTTTATACATACCTTTATCGATGATGTAGTTGCCGAATATTCTGAAATCTCCTTTATTATAGTAGTTCACCTGCAGATTTCCATTACCTGTAGCTGAGATGTTATCGCCTGAAATAGGTCCATGATAATCCTCATTGTTGCATCAGGAGTAGCCTCAATTGCCATGTTGATATGGAGATCCATAGGAGGTCCATCTTCCTCTTTCTGTTTCTTCTTGTTGAGAGGGTGATAGAGGTTTGTCTCAACAACATCCTGAATTCTCTTAGGAGTCTTGTCGACGAAAGTGATAAATTGTGTGTTTGTCGCCTCGTTTGGCATAGAAGTAAGATATGTAAATGTGGTATTGCGGGATGTCCTTATTGATGCATCTATGTTCATGGCATTGTTGCCGCCGTCGATAACTACATTTCCAGTTCCATACACCTTTCCGAAGAATGGTAATGAGCTGCTCTGTGCTGTGTTGTACATAAGCAAGTTGTTACCATTGATGTTGAAGCGGTAGGTAAGGTTCTTTAGTTTTGTATGACGCAGGGCACCTGTGACATATCCGTCGTTTCCATCTCTGTCCTGTATATGTACATTGTTGAATGCAAACTCTCCCGGTCGGATATGTACAGAGTCGTTTACTATACGGAAGTAGGTGTTGAGCACATCCACTCTTGCCTCAAGGTTTGCCTTGGCATCACCCTCGAAGTCGAGATGCTTGAAGTCGCCAAATAGTCGTACATCACCATATACACCACCACGAATATCACTGAAGATACCTTTGACAAATGGTGATAGTAGAGCTATGTTGGTACCGTCGGCTTTTATCTTTAGGTCAAGATCTGCTCGTTTTGGAGAGACAAAACCTGTGACTACGGTATGCTTTTCATTATCTTTGATATCGGCATTAAGTCGGATATCACCTTTCTCCTTATCCCATACTCCTTTTATATCTGCTCTACCAAGAACAGCATCATTCAAAGAGAAATCCTTAACGTCGAGGAGTGCGTACATGTCGGGACTCTTCATTATATTTTTCAAGATTACATTACCAGTTATCATACCGCCGAATTTCACATCATCGAACTTAACTATATTAAGAAGGTAGTGTAGGTCGATATCCTTCAAATCTATATCGCATGAGTCATTATCATTCTTTGTCAGCTGTCCGTTGACTATGATATGCTGATTACGATGTTCGAAGACGAAATTGTTTATATCGACATCACCATCTGTTATTGAGATAGATGATGGCCGTAAGTTCCATATAGAGTCGTTTATTATCACCTCTGTAGGGAGGATATCTATATCAGCATTGATATTATTGCTTTTTGTTGACTTTGAGAAGGCGGTTACTGTGGTGAACTTACCTCCATAGGTATTTGCAGAGTTGTTTCCCCAGTTGAGTGTGGTCTTCAACTTATCATCCTTCAAAGAGGAGTTTACTGAGAGGTTGACCATTACACCACTGTTGAGCAGTGTTGAGCCATAGATATTACACAATATCTCATTCCCAGTATTCTCGCAGCGTAGTACGCCCGAGTCGTATTGGGAGTTGTTGTATTTGAACTGCGGCATCGATGCCTCTACTCTGAACTTGTTTTCATCATCATTAAGGAATCCCTTTATGCGGGCAGGCTTATTGAGTTCGATAGGCAAGAAGAGCATCTTCGAGAAGAATTCACCATTCTCAATGTTGAAGTTGAAATCGAAGTTGTTGTGTGACTGCTCAGCCTTCTTATTTGCTACCAGTGAAGGTATATATCTGTTCAGAGCAGATATGATGCTATGAGGGAGTGAGTTGTAGTTGAACTCTCCGGAAATGATACCATTCATAAATGATGAGGACAATGTTATCTCTTTAGCTTTTCCATTATGGTTTGCATTTACAGATATGTTATCGACAAAGTATGAACCATCCTTTGGAGCATTCAGTGTAAGACTATCTACAGAGATTGTTCCATCGATATCGTCAATAGTCTTCCCAACGAAATTAGCATTGACATTGAATGAGAAATCTGAGTCAGCATACTTATCAGTCAGGTTGAGTCTGTTTGGAGAGAAGTTTTTTACTTTTGCTATTATATTGAAGACAGGGGTCTTATTCTCTAAGCTGAATCCGCCGTCTACATTTATATTACAGTTCTTATCATCCATATTGAACTTTCCATTGAAGCCACCCTTTTTGAAGTTGCCGTCGACAGAAATATTTGAGTATTTGTAACCTTTGTATTCAAATGAGTTTACATTGCCTGCTATGTACGACTCAGGGAATTTGTTTCTATAGTTGAAACCTTTCAACTCAACATTGAAGTCAACATTACCAAAGTCGGTGTTGTTAAGCAGTGTGGAGAGTGAGAACTCCTTGCAATCTACGTTTCCTGAGTATGAACGTATACCATTATCGTTTCTGTTCATCACAATTTTGGTATTCACTATACCAAGATCGGACTGTAGAATACCATTCAGTGCAAGGTTGCTGAGTACACCGCTTATTTCTCCCTTGAAATTAATGAACTTTCTCTCGGTAATAGGAGCAGGAAGGGATATTCTGAAACTGTTTACAATATTATTAATATTGCTATTAGTGAGGTTTGAGTTGAACAGAGTAAGTGAGACCTCCGGATTCTTGCTCTTAAGCCCGTCAATATATGCCTCGCCGTTTATCTCCATACCTAACTTATCGGTCATATTAAAGCGTGAGCATACAACCTTATCATTGTTTCCCGATATACGAATGCTGATATTGATATCATCTCTATAGTTACTCATTACAGGGACGAAGGAGGAGAGGTCATTAGGACTGATCTGAGCAATGAAATTTCCGCTGAAGCGCACATCATCCGAGAAGCGAGGGAGATTTTTCAATTCATTGTAGGTGAAGACAATGTTGTTAAGTCTTAATGATGATGAAGGTAACTTTATGTCTATGTTGCTTATGCTAAGCTTCTTCTTGTTGCCTATTACTCTGAATGAGAAACGTTGCAGGTCTATGCCTGACTTCTCTTTGAACTGCAGGCGTCTGACTCTGGCATTGAGAGAGTCATTTCTTAATGCTTTAAGAGAAATTATTCCAGAGAGATTGCTTACATCGATATGTGATGTATTGAACCTTCCCTCTGTCTTTGGCAATGATATAACATCGTATTTGAAGTTTCCATTCTGTATAAGAAGGGAGTTTATTCGTAAATCTATTTTTGAACTCTTTGCTTTCTTGTCTTTGCTTGATAAAGCATCGATGATAAACTGAAGATTTGTAGGGGAGTTGTTATCTTTTCGGTTGACGTTGAGATAGAAATTGAATATCTGCACGCTGCTGATAACAATCTTGCCCTCAAAAAGAGGCATAATTTTGAATTTAGCAGAGAGGTCGGATACATCAAGAAGGTTACCTTTTTTTTGATCCTTTACATGAAGATCGTGTATTATAATTCTGTTAAGTAGTCCGATATCTACATTCCCTATTTTTACCTCTGTTTTCAGCTTATTACTGAGTTCGTCGGCTATAAAACCAGACAATCTCTTTTGAACAAACGGGATATTCAAAAGAGCAATCAAAAGTATATAGGTTCCCAGTATTGAGACTACAAATATCCTAAACAGATTCTTATAAGAGAATTTTAAAGCCATTTTTTGTTTTGGTTAACAAAAGTAGTAATATAGTGCAATGTTGCCCAAAACAATTCATCAATTTTTACTCCTTTTTATGTTATCTTATCAATTCGAAGGGGAATAGTAGCATAACGAAAGCAATAATAAGAGGGTTGTGGTACTATTATGGATGATGGAGAGAAGACGATAATAGGTTGCCTTGGCATAGTATGATTACGAGGAAAAAAGATAAACTTTTTAAGTAGAATAATGATATGTTTTTGTCTGATTCAGCGACTTTTATGTTTAATTATTATAAGGTTGATAATCACTTATGGATTAATTGAAGAAATTTTTCCATAATGTGATATTAAAATTCTTTTTTTATATATTTTTTATCTAATTTTGCGACTAAATTTAAAAATCATTTATATAACCAAATATGGCAAATGTAATTAAATTACGTAAAGGCCTAGACATCAACCTGAAAGGTAAACCATCACAGGAAATTATCAAAGTAAATCAGCCGGAAATCTATGCATTGATTCCAGATGATTTTTATGGAGTTACTCCTAAAGTGGTGGTAAAAGAACAGGAATATGTTATGGCCGGGGGACCACTCTTTGTTGATAAGAATAACCCCGAAATTAAATTCGTTTCTCCCGTTAGTGGTGTTGTTACAAGTGTTGAGCGTGGAGAGAGAAGAAAAGTAATGTGTATCTCTGTGGCAGCGGCAACCGAACAGGATTATCAGGAATTTGGCAAAAAAGATGTATCGACAATGAGTGGAGAAGATGTTAAGTCGGCCCTTTTGGAGGCTGGTTTGTTCGCTTTCTTCGTACAACGTCCTTACAGCGTGATTGCTGATCCTAATTCTACTCCTAAAGGTATCTTTATCTCCGCTTTCGACAAAAATCCTCTTGCTCCAGATTTTGAATATGTTCTTCAAGGACAGGAATCTGATTTCCAGACCGGTCTTGATGCACTATCTAAGATAGCAAAGACATATCTAAATATTTGCGTTTGCCAAAAGAGTAAGGCACTTACAGATGCCAAGAATGTTACAATAACTGCTTTCCAAGGTCCTAACCCTGCAGGTAATGTCGGCGTACAGATTAACCGCATCAGCCTATCAATAAGGGTGAGGTCGTTTGGACACTTGGTGCTGAAGAAGTTATATTCATCGGTCGTCTATTTAATACAGGTAGAATTGATTTATCACGTACAATAGCACTTACAGGTTCTGAAGTGAAGAAGGCTGCATACTGCAAGCTTAAAGTTGGAGCTATGCTGACTGATGTGTTTGCTGCTAATGTTGATGAATCAAAATCTCTTCGTTACATTGACGGCAATGTACTTACAGGTAGGCAGATCAAACCTAATGGATATCTTGGTGCACATACAACATCACTTACAGTAATCCCTGAGGGTGACAACATCAGTGAATTCCTTGGTTTTGTTATGCCACGCTGCAATCAGTTCAGTTTAAACCATAGCTACTTCAGCTGGCTCTTTCCTAAGAAGGAGTATACTATCGATGCTCGTGTTAAAGGTGGTGAGAGACATATGATTATGTCGGGTGAATACGACAAGATGTTCCCTATGGATATCTTCCCTGAATATCTTATCAAGGCAATCATTGCCGGTGATATCGACAAGATGGAAGCACTTGGAATCTACGAGGTAGCTCCAGAAGATTTTGCTCTTTGTGAGTTTGTCGACTCTTCTAAGTTGGAATTACAGCGTATAGTACGTCAGGGTCTTGACATGCTTCGCAAAGAAATGTGCTAATAAAAAACTAATATAATTAATGAAAGCGTTAAGAAATTATCTCAACAAGATAAAGCCAAACTTCGAAGAGGGTGGCAAACTCCACGCATTCCGATCTGTATTTGATGGATTCGAGACATTCCTATTCACTCCAAATACAACATCGAAATCAGGAGTTCATATCCATGATGCGATAGACAGTAAGCGTATCATGACGATGGTAGTTATTGCGTTGATGCCGGCACTTCTGTTCGGTATGTACAACGTAGGCTACCAGCATTTCCTAGCAGTAGGACAGGAAGCAGGATTCTTTGAGAAATTCATCTATGGTTTCCTCGCAGTATTGCCAAAAATCATTGTTTCATATGTAGTAGGTCTTGGTATTGAGTTTGTAGTAGCTCAATGGAAAAAGGAGGAGATTCAGGAAGGTTACCTTGTTACAGGTCTTCTTATCCCTATGATAGTTCCTGTTGAGTGTCCAATATGGATTCTTGCCATTGCTGTTGCATTCTCAGTAATCTTTGCAAAAGAGGTATTTGGTGGAACAGGTATGAATGTATTCAACCCTGCACTTATCGCCCGTGCATTCCTCTTCTTCGCATATCCTACTAAGATGTCGGGTGATGCTGTTTGGGTAAGCACACAGAGTATTCTCGGTATCGGTGGCGGTCAGCTAGTTGATGGTTACACAGGTGCAACAATGCTTGGACAGGCTGCTACATCAACAGGTGCACTTGAACTTATCAATGTTGACGGTACTCAGGCATCACTTTCGGATATGATTTTAGGTTTCATACCCGGTTCAATAGGTGAGACCAGTGTTATTGCAATCGCTATAGGAGCAATAATACTTCTTTGGAGTGGTATTGCAAGTTGGAGAACAATGTTCTCTGTATTTGCAGGTGGTATCGTAATGGCAATCACATTCAACCTATTCGGATCTGAGGCAAATGTGATGTCTCAACTTCCTTGGTTTGAACATCTAGCACTTGGAGGTTTCTGTTTCGGTGCAGTATTCATGGCTACCGACCCTGTTACTTCAGCACGTACTGAAACAGGTAAATATATTTACGGATTCATTATCGGTGCAATGGCAATCATTATCCGCGTGCTTAACCCTGGTTTTCCTGAGGGTATGATGCTTTCAATTCTTCTCATGAATATTTTTGCTCCACTTATCGACTATATTGTGGTTCAGAAGAATATCACAGCACGTATGAAGAGAGCTAACTTAATCAACAACTAATAAATCGAAACATCATGAATACTAATAGTAATGTATATACTATAATTTATGCTTCGGTAATGGTTGTTATCGTTGCATTCCTTCTTGCTTTTGTATCATCATCTTTGAAAGATGTTCAGTACAAGAATATTGAACTGGATACAAAGAAGCAGATTCTTTCTGCTCTTAATCTTAAAGAGGTTCAGAATGCAGAAGCAGATTACAAGAAACATGTTAAGGAAGATATGTTGGTTCAGCCTGATGGAACATTGGCTAAGAACGAAGGATCTTTCCAGACCTCTTATAAATCCGAATTAGCAAATAACCGTCTTCACGTATTTGTATGTGATGTAGACGGTGCTACCAAATATGTTATCCCTGTATATGGAGCAGGACTTTGGGGCCCTATCTGGGGTTATGTAGCACTTAATGATGATAAGGATACAGTTTATGGTGTATACTTCTCTCATCAGGGTGAGACTCCGGGACTTGGAGCTGAAATCTCAACAACTAAGTTCCAGAACCAGTTTACCGATAAGAAAGTCATGGGTGATGGTAATATTGCTCTTGGCGTAGCAAAATTTGGTAAGGTGACAGATGCGGCGCATCAGGTAGATGGTATCTCAGGTGGTACAATTACTTCAAATGGTGTTAATGCATGATAAAGGATTGTCTTAAGATGTATACCAATTTTTTAAATGTTAAACAATAAGAGGAGGAACAAT
This sequence comes from Phocaeicola paurosaccharolyticus JCM 15092, assembly GCF_000613805.1. Classification (GTDB taxonomy): domain Bacteria; phylum Bacteroidota; class Bacteroidia; order Bacteroidales; family Bacteroidaceae; genus Phocaeicola; species Phocaeicola paurosaccharolyticus. Next base: position 63,082 of record NZ_BAJR01000005.1, on the reverse strand, counting down.
AGAATATGAGCGAATTATTTTCTAAAAAGAATAGAGAAGTTCTTTTAACTCCACTTGGAATGAATAACCCGGTAACAGTTCAGGTACTTGGTATCTGTTCTGCACTAGCAGTAACTTCTCAGCTTAAACCTGCAGTAGTAATGGGGTTGTCTGTAGCTATCATTACAGGTTTTTCGAATTTCGTAATCTCTTTGTTGCGTAAGACAATACCTAACCGTATACGTATCATCGTTCAGTTGGTTGTCGTTGCTACACTGGTTACTATAGTAAGTGAAATATTGAAAGCATTTGCTTACGATGTAAGTGTACAGCTTTCTGTCTATATAGGTTTGATTATTACAAACTGTATTCTTATGGGTCGTCTTGAAGCTTTTGCAATGATGAATGGCCCTTGGGAATCATTCCTTGATGGTATCGGTAATGGTATAGGTTATGCTAAGATTCTGGTAATTGTAGCATTTATACGTGAGTTGTTTGGTGCCGGAACACTATTTGGTTTCCAGGTAATACCACAATCTCTTTATGATCTTGGTTATATCAACAACGGTATGATGCTTATGCCACCTTTGGCACTTATCATTCTTGCTTGCATCATCTGGTATCAGCGTGCTAAGCATAAAGAACTTCAGGAGAGTAATAATTAATCCCAGTAAAACGAAAAGAATATGGAATATTTAAGTTTGTTTGTAAAGTCCATCTTTGTGGACAATATGATTTTCGCATACTTTCTGGGAATGTGTTCTTACCTGGCAGTATCGAAAAATGTCAAGACAGCGTTAGGACTTGGTATTGCGGTTACATTTGTATTAGTTGTAACTCTTCCAGTGAACTACCTTCTTGAAAATTATGTATTAAAAGCTAATGCTATCGTTGAGGGTGTTGACTTGAGCTTCCTGAGCTTTATCCTTTTCATTGCCGTTATCGCAGCTATCACTCAGCTTGTTGAGATGGCGGTTGAAAAATTCAGTCCTACACTTTATGCATCTCTAGGTATATTCTTGCCACTCATAGCTGTAAACTGTGCTATTATGGGTGCATCATTGTTTATGCAACAACGTCATTTCTTAGATGTTGGTGAAGCTACAACATACGCTCTTGGTTCAGGTATTGGTTGGTTGCTTGCCATAGTAGGTCTTGCAGCTATCCGTGAGAAATTAGCTTATTCGGATGTACCAGCTCCATTGAGAGGACTTGGCATCACATTTATTACAGTAGGTCTTATGGCTATGGCATTTATGTGCTTCTCTGGTCTTAAAATATAAAAGGAAAAAACAATGGATACAAATTTAATTTTAGCTAGCATTGGAGTATTCCTTGGAATTATACTCTTGCTTGTAATAATGCTGCTTGTAAGTAAGAGATTCCTTACTCCAAGTGGAAATGTGAAGTTGACAATAAACAGTGACAAGACTATAGATGTAGAACAGGGCTCTACTCTTTTGAATACTCTTTCAGTAAATGGAGTATATCTATCATCAGCTTGTGGTGGTAAAGGTTCTTGCGGACAGTGTAAATGTCAGGTTGTTGAAGGTGGCGGTGACATACTTCCATCTGAAAAGGGACATTTCTCACGTAAACAACAGCAGGACCACTGGAGACTAGGTTGCCAGGTTAAGGTTAAGAGTGACATGAGCATCAAAGTTGCTGATTCTGTTCTTGGCGTTAAAGAGTGGGAGTGTGAGGTTATCAGCAACAAGAACGTTGCAACTTTCATCAAGGAATTTATTGTTGCTCTTCCTGAAGGTGAGCACATGGATTTCATCCCTGGTTCGTATGCACAGATCAAGATCCCTACATACGATATGGATTACGATAAGGATATCGACAAGAGCCTTATTGGTGATGCTTATCTGCCTGCTTGGAAAAACTTCGGTTTATTCGGATTGAAATGTAAGAATACAGAAGAGACTATCCGTGCTTACTCTATGGCTAACTACCCAGCTGAAGGAGATAGAATTATGCTTACAGTACGTATTGCAACTCCACCATTCAAGCCAAGAGAACAAGGCCCTGGATTTCAGGATGTAATGCCAGGTATAGCATCTTCGTATATATTTACTCTTAAACCAGGTGATAAAGTTACAATGAGTGGCCCTTACGGAGAGTTCCACCCAATATTCGACTCTAAGAAAGAGATGATGTGGATTGGTGGTGGTGCCGGTATGGCTCCTCTTCGTGCTCAGATTATGCATATGACTAAGACATTGCATACTACTGATCGTGAAATGCACTACTTCTATGGTGCTCGTGCATTGAACGAGGTATTCTATCTACAGGATTTCTTAGATATTGAGAAGGAGTTTCCTAACTTCCACTTCCATCTTGCTCTTGACCGTCCTGATCCAGCAGCAGATGCAGCAGGTGTTAAGTATACTCCGGGATTCGTTCACAGCGTTATCTATGAAACATACCTGAAAAATCATGAAGCTCCTGAAGATATAGAGTACTACATGTGTGGTCCTGGTCCTATGTCTAAAGCTGCTCAAGATATGCTTGACAGTCTTGGAGTTGATCCAAGTTCTATCATGTTCGACAACTTTGGCTAGTTAATCGAATGTAAGGTACAAATTAGTACTATAAACTATAAAAGGAGTAGTAATACGCTTATAATAGCGATTACGACTCCTTTTTCCTTTGTTAAAATTATCATCTGGGAATAACTTTGAGCATATTTGTATAAGTGACTAAAGTTACAAAATATCGAATTTAAATACTATGAGCAAGGTATCAATCAGATTCTACAATGATCATGAAGTTCGTGCTGTTTGGGATGATGAGCGTTCCAAATGGTGGTTCTCTGTATTGGATATCATTGGAGCTATCAATTCTCAAGATGACTATCAGAAAAAGCGTAATTATTGGAAATACCTTAAAACGAAACTCAAAAAAGAGAAACTTCAGTTGGTTAGTGTCACTAACCAACTGAAGTTTCTAGCTGCGGATGGTAAGGAATACAATACTGATTCGCTTGATGCAGAGTATCCCATCGGTAAACTGCGTCTTCTATCTGTAACATAGCTATCTATCTTTACATACAAAAAAAGATATGGTATACTGGATATTAGATTATTTCAAGATCCTTTATGATCAATATAAGTCATCAGGAGTGAGTGTAAGGGAGTTCTGCAAGGGACAAGGTTTAAAAGAAAATAGTTTTTACTATTGGATAAACATAATAAAGAAACGTACCGTCCCTTCCCCTAATCCTTCAAATAAATTTCTTCCTATAAGTCATGAATGTGCGAGGAACTTATTAGAAACTTCCAGGTCACAGGAAACACGCCATCCACAGATACACAATGTGAAACTGACTTATCCTAATGGTGTTGTCTTGGAAATTGACAATGTTAGGGACATGGATGCTATAATGAAATTACTTACGCTAGATTAAAGACCAGAATCATTCATACCAGGACGCTGCTAAACTAAGAAGTCGATTGGCATATCCTATTATGGTAAGATTTGAAAAGTGGCTTGTTGCAGAACATCCAAAAGTTCTCAAGGGCAGTCCTATAGAAAAAGCAATTCTATACACATATAAACGTTTTGATAAATTATCACGTTACCATCTTGATGGCAGATACTTTATAGACAACAATGGCATAGAAAATGCAGCCATACCGGTAGCTTTAGGCAGGAAGAATTTGTTTTGCCAAAATGATGACACTGCTGAAAGTACAGCCATTATATACAGTTTTATGGGATGTTGCAAAGGTGCAAATGTAGACTTTAGAAAATGGATGATATATTTTTTAGATCATGTGCATGATTATGACAAGGATTATTCTAGAGACTTAGCTGATTTACTTCCTGATAGATTGAAAGCAAATGGAGTTATTTGAAATCCATTACTTCCACGAAAACCACTACATATAGGACATCCATTATAATTTACAATCTATAAGTACAAGACGCAGTTTGCTGATGGCATACGATGGAAGTTACCTCATACTGAAAAGGACAGATAATGTAGTCCGAATTGGCGAAGATGGGAATAAGTCCTTGCTGGGTAAGATTACCGGGAGCATCAATGAGAATGACTCCCTGCATCTTCCGAAGGTTTGTCATCAGGTTTTGTACATTCGTGGCATTGGCAATATTGAAAGGCTGAATGTTATAAGGAATAGTTACATCCTTGTATTTCTAAAGGTCTGCCTTGCGCCTGAAACTGATCGTCTTCTGGACGTCACAGTCAATAACAAGAACCTTCTTCCGGTGGGCTACCAAATAATTGGCAAATAGCGTACACAGCGTTGTCTTGCCTACACCGCCTTTTTGATTGGCAAAAGTAATAATGATGTTGTCTTGCATATACGTTCACTCGTTGTAAAGTTTAAACAAACTCCTTTTTGATAGGCCGATTATGAGAGGGGTCGGGCCCCAGAACAAGTAAACGTTGACGATGTACCAGTCATCATGCACCTAAAGTGATCAACTATTAATGCAAAGGTACAAAAATTCAATGAATAAACTATATAATGGTCAAATTCTTTATTGCCTTATTCTCTATTTTTATCTTATTTACGCAAAAACAAGGATATATTACCATTAAATTGACGCTATACGCAATTTATTTAGTAAATTTATCGGGAAATATGATGATCTGTCTGGAATTATTATTACTTTGGTAAGTATAAACAGATTTATAACAGTATTTTTCAATGGAAGCGACAAAAGACATCAATAGATTGAAAGTAGTGCTGGCTGAGAAAAAGCGCACTAATAAATGGTTGGCAGAACAGTTAGGCAAAGACCCTGCGACTGTTTCAAAGTGGTGTACAAACACTGCCCAGCCAGGATTGGAAACGTTACTTCAAATCTCAAAAGTATTGGAAGTAGACGTGAAAGATTTGCTTAATTCTTCACGAGCAGGTGAAGATGTAAAGCTAATTAAATTTTTATAGAAACAAAATACATGAAACAAAACAGTCCATATACAGCAACAATAACCGGATGTGCATTTCTCTTCAATGAGTTTTTGCGCATTCTTCCTTTATTGATGTCCCCAAACTCTGATGAACTACTAAGAGATGAAAAGAAAAATAACCGTATCTTGCAGGTGAACTCGGAAAAGGCAAGACAAACATTTCTCAATGAGTTTAAACGACGGTATAATTCTGTGCCTGCTTCATTTTGGATTGCTTTCATTGACAAGAATGAAAAGACTCAGAGGGCATATTTGCTTTATTCTATATTAAAAGCCTATAAACTGGTCTTTGATTTTCATTTCAATGTCACCGTCAAGCATTGGAATTCGGTGGATAGAACGCTTAGGAAGAATGACATCATGATGGAATTCAGTGAGATTTCTTTGAGAGATGAATTTGTGGATGGCTGGACGGACAATACAAAAGACAGATGTGCCAGTCAGTATTTGACGATTCTTCGTCAGTCCGGACTGTTGCAGGAAAAGACGGATGAGCTGCATGCCATCCATCTTGACGTATCCGATTATGAGTATTACATTCGTAGCGGTGAGGAATGGTTTTTGGAAGCCTGCTTGCTTTATCCTTACGAAGTGAATGATATTAAAACGAAGTTAGCATGAAGAATATGACTTTGCAGGAACTTTACGACTATCTCAATAGTCCGGAATTTAAAGATGTGAAAAGTGGAAATATATTTTATAATTACTACATATACCAATATTCTGCCGCAAAAGAATATGAGATGCAACGTCAAATAGTTGTGTTTAAACAGAATTTGGAACGCCCGAGTAGTTTTATCAATGCCATGCTACTTGATTTGTTTCAAGCCTTTTGTGATTATCTGAAAACCGAAAGATTTGGACCTGATTCGTTATTTGATTTAACATTGGAAGATGATAAGACCCAACCGGATATGGTAACTCAAGAATTGTCAACAGAAGCAAATTCAGACAACTTCATTCATTATGTCCACGACAGGATTGATGAACACCTGAAAATCAACGATGGATTGAACAAACCGTATATCTTTATTCATGGCGTAGGTAAAATGTTTCCGTATCTCCGTACCAATGTATTCCTTACACGTTATGAAAAATACAATGACACGTCGCGATACAAAATTATCCTTTTCTATCCCGGGCATCAGGAAGGAAATTCTTTTTCCTTATTCGATACGCTTGAAGATGCGCATACATATCGTGCAACCTTATTAGTAAACCAATAAATCCCAAGCTATATGAAATTTAAAGATTTGTATGAAAGAGGTCTTGACAGAAAGGTCAACCCTGCGGTTTCTGCATCTGATCTCAGTGAAGATACAATTCTAACTGAAATTGTAGAATATGTATTTACTCAGGAGATTATAGTCAACCTGTACAATATACTTGTAAACATCAAAGTAAATCAAGGCAGTCATGTAGGCATTTGGATTAACGGTTACTATGGTTCCGGTAAATCACATTTCTTGAAATATGCAAGCTATTGCTTGTCAAACAAATATGGCGACATGGCTTTTATCCGACTGATAGAGGCCACTCAGGAATTATTGCTTGGTGACAAAGACACTTCCGTTCTAGAACAGGCGAATGTCTCTCTTTCCGAACTCAAATCACTTCAAAAATGGTATGTGAACAAGGCCGATGTGGAAATGGTTATGTTCAATATAGGTGATGTGCATGATGCCAATGTGGATCATGCCAACACTTTTACCACTATCTTCTGGAACCAGTTTAACGCCCGACGTGGATATAACTCGTTTAACCTGTCCATGGCCCAATATTTGGAAAAAGCATTGGACGATGACGGCAAATTTGAAGAATTCAAGGAGTATGTCAAGAGTAAAGGGTATGATTGGGAGCGCAACATATCACGCTTTGCCGCCGGTCGTTTGGATTTGGCTTTGCAGATGGCCAAGGAAGTGGATCCGGCTTTGGCTATCGATGTCATTCGGGAGAGAATCCTTAAAAACGATGTGAATGTATCCGTAGAAGCATTCGCTGCCGAAATGAAAGAATATCTCGATAATAAGAATAATCGCAATTTTCGCATCATGTTCTTCGTCGATGAAGTAAGTCAGTTCATTGGGGAGCATCGCGACTTGTTGCTGCAGCTCCAGTCACTCGTGAAACGATTAGATGAAGTCTGTGAATCCCAAGTATGGATTTCATGTACCGCCCAGCAGACTTTGGAAGATGTTGTCAAGAATGTGGGCGGTAGCGATACCAATCCTGAAGATGAAGTGGGTAAGATTTTGGGGCGTTTTGAAGTTCGTGCTTCCTTACAAGGAACAAGTCCGGAATACATTACACAAAAGCGTATATTAGACAAAAAAGGAGAAGTGGAAATTCAATTGGAAGACTTGTTTAATAAAAATAAAGCCATGCTCGATGCCCAATTCATTCTTCCCAGTACCTATCAATCCTATAAGAACAAAGAAGACTTTGCAGCCTTCTATCCATTCGTACCCTATCAATTTCAATTGATTATGAGAGTGCTTGATTCTTTCGTCAACATGAACTATGTAGACAAACAAGTGAAGGGCAACGAACGTTCCTTACTGAACATTACATTCTCGATAGCCCAGAAAACCGCAGAATGTGAGGTGGACGAATTCATTCCATTCGACCAGTTCTTTGGTGCCATGTTCCAAGGCTCCATGCAGCATCTTGGTCAGCGTGCTATAGCAAATGCACGTGAAGCCTTGAAACTTATCAAAGATGAAGAAAAGCAATCTTTCTATCGCAGAGTAGTCAATGTTCTTTTTATGGTATGCAACCTTTCTGATGTGGACAAGCAAGGATTCTCAGCTACGATTGACAACATCGTGACGCTCCTGATGACAAAGATGGATGCCAACAAAGCTGTCATCAAGGAAGATGTATCTCAGGTGCTGGCTTTCTTGATGGATAAAGCTGTTATCCGCAAGAATAGAACAGACAATGATACCGAAATCTATGAATTCTATACTGAAGAAGAATCACAAGTAGCTCAGATTATCAAAAATCAAACGGTAGACAGTAACACCTATGCAGAAGAGTTATACAAGATTATCTACGAACACTTTGGCTTTACGCCATCGACCAATAAGGAGACGTATGCAACTCGTTCTTTTAATGTCGGTGGAAATGTAGATGGTAAGAATATTCTTTCGAATAATCCGGATGTGGTGGTTGACTTTCTGACAACGGCAAGTACTGATTCTCCGGATCAGTTCGCATTTACAAATCAATCCAACCACCTGGTATTCTTCCTATATTCTCTGTTCAAAGGCAATCAGGAACTTCGCCAGAACTTTTTGGACTTTTGTCGTGTGCAATGTTTTGCACAGGAACCGGCAATCAGTGAAGAACGCCAGCGTACCAAACGACTATTCCAAGAACGTGCCAAGGATATGTATCAGAAGGATATTAAGCCTAAGTTCAGAGATTTACTCGACAACTGTCCTGTTATCTCCGGACAAGACATTCTTCCACAATCCGTATTGGGAAATTCGAAGAACAAGGAACGCTACAAAGTGGCAATTACCTATCATCTGCAAAATCTTTATCGTTCTGCAGGATTGGTGAATGAGCAGGAATATCCCAAGACACAAAACGAATTGGCTTCAAAAATACTTCGTCCCATCGAACCGACTTTACTTGACATTCCTCTCACTAACGCAGAGAAGAAAGTGAAAGACTTCCTCGATCGATCGCCTCATGATGTGACGGTGTCAGATATTGTACGTCAGTTCGCCAAGGTGCCTTATGGATGGGCAGACTGTTGCAGTATTTATGTGGTGAATGAACTGGTACGGCGTCATTTATATGCCTACAACTACAACAATAATCCAAATGTTAACCGTGAAGATGTAGCTCGAAATATTGTCAGGGATGCCAGCAGATTCACTATTGAGCCGGCCAAAGCTATTTCACAGGATGTGTTGAATGCATTCATCGAAGCATGGAAGCATATTTTCAATGTCGTATCCATCAAGGGTAGCAATGACTCTACTGAGTTGTACCGCAATTGTAAGGAGACCAAAGATAGTGCACTCAGCCGTTTGCTTGTTCATTACCGTGAACTTTTCAAGACAGTAAACGGTTGTCCGTTTGCAAGCGTAATAGAAGAAGCCATTACACTGATGGAGAAATGGACGACTATCCGCGATCCGAAAGACTTCTTTGTAACCATTACGGATGCCAAGGAGAGCGCATCTGCTCTGTTTGATAAATGCAAGAGCATCAATTTATTTGTTGACGACCAGTTTGATATGTTCAAGAAGGTAAAGAAATTCCTTGATGAAAACCGTGATAATTTTGCCTTCCTACCGGAAGATCAGAAAGAAGTGCTCGTTTGTCTGAAAGCCATGAATGAAGATATGGAACCTTGGGAGCACATGCCTTCTTACAAGAAGATAATGACTAATCTGAATGGACGTTTGAACGAGTGCAAATCATCCCTTATAGAAACTATCAAGACCGGTTACAACAAAGTTTTTGATGAGTTGGAAGAATATGCTGCCGGTATAAAAGTCGACAGGGATAAGTTTGCCACACGAGATACGACTATCCTGCAAAAGACCAATAGCAACAATTTTTATGCACTGCAAGCCAATGCGAATGTAGCAGGTTTTTATGAAGAGCAGATGAAGCTTATCAACGAAGCTGTTCCAAAGCCGCCGGTTTCCAGACCTTATCCTCCTGCACCAGAAGGAAATGGCGTTGTGAAAGAACCGACTGTCACCCCACGTACCCGCAGAATTGTGCATTTGAATACGCACACTACCCATCCCATACATTCGGAGGAAGACATTGACTTATATCTGCAGCGATTGAAAGAACAACTGATGCAGTACATCGGTGGCGGCAACGATATTATTGTTTCATAACAACGGAAAAAATGGACACGAATAAACTGAAACGCTTCGCCGGTGAAGCTCGCAATATATTGATTGACGGTGTGAAACAACGCCTCTCTGCTTTAGGTATCAGGGAGGATGGTACTATAACGGAAAAGCCTGAGCTGAAAGATGGCGGTGCTGTCTTTATGGGTGACACCCAAACTGTGGATTTTTATGATCAGTTTGAGTCCTTGTCCAATCAGTTGAAAAATCACTCTTGTCGTGATGTGATAGAGGAAGTGGTTTACACATGGTTTAACCGTTTGGTAGCCATTCGTATCATGGCAAAGAATGGGTTGATTCCTCCTGTGTTGGAATATGAGAGCGAGCAAAACCGCGTTCCTGTTTTGGTGTCAGATGCCCGTCAAGGCAGAATGCCGCAGATGAATGAAGAAAGCCTTCAGAAGCTGGAAGTGCTTTTGGCTAATGATGCGCTGACTGATGAGCAGTTTCAGGTATTGATTGTAGCTTATTGCCATAACAATCCAGTTATCAACAAGTGCTTTGGCACTATCTCAGACTATACTGAATTGTTGTTGCCAAACAATATCTTGAAAAAAGGCGGATTTATTGACCGTCTCAATGACGATGATTACATTTCGGATGAAGATTACAAGTCGCCCGAACTGATAGGTTGGCTCTATCAGTTCTATATATCCGAGCGCAAGGATGAGGTGTTTGCCAAGAAAGGCAAGTTTGAAGCTGATGAGATTCCGGCAGCCACCCAGATATTCACGCCCAACTGGATTGTGAAGTACATGGTGCAGAACAGCGTGGGGCGCATCTATTTGGACAACAACCCTTATTCTGACATCAAGAAAGGAATGCAATATTTGGTAGAACCTGCCGAACCGACCCCCACCGATGCCATCTATCATTTTGATGACATTCACGATTTGACGTGTGCCGACTTGGCATGCGGCTCCGGTCATATTCTAAATGAATGCTTCGATTTGCTCTATCAGATTTACATTGAAGAGGGGTACAATCGGAGAAAGGCTATAGAAAATATCTTTCGTTACAATCTGACAGGGGTAGACATTGATACTCGTGCCAAACAGTTGGCTACATTTGCACTGCTGCTGAAAGCCTGTCAGAAAGACATCAGTTTTGTGGATGCCCATTGCATGCCACGAGTGTTGGATATGCCTCATTGCAATCTCCATACTTGGGAAGAGCTGAAAGGACATCTATGCTGTGCCTTGGAGTTACCTTGTACATCTGAAAAGATAAACAAAGAACTTGATGATGCTTTCCAGCTGTTGGGTGATGCAGAGACTTTAGGTTCCATCATGAAGTTCGACATTAGCGAGGAAACACGAACTTTCCTGATGAATTGCATCAAAGAACAGACAAAGCAACACGAACATAAAGACAACTTCAGAGATTTGTTTGCGGGATTTGAAATGATATTGACATTAACCAACAAATATTCGGCATTGGTGATGAATCCGCCGTATATGGGTGGAGGCAATATGAATAGTGTGTTGAGTAAATATGTGAAGGATAATTATGAAGAAGGGAAAGCAGACCTTGCTACTGTATTTGTACAGCATATGGCAAAGATGACATATAAGCATGGTAAATACGGTTTTATTATCCCTCCATCATGGATGTTCTTAAGTACGTTTGAAAGACTTCGGAAGGATATAATTGATAATCGTTCTATCGATTCTTTACTTCATCTTAGTCGTGGAGTATTCGGAGCTGACTTCGGTGCATCATCTGTAGTGATAAGTAATACTAAATCAGAAAATGCAAAGGGAACTTATTTCCGTTTGATAGAACGTACATTTCAAGAATTTGATCAAAAACATCTTCAACAGCTTTTTGAGAAAACATTGGCTAATCATGATTTCAAATACTATTTCAAGGAGTATAGCAAGGATGTTCTTGAATTACCATATTCTGATAAAGGTAACAAAATCTACTATTCTAATGTACTACAGAAGAATTTTGAGAAGATTCCAGGTTGCCCGATAGGGTATTGGGTAAGTGAAAAGGTTACTTCAGCATTTTCAGACAATACTATTGGAGATTTTTCATTTTCTGATGGTAAAAATGTTACGGGTGACAATGAGAGGTTTCTTCGTTATTTATGGGAGGTTTCTTGTACTAAAATAGGAAAACAATGTAAGTGGATGCTTCAAACAAAAGGTGGTGAGGCAAGGAGATGGTATGGAAATACCATGAATGTTATTGCATGGTCCAAAGACGATATTGAATTCTATCATAAAAACAAAATGTCTAGAGTTATAAAAGAATATCTGTGGTACAGAACTGGCATTACTTGGTCTAAAATATGTTCTGGTAAAGCAACATTTCGTTATTTGAGAGAAGATTCAACATTTGATGAGGTAAATATTACTCCAAATAACTCCAATAGTCTCTACAGCGAACTTGGAGCATTAAATTCTAAGGTTACTAATTACCTACTAGATATTGTAAATCCGACTTTTAGTGTTCAAACTGAAAACATTCTAAAAATGCCATTTTCTGATATTGATGTTGTAACTGATATAGTTCAACAAAACATCACCCTATCCAAAGCCGATTGGGATGCTCATGAAACCAGTTGGGATTTTCAGAGTAATGAGATCATGGCCTTAGACACTGATGCGAAGTATGCCGACACGATAAACGAAATTTACGAAGGCACAGGAATGATGGTTGATTTGGCAGCTCCACAGTTGAACAGTTTGGAATGGCGCACTCGTATCATCAAACAGAAATGGGAACGCAAGTTTATGCAGCTCCACGCCAACGAAGAAGAACTCAACCGTCAGTTCATCAGCATCTATGGTCTCGAAGATGAACTCACTCCCGATGTTCCACTCGATGAAATCACCATTCTGCAACAAGGAGAGATTTCGATAGAAGATAACGCTATAGTATGGCATGACGATGTGCTCATGAAGCAACTCATCAGCTATGCCGTAGGTTGCATGATGGGGCGTTACAGCATCGACAAGCCCGGACTAATTCTTGCTAATCAAGGGGACGGACTAAAAGAGTATGATGCTCTTGTACCCAACTGTCGATTCGCGATAGACGATGATGGGATTATTCCAATTATGCCTGCCAATACTGAGTTTACAGATAACATTACATTAAGATTCAAGACATGGCTTAGCACTGTCTTTGGAGAGGATTCTTTGATAGGAAATCTGAACTACATAGAAAAATCACTTGGCAAGCGATTGGATGATTATTTTGTGAAAGACTTCTGGAAATACCACAAGAAGATGTATCAGAACCGTCCCATCTACTGGCTGTTCAGTAGCAAGAAAGGCGCATTCCAGTGCATCGTATACATGCACCGCATGAATGCCTACACAGCCGAAAAGGTGCGCACCAACTATCTGTTGCCTCACATAGAATGGCTGATAAACAAACAGAGCGAAATGCAGACCAAAGCAGCCGACCTCTCCACTCGCGAGCGTAAGGAGATGGACAATATAGGCAAGCAGATAGAAGAGTGTCGTGAATACCACGACCGCCTTCATGCAGTAGCTGACAAGCAAATAGCTTTCGACTTAGATGATGGCGTAGTAGTTAACTACGCCAAGTTCGGAGATGTATTGATGAAATTGAAATAAATAAGAATTACTTTAATAGCTAATCAGACAATGACAACAGAAGATATACTTAAAATAAAAGACCATGGAGAAATGAGTACGGTTCAATTCAAGGAACGGCTCATGAATAAGTATGATATTGGATGCGAATTGGTAGCATTCAGTAATACCCATGGCGGAAAATTAATTATAGGAATCAATGACGAAACAGGGGAAATAAATCCATTATCGTATAGTGAAGTTCAAGAAGTAACTAATCTCTTGGGAAATGTTGCTTCTGAGAATGTTGTCCCCAATATTCTCCTTTCTATAGAAACTGTTTCTGTAGAAGGTGGTGCACTTGTCATTGCAACTATTAAGGAAGGACTGAACAAACCTTATCATGATAACAAAGGTATAGTATGGGTAAAGAATGGTGCAGACAAACGCAAGGTGTTTGATAATGCAGAATTGGCCGAGATGATGGCCGATTGCGGTAATTTTATGCCGGATGAAGCTGCCGTAAACAATGCGACCGTTGATGATTTGGATGAAAAGACGATCAAGACTTTTCTTAATAATAAATTTGGGACTGTACTCCAGAAGAAAGGATTGACAGGAGATAAGTTTAAACAAGCGACTCTTGATGATGTATGCGGAACAATAGCCCAGGGGCATGATAAAGTAAAACTACTTGGAAATCTGCATTTCATTCTTCCAAATGGGAAATTAACGGTTGCCGCAATTCTCCTTTTTGCTAAATACACACAACGATGGTTACCTGTTATGACCGCCAAGTGCATCAGTTTCGTAGGAAACTTCATAGGAGGAACTCAATTCCGTGACAAGGTAAATGACACAGACATGGAAGGCAACTTGCTCCATCAGTTTGAAACCATTATGAGTTTCTTTACTCGTAACCTAAAAACGGTTCAAGTAAAGAAAGAATTCAATTCACAAGGACAGTTGGAAATACCTTATACATGTCTGGTGGAACTTGTCGTAAATGCTTTGGTACACCGGTCTCTGAACTGGAAGGCTCCAATCCGAATTTTTATTTTTGACGACAGAGTGGAAATCCATAGTCCGGGTACACTTCCCAATGGATTGTCGGTTGATGACATCGTAGCAGGAACTTCCATGCCACGAAATAATTTCTTGTTTGCTAATGCCATTTACCTCCTACCTTATACAGGGGCAGGCAGTGGAATACAACGAGCCATGAGCGAAGATAATAGACTAACATTCTCAAACAATGAGGCTTTACATGAATTTGTGATAACTATTGCAAGGGATTTAAATACAGACTCTGACTCTTTATCGCCGGACTTAGACACTAAAAGGAGAGACTTAGACACTGACTCTGACACTTTATTGACGGACTTAGACACTAAAAGGCAAAACTTAGACACTGACTCTGACATTTTATTGACGGACTTAGACACTAAGCAACACTTTAAATTGAACAACAAACAAAAAGATGTTGTCAATTACTGTAACATACCGCGTAGCAGTAGGGAAATACTTGACAGAATAGGTGTAACAAACCATACGAAAAATAGAGAAAAATATATAAATGTATTGGTTGATGGAGATTATCTGGAAATGACCAATCCTGAGAACCCAAATGCAAGTAATCAAAAGTATCGTAGGAAAATTAAGAAATAATATATGAGTACAGTCATAGATAAAATATATAATTACTTTGAACGTGATCCGGAGTTGAAAGTGTTGTTCATCTTCAATGACGAATTCCTTGCAATGGAGCTGGAAGAAGCTCAATGGAAGGACGGTTATCGTTATGTAGATTTTAAAGGAGACTGGTTCACTACCAAATATAAATTGGATACAGAATGGGCGAATGATAAGGTCGTTCTGTATTTTCATCAAGACTCACCATTACAAAAGAAGTCTTTGCAAGAGAAATTTCCATTATTGGATGTACTTGTCGCCAATATGGAATACCATCATCAGGACTATGCAGCCTATATGCAACAATACGGACTGCCGGCCAGCATGACCACTTTTGTGGAGAAAAACATTCAACAACTCCAGTCTGACAGAATGCTCAAAATGCTGCAAACATACTATGTAGATAAGAGCATCTCACAGGATATTGCCATCAGAGCCTTTCTCTCTTCATATATGGGGCTGACACGCGTACTGGATTGGGATAATATTATCTTGAGAATATTATTTCAAGGTCGTATCTCCGAGCGAAGCAAGCAAACAAGCTTCTACGTGAAATTAAAGGCTGCTCCTATGATAAAGGCCGCCTTGGACGAACGACTTGAAAAAATCTTTGGCTGTTCGATTGATATGAGTACGGAAGTTAAGGTAGAGAAATTGGTACAAGTATTGAAATACAATGCTATAGCTCAGAACCTTGCACCGGTGAGTGCAGATAATTATAAGGCTATCAGAATCACAGATTCTTTAGCACTACAACAAATGAACAGTATTTTGGAATTGGCGTTGAGCCAGCCAAAAATAGCAGAGGCTTTAGTCGAGGTCTTTCAGGAATTGGGAAAGGATATTCATGATGATGACTTTATCAAATGGTATGGTACAGATGCCAATTATTACTATATTCCTGACCAGTTGTGCATTCCCATTCTTCGTACATTAATGGAACAATCAATTGCAGAAGAGCCAAAGAAGGTCTTTGACAGATTGGAGGAGTTGATGATAAAGCATAGTGATAATGGCGAGCTGGGCATGGTGATGGATTATGACATTCTCGTAGCTCGTTTTTATGAGTGTGCCTTATCACTTGGCTCTCTCACATTGAATCACCCTGATGATTATCTTGATAAGTATCGTAGTGAATATTTCCTGATAGACCAACTTTACCGTTTGTCTATTGAAAACTATTACAAGATTAGTCCTTCTATCAGCCTTTATGAAACCGTTCAAAAGGTGAAACTTGCATTGGATAGTCATTATGCAAAACTCTGCAACCGAATCAATCTGGAATGGATGCGTTGTGTGAAAGAAGCTGGGGGAATGACTGCTGTTCATGCGCTTCGGCAGGAGGATTTTTATGAAAGCCAGATCAAGCCTATTCAGAAAAAAGTGGTAGTCATCGTCAGTGATGCCTTTCGCTATGAAGTGGCGCAAGAGCTCATTGGAGTACTTGCAAAAAGAAAGCACATAGCCCATCTGAACTTAGGGATAGCCATGCTTCCATCGGAAACAAAGTTTTGCAAACCGGCGTTACTTCCACATCGTGAATTGAGATTGTATGGTGAGGAGAATGGAACACAGAATATGGGCGTGGACAATAGAATATTGGATTCTACAGGCAAACGAACAGAACAAGTGGATTCCTATCGTTCCGGGGCTATTTGTGTGGATTATGAAGTGGTCGGTAAATATGATCAAGAGAAGAATCGTGAGATCTTTAAGCATCCTCTTGTCTACGTGATGCACAATACCATTGATGATAAGAGCCATGGAGCAACGGCAAAAGAGGTAGCTGAAAGTTGTCGTGATGCCATCAATGAATTGGAAATGCTCGTCCATAAGATTCACGAAACATATAATGTTACAGAAGTTTATATAACATCTGACCATGGATTTCTCTTCAATGACCAGGACTTTAAAGAGAAGGATAAACATAAAGTTGCAGAAGAGGTTCTGGAAAAGAGTTCACGTTATTATCTTACCAAAGTTGCAGACGCTGTTCCAGGCATCGTAAAATTTCCATTGTCGGAAGTATCAGAAATGAATGCCAAAGATATATATGTAGCTGTACCGGAAGGAACAAACCGCATGGCTGCACCTTCCGGTGGATATTTGTTTACTCATGGTGGAGCTTCTTTGCAGGAATTGATTATCCCTGTCATCGTTAGTCGTCAGGAACGGGGGAATACAAAACCGCCTGTAGGTGTAATGGTGCTTGACAGAAATTTGTCTATTCAGGCTTCACGACTGCGCTTTAAACTTTTGCAGACAGATGCTGTAAGTATGGATATGACGGAACGCACCATTAATGTTGCTTTGTACTATAATGATCAGGCTGTTACGCCGGTCAAGGAATTTGTATTGGATAATACTGATGCTATTTTGGATAATCGTAAAGTATTAGTTGATTTGACACTGAACCAAAATGTAAATGCAAAGGTACTTCAATTGAAAGTATATGATAAGGATCATCCTCTCAATCCTCTCATCAAAGAGAATGTAATGAATAATACGCTTATTGGTAATGATTTCGATTTTTAAAACTGAATGACTATGAATTTACAAGATAAAGTGATGGATGCCTTTATTGGCAAAGTTGTACGTAAGGATTTGGCTTTTCTTGTCAAAGGAGGCTTGCCTGTGCCTACCTATGTATTGGAATATCTACTCGGACAATATTGTGCCAGCAATGATGAAGAAGTGATTGCGGAGGGCTTGGAAAAAGTAAAACAGGTTATTCAAAATAATTATGTTCACCGGGCCGAAGCTGAGTCTGTAAAAGGACTCATCAGGGAGAATGGCCGCCATCGCATTATAGATAAAGTGACGGTTCTTTTAAATGAGAAATCCGATGAATATCAAGCTTATTTTTCCAATCTTGGACTGAGTAATGTACCTATTGGTACAGAATATGTAAAGAAGAATCCCAAATTACTGAGTGGCAATGGAGTATGGTGCATTGTGACAGTGGGCTATATATCCGGTGAAGAAGTGAAAGTACGTTGGGAAATACAAAATCTGAAACCTATTCAAATCAGTAATATTGATATTCAAGAATATATAGACCAACGGAAGAATTTTACTACTGAGGATTGGATTGATTTTCTCATCCATACCATTGGATTAAATCCTGAAAAGTTTAACCGTAGAGAAAAATTGATTTCGTTGGCACGATTGCTGCCACATGTAGAAAACAACTTCAACTTTATGGAGCTGGGACCAAAAGGTACAGGTAAGTCACATGTATTTCAAGAACTCTCTCCCTATGGGGTTCTTGTGTCTGGTGGTGATGTTACCAGTGCTCGTCTTTTTGTAAAGATGAGTGGAAATAAGGAAATTCTTGGTTTGGTGGGATATTGGGATGTTGTGGCTTGGGATGAGTTTGAACAGCAGAAAGGCAGAACAACGGATGCTGTGCTTATTGATACCATGCAGAATTATTTGGCCAATAAATCGTTTAATCGAGGAAAAGGAACTCATGAAGCATCTGCATCAATGGTATTTGTGGGAAACACTAAGCATACCGTGCCATTCATGCTGAAGAACAGTCATCTTTTTGAAAGCATTCCAACCTCGTTTGTCAAAGGTGCATTCTTGGATCGTATTCATTTGTACAATCCGGGATGGGAAATAAAGATGTTGAAGAAGGATTCTTTTTCTAAAGGCTATGGCCTTATCACAGACTATATTGCTGCTGTTCTACACGAATTGCGTAATAATGATTTGACAAATATGTTGAAAGACTATGCCAAGTTTGATCCTTCTCTATCTGAACGTGATCATCTGGCTATTCGTAAAACATTCTCGGGTATGGTGAAACTGCTTTATCCGGATTTGAAGATGACAGATGAAGAGGCCTTCGAGTTAGTAGATTTTGCTGCTGAAGGACGCAAACGGGTGAAAGATCAGCTATATCTCATTGATGAAACGTTTAAGGCTGATCCTGCATTTTTCAAGTACACGAATTTAAAAACAGGAGCAGAAATTCATGTGGAAACATTAGAAAGATTAAGCAATCCTCAGATAGTGCCGGCATATATACCTTATCCAACAAATAATACACCACTTGCAGATGATATAGAAGAAATAAATAAATCAGAGGATATAAACGAAGAGTATGCAAATGAAACAAAATCACGTCCACGCATTTCCATACTTGAGGAAAAGAGCCTTTCATTCCGTATGGGACAGACTGGTGTCTCTTATGAAAAACTTTTCGCGCCTTATCTGGAAAAAGCAGGAGAGATTACCATAGAAGATCCTTATATCCGTACTTCTTGGCAAATCAAGAATTTTATGGAGTTCGTAACGATGCTAATCGATACACGTCCAGTGGATGACTTGAAATTGAAACTGATAACGAAAGAAGAGGATGAAAAGATCCCGGATCTGATAGATCATTTTGATGACATAAAAGATGACTTGGCCGGATATGGCATCGATTTCGAATATGAGTTTAGTGATTTCCATGACCGTTGCATCAAGACTGATACAGGATGGACGATAGCGATGGGTAGAGGATTAGACATTTTTGAAAAGTACAATACATATTCTGTGGCTATGTCCCGTCAAGATAAAAGAAAATGTAAAGATTTTATGGTGACGTACATCAAAGGATGATATTAAATATTATTGTTATGAATTTGGAACAATATTGAATGACGATGTCAACAAATAATAATGCATCTTTACGTTATCTTATTTTAGATAGGTGTTTTAGCAACACTCATCATCAATATACCATTGACAATTTACTTGAAATTGTCAATGAAAAATTAGGAGATAAAGGCGGTCGCTCTATAAGTATCCGGCAACTTCGCAAAGACATTCAGGATATGCGAGACAGAGTAATGTATGACGCTCCAATTACGGCATATCCGTTGGAGGGTCGGAAATGTTATTATCGTTATTCCGATCCGGATTTTTCTATCTTCAATAACGAATTATCTTTAGAAGAAATTGAGAATCTTCGTGCCACGATAGAGATGTTGGGTAAATATCGGGGAATTCCTGCTAATGCCTGGGTAGAAGAAGTGGTGTCAAGTCTTGAATATCGTTTTGGTATAAAAGCGAATCCTGAAAATCTGATTTCATTTGAACAAAATGAACAACTAAAGGGATTGGAATATCTTTCAACTATTATTGATGCAACCATCAACCATCAACCTCTTGATATAGACTACTGCACATTTAAGGAAAATAAGATCAGAATGCTTATTCATCCATACTATGTTAAACAGTACAACGGAAGATGGTTTCTATTCGGTTTGGATAATGGACATGATAGAATTGCAAATGTAGCTTTAGATAGAATACAACACATTAATAATACGAGCGTTGTATTCAAGAAAAACAAAAGTGTCGACTTTAGCACTTATTTTGATGATATTATTGGCGTTACTATTCCCCAAGAGAATGTTAATAAAGAATCTATTGTTCTAAGATTCGCTCAAGAAAGATTCCCCTACGTTGTTAGCAAGCCCATCCATCAGTCCCAAAGAATTATAGAAGGAGAGGATTGTGAGGTTGAAATACAAGTAAAGCCCAATAGAGAGTTATACCAGCAGATATTTTCTTTCATTCCGGATATCGAAGTCATATCACCACAATGGCTAAGGAATGAAATAATAAAGAAAATAAATGAAAATTTAAAAAGATTTTCTATTTGTGCAGAATGATTGCATAGTTGCATAATACCTTTGCGAGGTAATTTAAAAACAAAGGATTATGCCAACAAATAAGAATGCTGTAATTAGATATCAAGTACTTGACCGTTGTTTGAGCAATTGGACAAGACGCTTTTATATTGAGGACCTTGTTGAAAGCTGTAACGAAGCTTTATGTCAATATAATGGTGATACTAAAAAAGAAGACGGCATTAAAAAACGTCAGGTTCAAGAAGATCTGAAATTTTTGGAAAGCGAAGAAGGTTATAGAATGGATATCGATGCTATCAGAAATGGTCATCGTGTATATTATCGTTACCATTATAGGGGTGATTCTATCAAAGACCAACCTATAAACCAAGAAGAGCTTGATTTGATTCATGATGCTTTGCTATTGATGAAACGCTTCAAAGGTGTACCGCATTTTGACTGGATGGATGATGTAGAGAGACGACTCTATACGACAAGTCAACTCGGTGAAAATAGTAAATCTGTGATAACATTTCAATCCAATCTGTATTTAAAGGGTATGGATACATATTTTCGTCCCCTCTTTGATGCTATCGTAAACAAACGTGTGATTGAAATTGTCTATCATCCGTTTGGCAGAGATCCACGCACTATCACTATTCATCCGTATCACTTGAAGCAATACAACAATCGTTGGTTCCTTATCGGTAAGCAAACAGATTATGATAAGCAACTGGCAAATATCGCTATTGACAGAATTGAAGGTCTGAAAGAAACATCTAAGTCTTATGAGCCTTTGGATGATGATTTCGATTTTGAGGAGTATTTTGGTGATGTAGTTGGTGTTTCCGTAAATGATACTCCGGTTGAAAATGTGGTACTATACGTGAATGACAGTGTAATTGGATATATAATTACCAAGCCGCTTCATGAATCTCAGTGCTTTATGGCCAATAAAATGGAAGATGGACGTTGGAAAATAACATTGAAGGTAAAGGATAACTATGAACTTAAATCACTGCTTCGTTCATTCGGCGAACAAATAGAAGTTATGTCACCTGCATCATTACGACAAGAGATGAAAGAATCTGCAGATCTCATGAGTAAGATGTACGCCGAAGACAAATAGAATCTAACAATGCATATTGAGTGCATTGTTAGTTTAGATATTTGTACTATAGAACAAATAAGCAATGAATATAACTATAAAAACAAAAGAAATATTGGTTTCCACCCTTGAAAGGCGCTTTAAGAAACTACATGATGCTGCCAATTTCGCTGAAGATTGTAGTAATGCATTAGCCTTTCATTCAGAAAAACTAATGCAATTTGAATTGACAACAGAGCAGGCAAATGCTATTTGCAAACTGAATAATTCTATAGGTTTCTGGACGGATAAGTTCTCAATACTCGCAGACAAAATGCAGTCTGTTGAATCACAATATATAGACCATTTATCAGAGGATAAAACAAAGTATGTATTAATAGAAGAGATACCGACATATGCCAAGAATGAAATTCCAAATACTTTTCAAATGTCTGAGAAGCTGTTTGATATAGGTTATTATAAAATGGAAGGTGACCCCTATGGCACAAAGGAGCATAAATATACACGAGAAGTCATCTTAAACAATTTACAAGAACTTCACATGAATGTTGTCTTGTGTATAAAGGCTTTAGTAAGTGCGTCATATAATGGCATTTGGAAAGAAGTAGAGCAAGTCGTTTTTGAGATATACGATACAATGCCAAGCAATCAGTTTATAAATATGTGCAAGCTTTTTGCCATTAATAAATGGCCTGAATTAAGTAATGAAAAACTTTTAACTAAATAATGAAGAATATGAAAAGAAAATTGTTTTATGTAACAGCAATTGTGTCATTGACATTATTTGCTGCATGTTCAAAAGATGATGGTGATGGTTTTAATATCACATCTTCAAAAAGTGTTGAATTGACAAGCCAGAAGACATCACAAATTGAATGTTCAGATTCTAAGGCAACGTATGCCTCTGAGAACGGGTATGTAGCAACGGTTTCAGAGACAGGACTTATTACCGGTAAAAGAATTGGAGAAACATATATTGATGTAAATGGGCAAAAATCCATCAAGGTCTCTGTTACACCTGTTTTCACTCAATTTGCCGAACCTCAATTCCTGTTCGGAGCAACAAAAGATGAAGTATATGCAAAAGTCGGAACAAACTACTCATTGTCAAATGAAAGTGGTATCGCTTATACTACAACAAATGACAGAGTAAGAGGTTATTTATATCTATTAAAAGATGGAAAGGTTTCATCGGTAGTAATGGTAGTAAATAGCATCTATTTTGATAGTTTGACAGATTTTCTTCTTGAAAGGTATGCACCAGCTACATTTTCTGAGGAGAATTATACGGTGTTATATGTAAATGCGCTAACTGCAGATAAAATTACCATGATTATTGGAGAGCAAGTATATTCTGCCTCAATAATATACGTTGCTTATTTGCCCTATACCAATTCAAAATCTCGTTCTGTAACAAATAGCGAAAGTGTTAAACTACAGGTTAAAAGTTTACTTGATAAGTTGAGTTTAAGATAACAGGTAGGTTGAATTTATTATTTTAATAATAATTCAGAAAAATACAATTTATAAAATTAATATGTGATGAAAAATATTTTTACTATAGCAATAATTTTAGCTTTTGCTATTACATCAGTTAATGCTCAAAACATATCAAATAACTGCTATCGCGGTTATGTTGATGCAGGCTATACTTTTGGTATAGGTGATTATGATTTTGGAAGATTTGAAGTAAATACTTCTCATGGATATCAAATAAATCCGTATCTGTATGTAGGTGCAGGTGTGGGACTTCATTTTATGTCTTCTTACAAGACTTCTGGAATGGACATACCTTTGGACACGAGAGATAGTAAGGTTGATATTCCTGTATTTGCCAACGCTCGATGTAATATCCTAAAAGGGAAAATTTCTCCTTTCATTGATTTGAAAGGTGGTACTTATGTCAACAACAATGGCGGTTTGTATGTCAATCTATCTGCCGGTTGCCGTATTGCAACTAATTCCAAACAAGCTGTAAATATCTCTGTAGGTTATACCACCGAGAAATTGGAGTTTCAGACATTCTCTCATTTTACAAGTAATTACAACTTGAACTACATAAGAAAGCCGGAAATATATAATGCAGAAGGAATAACTCTAAAGATAGGTTATGAATTTTAATATACAACGATTTAGTCAATCATTAATACAATAAATTCATGAAAAAGTTAATCATATCAATCGCTCTGATTTTTGGAGCTTTCATGACAGTCAATGCACAAATACTTCGTGCTGATGAGTTGGAAAAATACGCCAAAGAGAAATTTGGTGATAAATGGGTAGATGCCGCCACCAATCTTGGTTCTCAGCTCACATTGGATAAAAACGAGGCCATTACATACGTTCAAGTAATAGAAGCCCCCAGAAAGACAAAAGACCAGCTCTATGTTTTGTTGAACTATTGGTTTACATCTACATTCAATGATGCTAATTCTGTAATTAAACTAAATGACAAGGAGCTTGGAACAATCATTGCACAAGGCTATGTAGCTGATATTGCTCAACACGCGGGTGGAACAAGCACATACGATGTAAGTATAAGACCAGTCATCAAATGTGATATTAAAGAAGGGAAAGTTCGAGTTACTTATACCGTGCCTTTCTATTCTGTTGTTAGAATGATTGGAGGTGGATGGATGAGTGCTTTTGGAGGCTCAAAAACACCTCCCACACGTTCTGACGAAAATTGGACACTTGATACATGTTTTCCTTTTGCTGCAAAAGATTCTCACAAAAAAACTTCATGCAAGGCACTCATAATGGCGCATGCTTACTCAAACGTTGTTATGGACAAGATTGAAGAATGTCTTAAGAATGGATTAACAGGTAATGAGGGTGATAATTGGTGAACATTTTACACATATATTTAGTACGCATTTTATTATTTATAATTAAAATATTATGGAAAAAAACTTTTCTCAATTTCTATGCAACTTAAGATTGACACAAAATCAAAGGGAAGATGCTAAAAAGAAGTATGAAGGTGTTATCAATTGTCTTGCCCGCCATTTTTACGATAGAGGTAGAAATGATAGTGATCAATACCTATTTGGTTCCTACAAAACAAAAACTGCGATACGTCCAATTGAAGACGGTTCTGATGTCGATGTGCTTTTCAAAATTGATAATGATTCTTATGAAAAATACAAGGACAATGCATCAGGAATATTACAGGAATGTCGTAACGCACTAAAAGACACATACTCTACTACAGAAGAGATTCATGCTTGGGGTAAGGTTGTATTGGTGAAGTTCTCTGATGGAACGCATAATGTAGAAGTGTTACCAGCATGGGAAAAAAGTGATAATAAATTCTTTATTCCCAATACAGAAGATTGTGGGAGTTGGGAAACTTTTGATCCCCGCTCACAAATAGCTTCTTTTCAAGAAAGTATTGACTCGACAGATGGCTTAACGAGAGATTGTGTTATGATGATAAAGAACTGGGTCAGGAATACGATAACAATGAAATACAAATCATTTAATGTCGTCCAAGATGTTATTTCGTTTGCGAACTCTATTTATTCAAGTGGGAAACGTGATGAGAACTATGATGTTGTAGTACGTGATTTCTTTAATTATTGGGTGAATCGATTATCGGACAAAGATGAAAGGAGAAGTCATTTCCAGACAGCTTTAAATCGGGCCAACAAGGCTGTTCAATATGAAAAGGAAGGCAAGCACATCGAAGCTTCGGAAGAATGGCGTAAAATTTTTGATCCTAAATTATTTCCTCATTCAGATAAGAATGAAGAGAGAGAAAATGAAGTAAATCGCTTTTCTACAGCTCCGAGACCATGGTCACATTGACGTATAATGAAATATCATGGTTGTGGAAAGTTCAACCGGGCTTGACTTATATACACGGTGCCAACCTTTTGGCTGGCACCTTCAAGTTTACTGCTCAATATAGAACTCTTGAAAAAATAACAGATTCATACGATTTGGTTATAAGGTTTACTTCAAACGGCATTCTTCCTGAAGTCTATGAAACAAGGGGAAAGATTGCAAGAATGGCTAAAATAGCAGGTAAACAAATAGGAGATTTCCACGTCAACTCAGATGGAACCCTTTGCATGATACGTGAAGATAAGGTATATTCAATATACAAGAATGGTTTTGATCTGAAGTTATTCATAAATCATCTTATGACACACTTCTATTGGATATCATATTATGGGATATATGGTAAAGAGCCCTGGATAGCGGAGGAACACGGGTATGGTTATTTACTAAATAAATTATTATGGACAAAACGACTTTAGTATTATATCGACAAATTGCAGATAGATATTGCAAGATGGCTTGGACCCACAAAATTCAAGAGAAACAAGCCGATCTGCATCTAAAAAGGAACCGTTGGATTCGAAATGCTAAATGCTGGCTGACAGCAATTAGCACATGCGGTATTGTTGCTATATTCTTTATTACAGATAGTTTTTGGGGTAAAGTTATAACCGCAGTCATTTCTGCTTTGACAACATTTCTCTCATGGAGGTATCGTGATGGTGAATTGACAGAACTTGCAAATGAGAATAAGAACTTTGCGGCACAAGCACACAATATACGAAACAAATATGAATCATTACTTTCGGATATAAAATCAGGCTTTTTATGCGACGGACAAATTTCAGAACGAAGAAATTTCTTGGAAGAAGAAGAGGATGGGTTGTTCTCAAAGCCAATAGCCCCACATACGACAGATAAAGCTGTTAATGCTGCCCATAGGGCTCTAATTGAGAAACAAGAGTCTACTACAACAGATGAAGAAAGAAATAATATACTTCCTGATTTTTTAAAAATAAAAGAAGAAGAGAACTCATAGTACTATCTTTTTAAGTCCCTATTATCATCAATATCATTATATAGACTCTTGCCACCAACTTCCCATTCTCTGTTGCCATCTTGTGAACCAGCTTTATGCCTGAGCAGGTTGGCAATAGAGTTGACTAGATCTTGATTAATATGAATATTTGTTTGTCGTTCGGTGGGTAGTTTTATATGAGAATTAAGCCCAAACTTCAACCGTTGAGTGTCAAATCCGTAGTCTTCCATACAGATTATGGAACGATTATGAAAATCAATGCAATAGCTCTTACCATTTGCTTGAAAGATAGACATCCCGCTATCAAATAATGACGAGCGCAAGTTTGTAATTTCTGTATCCTCAAAGAGACTTCGAAGTTGATTTACTGTTGTCTCCGGATGTTTTTGTGAGGCATCTACAATGGAGATTTGTTCAATGTCTTCTATCTTTCCAAACTTGTAGAGCAAATTACGCTCAATTTCATTTACAGGTGAGAAGGATTGTAGCCATTGGAGTTTGTCATTATAACATAATGTATTGCGGATGTTTTCATTCAACAATATACGCTCGTTACGAAATGCTATGCGTCCCTTTGTGACATAGCTTCCGAACTGGCGCCAAAGCAGTGTGTTCAAATCATAAGTAGATAGCCTTTTGTTATCTTCAAGCATGGCATCAATAAACATATCAATCTTCTCCAGTCTCTCTTCGCGGCTCTGGAAGTTGAGTAGCTGTTTCATAGATCGTATCGTGATGAGAATAGATAAGCAATGGCTGACCTTCTTGGGTATATCCCATTTCTTTAAGATATTGATGAGCGAAGTCCACTAACTGTTCTTTGGTATATTCATCTCCACGACAGGATATGGCCAGATGGAATTATGGCCGACGTATGCGTTTATTGATACGTGATGAGTATCCGACCAAATATTGTTTCAAGTCATTAGGTGTGTACTTGCCAACAGCACCTACAAAAGCGAAATTGGTCATCTCTAATAGTTCTGCTTTACCTTGGGCGACTTTTCGCTCATTGTAATCAACTGCATGAAAATTGGAACTTGATGGTAGAATAGTAGCAATCATTATTATATCGTAAGCCTTCGGTGAAATGCATCTTTTGTTTTTCCTCTATCGATTATGACCCTCGCGAACAGATGACACGCAAATTCTATTCAACTGTTAAAAATTAATTGCATTATGCTTTTCACAAACATACGACTGCCAAAGTAATATATGAACGTGTGTGTATCGATAAACTGATGATGTAGCTTTTCACGACGCCCAAAGTTCAAAGACTCTTACTCAAAAGTCTTAAAACTTTTCTCCAACTCTTCAAAGACTTTTTATGTCACTATTTCATTCAATAGTATATGAAACATTCAGACGCGTTATAATATGACCTATTTATGACACTTCTTGACAGATTACTATATCTTTATTTCAATAACATAACTTTATCTTTACAAAAGAAAGCATTGCATTTTTTTTACATAGATAACTTTCAGAAATATTATGAAGCGACTACTACTAATTTTAATTGCATTGTGCACGATAAATGCATATGCAGGAAGTAAGCCTGGTAAATTTGAAGTTGGTAAGAATACTTTCTTACTCAATGGGGAACCATTTATCATCAAGGCAGCCGAAGTACATTATCCACGTATTCCAAGAGAATATTGGGAACACCGTATTAAGATGTGCAAAGCATTAGGCATGAACTCCCTCTGTCTTTATGTTTTTTGGAACTTACACGAACAGACTCCGGGTAAATTTGATTTCTCAGGCAACAATGATATTGCTGCATTCTGTAAGTTAGCTCAAAATGAGGGAATGTATGTTATAGTACGTCCCGGTCCTTATGTGTGTGCAGAGTGGGAGATGGGTGGTCTTCCATGGTGGCTATTGAAGAAAGATGATGTACAGTTGCGCTCTCTGGATTCATATTATATGGAGAGAGTGAAAATCTTCATGAATGCAGTTGCTAAGGAGCTTGCTCCACTTCAGATAAACAATGGAGGCAATATAATAATGGTGCAGGTTGAGAATGAGTTCGGTTCGTATGGTACAGATAAACCTTATGTTTCTGCTATACGTGATATTGTAAGAGAGTCCGGTTTCAATAAGGTTCCTCTCTTTCAATGTGACTGGAGCTCCAACTTCCTCAACAATGGACTGGATGATCTACCTGGACAGTAAACTTTGGTACTGGTGCAAATATAGATAAGCAGTTTGAGAAGCTTAAAGAGGTTCGTCCTGAATCTCCACTTATGTGCAGTGAGTTCTGGAGTGGATGGTTTGATCATTGGGGAAGGAAACATGAGACACGCGAAGGTAAAGTGATGGTGGATGGTCTGAGAGATATGCTGAAACGTAATATATCGTTCAGTCTGTATATGACTCACGGAGGTACCACTTTCGGATGGTGGGGAGGTGCAAACAATCCTGCATATTCGGCTATGTGTAGTTCATACGACTATGATGCTCCTATTAGTGAAGCAGGATGGACTACTCCAAAGTTTTTTGAATTGAGAGAGATGATGAAGGAGTTTATGGCTCCCGGAGAGAAACTCTCGGATATACCTCAGGCTATTCCTGTAATTACTATACCTAAGTTCACACTAAATAAGGTTGCTCCTATGATAGAGAATCTTCCTAAGGCAATTCTTTCGGAGAATGTAAAACCCGTAGAGAAGTTCAACCAAGGTTGGGGATCTGTTCTCTATACAACTACTCTGGATAAAGATGTTAAGAAGGGAACAATCCTTAAAATTACGGAACAACATGACTGGACACAGATCTTCGTTGATGGTAAGCTTATTGCACGTCTTGACAGAAGAAAAGGTGAGCAGGAAGTTACTATGCCAGAAATAAAGGGAGGCAGTCGTCTTGATATTCTAGTAGAGATAATGGGTAGAGTTAACTTTGACAAGTCTATTCATGACAGAAAGGGTATAACAGAGAAGGTTGAACTTATTGATGGAAAATCAGTTGAACTAGTTAAGAAC
Source organism: Phocaeicola paurosaccharolyticus JCM 15092 (assembly GCF_000613805.1). Taxonomy (GTDB): domain Bacteria; phylum Bacteroidota; class Bacteroidia; order Bacteroidales; family Bacteroidaceae; genus Phocaeicola; species Phocaeicola paurosaccharolyticus. Next base: position 33,473 of record NZ_BAJR01000005.1, on the reverse strand, counting down.
TGGAAGATATACACCTTCACACTTGACAATAAGTTCGTTGAGAGCAAGAAATTTGTAGATATCAACTCTGCTGCTTACAAAAATCTGAAGAAGAGCGATATAAACTTACCTGCATACTACCGTGGATCGTTTACTCTAGATAAGACAGGAGATACATTCCTAAATATGGAGTCATGGGGTAAAGGTCTTGTATGGGTAAACGGACACTGTCTAGGTCGCTTTTGGGAGATAGGACCACAGCAGACTCTGTATATGCCAGGCTGTTGGCTAAAGAAGGGAAAAAATGAGATTATTGTTCTTGACATTCTTGGTCCTAAGGAGAGAGCCATTGAGGGTCTAGATAAACCAATTCTTGATATGTTGAAAGTAGCCGTACCTGAAACTCACAGAAAGAGCGGACAGAAACTTGTTTTGGATAATGAGAGTGTAACTGCAGAGGGAACATTCAAAAAAGGAAACGGATGGCAGCAGATAGATTTTCCTCTTATAGAAGGACGTTACTTCTGTCTTGAAGGATTGTCATCTTTTGATGGAACAAACGTAGCATCTATAGCTGAACTTCATCTTATAGGTGAGGATGGCAACAATATACCTCGCGAAAACTGGAATATATTGTATGCTGATAGCGAAGAGACAAGAAGTGGTAACTATACTGCTGATAAGGTTTACGACCTTCAGGAGAGTACATATTGGCAGACTGTAGACAACACATCTTATCCACATCAAATTGTAATAGATTTGGGTAAAAGCTATAAAGTGAAAGGATTTAAACTTATACCTCGTGCAGAACAGTCATCACCAGGTCAGATAAAAGACTTCAGAGTATTTATTAAAAAAGATAAGTTTAAATATTAAAACTCTGTACTGTATTATTGATACTATATATTAGGTTGTTGTTTTTAAGTATGCCGTTCACGTGATGTGAGCGGCATATTTTATTTATAAAAGAAACTGTTCAACCGATCATGATTCGTTGGTTAACCGATCATGATTCGTCGATTAACTTGTCGTGATCGGTTGGTTATCCGATCATGACAGATTTAAACATAGATAATAATATATATTTAATATGTTTTTCATTCCAATAAAGACTATTATGTTGGCGGTTTTTGTTAATTTTATCGATATAAAAATTTAATGACACTGTGAACCACTAATATTTCTTATTTATATGAATAAAAAGATTAAATGGGGATTGATTGCTATATCTGCCTGTGCTCTATGTGGCATAGGTATATATTCCCAACTTCCAAAACCAAACAAAGAACTGATGGCTGTAGACAAAATGTCCAGAGGGAAGAAAAATGAAATATTAAATATAAACGCATTAGTAATAAACCGCCAAAAACTAGTCGATGAGATTCGTGTTACAGGCATAACGTTGCCAAATGAGGAGGTTGACCTCTCTTTTGAGACTTCTGGTAAAGTTATCGGCATCTATTTTAAAGAGGGTACCCATGTACATAAAGGTCAGCTGCTTGCCAAAGTTAATGATGAGCAGTTGAAGGCTCAACTTAAGAGGTTAACTTCGCAGTTGAAACTTGCTGAAGACAGAGTGTTCAGGCAGAGTGCTCTTTTGAAGAAGGATGCAGTAAGTAAGGAAGCTTATGAGCTGGTTCGTACAGAACTTGCAACTCTTCAGGCTGAGATTGATATGGTAAAGGCACAGATAAACCTTACTGAGCTAAGGGCACCATTTGCAGGTATCATCGGTCTTCGTCAGGTAAGTATAGGAGCCTATGCTTCTCCTACCACTCAAGTGAGCAAACTGACATGCATAACTCCTCTAAAAGTTGAATTCTCTGTTCCTGAGCGTTATTCATCACAGATGAAAGATGGACTGCCTCTTGAGTTCACTATAGATGGTTCTCTTGAAGCATATAAGGCAAAAGTCTATGCCAGTGAAAGCTCTATAAACATCAACACACACACTCTTACAGCTAGAGCTCTATATCCAAATAGTAATGGAAAACTTATGGCAGGAAGATATGCAAGCATTAAACTTACAAAAGATGAGATAGATAATGCCATAGCTATACCTTCAGAGGCTATAGTGCCTGAGATGGGTAAAGATAAGGTGTTCCTATACAAAAGTGGTAAGGCCACACCTGTAGAGATTACGACAGGCATACGTACAGAGAGTCAGGTAGAGGTCTTGAAGGGATTAAACGTAGGTGACACGTTGATTACCAGCGGTACACTTCAACTAAGAACAGACCTTCCTGTTACAATAGATCAATTACTAAAAAAGTAAGGACAGGCATATGAATATATCAGAACTTAGTATCCGTCGTCCGGTACTTGCTACCGTTCTTACTTTGATTATATTGCTCATGGGCCTTATTGGTTATACCTATCTAGGTGTACGTGAGTATCCATCTGTAGATAATCCTATCATATCTGTTCAATGTTCCTATCCTGGAGCAAATGCAGATGTTATAGAGAATCAGATTACAGAACCTCTGGAACAGAATGTCAACGGTATCCCCGGTATTCGTTCACTTACAAGTGTCAGCCAGCAAGGTCGTTCCAGCATAACTGTGGAGTTTGAGCTATCTGTCGACCTTGAGACTGCAGCTAATGATGTTCGTGATAAGGTATCACGAGCACAACGTTTCCTTCCTCGTGACTGTGATCCTCCTACAGTATCAAAAGCTGATGCTGATGCAATGCCTATACTTATGGTTGCTCTTCAGAGTAACAAAAGAAATCTATTGGAGTTGAGTGAGATTGCTTCGCTTACAGTTAAGGAGCAGTTGCAGACAATTTCTGATGTGAGTAGTGTAGGTATATGGGGTGAGAATAGATATTCTATGCGCCTATGGCTTGATCCTGTTAAGATGGCAGGATATGGAATAACTCCTATGGATGTTAAGAATGTTATTGACAGAGAAAATATTGAGCTACCTTCAGGAAGTATTGAAGGAAACAGTGTAGAGCTGACCATACGTACTATGGGACTGATGCATACTGCTCAGATGTTCAATAACCTTATTATCAAGAAAGATGGTAATCAGATTATCAGATTCTCGGATATAGGTAGGGCAGAATTGGGTTCTGCAGACATAAGGAGTTATATGAAGATGAATGGCGTTCCGATGGTCGGAATAGTTGTAGTGCCACAACCAGGTGCTAACCATATCGATATAGCAGATGCTGTTTACGATCGTATGAAGATGATGGAAAAGGATCTTCCCAGTGACATCAAGTATAGTTATGGATTCGATAATACAAAGTTTATACGTGCCTCTATAAATGAGGTAAAAGATACTGTCTATATCGCATTCGTCCTTGTTATAATAATAATATTCCTATTCTTACGTGACTGGCGTGTAACACTGGTACCATGTATTGTAATTCCTGTTTCACTTGTCGGAGCTTTCTTTGTGATGTATGTGGCAGGCTTTTCAATAAATGTGCTTACCATGCTTGCCATAGTGCTTTCCGTGGGGCTTGTAGTTGATGATGCCATAGTTATGACTGAGAATATATACATTAGGATTGAGAAGGGAATGAATCCTAAGGAAGCAGGTATAGAGGGGTCTAAAGAGATATTCTTTGCAGTTATCTCCACTACAATAACACTGGTTGCCGTATTCTTCCCGATTGTCTTCATGGAAGGAACAACAGGCCGATTGTTCCGTGAATTCAGTTTGGTTATTGCCGGTTCTGTCATCATATCTGCAGTAGCAGCACTTACATTCACTCCAATGCTTGCGACAAAACTTCTTGTCAAGCAAGAAAAGAAGAATTATTTCTATAGGATAACAGAGCCGTTCTTTGACGGAATGAACAGAATGTATTCCAACGGATTAAGCTGGTTCCTAGATCATCGTACTTTATCAATACCATTTATTATTGTAACCTTTGCCTTAATAGCATGGCTATGGAAAACTATACCTGCTGAGATGGCTCCTCTTGAAGACCGATCATCTATAACCATAAATACAAGTGGACCGGAAGGTGTTACATACGAGGTTATGAGAGATTATACAGAGGATATCAATGATCTTGTTGACTCAATAATTCCTGACGCAGAGTCTGTTACCGCACGTGTATCAAGTGGTAGCGGTAATATACGAATAACACTGAAAGATCTGAAAGATAGGGATTATTCGCAGATGGACGTTGCCGATAGACTAACTGCTGCGGTAAAGAAGAAAACAAAAGCCCGTTCATTTGTACAACAGCAGAGTTCGTTTGGTGGCAGAAGAGGTGGTATGCCTGTTCAATATGTTCTTCAGGCGATAAATATCCAGAAACTACAGGAAATATTACCTAAGTTTATGGCTAAGGTTTATGATAACCCTACATTCCAGATGGCTGATGTGGACCTTAAGTTCAGTATGCCTGAGGCGCATATAAATATAAACCGTGATAAGGCTACTATTATGGGAGTAAGCACTCGTGATGTAGCACAGACACTTCAATATGGGTTGAGTGGACAGCGTATGGGATATTTCTATATGAATGGTAAGCAGTATGAGATTCTTGGAGAGATAAACCGTCAGCAGAGAAACAAGCCTGCCGACTTGAAAGCTATCTACCTAAGAAGTAGCGATGGCAATATGGTGCAGATGGATAATCTTATAGAACTTGATGATGCGGTAGCTCCTCCTAAACTTTATAGATATAACAGATTTGTCTCCGCAACAGTATCGGCAGGTCTTGCTAAAGGAAAGACAATAGGACAGGGACTTGAAGAGATGGATAAGATTTCAAAAGATGTTTTGGATGATACGTTCCGTACTTCACTTACAGGTGATTCTAAGGAGTATAGAGAGAGCTCATCAAGTCTTATGTTCGCTTTCCTTCTTGCATTGGTACTTATCTATCTTATCCTTGCAGCTCAGTTTGAGAGTTTCAAAGATCCATTTATCATAATGCTCTCAGTACCTCTGGCTATTGCAGGAGCATTGATATTCATGTTCTTCGGAGATATAACAATGAATATCTTCAGCCAGATAGGTATAATTATGCTTATAGGTCTGGTAGCTAAGAATGGTATCTTGATTGTGGAGTTTGCAAATCAGAAGCAGGAGGCAGGTATTGATAAGATGATGGCCATCAAGGAGGCATCACTTCAACGTTTACGTCCTATTTTGATGACAAGTGCTTGTACAATCTTAGGACTACTTCCTCTTGCTTTTGCTTCGGGTGAAGGATGTAACCAACGTATAGCTATGGGTGTTGCTGTCGCAGGAGGAATGGTTGTGTCAACGCTTCTTACACTATTTATTGTTCCTGCTATCTATAGCTACATCTCAACTAACAGAAAAAATATAAAGCGTCATGAATAAGAAAATATATATATCATTATTTGCACTTTTTTCATCCCTTTCAGTCTTTGCTCAACAGCATTATTCATTAAGAAAATGTCTTGAGATTGGTCTGGAGAAGAATTATTCAATAAGGATAGTAAAGAATGATGAACAGGCAAGTGCCAATACAGCTAATGCTGCATATGCCGGACTCCTTCCGACTGTAGATCTTAGTGCAGGATATGGAGCCGATGTAACATCTTCGAAGTCGACAGCTAGAGCAAGTGGTGAGACAAAATCATCGTATAACTATCTTGATGAGGATTTCAGGGCAGGAGTGCAACTTAACTGGACTGTGTTCGATGGGTTTGGGCTATGGACAAATTATAAACAGCTAAAACTGATGAAAGAGCAGGGTATGCTACAGACACGAATATCTATTGAAGACTTCATGGCTGAGATGGCATCAGAATACTATAACTTTATACAGCAGAAAATTAGGCTCAAGAATTTCCGTTATGCGGTTAAGCTGTCAAAAGAGAGGATGAGGATTGTTGAGGAACGTTATAACATTGGTAACTTCTCTAAACTTGACTATCAGCAGGCTAAGGTTGACTTCAATGCTGACTCTGCAAAATATATGAAACAACAGGAGACCCTGAAGAGTTCGGTTATACGTCTTAATGAACTGATGGCTAATGCGCAGGTTAATGACAAGATATTCATACCTGACACAATTATTGATGTTGATGTTTCTCTGAACTACAACCAACTTGAGAGTAATATGCTGATGAATAATACTGATTTGCTAAGATCAGACCAAAGTTCCAGTATGGCGCAGCTGGATCTGAAGAAGGTGTTATCACGTAACTATCCTTATGTAAAGATCAACGCCGGTTATAATCTAAATAGGTATAAGTATGAAATTGCAGCCAACAAGAGGGTGGATAACTGGGGGTTGAGTACGGGAGTGACAGTAGGTTTCAATATTTTTGATGGTAAACGTGCTGCTGATAGAAAGAATGCTAGATTAAAGATTGAATCAAAAAAACTTGAGCGTGAAGATGTTGAGCTATCTATACGTGCAAACTTTAATAATCTGTGGCAGGCATACAGAAATAATATAGAAGTTCTATACCTTGAACGTCAGAATGTTATAGCTGCTCAGGAGAACTATGATATTGCTCACGAGCGTTATCTGCTAGGTGACCTTTCAGGATTCGAGATGCGTGAGGCACAGAAGAGTCTTCTGGATGCAGAGGAGAGAATACTTGCCGCTGAATATAATACAAAGATGTGTGAGATATCATTGATGCAGATTAGCGGTAATATAATGAGTTATCTCAAAAACTAAATATATTAGCAATAAAAAGATGCATCAGGAACTCTCCTGATGCATCTTTTTTATTTAATCAAATACCTATTTTAGAAGAGCTTGTGTTGCAAGAACAAGGAACATGTAGTGTGATGAACCTCCTCCAAGTACATATTCTGTCTGTTGCCATAAAAATGGAAATCTTAACAGTTCTGGAAAGTCAGGTTTGATAAGTGCTGTTCCTGAAATAACTCCACCAGGGATGTACGACCAATCTGCACGATTCAAGCCGTAACCAACTGTCGCAGATTCAGCACCAACACCTGAAGCAAAAGAAGCTTGATTTAAACCTGGGTGACATCCGAGTACAAAGTTAAGTGCATTGAATATAGGGGCTTTTGAGAAAACCTCAGGATAAGCACTTGCAAGGAAGTAGTGCTGGAATCCAAATCCTTGAATATCCCATCCTGCACCCCAGATATGTGGACGATAAGGAACGCCATAAGGAGTCTCTGCTACTCTCTTATCTAAAGCAGTCTTTGCAACAGATAGTGAATTGCGGAAAGCTTTTGAAAAAGCAATAGCCTTTTTATTCTTCATCTGTGAGAATATTTTCTCAACTCTTGCTGTAAACCAACCTGTACGATCAATCTGTTTTACTATCAATTCCTGATTATCAAGCAAGAAGTTCATATACTTAGCCTCTCCGGTAGCAATATAAAGTTCTACTGCAGCCTGAATTTTTGCTATCATTGAGAACCTGTCAACATTAGTCTTATCAAATACTGTACGTGCAATATTCAGACAATGAACGCTCAAGGTATCATTGAATCCTTTTAAAGTTCTGGAAGTGGCAGCTAAATTTGCTGCTGTTGTAAGCTCACGATATGGATTATCTTCTGTAAATATCCATCTGTCATCATCATTGCCAATCTTTCCATCGGTCATAGCAGATGCATCACCTAACATAGCATATTGACGCAAGCTGTTACATATAATGCCTCTGTAAAGTCTTCCTAGAGAGAGATAACCATTTACAACGCTCAAAGCACCATGCTCAATCTGTTGTAGAATGTCATTCTTTCCATCAGGTTGGTGAATCTCTGTGATATGTTTTATCTGGTCTATTGATGTGGCATCTATCTCAGGATGGAATGCTTCGTATGCTAATGACAATATATAAGTCTCACCAGCCTGTGACTCTATGCGTAGGTCAAAGTCACCAGCATCATGCCAACCTCCCACATTTACTCCAGGGACCTCTTCAAATGGTTTGTATTTTGATAAACCATCTTTCTGATCATATCCGTCGATGTGGTTTGTGGCAGGAGCCATTCTTGCATCATCCATATGGCAGAAGTCATGCCATACTCTATACTTCTCGTTTACACGCATGTGACACATCTGTACTGGCAGGAAGTACTCTATTACAGGTTGCCAAACACCTCTGTCGTATACATCGTTTGCAATTCTGAATATTGGTGACAGAGATTCTCCATATTTAATTCTGTATAGTCCAGCCTCCTCGACATCTGAGAAGTCAACTTTAAGGTAGTTATATCTTAAGAATTTGCCCCAACTCTTTGGTGTTATACTCTTAACAACACTCTCTTTGTCAGAATTAATTCGTATAAGCTGTGCTTCTCCGATATTTGTATCGCGGACATCCATTTCAATAACAGCTTCCTTCTCTTGATTTGGATGGTAACCTATCTGTGAAGTCTGAACAACAGGTTTATATATCCAGTCGTTTACTACGTTTGGACGAATAATCCATTTTACAGCACCTTTAGTTACACCAGGTTTAATCTCACTTCTAAGAACAAACCATCCATTATTGTGATTCATTCGACCATCGTAGAGTTTCAGATCACCTGTAAGTGACTCTACTGTCAGCTTGCTATATGGATCATCAGGACGTGATGTAAACTTCGTGCCTATTGAGTATGGTTCTGCTATAACATCATCAGCCACGATAGGAGAGTAGCCTTTACCTACCAACCTATTAATATCTGCCAAAGGAGCTTTTCCATTATGGTAATTCCCGGTATGCAAATAGTTTGGTGATGTAGTTAATAATGGTGCATTTGGTTGCTGAGGGTATATACCGCTCATATTGTCCATTATCCAAGGTTTGCCGAACAGCGATCCTGGGAAGAACTCAAGGTTAAATCCAACTTTTCCTAAAAACTCCTGAGGAATGGATTTTTCGAGATCTACTGTAACCTCTATATAGTCACCCTTACTCTCAGTCCTTACGGTATATTTCAGGTTCAGATCAGGATATATCATAGGATTGAAACCTGTAAGATGTCTTGATGAATCTGGATAGCATAGAGTAGCTGTTATGCTATTTGCATCTAATGTTCTACTTAGTTGTTTTGGTACAGGTTGCCACTGTCCCGGAGTTGCCTCTAAGCGTATATCTCCGTTTGTCGCTACTCTGTGACCATTCATTATGACACTAACTCCACCTTGATGACCTTCAGGGTAGATATCATCAAAAGCCATTACATCTACACCTCTGTTTTTGAAATATCCAGATTCGGTGAGATCAAATTTCTGCGCAAACATCATGTTTGTTAAACAGATTGCTGCCATTAACGATAATGATCGATGAAAAATGTTTCTCATATTGATAATGTATTAGGAATTAATTAATTTCTGTTTTTAGTAATCCTAACTATTTAACAAGTCTGACAATTGCATATGATTGTCCCGGCATTGAGATAGTTATGCTTTTCTCTTTTTTGTTTGACTTGATATCGAACTTGTCACCTGCAAGAAGTTTTGTCTTTTTGTATTTCACATCGACCTGAAATGTCGCATCTGCTTTTTCACCTCTAGGATTGAGCATCACCAAGACAACATCATCACCAGCAGCACGAGCATATACAAATGGGTAAGTATTCTCCTTGGCATACAGAGGAACGAACTCTGCATAGTCAGCTAAGGCAGGTTCACTCTTTCTCAACTTAATAAGTTTTCTTGTCTTGTTAAGTAACGAGTTCTCATCTTTTTCCTGGCTCTCCACATTAGGAGCGTCTGAAGCGGGGTCTACAGGTAAATATAGTTTTGAAGCATCTGCCGTTGAGAAACCAAGGTTTTTGGTGTTGTTCCACTGCATAGGTGTACGTGCTCCGTTTCTTGGTTGATATGCACCCTCTACTTGTGGCCATGTTGTAGGCAACTGTTTCATACCAATCTCATTTCCGTAATACAGGAATGGAACTCCCGGCATAGTAAATCCAAAGGCATAAATAATCTCCAGATCTTTATCGGAACGTTTGTTACCAAGGCGGGCATTGTCATGGTTACCTAAAGGAATAGAGATATATCCTTTACCTTTTGTATTCTCATATTCACCCATATAGCTCTTAAGGAAGTTGGTTATATTACCTTTTCCTTCGACATCGAAATAGCTGTGTCCCTGGCTCACACCATTCAGAATACGCCAACTCTCTTTCTGGAATAGATCATTATATCCATTAAACCAGTGGAAGAAATCCACATGGAAGCATTTATCGAGAGCATCTGTAGGGTAGGACCACTCGGCTACCATAAATCCATGAGGATATTCCTTCTCAAGAAGAGCTCTAATCTCTCTCCAGAATAACTTTGTAGCATTTTCACGTGTATTGAAGAACTGTTCATTACCATTGGTATGTGATGTCTTTGTCAATGCACCTGCCATATCAGCTCTGAATCCATCTGCTCCCATCTTCATCCAGAAGCGTAACACATCTTTCAGATCCTCCTTCATTGCCTTAACATCGGGGTGGTCAGTAGGTAACTGCCACTTCTCATTAGGATCAGGGTTGGAGAATCCAAAGTTAAGAGCAGGCTGAGACCAGAAGAAGTTTCTCATGAACTGTCCGTTGCGTCTTGCATACCCTTTAATGAATGAGCCAGCAAACTCTTTTGGAGGATCAATCCAGTTTGTCTCTGTCCAGATATAGTAGTTTGAGTATTTGTTCTTCTCCTCTTTACATGACTCTTTAAACCATGGGTGGTCAATAGCTGTATAGCTTATTACATAGTCGAATATCACCTTTAGTCCTCTTTTATGCGCTTCATCAAACAGACGTTTTGCATCATCATTTGTTCCATATCTTGGAGCAACTTTATAGTAGTCACGTATATCATATCCTGCATCATTGAAAGGTGAGTCAAAGAATGGATTCAACCATATTGCATCAACTCCAAGTGATTTTACATAGTCCAGTTTATTGATGATACCGTTTAAATCGCCGATACCATCACCATCTGAATCTGAGAATGTCTGTGGGTATATTTGGTAAAACACCGCATTCTTAGCCCAGTCAGGCACATCCGGAATCTTATATTCTCCGGTAATTTTCTCTCCATTTGCCGATATGGCAAAGAGGAGTAATAAAAGTGTGAAGATGTTCTTCATATTAATAGTATTAAAATTAGATTTCATATTTATCATCATTGCTCTCCTTGTTTACTTTCCTTAAATAATCGCTAGGAGTGATCTTAAACTCCTCCTTGAAATGTTTTGCGAAAAGTTTAGGCGAGTTATATCCTAGCATATAAGCAATCTCACTTATCTGCATTTGGCTCTCAGCAAGTAGCTGTCGAGAACGCTTCAAGCGTATTATCCTGATGAACTCAATAGGTTTTTTACCTATAATCTTCACCATTTTCTTATACAGATAGCCGCGAGAAATATTGAGATGTATAGATAGTTCATCAACAGAGAAGTTCGGATTCTCTATATTGTTTTCAACTATAGCAATAGCATTACTTATAAACTGTTGGTCAAGCGGAGTTATTGTTATCTTACTTGGCTCTATTTCCATCTGTCTATCGAACAGAGAGTGTTGTTCCTTATTTCTTGTTATCTGCTTCTCTATTCTCAGTTTCAAAATTTCAACGCTGAATGGCTTTGTAATATAGTCGTCTGCACCAATAGCAAGTCCCTCTTGCTGATGTTCATCATTCACCTTTGCTGTGAGCAGAATAATAGGTATATGTGAGTATCGAATATCATTTTTCAATGTAGAGCAGAGCTGCAGACCATCCATTACCGGCATCATAACATCACTAACAATCAAATCGATATCATCTTCTTCAATAATCTTCAAAGCATTGACTCCATTTTCAGCAGTAAGAATACGATATTTTGAGCTTAGTGTATCGCTAAGGAAACTTATGAAATCCGGGTTATCATCAACTAGAAGAATGCTATATGGCGCGTTATCTGTGTTGTTATACTCTTTTTCAGGTATTGTTTCATCTTCTCGTTTATCTTGCTGCAGTTGGTTTATAGGCAATAATACCTGGAATATTGATCCGCAAGGAGTATTATCATGTACACTTATACTGCCATTGTGCATGTGTACATAACGACTTACGATATGTAGTCCGATACCATTTCCTGTATTTCCCTCAACTGAATTTTTACTCTGATAGAAACGTTGGAAAATCTTATCCTTAGACTCATTATCTATTCCACATCCTGTGTCAGCAATACATATGTTCAACTGATTATCCTTAATATCAACTGTCATTCGTATCTCTCCTTTATCAGGAGTGAACTTGAAGGCATTGTTCAATAGATTATTTATTATCTTCTTTACCTTTTCGTAGTCGAAATCTATAAATATAGGCTTCTGTGGCAGCTGTATAGTGTATTTTATATTGTGCTTTTTAGCTAGGATATCGAATGAGTGGAAGATTGAGTCTAGTAGAATTATGATATTATCATTTTTCAACTGCAAGCTCTCGGCTGCAGCATCAAGTTTCCTGAAGTCAAGTAACTGGTTTATCTGTTCAAGAAGATAACCGGCATTATTACGCGCAATCTGTAGGATTCCTGTGCCATATTGAGGGTTCTCATTAACAAACTCTTCCAAAGGTCCTATGATTAGAGATAGGGGAGTACGCAGTTCATGGCTTATGTTTGCATAGAACTGCAACTTCATCTCGTTAATTTTCTGAGATTGCTTGTTCTCTAACTCTATGTTCTTGAGTAATACTTTTCTCTTCTGTGCTCTTTTATATTGAATAAATATGAAAGTAATAAATGCTATAACAGCTATTAGATATATGGAGTATGCAATCTTTGTTCTCCACCATGGTGGCAGTATAGATATAGTCATTTCAAGACTCTTTCTGCTCCATATACCATCTACGTTACGTGCTTTTACTTTAAGATTATATGTTCCCGGAGGCAATAATGAGATATCAAGTTTATTATCCATCATATCAGTCCAGTTGTTCTTGTCACTGTCTATGCAATATGAATAGATAATCTTTCCCTTCTCTTTGAAGTCTAGTGTAGAGAAATTCAGACTATAATATTTTATGTCGGAACCAATAGTCAGTTTCTCAGTCCCTTCAGGTATTGTTCTGTTTGTAGGGCTTGATTCGTGCGTATGTTGTTCTACAATATGAGTGAGCACCACTCTCTCATTGTATTCATCTTTAAGTATCTCTTGTGGAACAAGTTCCATATATCCGTTTGGAGTGCCAATAAGAATATTTCCTATTATGTTCTTGAACATTGCACGTTCATTTACATCGGCATATAACAATCCGTCGTCAATGCCATAGCTCACTAACTTAGGAGTATTCTGAGATAGGTTTATTCGTGTTATACCGTTACAGGTACCAATCCAAATCTGGTTGTTATCATCTTCAATAATCGACTTTACCTTATTTATAGGAAGCCCATTCTTCTGATTAAAGAATAGTACTTTTTTAGTTTGTTTGGTAATTGCTGTTACACCATTAGAATGACCAACCCATAACCATCCACGGCTGTCATAAAGAAGTGTTTGTATCTCTGATCCGTTAAGAGAATATGGAGCGAATATTTTATCATCAATCCACTTATATTTTCTTGTATTTGTATTTATCTTCAATATTCCTTTTGATGAAGCAGCATAAAGTACACCTTTCTCGCCTGCAACAAGATCCAGAAAATTTGTAGCTCCGTCAAAATCAATAGAGCTAATCTTTCCACTCTTTTTATCAAGAATCATTATATGACCATTCAAAGAAGCCATCCATATTTCTCCTTTATCACTTTCGACTATGCCATAAATATCATCATCTTTCATAGCACTGTTTTTAGTGTTGTAGTGTTTTATCTTTCCATTATCGAAGCTTACAAGACCATTCTGGTAACATCCCATCCATAAAACACCCTGCGAGTCTTTCTTCATTGTTACAATGATGTTGCAGGAAAATTCAACTTTTTCCTTGTGCCATCTCTTTTATCTAGCTCAATTAATCCTCCTCCATCGGTGCCTTGATATAGATGTCTATCTGTCTCTGCAAAAGCTGTAATGTCATTGTATCTCTCATATTGATAATTAAGTATCACCTGTGAGTTTGGTACATAGTAGTTTACTCCCTTTTTGAAGTTACCAATCCATACTATACCATCCTTATCTATATGTAAAGCACTTAAATTGTTACTATTTATAGAGTGGTTCTGCAGATAGTGATTCTGCATGTTCTCTATTTTTTTTGTGTCTATGTGGTATCTATATACACCATTATGACTTGAGATAATCCATATATACCCCTCTTTATCCTGTTCTATACTCTTTATTCTGTTGAACGATCTGGTATCTACACCTAAATCTATCTCTTCCCATTGAGAGTTATGGTTTTTCTTGTATAGTAGTAAAGTGTTTTGGTATGTGTAGAGCCATAAACCACCTTCATTGTCAACATATACTTTAATAGTTCTGTTTTTTAGTTCGCCTACCCATTTATCAGGTATTGGGACTCTTCTTGTTTCTCCAGAGCTAATCTCTGTATAAAAGAGAGAACCATCCAAATAGGTTGTGTAAACTCTGTTGTCCGAAACAAAGATGCTAGTTATAGGTCTTGGTTGCAGAGGAGTTTTTTTAGATGTTTTGTTTTCGTGATTGTATATAAAAAGTTGTGTTGTGTTGTAGCTGTATATATATTTTCTGTTATTGTCGGATCCAACAAGCATCCTTGAAGGAGAATCAATGTTGAACTTTTTTAATCTCTTCTTTACGTCATTTTTAAAGGTACCTAAGCTATAATCAAATATGGAGTAGCCAAGTCGTGTATTTATCCATACATTCCCATCAGGGTCCTCGAATATATCACGTATATCGTTGTCGGGTAATCCAACATTACTGTTGAAATAGTTCTGATAAGAATATGAATCATATCTATTAAGTCCGTAAGTAGTACCAATCCATATATAACCATGCGAATCACTAAAGATTGATGTTATACTTTGGCTAGATAATTTATTTGGTATTTTGTGAAACATTATATTCTCACTCTCAGTAATCTGAGCACCTGTCAAAGAGGATGGTAATACTAATAATAACAGGAGTAAAATATATGTAGTCGTTTTATTCATGTATAAAGATTTATATATAACAAATTTAATAATTTATTATTGAATGCTGAATAGGAGTATGGTAACAATATATATCTAATTCAGTCTTGATTTGTTTCATATAGAGGGCGTGGTTACAAATAGTATACTTATTGGATACATAATATCCTGATATTATTCAAAGTATAAAGATGAGAAGTGATTAATAAATGTAAATTTGTGATATATAATTTAAAAATAGTCACCATGAGTAAGGTCAAAACATTAACTACAATTCTAATCCTCTCTCTCTTTCCTTTCTCACTAATAGCAAAAAAGATAGAGGTTAATCATTTTCGTTCAGAAGTGGTTTCAAACATAAAAGAGAGTGTTCTTCCTTTTTGGATCAATTATAGTGTAGATCCTTCAGGAGGATTTTATGGTACTGTCTATCGTGATGGAACTCCTGATAAGAATGCACCTAAAGGAGGTGTACTTAATGCTCGTATTCTATGGACCTTCTCTCAGGCATATCGCTATATGGTGGTGATGAATATTTAAATATGGCAAACAGAGCCCAAAAATATTTTATAGATCATTTTATAGATCCTATATATGGTGGTACCTTTTGGCAGATAAATGCTGACGGCACTCCTCAAAATGGAGACATTAAGCAGACATATGGCTTGGCTTATGCTATTTATGGATTAAGTGAACATTACCGAGCTACAGGGAATAGTGAGAGCTTGCAAAAAGCGATTGAGATATATAATGTTCTTGAAGATAAGGTACGTGACCATAAGTTGGATGGTTACATCGAGTCATTCACAAGAGATTGGAAGACTCCAGAAAAGATTGGATATGATGGTGACGGAACAGCTACTAAGACCATGAACACTCATATTCATGTACTAGAGGCTTATACTTCTCTATATAGAGTTTGGAAAAACGATGCATTAAAGAATAGACTTGAATCACTTATAGATCTGCTTACAACAAAGCTCTATGACAGCCAAAGGAAACATCTAATAATATATTGTGA
Organism: Phocaeicola paurosaccharolyticus JCM 15092; assembly: GCF_000613805.1. Taxonomy (GTDB): domain Bacteria; phylum Bacteroidota; class Bacteroidia; order Bacteroidales; family Bacteroidaceae; genus Phocaeicola; species Phocaeicola paurosaccharolyticus. The sequence continues at coordinate 17,514 of NZ_BAJR01000005.1, read as the reverse complement.
TAATAACTGGAATAGTTTAGCCGATATTGACTCTTACGGACATGATATTGAGACATCATGGCTTTTGTCTGAAGCAGCAGAGGTACTAGGTAAAGAGAAGGTTATTGAAAAGGTTAGCAAGATTGCTGTCGATATGGTTGATGTAGCCCTTAAAGAGGGTGTCAGCAAAATGGGATCGATGATGTATGAACGTAATGGAGAGCATTACCGTAAAGACTCATCGTGGTGGTGTCAGGCTGAATCTGTTTTAGGATGCATAAATGCCTATAAAATTACCGGTAATGAGAAATATCTTGATTACGCATATCGGTTCTGGTCATTTATAAAAAAATACCATGTAGATAATAAATATGGTGAGTGGTTCCGTTCTGTATCAGAGGAGGGCATACCAAACATTAAGGAAGCAAAAATATCACTTTGGAATTGTCCTTACCATAATGGCAGAATGGGATTTGAAGTGGATACTAGATTATCTAATAGTATCTCTTCACAAACAGAGGTAATGGCATGGGGTAATATGACCGGCGTTAGGTAGATGGTGAACTTATTGATTTTGAATCTTCCTTGGCTGTGGGAAATTTGAATGGTGATATCGAGGCCACAGGAAAAGAGAAACAGGTACGTCCAAAATATCACAGAGAGAATAACATGCAAAATGTTATAACAAGAGTAAGAAATATCGAGTTTAATGAAAGAGTAGAAGATGTATCTGCAAAGAAAGTTAAGGTCGATTTGACATATAAGGCTGATACTACCATTAATGAACCGATTTATTTTCGTATTGACATATCTTCAAAGAACTATAATGATGCAAAGATTTCAATAAGTAATAGAAAAATAGGGGTAAAATCATCAACAAGAGAGCTAGAGTTTAAATTAAGCAAATCATTGAAATCATTTATTGATAAGAGAGATGGAATTAAGATTATATATATCGAGTTAGCTAAAGGTGTACAGAGAGGTGAAAAAGATAGTGTATCAATAGAGATTAATACAAACGGAAAGATAGATCATGAAGGGGTTGTTGTTGAGCTTGATGTTAAGAACCCAGGAAATCTGTTCTCAGGAATGGGAGGAAATTTCAGATTACAGAGTCCTGATAAAGATCAAAAGGTCATTGGCTACTGCTTGAATAATATACGTGTTGCTTATGGTCGTGTTGAATTCCCTTGGAGTGCATGGCAAGCTAATGAGAATACAGATCCAATAAAAGATGCAGTGAATGGTAAACTTATCAAGCATCTTTATGAGAGTATTGAGATGGCAAGACAACTTAAAGCTAAAGGAATGCCTGTGATTTTGAGTTGTTGGTTTCCACCTGTTTGGGCTATTGATGGTAGACCAGAAAATTATAAACGTGTAGGTGGCATACAGGCCTACAGACTTGATAACAGCAAAAAGGAGAAAATATATAAATCTATAGCTGATTATTTATCATATATAAAAAGTTATTGCGGCATTGAGATAGATATGTTCTCTTTCAATGAATCTGATTTAGGTATTGACATAATACATACTCCACAGGAACATTGTGATTTCATTAAAGAGTTTGGTGAATATCTTGCAAAAAGAGCTCTGCCAACAAAACTGCTACTTGGAGATAATTCAGATGCTACAACGTATGACTTTATAGTTCCAGCACTTAATGATATAAATGCACTTCCATATATTGGTGCAGTGTCTTTCCACTCTTGGAGAGGCTGTGATGATGTAACACTGATTAAATGGAGAGAAGCTGCAAGAAAGCTCAATGTGCCACTCATAGTTGGTGAGGGCAGTACTGATGCGGCAGCATATGGATATCCTGAGATTTTCAATGAGTCTACGTTCGCTCTATATGAGATAAACCTCTATACGAGAATATGTGCACTTAGTCAACCTAAATCTATACTTCAGTGGCAACTCACATCAGATTATTCACTTCTTTTGGGTGATGGCATTTTTAGAACTGAGGGACCATTAAGAACGACTCAAAGGTTCTGGAATATAAAACAACTTGCATCAACACCTGAAGAGTCTATGCATATACCTGCTAAGGTTAATAAAGAGAATGTAAATGTTGCAGCTTTTGCAAACATAGTTAGAGGTGAGTATGCACTTCATTTGGTGAATAATGGAGCAAGCCGTGAAGCGACAATTAAAGGATTACCTGATAATGTGAAAAGTGTTAGAGTATATGTTACTAACTCTAAAGAGTCTATGAAAGAGAGCAAAGTTAATGTAACCGATGGATTTGTAAGGATTTTATTACAACCTATTAGTTTTATTTCTATATTTACTGAATAATAAATAATTATCATTACAACATGAAAAGATATAGTTATAAAAAGGTTGATGCTTTTACTAGCGGAAAATCAATGGGAAACCCTGCTGCTTATATCGTAACAGGTAAAGATAAATTGACAGATAATGAGTATCTAAAAATTGGAAAAGAACATGCCGGCTTTGTAAGCGAAGTTGTGTTTTGTTCTGACTCAAAAGTTGCTGATTGCAAACTTACGTATTACTCTTCTGAATGTGAAGTAGACTTTTGTGGTCATGGTACAATTGCTACAATGTACGAGCTTATCAAAGGTAATGAATCATGGAGAGATAGAGATAAGATTTCTATAGAGACCAATAAAAAGGGTGTTCTTACTGTTTATAACAACTTAAAAAGTGAAGATTCAATTTATATAACAGCACCGAAAGCACTTTTTTTCAATTGTAATATATCCAAGGATAGAATAGCTCAGGCACTTAATATAAGTAGTGATGATATATCAGATAAATATGATATAGATTTAATTGATGCAGGACTAAGAACACTTATAGTACCTATAAACAGTCTAGATAAGGAGATAACAATTTATCCTGATGAGAAATATCTTAAACAGTTCGTTCTTGATAATGATATTGATACTATTCTAATATACTCAAAACAGTGCAGCCAACCAGATTATTTTGCTCATACTCGAGTCTTTGCACCTAAATTTGGTTATCTTGAAGATCCAGCAACAGGCTCAGGTAATAGTGCATTTGCAAACTATCTTTTAAAACATAATTTATGGGATGGTAGTCCTATAAGTGTAGAGCAAGGTGGCGACAATATTATATTCAACAGCGTTAAGCTAAAAACCAATGGATTAGAAGTCCTTTTTGGTGGTAAAGCTACTGTTAGAATAGAGGGTGTATATCTGCTTTAAAACTTAAGTAGTGTGGTATAGACTTATAGTATATACCATACTACTGCAAGGTGGGAGAGTGTTCCGCCTAATACGAATAGGTGCCATACAGCATGATAGTATGATACCTTTGAATCATTGGCATAGAAATAGCAGCCTGAAGAGTAGAAAATGCCCTCTAACAGCAAAAATATTAGTGCTGTAGATGAAAGGTTCTTCCAAATTGATGGTGCAATGATTATTATACTCCAACCCATTATTAGGTACAATGCGAGTGATAATTTAGGATATTTACCGAGGAAAAATATTTTAAAGAATGTACCAAGAAGAGCTATCCCCCAAATAACGCCAAACATTATCCATCCTAGAACTCCACCGACTGCACAAAGAAGGATTGGTGTATATGAAGCTGCAATAAGCATGTAGATATTTATATGGTCAAAATATCGGAGTATACGCTTTGTCTCTCCTGGTAAAGACCAATGGTATAGTGTTGAGGCTGTATACATAAGAAAACCGGATATACAGAATACCATAATAGCAAATATGGTAAGGGAGTTGTTATCTTTAAGCATCAGCAATACTAGAGCCAATGGCATTAGCAACATGCCTGTCAGGTGAGTCAGGGTATTAGCTATCTCCTCTTTTGTCTGTCTAATTTCCATTATTATCAATTTGAAGTCAAAGATAGAGTAAATAAATCATTATTTACTCTTTAGAATAGTAATATGTACTATTGATAGTAATTAATTGAGTTTATCATTTACCAAACTGAAGTGCGAAGCCAAGATTAATGAAAGTTATATCGTTCTTAAACCAGTTGTGGTTTTCTCCGTCATCATAATCTGGATCTGGATTAAAAAGACGGCCATTAGGATTCACACCCCAGTCGGCTGTAAGAAAGTTTAATTTGAATATACCATTCACATTTCTAGACATATTAAATTCATATCCCAATCCAAAATCTATAGCAAAATACCCCTTTTGATAATTCTGTCCATATCTGCTTCCACTAATATATAATTTCTGTTCATAATCCATATATCCTGGCGCAATACTGAAATATACTCCTTTCTTTGAATCATCAAAATTATATCTCAAAACAATTTCTGGAGCAATAAAGTTTACATGCATCTTGTTATCACCCTTTTTTGAACGTATGTAGTCATATTTAAATCCACATGCAACATTTTCGGTAAAGTGCAAGCGTGCTTCAGCCGATAGTAAGTAACCGGGACGATTCCAATTTTCATATTCTGAATTATCATAACTATCAATAATAGGAATACCAATACCTCCACCTAATACTATACCATATTTTTCAGGAAGATGACTTTGAGCATTGATTGAAGTGAGTCCGGATATAATTAATAATAATAGAAGAGCAACCTTTTTCATTTTTGTTAATTTCATCTACGTTTGTTGATCTGTTGAAAAAAATTACGCAAATATATTGCTGAAAATATCTAAGTTATTGATATATTTAGTTTATTTAACCATTCTATATAAATTTATTTTAAATTATTGAAAATACACTTACTGACTTAATTGTTTACTAAGTATAAATCTATAAATATGATGAACAAAACTCTATTAACACTCTCGTTTACCACTCTTCTGTGCTTATTTAATTCTTGTGTTTCAAAGGATGATGATCCTATTGGGACAAACCCATTCGACACAATTAGTGTCAGTAATAATAAAATACGCGACAAAGTTGTTATTATTAGTGATTTACATCTAGGAAATGATATTACATACTCTGAGAATGTAAAACATCTTGCTCGTCTGCAAGAGTTCCTGACAAATGTAAAAAAATCCAGTACAATCAAGGAGCTTGTGTTGGGAGGTGATATTTTTGATGAGTGGTACGTTCCATCTCGCACCAACACATACAATAATGGTACTCAAGCAGATTTTATTAGGAAAACTGTTGTCACAAATAGTGGCGTATTCAAAGCACTTAATGATATTATCAGTGAGGGTAAGATAAAGCTGACATATGTTCCAGGTAACCATGACATGGGATTTACTGCTGAGAATGTAAATATTGGACTTCCAGGAGTCAATCAGGCTCGTGATAGCGGTAATAAATGGGGTGTAGGTACATATTCACCTATAGATTATCCTCAGATAGCTATTGAACATGGTCACAGATATGATTTCTTTGCAAACATAACTCCAGGTGGTGCTGACAATGATGCTCCAAATACAATATTACCTCCCGGATATTTCTTTGCGAGGATAGCTGCTAACTCTTTTACCAATCCTACAACACCTGAGGAATCCACAAAAGTATCATATGTGTCATTGACTAATAAAAACGATGCGTCTCAAGTTAGTAAATCTATTTATGACTCATTATGGGTTAAGGTACTTACAGGAGTAATATATGTAGATGACAATTTTTCTGAACCTATAATAAATACTGGCATAGGAAACTTTACAAAAAGTTATTCAATTAATGACATACTTCCATATAATGATAAAGATGGTTCAATAAAGATGAAACTATATGATAATCTCTTTACACAAGCAGCTTGGGAGGAGAGGCTAGTTTACAATAATGTACCTGTAATGACTAATATAGACGAAGCTATCAATGGAAGTTTAGATACAAGATTCATTGATAAGCAAAGCGCGGTTCAATATTTTAATAATGACCGTTCTCCTTGCAGAATAGTCATATTTGGTCATACTCATAAGCCAGACTTATGGACGTTTGATAATGACAGAGGTGAAAAATGTATCTATGCCAATTCAGGTACATGGGAAGATAAAAAGATGCGTGACAAGAGCCAGCAGCTTGATCAAGACAACATAAATATGAATTATATTGTTGTATCTCCTATAAAAGGAGATAAGAAACATTTGCAGGTTGCTCTTTATCAATATGAATATGGTAATCCTATATTAAAAAATCTGCAGATGTAAATTTATAATAATAAAGAGTATATTTAGGATTCAATAGGACGTTGAGACTTTATTAACACCGATATATTATATAAAGTTATATTATGATAAACGAAGAAAACTTTAAGATTTTATCTGTTTCTAATGCAGGTATTGTATTAATATCTTCGCTATTTCCTCCTCTTTTTGAGAAACTTGGTATGCTTGATAGATCAGGGAACAGTTTCAAAGATATAGATTCAAAAATACATGCGATATTTGTTATACAGTATCTTGTTAACAAGAAATACAGAAATATATCTGCAAATGATTTGGAACTAAATGGTCTGCTTGTAGATTATACGGATTCTTCTTCTCTCTCAACAGATTATAAGTTGAGTGATGGTGAGATAGAAATTTTGGATCAGCTTCTGCTAGATGTAAAGATACTATGGGATAAAATTCATAATACTTCAATAATAGCTATGCAATACTCTTTTTTCCTTCGTAATGGAGAGTTACAGGAGAGTCAAAATGAGTGGGTACTCACTATTGAAAAGAGTACATTCGATGTACTTATAGAGTTGCCGTTAGAGTACCATAAGATAAATTTCCCGTGGATAAAGAAACCAATAAGAGTAATCTGGAATTAAATAAAGAAGTCCCAACTGCTTAATTGAGCTGTGGGACTTCTTTTTAATTAATATCATCCAATCATCTCTTTAATGTCTTGTTCTACAGTCGATATTGTGCCGATATTAAAGTGTTCTTTCAAAACGTTCAGAATATTTGGTGTGTAGAATGCAGGGAGTGTAGGCCCAACATGGATATCCTTAATGCCTACAGATAGTAGTGCTAAAAGTACAGCAACAGCCTTCTGCTCATACCACGCAATATTGAACACAATAGGCAACTCATTCACATTTTTCAATCCTAATGCATCGCGAAGGGCAGAAGCTATAACTATTAGTGAGAAGCTATCATTACACTGACCTGCATCAAGTACCCTTGGAATTCCGTTGATATCTCCTAGACCTAGTTTATTATATCTATACTTAGCACAGCCAGCTGTAAGAATTACACAATCTCTAGGTAAAGCTTTTGCGAAATCAGTATAATATTCTCTGCTCTTCATCCTTCCGTCACAACCAGCCATAACAACAAATTTCTTTATCGCTCCTGATTTTACTGCAGCAAGAATCTTATCAGCTAACGCGATAACCTGATGATGTGCAAATCCACCAATCAATTTTCCACTCTCTATCTGTTTAGGAGGTGCACACCTCTGTGCATGTTCAATCATCTTTGAGAAATCAATAGGTTTTCCATCTTTTGCTCCATCAATATAGTGAGCTCCAGGATAACCTGTTGGCCCTGTTGTATAGATTCTATCAAGGTAAGTTGCACTCTTTAGAGGTGGAACAATACAATTGCTTGTAAAGAAGATTACTCCGTTGAATGACTCGAACTCTTCTTTCTGTTTCCACCAAGCATTTCCATAATTTCCTGCAAAATGTGGATACTTCTTAAAGAATGGGTAATATTGTCCAGGTAGCATCTCACTATGAGTATATACATCTACACCTTTATTTTTTGTCTGTTCCAACAGATTTTCTAGATCATGAAGGTCATGTCCACTTATCAAGATTCCTGGTCTGTCCCTAACACCTAACTCTACCTCTGTTATCTCAGGATTACCATATCTTGTTGTATTAGCCTTATCTAGTAACATCATAGACTTAAGAGCACATTCACCTACACTGAGGACCAACGAAGTCAACTCTTTTGCATCAATATCTTTACGGGAAATCTCCTTGAGAGTATTTTCCATCATAGTATATATGTCATCATCTTCGAATCCCAAATTAAGTGCATGTTGAGTATAAGCTGCAGCTCCTTTTAATCCGAATAGTGCCAACTGTTTCAGACCACGTATGTCATTGTTTTCTTCAGACAAAGGTGATGCCATTGCTTTAAAGTCAAGATATTGTTCTGGTTTACATTCGAAATAGACCTCTTCAAAATCAGGAATTTCTATGCCTCTTTTCTTAGCTTTACCACTTAATTTGTCTTTCCATACAAGAGCTGCTGTTATTCTCTTCCTAATAGATTCATTATCAAAATTGGCATTTGTAATTGTGCAGAAAAGAGCATCGATGATAAATCGGTCGGCTTCAACATTTGCCTCTCCCTTTTCTCTAAGTCCCTTATTTACTATAGCTATGCCTCTAGTGACATACAATAGTAAGTCCATTAAATTTGAGGTTTCTGCTTCTTTTCCACATACTCCCTTTGTCATACAACCCTTATTGAAGGCTGTTTCCTGACACTGATAACAAAACATCTCCATATTGTCTGATATTAATGATTATAATAAGATAACAAGCAACTTATCACTAATGTTTTGAGTGTATTAGATTTAGTGATGAATATTATTATCTATATTTGCAAATAATTTATAGAATATGGAAATAACAGACAAAAATATAGTCTCAGCATTAAATAAGCTTGGTATTGAACAGTTGACAGATATGCAAAAGTCATCTATCAATGCTTTTTCAGAGGATAAAGATATAATCCTACTTTCACCAACCGGTTCGGGTAAGACTATTGCTTTTCTTTTACCACTTATCTCTATCCTAAAGAGTGACACCGAAGATGTTCAAGCAGTAATCCTTGCGCCATCTCGTGAGTTGGCTATGCAGATAAACAGTGTATTTAAAAGCATAAACTCTCAATACACTTCTGTATGCTGCTATGGTGGCAGACCAACGATGGAAGAACATAAGACAATTAAGAGCGTAAAACCAGCTGTAATAATTGGTACTCCAGGAAGGGTACTTGACCATATAGATAAAGGCAATTTCAGCTGTGCAAAAGTCGAGATTCTTATAATAGATGAGTTTGACAAATCATTGGAGTTTGGATTTCATGACGAAATGAAGGAGATTATCGAAAATCTTTCAAATCTAAAAAAGAGAATACTTACATCGGCTACTGATGCAGAGGAGATACCTGATTTTACGGGATTGAATAGTGTTATTCGCCTAAACTATCTTGATAATAAAGATGATGAAGAGGAGAGACTTAACCTTTTTGTAGTTAACTCCCCTGAAAAAGATAAACTGGAGACACTATATAAGTTACTTTGTACTGTAGGGGAGAAGCAGACAGTGGTATTCTGTAATCATAGAGAGAGTGTGGAGAGAGTTGATAAATTTTTGAAATCTAAAAAACTTATCACAAGCATATTTCACGGAGGTATGGAACAGGATTACAGAGAGAAGTCACTCTATAAGTTCAGAAATGGAAGTAGCCATATTCTGGTATCTACTGATTTAGCTGCAAGAGGTCTTGATATACCGGAAATTGAGAATATCATACATTATCATCTACCAACTAACCAGGAAGGATTTACACATAGAAATGGTAGAACAGCAAGATGGCAATCATATGGTAACTCATATATTTTATTAGGTCCTGAGGAAAATCTACCAGAATATATAGATGAAGATATAAATGAATATGTTATTCCTGAGGTCTTGCCTAAGCCAGGACTTCCTAAATTTGTAACACTATATATTGGAAAAGGGAAAAAAGATAAGATCAATAAAGTTGATATTGTAGGTTTCCTTTTTAAAAAAGGAAACCTTAGCAAGGAAGATATAGGGAAAGTGGATGTAAAGGATCATTATGCCTTCGCTGCAATATCAAGAAAAAAAATTAAACAGGCTATGACTCTTTTGAAAAATGAAAAACTTAAAGGGCAAAAGATACTTATAGAAGAGGCAAAATAAGATATTGATTTATACTTGGTTTAATAGTATCAATTGCAGAAATTGATACTATTTGTTAAATTAAGGAATGTAATAATATTATATAAAGTACTACATAATATCATATTGTAACATAATAGCCATATTAAATAATTATTTTGAAAGCGTATACCACGTTAAAATTGCATTTTCATTTAATATTGTTTGTTTGTACTGGAAATAATAGCTACATTCGCGGAAAATATTTTTTATAATAAATTTTATAATCAAAACAAACTTCAAATGAAAAAGCATAATTTCAATGCGGGACCTTCAATTTTGCCTCGCGAAGTAATCGAAAAAACAGCTGATGCAATTCTTGATTTTAATGGTTCTGGTCTTTCTTTGATGGAGATAAGTCATCGTGCAAAGGATTTCCAGCCTGTAGTTGACGAAGCTGTAGCTTTGTTTAAAGAACTACTTAACATACCTGAAGGCTATTCGGTACTTTTCTTAGGAGGCGGTGCAAGTCTGGAGTTTTGTATGATTCCATTTAATTTCTTAGAAAAAAAAGCTGCATATTTGAATACAGGTGTTTGGGCAAAAAAGGCAATGAAAGAGGCTAAAGCATTCGGAGAAGTTGTTGAGGTTGCATCTTCAGCTGAATCAACTTATACATATATCCCTAAAGACTATGTTATCCCAACTGATGCTGATTATTTCCATATCACTACCAACAATACTATCTACGGAACAGAGCTTCACAAAGATCTTGATTCTCCAGTTCCAATGATTGCTGATATGTCTTCAGATATCTTCTCACGTCCTATTGATGTCTCAAAATATATCTGTATCTATGGTGGTGCACAGAAAAATCTTGCTCCTGCCGGTGTAACTTTCGTTATTATTAAAAATGACGCTCTTGGAAAAGTATCAAGATATATTCCTACAATGTTGAACTATCAGACTCATATCGACAATGGTTCAATGTTCAATACCCCTCCTGTAGTACCTATCTACTCTGCTCTTCTGACTCTTCGTTGGATAAAAGCTCAAGGTGGTGTTGAGGCTATGCAACAAAGAGCTAAAGAGAAAGCTGAATTACTATACACTGAAATCGATAGAAATAAGATGTTCCGTGGTACAGTAAACAACAATGAAGATAGATCTTATATGAATATCTGTTTCATTATGAACGATGAGTACAAAGATCTTGAGGCTGACTTTATGAAGTTTGCTACAGGGAGAGGAATGGTAGGTATCAAAGGACACCGTTCTGTAGGTGGATTCCGTGCTTCTTGCTATAACGCACTTCCAAAAGAGAGCGTACAGGCACTTATAGATTGCATGCAAGAATTTGAAAAATTACATTAATTTATTTTTATACGATTATGAAAGTTCTCATAGCTACAGATAAACCATTTGCCAAAGTAGCAGTTGACGGCATCCGCAAGGAGATTGAGGCTGCTGGATTTGAGTTGGCATTATTGGAAAAATATGGAGAGAAGAGTGAACTTCTCGATGCGGTAAAAGATGCAAATGCTATCATTATTCGTAGTGATATCATTGATAATGAAGTTTTTGATGCTGCAAAAGAGCTCAAAATTGTTGTACGTGCCGGTGCAGGTTATGACAATGTTGACCTTGAATCGGCTACAGCACACAATGTATGTGTAATGAATACCCCAGGTCAGAATGCTAATGCAGTTGCAGAACTTGCATTAGGACTTATGGTAATGGCTGTTAGAAATCTTTATAATGGCACATCGGTACTGAACTCATGGGAAAGAAACTAGGTATACATGCTTATGGTAACGTTGGACGCAATGTTGCAAGAATAGCAAAGGGATTTGGAATGGAAATATATGCTTTCGATGCATTCTGCCCTAAAGAGGTTATTGAGAAAGATGGCGTTAAAGCTGTTGACTCTGCTGAAGAACTCTATTCTACTTGTGATGTTGTTTCTCTTCACATACCAGCAACTGCTGAGACTAAGAACTCTATCAACCGCGAATTGGTTGGTAAGATGAAGAAGAATGGCGTACTTGTAAATACTGCTCGTAAAGAGGTTATCAATGAGGCAGAACTTATTGGACTTATGCAAGAGCGTGTTGATCTTAAGTATGTTACAGATATCATGCCTGCTGCAAATGATGAATTTGCTTCTAAATGTGCAGGAAGATATTTCTCTACTCCTAAAAAGATGGGTGCACAGACTGCAGAGGCAAATATCAATGCAGGTATAGCTGCTGCCAAGCAGATTGTAGGCTTCTTAAAAGATGGATGTGAGAAGTTTAGAGTAAATAAATAGTATAATTCCACAATGGTTATATAGAAATAAAAAATGCCTCCTTAAAAATGGAGGCATTTTTTGTAATTATATCTATATGTTACTATCTTTAAAGGGTAAAAACGTTTAATCTTTAATATCAATATTATGGCTATAATTAAACCTTTCAAAGGTGTTAGACCACCAAAGGATCTTGTAGAGCAAGTAGCATCGAGGCCTTATGATGTATTAAACTCTCAAGAGGCTAGAGAAGAGGCTGCAGGTAATGAAAAATCTCTATATCATATAATTAAACCGGAAATAGACTTCCCAGTTGGAACAGATGAACATGATCCGGCTGTATATGAGAAGGCGGCATCTAATTTCAAGAAGTTCCAAGAGAAAGGATGGCTTCTCCAGGATAAGAAGGAGTGTTACTACATCTATGCTCAGACAATGAACGGCAAAACTCAGTATGGACTAGTTGTCGGAGCATATGTTCCTGATTATATGAATGGAGTTATCAAGAAACATGAGCTTACTCGTCGTGATAAAGAGGAGGATAGAATGAAACATGTCAGGGTAAACGATGCTAATATTGAACCTGTATTCTTTGCATATCCTGATAACAAGATGCTCGATGAGATAGTTGCTAAATATATTGTCAAAGATCCTGAGTATAAATTCATTGCACCAGGTGACGGATTCGGTCATACATTTTGGATAATCGACAATGACGAAGATATAAAGTCAATAACTGCAGCTTTCAAAGAGATGCCTTCATTATATATAGCTGACGGTCATCATAGATCTGCTGCTGCAGCCCTTGTTGGTGAAGAAAAATCTCGCCAAAACGCTAATCATAATGGTGATGAGGAGTATAATTACTTTATGGCTGTATGTTTCCCAGCAAATCAACTTACAATTATTGACTATAACAGAGTTGTAAAAGATTTGAATGGTCTTACTGAAGAGGAGTTCCTTAATGCAATAAAAGAAGATTTCATCGTAGAAGAAAAGGGAGAGCAGATATATAAACCTGCAACTCTTCATAACTTCTCACTCTATCTCGAAGGAAAATGGTACAGTCTTACCGCAAAAGAGGGTACTTACAATGACAATGATCCTATTGGTGTACTTGATGTAACTATATCTTCTAATCTTATTCTCGATAAAGTTCTTGGCATAAAAGACCTGAGATCTGATAAACGAATAGACTTTGTAGGTGGTATACGTGGATTAGGAGAGTTGAAGAAGAGAGTAGACTCTAAAGAGATGAAGGTTGCATTAGCTCTTTATCCTGTATCAATGAAACAACTTATGGATATAGCTGATACTGGTAATATAATGCCTCCAAAGACTACATGGTTTGAACCAAAACTTAGATCAGGCCTTGTTATTCATAAATTAGGATAAAAGATATCTGATTAAGATAATTATGAGACTCACGATACATTATAAATATCGTGAGTCTTTTTATACCAAGATAAATTATAATAACTAAGGAAAATTAGATTTTATTTTGGATGGTTTAAAAAACTGAATAGCTTTGTACTACGAGCCATACTTAGTATGTATATCTACCAACATTATATTAATAATGTCAGAGTAAATATATTGATAGAAACCAAATGAGTTTGCGACTCAAAATCTTTAGTTAAACTAAATTACTAGCATTATGAAAATTATTCTTACCACTGTAATGGCTTTTGCAATATCTTTTGCATCTGCCTCAAATCTTGTAGAAGGTGATGGTATAATAGGTTGTACCACACAAGATAATTCCGTTAGTAAACCTATTTTACAAACAACTGTCGAGACAGGAGAAGTCAGAGGCGATTTGATTGAAGGTTCTATGGCTCTATATAAAGCTATTCCATATGCAGCACCTCCAGTAGGTAAATTGAGATGGTGTGAACCACAGCCTGCTAAAAGTTGGAGCGGCGTCCTTCATGCTGACAAGTTTGGCCCATATCCACCTCAACCAACAACTTATCATGGTAAGGTGACAATGAGTGAGGATTGCCTTAACTTGGCTGTTGTTACTCCTGCTACGAGAAAAGAGGATAAATTGCCTGTTATGGTATGGATACATGGTGGTGGGTTTCAGACAGAAACATATGGAAATGACATATTTACATCTCTTGTAAAGAAGGGAATTGTACTTGTTAGCATTGAGTATCGTACAGGAGCCCTTGGATTTATGGCTCATCCTGAGCTTTCAAAAGAGTCAAAGAGTGGTCATTCAGGAAATTACGGAATTCTTGATCAGATTTTTGCACTTAAATGGATTCAGAGAAATATCTCTGCATTTGGTGGTGATCCAACAAAGGTAACAATATTTGGAGAGTCTGCCGGAGCAATAAGTGTTAGCATTTTGTGTGGTTCACCACTAGCCAAAGGTCTTTTTCGTGGAGCGATTTCACAGAGTGGCGGATTCTTTAGCCCATGGAGTGATAAGCGGAGCGGACATATTGTAAATTCATCGCAGAAAGGTGCAGAGGAGCAAGGTTTGGCTTTTCAAAAACACTTAAAAGCAAAATCTATCAAAGATCTCAGAAAGATGGATGCTCTTTCTCTTGCAGGAGATAATGTAGGATTCGGTGGATTTTGGCCATGTATGGACGGATATGTAATCACTGATGATTATTATAGAAACTACGAGAAAGGTAATTTTAATGATGTACCATGTATCGTTATGACAAACTCTGATGAGGGAGCTATGTTTACACGAGAGATGTCGGTTGATAGTTACAAAAAGAATGTAGAGTCAACATATGGGAATTTTGCTCAGGATATTCTAAAACTTTATCCAGGTAATAATGCCGATGAGACATATTCATCAAATGGAGACCTGTTCCGTGATAATGGTTTTGCATGGCCATCTTTTGCATGGACATCCCTACATAGTAAATATGGAAAGTCTTCCATATACGCTGCATATCTCTCTCAACCATCAACAATGAGTGTTATTGGAGATAAAAAGCGTCATGGTGTATCCCACGCGGACGACATTCTATATATTAAAGGAGATTTCCAACTTCCTGAGAATATCGACAAACATCCTGTTGAAGCTGCTCTGAGTGATATTATGCAAAACTATTGGGTCAACTTTGCAAAGAGTGGTAACCCAAATGCATCGGGTATGCCTTATTGGCCATCTTTTAATAAAGATAAGGAGACAACTATGCAGTTTAGCAATGGTGCTTCATTAATTTCTGTCCCAAATCGTGATAAAATAGATATCATGGATAAATTTTATAAACAAATTAGGGAAACTACGGAAAGTGAGAGAGATAGATTAAATAAATAATTAGGTATAAATAATTAGGTATAAATAATTAGGTATAAATAATTAAATTTGTTAATAATTAATTATCTTCGTCATGTTAAAAATAGGTCTATCTACTTCTATTTTAATATAATAAAATACAGCTTAAACCTCCTAAAACTTAAAAAAATGAACATCAAAGTTATATGGTCAGTTTTTTTTATTTTGGTATTATGTTTGACTTCATGTACTAAAAATAGTGAAGATATTTTTGATACTGAATTCAATAAAGAGTTGAATTTAAAAATACCTGAGGGATTTGATTGGAGTTTGACCAGAAGTGTAGATGCTGTAGTTGAAGCTGTTGATGATTATAACGGTAAATTCAATTATAATATCAGAATATACGATGAAGACCCATCTATTAACACACAAGCAAAACCTATTGCATCAGGCTTCGCAAGCAAGGATAAGCCATTTGCCCAAAAATTATAATTTCCCAGATAGCTCAGAAATTATATATCAAGCAGACTTTGAATGATCCATCTGGTGTAGAAATAGATATAGCTTCTTCTACTGTAGATGTAAATA
Organism: Phocaeicola paurosaccharolyticus JCM 15092; assembly: GCF_000613805.1. Taxonomy (GTDB): domain Bacteria; phylum Bacteroidota; class Bacteroidia; order Bacteroidales; family Bacteroidaceae; genus Phocaeicola; species Phocaeicola paurosaccharolyticus. Next base: position 1,572 of record NZ_BAJR01000005.1, on the reverse strand, counting down.
ATATATCTAGTGTAAAGCTTTCCAGAGCCTCAATAAGCAGAGCAAATAATAAACTTGGTCAAACATTACCTGAACTCTGTCCTGATAAGTTGAAAGATTTAAGTAGCTTTATTAAAGTTGAAACACTATCTAGAAGCAACTTATTTTTGGAAGATTATTACTTTTCCTATGATAAAAGTTATCTAATAGAAAGTGACTGTAATATTTATATCAATAGCAAAAGATTTAACTTTGATATGATATATGTAGCTCCAGGTGTAAAAGTTAACTTCATATTAAAGAACAAAGATATAACATTTTCTATAGGTTCTCATTCTATGCTTTTCAATGATGGAATCATAACAGTCTCAGGAGGTTCAGAAACTATGACTATTTACGAAGGAGCTGAGTTTTTAAATAATGGTTCTTTAACTGTCTCTACTTTAAACTTCAAAGGAAATGGCACTATTGAACCTAATGCTCATTTATATAAATACAGTTATATTAAATGTAAGGTTTTATCTCTTGATTCCGGTTACATAACAATGGATACAGGCTCATATATTAATTGTGATGTATTAACAAGGACACAAGGTCAAGATGGTGTTATATCTATTGCCTCAATAGATAAAGAGAGTCCGGTTAATATTGATGGATATGATTACGCTGCATTGATAGTAGTTAATGATAAGATTACCAACTCAAGTGGAATTTATGTCAGTGGTAATAGCGAGAACTCAAAGCTTTTGATTCAGTGTAAAGAGGGCGCAAGAGACGGGTTGGATAAGAATCCTGATTCTCAATTTGTAGAATTCTTTGATGATGCATCTGAACTGATATATATCAACGCAACTTCTACTAATCCAGGCTTTGGATATAAACAGACAAAACTTGGAACTGTCACATATTGCATGGAAGATCAATATCCTGCGATGGGAGATTTCGATTTAAATGATGTTGTTGTTAAGATAAGTCCAACCCTTTTATTAAAGAGCGATAATAGCAGTGCTAAAGTAAATATATCATGTAAGATAGTTGCTGTTGGTGCAACGAAGGTTATTGCAGGATATATAAGTATTAATAATGCTGAGACATTACTATTTGGCAATGCTCACAAGGAAATGGGAGTTAATAATGGTGTATTTGTCAATACAGAAAAAGGTACTAAGAAAGTAGCCCCTGTTACAATTGAGAAGAATGGAATAGCTTGCAACGTGAACTTCAATTTTGACGATTTAAAATTCTTTATACGTGTTGATAATCATGATATCTATGCAGCCGATCAAGGTGGTATTAATGCATCTTCACAGATTATCGGAGGTGTAAGAATTCCTGATGAGAATTTCAAGTATTCTATAGAGAGGAAAAAGATAACAGAGACATACAACGAAAATGGCTTCAAAATATCCGATTGGATAAGTAGTAAAGCTACAAAATCTAAAGATTGGTATAAACATCCTTCTGCAGGAAATTATTTTGATGAAGAATTATAGAAAAAAGCCAGCATAATAATATGATCCCAAAAAGTTGGACTTATTAATAAAGATTTCAATAGTATAGAGTTCGGTATTGTACCGGACTCTTTCCTTTTAG
>NZ_BAJR01000006.1 GCF_000613805.1 Phocaeicola paurosaccharolyticus JCM 15092 | reverse complement strand
TTTTAATATATTCTCAATATTTATAAATCATTTCTTTAATATCGCTCTATAAATTATTAAATAAATTTATCATCACTTTGGCATTATTCTAAATAGTTTATATATTTGCAATATATACTAAAATAAAGAATGGAGGTACTAAATGAGAGTTATTATTCAAAGTGATTACCAGAAACTATCTAAGTGGGCAGCAGACTACGTCGCTCAAAAGATCAACAGAGCTAATTCCACAGAGGATAAACCATTTATTCTGGGTCTACCTACCGGGTCATCACCTATAGGCATGTATAAAGAACTTATTAAATTAAACAAAGAGGGCAAAGTTTCATTTAAGAATGTTATAACCTTTAACATGGATGAGTATGTGAATCTACCAAAAGATCATCCGGAAAGTTATCACTCATTTATGTGGAACAACTTCTTCAGCCATATCGACATAAACAAAGATAATGTAAACATTCTCAATGGAAATGCTGCCGACCTTGAAGAGGAGTGCAACAATTACGAAAAGAGAATAGAGGCTGCAGGAGGCATTGACCTTTTCATCGGCGGTATAGGTCCTGATGGGCACATCGCATTCAACGAGCCAGGCTCCTCACTTACTTCAAGAACCCGTATTAAGACATTGACAACAGATACAATAATAGCTAATTCACGTTTTTTTGATAATGACGTAAACAAAGTTCCAAAGACTGCGTTAACAGTTGGTGTAGGTACTGTTTTAAGTGCTAAAGAAGTTCTAATTATCTGCAACGGTCATAACAAAGCTCGTGCTTTACAGCATGCTGTTGAGGGTGGCATCACTCAGATGTGGACTATCAGTGCATTACAACTTCATCAGCATGGTATAATTGTGTGCGACGAAGCAGCAACAGATGAATTAAAAGTAGCAACCTACAAATATTTTAAGGATATAGAAAAAGATAACTTGTAAAAAACCTAATGAGAATAAATCTAAGTTCGCAGATATCTCTTAACAGAGTATCTACAAAATATTACAAACCGGAAAACGCTGTAGAGAGATCAGTACTAACAAGATTTGAAAAAGCTCCCACCTATATTTATGAAACTGTAGAGGAAGGAGTTGAATCTATAGCTAATGAAATCGCTGAAAAAATAAAACAGCGTCAACAAGAAGGTAAATACTGTGTAATAGGCGCGGGTACAGGTCTTTCTCTACGCCTACTTTACGCAGAATTAGTAAGAAAACACAAAGAGGAAAAACTAAGTTTCCACAATGTGGTAATATTCAACCTTTTTGAATATTATCCATTGGCTAAGGAGAATGTAAACAGCAGCTTTGCACAGCTTAGCGAACTTCTTCTTGACAACCTAAACATAGATAAGCAAAATATATTCACCCCAGATGGTACTATTGCTCAAGAGAATGTGATAGACTACTGCCGTCTATATGAAGAGCGTATACAGCAGATGGGTGGATTGGACATAGTTCTTATGGGCATCGGCCGTGAAGGTAACATTGCCATGAATGAACCAGGCTCTCAACTAAGTTCTACAACACGACTTATACTTACCGATAATACTTCCAAAGCAGAGGCAGCTCACAACCTTGGACTTGATGTTGTACCTCCTTGCTCTATAACAATGGGTATAGCAACTATCATGGCTGCCAAGAAGGTATATTTAGTTGCTTGGGGTGATGAAAAATCTGATATTATAAAGAGTGCCATAGAAGATAAGATATCAGACACTCTTCCTGCATCTTATATCCAACTTCATAACAATGCATCTGTTTGTATAGACCTTCCTGCTGCAGCTCACCTGACACGTATTCAACGTCCATGGTTGGTAACAAACTGCGAATGGAACGACAAACTTGTACGTAGTGCTATAGTATGCTATGCCTGAAACTGAAAAAACCTATTCTTAAACTAACAAACAAGGACTATAACGAAAATGGTCTTAGTGAATTGCTAGCACTATATGGTTCTGCATACAATGTAAACATAAAAATTTTCAATGATCTTCAACATACTATCACTGGATGGCCAGGTGGTAAGCCAAATGCCGATGACACATACCGTCCTGAGAGAGCAAAACCATTTCCAAAGAAAGTACTTGTATTTTCACCACACCCGGATGATGATGTTATCTCTATGGGTGGAACATTACGTCGTCTTGTACAACAAGGTCATGAAGTTCATGTAGCATACGAAACTTCAGGAAATATTGCAGTTGGTGATGATGAGGTTCAAAGATTCATGCACTTTATTAATGGTTTCAACCAGATCTTTGGAGATAATAAAGATGAATGCATCAAAGATAAGTATTCTGAGATTAAGAAATTTCTCGCTGAGAAGAAGGAGGGTGATATAGATTCATGCGATATCCTTACAATAAAAGGTCTTATTCGTCGTGGTGAAGCTCGTATTGCTTGTACTTTTAATCAGGTTCCATTAAACCGATGCCACTTCCTGGACTTACCTTTTTATGAAACAGGAAAGATTGAAAAAAGCCCTATAAGCGAAGCAGATATTGATAAAGTACTAAAATTGATCCGCGAAGTAAAGCCTCATCAGATATATGTAGCCGGTGACCTTGCTGATCCTCATGGAACTCACAGAGTATGTACTGATGCTGTCTTAGCGGCAATTGATATTGAAAAAGAGGCTAAAGCTGAATGGCTTAAAGATTGCCGCATATGGATGTATCGTGGCGCTTGGGCTGAGTGGGAAATTGAAAATATTGAGATGGCTGTTCCATTAAGTCCTGAAGAGTTGAGAGCAAAACGTATTTCAATCTTGAAACATCAGTCTCAGATGGAAAGTGCTCCATTCTTAGGAAATGACGAACGTCTATTCTGGCAGCGTAGTGAAGATCGAAACAGAGGTACTGCTGAACTATATGATCAGCTTGGCCTTGCTTGTTATGAAGCCATGGAAGCTTTTGTAGAATACATTCCTCTATAATAAAAACCTAACCTAACTTTTCTAATTAAATCGACCAAATCCCTGTCTTCATATACTGAAGTCAGGGATTTATTTATTCATTAACTCCAAAGCCAAAGAGAGCAAAGTCACCTAAACAAGGATCTTCAGGGAATAGTCTACCAAGCTCAACGGTTATCTTTTTTGCATTATTCAGCGTATACGATTTGCTCTTTGTAAGTCCTAATCGGAATGACATATCGCTCACATGAGTATCGAGTGGTATGATAAGTTCTGTTGGTGAGAAAGAATGCCATATCCCGAAATCAACAGGAGAATCTCTTCTTATCATCCATCTCAAGAACATATTGACCTTCTTTTGTGGCGACTTAGTGGTTACCCCCCATAATGTACAGAGCCTTTCCATAGGATTACCTTTCTGATCTTTTAAAGCATCCTCCATGCTCTCATATCTGCTATATATGTCATTAAGCCAGCTGAATATCTCGCGCATCTTGTCTTTAGGCACTGTACGGTAAAATGAGTCTGTACCTACAAAGTCAACTTTCCAACTCTCACCACAGACATACTCATGAGGAGAGTGATTCATTATAACATCTACCCTATCGGCAGCCTTTAATATCTGAGGACGTGCTCCAAAACTGAGGAAAGCTGTTATGAATCCACTTATCTCAATATCCTGTTTCTTAGTATATCTATGTGGGAACTGCACCGGGTCATCCTTTATGAATGATTCTGTGTGATATTTATTTGCATATTCCACCAAAAATCTGTCAATTTCTTCTCTGTTTAAATCCATATTTATTATAGCTGTATATTAAATAGATTTATTTTTTATGAATAAGGCTAAGGATTTTAATTTTAATGATAGTAATCAGAAAAGACTGTCTGATACTACTTCCTTTATATATTCACCAGTAAAATTACTAATGATTATCGGAAAGTATATCAAACAGTCCTATTATAAATAAAAAATAGTTTGTTCTTAGCAATGATTACCTATCAGGTGATAAGAATAGCCAAAGCTATTTCTATCTATACAAGAGTCTCGACAACTATTTCTTGGTAGTGACAGTTATAACAGCAGGTTTCAAACCTTTGGCTGTTGCCTTAAGAGTAATATTTCCAGCCTCTTCAGAACTCTGCACTATAGCTGTCATCATTCCGTTGAAAACCTTCATCTGTGGCATATGAAAAAGTTCCAGAGATATTGAGTTCCCATTTGCACCGGCTCTGTATGTACCTTTTCCCTTAACATCAAACTTTATTAAGTTCTGTGCATCAGGACAGAGATTACCATCTTTGTCTACAACTTTCACAGTAATGAAAGAGAGATCTTTTCCATCTGCATCTATTACTGTTCTGTCAGCAACCAACTCTATATGATCAGGTTTAGAAGCTGTACGAATCTCTTTCTCTGCAACAGCCTCACCTTTCTCATTATAGGCAACAACTTTCACTGTTCCCGGTTCATACTTGGTATCCATCCACATCAGACGATATCTCTGCTGTCTTTTTAAGTTGGCTGTAGAGGTAGAATCCATACTATTTTCATAAGTGACACTCAAATCTTTTGTACGCTTGCCTTGGCTCTTTCCATTAATGAAAAGTTCAGCCGAAGGATAATTGGTATACACAAATACTGGAGTAACCTCTCCTTCACGTCCCGGCCATGTCCAGTGAGGAAGTATATGAAGTGTCTCTGACTCTTTATTCCAATGGCTTCTGTATAGATAGAATCTATCTTTAGGAAGACCTGCTAAATCTACGATACCAAACAGAGAAGAGTGACTTGGCCAATCAGTATAATATGGAGTTGGTTCACCAAGGTAGTCAAATCCTGTCCAGACAAATTCACCAATTGCCCATGGGTTATCCTCATGCCAAATCCAGTCATCTTCAGGAAGGTTTGACCATCCGCAATGTTCCACATCATATGAAGATGATTGATTATCATCGTACTTCTTCATTGACTCGCGCTTTACAGGGAATTTGTATACTCCTCTAGAGCTTACTGTTGATGCAGTCTCACTGCCCATGATAATCTGTTGTGGCAATTTCTTGTAGTTCTCTGCATACTTAAATGGACGATAATTGAATCCTGCAACATCCATAGTAGCAGCTATATTATTATTGACTACAGCATCAGGAGCATCCATGCCCTGAGTTACAGGACGAGTAGGATCTTCACGATGACATATATCCTGAAGCATTCTTGCCAACTTAGGGCCATTAGCCTGGTTACGTTGATCAGGTACTTCATTTCCTATACACCACATTACAATACTTGGATTATTTCTGTAGTGATGGACAAGATTTACAATATCCTTCTCTGCCCACTCATCAAATACCTTATGATAGCCATTCTCACATTTTGCGCTCTTCCACTCGTCGAAAGATTCTGCCATAACCATCATACCCATCTCATCGCAAGCCTCAACAAATTCAGGAGCCGGCATATTATGAGAAGTACGTATGGCATTAACACCCATATCCTTCATTATCTTTATCTGACGACGGATAGCAGCCTTATTTACTGCAGCACCCAAAGGACCTAGGTCGTGATGATTACAAACACCTTTGAACTTCACCATCTTTCCATTAAGGAAGAATCCCTTATTTGGAATAATCTCTATTGTACGAATACCAAAGCGTGTTGTGTAAGTATCTTTAACCTTTTCACCCTGATATATAGTAGAGTTTGCTGTATATAAATAAGGTGATTCAGGAGACCAAAGATTAGGTTTCGCAACAGCAAAAGTCTGTTCAAAGAGAGATTGGTCGAATCTACTCAACTTATCCGACGAAGATGCAACTACCTTTCCTTGAGCATCTTTTATCTCAGTCTTTATTGTAAAGTCATCTAGATTGCTTCCTTTAGCCGCATTCCAGATAGTCTTCAGGTTAACACGAGCAATATTTTCGTCCACCTTATCTGTTATAAGCTGTGTTCCCCATACAGGTACATGAGAATCCTCTGTAACAATAAGATGTACATTTCTGTATAGTCCTGCACCAGGGTACCATCGTGAAGATTCCGGTTCATTCTCTAGTCTTACCGCCAGTTTATTACCTTTAGAACCTTTAATGAATGCCGTTGCATCAATAACAAAAGAGTTGTATCCATAAGGCCAATAGCCAGCTTCACTACCATTGACATATACTTTTGCGTGACTCATTGCACCGTCGAATAGCAGTTCAACCTTATCACCGCTGGTATAGTTTGGTACATCGAATGTAAGTCTATACCATCCTGTTCCGACAAAAGGCAACCCTCCTGTACGTCCTGCATGCTCCATAGCATCTTTTTGACCATCCTGAGTTATAGCCACCTCCTGCTTATCATTATTGATACTGAAAGGACCATAAATAGCCCAATCATGAGGAATAGTAACAGACTGCCATTTTACATCATTATAATCAGGAGAAGAGAACTCGGTCTTATCCTGGCGCGTAAACTTCCAGCCTTTTTCAAGTGTTTGCTCCGTTCTTACCTGCGCACTCAACGAAAAAGTCATTGAGACAGCAAAAATACCGGTAAGTAAACATTTAATGTTCTTCATAATTATTTATTAATATTGTTTGTTGTTACAAAAGTAATAACATTTGCCTTAATCAACTCCTCATGGCTAATTCTAAATTTATTAACAGTCTTTCCATCAAACTTTATAGACTTTATATAGTCACCATTACCCTCTTTCACTAATACAAGTTTATCTTTTCCCCAATATTTTGGATCAAGCTCTATTGTTATCCTATCGAAAGCAGGAGTTGTTAATGTATATTCAGGAACACCGGGGCAGTCAGGATAGAATCCCATCATACTAAATATAGCCCAAGTAGACATGGTACCTGTATCATCATTTCCTGGTATGCCGTCAGGTTTTGTTGTAAAGTTCTCAGCAAGAAGCTTCTTCACCATCTTCTGTGTTCTCCACTCCTCACCTTTAACACGGCTGAATAGATATGGGTATGCTATGTCCGGTTCATTTGTAGGTTCATAGTGACCATTGTCGAATACACTCTGCAATCTATCTACGAAATTCTTTCCACCACCCATAAGCTTTATAAGTCCTTCTATATCGTGAGGCACATAGAAGGTATAGTTCCATGAACTACCCTCATGAAAGCCAGGACATGGCTGGAAGTTTTCTCCCTCTTTTGGATTAAAAGGTGAATAGAACTTACCATCTTTTGTTATAGGTCTCAATGTACCAAACTCTTTACTGTAGTAGTTCTTATATCCTAATGCACGTTTACGGAACAGTTTGGCATCCTCCTTCTTTCCCAATTTATCGGCAAGTGTAGAGAGTGCATTGTCGGCAACATAATACTCAAGAGCATGCGAAACGGAGTTGTCGTACTGACTCTCCATTGGCACATATCCCCTTTTCATGTATTCATCATTATCCGGACGAAGAAGGTTATCCTTACCTGGTGTAGTAGCAGATTTGTACATACCTTTGTATGCCTCTTTTATATCGAAATCCTTCAGACCTTTCATCCAGGTATCCACAATAACAGGGATAGCCGGATCACCTTCCATTGTCAAAGTCTCACGTCCAAAGAGTTCCCATTTAGGGAACCATCCATGTTCTCTATACATACCCAGCATTGTGTGTACCATATCCAATTGACGTTTTGGATATATAAGAGTAATAAGCTGATGTACATTTCTGTATGTATCCCATAATGAGAATACAGTATATCTGTCACGATTTGTTGTAAGGATATTATTACCCTCCATCTGAGGATATTGCCCACTTACATCTTGAAGTATGTTTGGATGTATAAGTGTATGATAAAGTGCAGTATAGAAGACACCTTTCTGCTCCTCAGTACCCCCCTCAATCTTTATTTTTGAGAGATCCTCGTTCCATCTGTCTCTTGCCTGTTGACGCAATTTATCTAAGGTAGTACCGAAAGGCTGCTCTTTGTCAAGGTTAAGGCGAGCGTTTTCAATACTTACGAATGAAACACCCATACTTACCTCTACCACCTCCTCTTTATCTGAGTTGAAAGAGAACCATACACCTATATCATCACCGCTCATATTTTTTCTGTAAGATGTATATAGTTTATATTTTCCTGCGGTCTCATCCCATTCAGCCTCAGCCTCCATAGGACGCATCTTCTTCCAGTATCCACTCTTTTCGGATAATTTATTAACCCTCATCACAAAGTAGATAGGGAATACAGATTGTGTGGAGTAGCAGAATGTTCCTAAAAGTTTACTTCCCTCAATCTCTCTATCGTTTACGAACTTCACTGAAGCTCCTGTCTCATTTGTAAGGCCCTCGCCAAGATTCAGAAGGATATTATTCTGACCTTTCGGGAATGTAAATCGAGCCATACTAGTTCTAGGTGTAGCAGTCAGCTCGCACTTGATATTATACTTTCCCAAAATAGTTTGATAGAAACCTGGAGTTGCAATCTCATCTCTGTACAAACTACCATAGTTATGATAGTCCACATCCAGCTTTCCTGTTGTCGGCATGAGCAGCAGCGAGCTCAGTTCAGGACATCCCACCCCACTAAGGTTCACATGGGCAAAGCCTGTGAGGAACTTATTATTAAACTCATATGGAGTCGACCACCATGACTTATCTTTATCTTTATTATTCAAATCCGACCCCATCACGTTGAATGGTGTCACTGACATTAAGCCATTTGGAGTTATTGCACCAGGGTTAGTGGTACCATAGTTTGTTGTGCCCACAAATGGATTGACATAATCGGCAGGGCTCTTTTGTGCAAATGCAGAGAAAGCTGCAAAAACACAAGCACTGACTGTTAATGTGAATTTTCTTACCATAATATGTTTGACTATTTTATTAGAATTTCATCTGTAAATATAAATCCTCCGAACTTACCACGCTCAGCCTGGTAACGTACGAACCTTGCCTTCATCTTTCCTCTCCAAGAGAAATTTTTGAATGTCACCTTATCATCTTTGACCACTTCATTGGCAATATCCTTTATCACTCTGTACTCTTTACCATCATTAGAAACAGAAATATGCACATTTGCTGGCAAAAAGAGCTCAGGGCCACATATTTGCATGAACTCGGCCCCTATATATTTTATTTTTTTCTCTTTTCCTAAATCTATAACAACATCAAGACCATTAGTATCAATAAATCCTTGCCATCTATGATCTGTATATGACCACCCTCCTCGAATGCCATCAACAAGCGCACTATCTCCACCGGCTGTATATCCGTTATAATATTTCCCCTTAGGCAAATATATGACTTTCTTACCTAAGCCAAGGTGTTTTATTCTCTTCTTAGCCTCTACTCTATTTCCTATTTCGTTTTTAAGGTCAAAAGGGAAATATCCTTTTGACTTCAGGAAGTCCACCGCTTTGATTGCTCTTTTGCGGAAATCTATGAAATCCTTATGTGAGGGGTCGCTCCAAGCAACCTCGGCAAGAGCCAGCAGCCGAGGGTAGACCATCCTTTCCACATCCTTTTCAGTAGGTATATATTCACTCCATAGATTAGCCTGAACACCATAAATTAAATCCGTCTTCTCCTCTGAGATGTTCTCAGGAATAGGGTTATAAGAATAGATCTTTTCCAAAGGTAGGTAACCTCCAATTGCTTCCGGCTGTGTGTCGGGTGCATCCTGATAAGAGTCTATATAGCAGAACTCTCCAGGTGTCATTATAGCTTTATGCCCAGCCTCAATTGCTTTTAATCCACCTTCAACACCCCTCCATGACATCACAGTAGCATTAGGAGCAAGTCCGCCATCAAGAATTTCATCCCATCCAAGTAACTTTCTTCCTTTGGAGTTAAGGAACCTCTCTACTCTGTGAATAAGATAGCTTTGCAGTTCATTATTATCTTTCAGCTTCTCATCGCTAATCCTCTTGCGACATAGTTCGCAATCTCCCCATGAAAGTTTTCCTGCTTCATCTCCCCCAACATGGATATATTCAGATGGAAAAAGAGCCATCACCTCAGTAAGTACATTTTCAAGGAACTCGAAAGTCTTCTCATTTCCCACACAAAAGTCAGACTGCTTGTATGGAACATGAGTACATGAAAGCTCAGGATAGGCAGTGAGAACCTCTTCAGAGTGTGCAGGCATCTCAATCTCAGGAATTATAGTTATAAAATGCTTCTGTGCATATGCTACCAACTCCTTTATATCTTCCTGAGTATAGTATCCTCCGTAAGCACCCGTATCTCCTTCATTCTTGTATAGACGGCCATTATTCCACCAATCTTTCCAAAGTGGTCTGTCTCTCCATGCTGCAAAACTTGTCAGAAGTGGATATCTCTTAATCTCCAGCCTCCACCCAGCAGCATCGGTAAGATGCAGATGAAGTCTGTTAAGCTTATAGTATGCCATAGCATCTATCTGCTTTTTGAGGAAATCCTTTCCAAAAAAATGGCGGGACACATCCAGCATAAGACCACGATACTCAAATCGTGGCAAGTCTGTTATCTCTACACATGGAATCTTTTTATTACCGTAACTCATCTGTAAAAGTGTCTGCACTCCATAGAAGAGCCCGGCACCGGATATTGCTTCAATATCTATCCCTCTCTTAGTCACTCGAAGAGAGTACCCTTCAGGTGAGTCACATCCATTCACTTTATCTACTCTTCTTAATGTAAGAACACCGTTATTTGAAGAGCTCTTTGAGAGTTTCAATGGAGATGATAAAAGGTAATCATAGAGCAAATCTGTCTCATAAGAGTCTGCTGATATGGTCACCCCTTTAAGGAGTGACATATCAAAATTTCCACCTATCCGCTCAACACCTTTTACCACCGGTATGACAGACATTTTACTACTGCCATAAGTTATTGTGCATATAAATAGAAGAATATAGATTATATATTTTCTCATATCCTATATGCAAATATTAGTTGATCTCTATCTCATCAATAAACAGGAAACCATTGTTACCTTTTCCACCATGCCACTCAGGGATTTTGTGCTCAGGAGCTATTTTAATCTTTACAAATTTAGCCTTCTCAGCAGGGAAAGAGATTGTATGGTTATAAAGACCATTTCTGTCACTCTCATTCATCTCAGGATAGTTTTCTTCAGCAACAGTCTTGAATACATTTCCGTCATCCGAAAGAAGAATCTCTGCAGAGCGTGCATCGAAAACCCAGTCACCCTTCTCAACACATGTTGTAAAGTCTACCTTCGATATCTCTTCCTCTTTTGTTAAGTCGATTATTGCTTCCAGATCATTCTTATAGAAAGCAATCCATCTGCCAGTCTTATAGTTTCCATTACCTTTCAGACCATCAACCAATGTCACTGCCCCTTTATACTCATATTGCTTGTTTATAGGTTGGCGCATTGTAATAGGTTTCATACTAGCCTTGCTCATTCCTATGTTCTCAGTTACAGTACGGCTCTTAACACCTTTGCGTATTGAAACAGCCTTGAATGTGCAATCCTTGTCTATATTTAGAACTGATTGGTATAAGTTTGACTTCTCTGTAGGATCGGTTCCATCCAAAGTATAATATATCGGACTGTCATCTATAGTAGAGAGTGTGATGTCAAGTTTTCCACTATCTGTATTAGGAGTGAAATCAGCAAAGACATCAAATATATGGGTTGCATAGTTGTATCCTTTCACCTTGTAAAGTTCTATATAACGTACCAAACGGGACAAGAAATCCTTATAATCCTTATTTTCTGGATTTGACCACTGTACCTCTGATAGAGCTGCAAGACGAGGAAGTTCCATATACTCCACTTGTGAGTATGTAGGGATATACTCGGTCCACAAGTTTGCCTGAACACCTTTTATAAACTTCTGCTCCTCTTTAGTAAGTGATTTTGGCATAGGCTCATAATTGTATACGGTTTCAACAGGAAGGTATCCTCCGATAGCATAAGGTTCGTTCTCTTTATCTTTTGTCTGATAATAGTCGAAATAGAGATAAGTATTCGGAGACATGATTACGTCATGTCCCTGTTTAGCTGCTTCAATGCCACCACCTTCACCTCTCCATGACATAACGGTAGCATTAGGAGCAAGACCTCCCTCAAGAATCTCATCCCATCCAATTATCTGTCTTCCTTTTGAATTAAGGAATTTCTCTGCATGAGAAATGATATAACTCTGCAGCTTCTCTTCTGCAGTATGTTTTTCGTCTGAAACTATGCCCAACTGCTTAATACGAGCCTGACATTTGGGGCAAACCTTCCACTGATCTTTAGGACATTCATCACCACCTACATGAATATATTCTGAAGGAAACATCTGTACAATCTCACCAAGAACATCATCTATAAACTTCAGTGTGGCATCATTCCCCGCACACAACACATTGTCGGAAACACCCCATATAGTCCAAATATCGTATGGGCCACCTGTACATCCCAACTCAGGATAAGCAGCAAGAGCTGCCTGCATATGTCCCGGCATGTCAATCTCAGGAATCACTGTTATATTTCTTTCAGCTGCATATTTTACAATATCCTTTGCCTGTTCCTGAGTATAAAATCCTCCATAAGGTTTTCCATCATATTTTCCAGAGTTATGCCCTATCACGGTCTCTTTTCTCTCTGATCCTTTAGTAATAAGTTCCGGACGGCTCTTTATCTCAATTCTCCATCCTTGGTCATCTGATAAATGCCAATGAAAACGGTTAACATTATGAAGAGCTAACATATCGATGAACTTCTTCACAGAATCTGCAGGGAAGAAATGTCTTGACACATCAAGATGAGCACCTCTATATGCAAATCGAGGATAGTCTTCAATATGGGCTGCAGGCATCTCTACAGATTTGCTAATTCCGGGAGTAAGCGATTTACGTAGAGTCTGTATGCCATAAAAAACTCCGGCCTCAGAACCACCTTTTATTGTGATAGACGATGAGTTAACATCTATGATATAACCCTCTTTATTATCTATCTTGTTATCTACAATAAGATTAATTCCTGTTGAAGCATTACCTGCCTTTACTGATAGTTTCAATCCGATAACCTCTTTAATATAAGAGCTTAAGAACTCTGCATCTTTTTTCAGCTTATCATTTCCTTTAGTATATCTTATGACACTCTTCTTATTTAAGGTAAAAGGTTTTTGATTTTCCACAACCTCAATTTTCTGCGGCATAGGAATTACTCTGTAATCTACATTCGTAGCAAAAGCCTCATTGAAAGAGGTCAAAGTCAGGACCGATGCGAAAAGCCCTGAAAACAATAAATTAAATTTCATAATAGGTTAGATTTATTTTATAACTGTATCGCTCAACTGATGTATCTTGATATTAAAATTATCATTCTTCTTCAACTTATCCGACTTGATTATCACCACTTTTGTCTCCCCCGGCAACAGGTCGAAGAAATTATCGCTGAACCTAGCACCCTGAACAGGAACCTCTATGAACAGATCTTTAGCAAGCTCTTTGCTCTTAACAGTCAACATATACTCGCCATCTGCCTTTTTTAGCTTAGTCTCTATTTTTGCTTTTGGTAGATCCAGATCTTTAGGATAGTTGAAATAGTATTGATCCTTATTTATAATTTCCCCACTCTTATCTTTCAGAGTCATCAATATCAGACTCTCTCTTGGGCTCTTAGCCATGGCGTTGAAATCTGCTTTATGGAAAAGAACCGAACTGTTTGCCTTGATATTGCCCTTAACAATCTCTTTTGCCAACACCTTCCCAGTGAAATCTATAGTCTTCAATTCGAGAGTAACATTGTCATTATCCTCAAGTCTGTCGGATATAATATAGAAGTTTAGGTCATCACCCTCCTTAATTGCGTTTATGATGATTGGAGCGAATGCTCTCTTTGCCTCATAATGCATAGCCTTCCAGTTTCCATAATAGTCAATGCTAGACCAAGATACAACCGGCCAACTATCATTAAGCTGCCAGTAGAGGGTACCCATACAGTATGGCATATTCCTGCGGTGTGCCTCAAAGCCTCTACGCATTCCCTTACCTTGTAGCACCTGACCTACATACACAAAGTCCTCAAACTTCTCGGGAACATTATAGTAAATCCTCATTGTCTTGTCAATAAGTTCATTACCTATTGAGGCTTTTTGATGACCATTCATAACATCCGATTCAATCTGATAGTCCTTCTCTGCGGCAAATGTGGATATAGTCTTCATCTCTGGGAACGACTGGAAACCGTATTCACTCATAAATCTTCCTACCTCTTTATCGAATGCCTCGAAAGGTTTACGCCCATACCAAACTCCCCAGTTATGACTATCTGCAATCTTCCATGACTCAGGAATCCCCCAGTTCGCCTCATAAGGAGAACCGTGCATATAAAATCTGCCTGGATCAAGTTCTTTCACCTTAGCAGGAAGCAGCTGGCGGAATAGTTTGTCGTATCCTTCAAACATCTCCTTCATGATAGATGGGTCGCTGTACTTCTTTTCCCATCCCCAATATCTCAATCCTTCCAGTATTTCGTTGTTTCCGCACCACATGCCTAAACTTGCATGGTTACGCAGACGACGGATATTATAGTAAGCCTCCTCCTCAACTCTCTTCATAAATGTTGGGTCCGAAGGGTATGATGTGCAACCGAAAATGAAATCTTGCCATAACACTATTCCATTTTCATCAGCATATTTATAGAATAGATCGCTCTCGTAAACGCCACCGCCCCATACTCTTATCAAATTCATGTTTGCATCTTTCACATCTGCAAACATTCTCTTTATTCTATCTTCTGTGATATTTGGAAGGAGTGCATCGTCTGGGATATAGTTGGCACCTTTAGCAAACATTGGTTTGCCATTCACACGGAAAAAGAATGACTTTCCATCTTTGTCATCGTCCAAAACTACCTCTATAGTTCTAAGCCCTATCCTCTCCTTTTTCAGAGCTACCTCTTTTCCATTCACAGATATAGTAGCAACACAATCGTAAAGCGCAGCCTCACCCCATCCGTTAGGCCACCACAAGTGTGGGTAATTTATTACTAAAGGAAGAGAGATAGTGTTTTCACCCTTTTGTAGTTTTATCTCTTTCTGAACAGTTACTGCAGGTTCACTTTTATATGAACATTCCAGTTTGACAACAGCATTATCATCAGCAAGGCTGTTTATAGTGAAAATATTGTCTAATTTGGCAACTTTTTCAGTGACACTTTCCTGACGTACATACATATCATCAATAAAAGCATTGTCAAAGAAGGTAAGAGTAACAGGTCGCCAAAGACCACTTGTTACAAGACGTATACCCCAGTCCCATCCGTAGCTATAAGGAGCCTTTCGTGAGTATACACTCACTTTATTCTCGCTATGGTCATTATCAGCAGGATACTGGAATCCTTGAGTTTCAAGCTGAGGAAGAGTCATCTTTATTGGAGAGTGGAAAAGTATCTGGAGATTATTCTCCCCTTTTCTAAGGAAGCCTTTTACAGGAATAGTGTAACCAACAAACATATTGTCTGTGCGCTTTATCAATGCACCATTTAAGTAGATGTCTGCATAAGTATCAACACCTTCAAAATTCAGAATGGCACCTTGATAATTCATCTCATTATCGGTAATATTGAATGATGTCCGGTAAGCCCAATCTTCATTCTCTACCCATTGTACTTTATTCTCATTCAATCCATAAAAAGGATCAGGCAAAAGGTCATGATCAATCAAATCCTGATGAACAGTTCCCGGAACTTTTGCCGACATCCATTCACCTTTACCGACTTGTTTAAATTCCCATTTGCAATCATCAAGATTGACTATTTTAATAGATCCTGCCATAATACAATTTAACTGAAATAGAAATAGAGTAAAAAACAGAATTTTCAATTGTTTCATAATATATTATCAATTCATAGTTAAGAATGTAAATGTATTTTATTTAGGTGAAATTAAGAAATTAAGCCGATAATTATTTATTAATTTAACGATTTAATGTCATTTTCTTTAAAAGCCCTACACTATTTAAAAAACTATTTTAAGAACATAGAGCGTATCTAAATAAGCCTTTTAAGAATTAGATATGATTTGTTGATGATTAAATGATATATCAGAATATAGGAAAGTTCAATTGAAGCTCCCTTATTTCTTTACATAAAGTACTCTATTTATGGGCGTTACATGATATAATCATCAGATGGCGACGGCAGCCATTCAGACGCCGACGGCAAACGATCGGACGGCGACGCCAACCTATTAGACGGCGACGGCAAACGAACAAAACATTGACTAGTTGTTCAAAATATCTAAATATAAAATCGAAATTGATAAGCTATGCTTTCTGATAATGGTTATAAGAAAATATGAGGTTTTTCCTCTGAAGAATATTGAATTTACTTGAAGCCCAACATTATATTGGAGAATAATAGGATATAAAGAGGTAGTCAGAATTTCTATCAGTACGCCCGATGAGATTCGAACTCATATCGTCGGAACCGGAATCCGATATTCTATCCATTGAACTACGGGCGCTTTTTGTTTGCGACAAAAGTATAAAATATATCCATCCTTTCCAACCGGAAAGCACTTTAGGCAATAAAAAAGACATTTGTCAATTTTAACTACAAAAAGATCAAATTATAAGCCTCTTTTGGTTTCCATATGTTATTTTGCGTACTACTATTATTTTTTTTGCATCATTTTGACAATATTTTACCCTCATTTTCTATCATTATAATAATTAATTTATATATTTGCCGACATTTAAAAAAATATTAATAATAAAGTTGACATAATGAGTTACCTTATAAAGCCCCGAAAGTATAAAGCAATATTAGATTTAAAGCAAACAGAATTGGGGATTAAACAGATCAAAGAGTTCTTCCAACAGAACTTATCTTCAGAATTAAGATTAAGAAGAGTCACTGCTCCTCTATTCGTTCTTAAAGGAATGGGAATAAACGACGATCTAAACGGAACTGAAAGAGCTGTGTCATTTCCAATTAAAGACTTGGGTGAGTCAAAGGCGGAGGTAGTACACTCTCTGGCTAAATGGAAAAGACTTACTCTAGCAGAATATAATATTGATCCCGGATATGGTATCTATACAGATATGAATGCTATCCGTGCTGACGAGGAGTTAGGTAACCTTCACTCACTATATGTTGACCAATGGGACTGGGAAAGAGTAATCACTAAAGAGCAGAGAACAATTGATTTCTTAAAACAGATAGTTGTAAGAATATATGCAGCTATGCGCAGAACAGAATATATGATCTGTGAGATGTATCCTCAGATTAAATCATTCCTAGCTCACGACATAACTTTCATACACTCTCAAGAGCTATTGGATATGTATCCTGACAAGACTCCAAAAGAGCGTGAAGACGCAATAACAAAGAAATTTGGATCCGTTTTCATCATCGGAATAGGTAACAAATTGAGCGATGGAAAAGAACATGATTTAAGAGCTCCTGACTATGACGACTGGACTACAATAGATAAATCTACAGGATTAGCCGGTCTTAATGGAGACCTGTTGGTATGGGATGATGTCCTTGAAAGAGCTATAGAGCTATCTTCTATGGGAATAAGAGTTGATAAGGAAGCCCTTCTGAAACAACTTAAAATGACCAGACAAGAAAAGAGAAAAGAACTTTATTTTCACAAAAGACTATTGGATGAAACACTACCTCTAAGTATTGGCGGTGGCATAGGTCAGTCAAGACTATGCATGCTGTTTCTGAGAAAAGGTCATATCGGAGAGATTCAAGCAAGTATTTGGCCTGAAGAGATGAGACAGGAGTGTGAAAAAATAGGAATGTTGCTTATATAGATAATATATATATTATAATGATAGGGTGGCGATTTCGTCACCCTATCATTTTATAGATTCAGCTTATAAGCATCATATCAAACAATTACACTACCCACTGCCCTATCCTATTATAGAATTCCTGTTCGACTTTATATTGTTTCTCACCTATTTTTTCCTGCAACATAAATAAAAAACAGATAATTCATAAAATATTTCTCCGCATGTTTGGTTTATATTATAAACTACTTTATATTTGTACCAGTTAAGCTTAACAGAGTTAATTCATTAATTATTTAATTTAATTTTATATGAAATTTATGGAAGATCGTATATTAAACAACAGCGAGTCTCTTGAACTTATATCAAGCATGATTAAAAACACTCAAGAGAAGATAACAAAGAATTCAGGTACACCTTTTCTTATTTGGGGTTACACTACAATAATTATATCTCTTCTTGTATGGGGTCTCAGTAAATACACCTTATGCGGTTGGTCTCAAGCATTATGGTTTGCCCTACCGATAATTGCATTTCCACTAACATTGTTATCTCAGAGAAAGAAGAAGGTATATGTAAAAACATTTGTCGATTCAGTAATCAGTAAGATATGGATTATATTTGGTGTAGCAGGTTTCATAGTCACCATATTGGCTTTTCTCTCACCTGTACTTGGTGTTACATCTATGCCTATCCTTTTCTCAGTATTATTATTGATGGCTATGGGCACAGCACTTACCGGATTAGTTATAAAATTTAATATCCTTACAATCTGCGGTATAGTATCAATGTTTCTAAGTTCTGCTTGCCTTATATATAGAGGTTTGGATAGTATTCTTGTTTTTTCAGCAATATTTTTCATAATGATGGTTATTCCTGGACACATTTTGAACAGCAAAGCAAATAAAAATGTTTAAGGAGCTGAACCCACTGCTACACTCTGAACTGAGATTGGCAATAATGTCTATTCTCATATCTGTTGAGGAGGCTGACTTTGTATACATAAAAGAACAGACTAAAGCCACCGCAGGAAATCTGAGTGTACAGATCGACAAATTGAGCAATGCAGGTTATATTAGCGTAGTAAAAGGTTTTTCCGGGAAGAAGCCGAGGACTACATGCAGTATAACCACTGAAGGAAAAGTTGCTTTTGAAGAGTACGTAGAGAATTTAAAGGAGTATTTAAAGATATAATTATAAAAAGATATACTTTTGTAAAGAGAGAAAAATAGGTGTATCTCTATAATTAGTGAAAAATGGATGTTAAAATAGACGAAAGCTGGAAGAAGCATCTGGCTCCTGAGTTTCAGAAAGAGTATTTCAAAAAGCTTACTGATTTTGTAAGAGAAGAGTATCATACGACACGTATATACCCTCCGGGCAACCTAATATTCAATGCATTTAATCTTTGCCCTTTCGACAAGGTAAAGGTTGTGATAATAGGACAAGATCCATATCATGGACCAGGACAAGCTCACGGCCTCTGTTTCTCAGTAAACGATGGTGTACAGTTTCCTCCATCACTTCAGAATATTTTTAAAGAGATAAAAAGTGATATAGGTAGTCCTATTCCTACAACCGGAAATTTGACACGCTGGGCTCAGCAAGGTGTATTACTGCTAAACGCAACTCTTACAGTAAGGGAACATCAAGCAGGCTCACACCAGAAAAAAGGATGGGAAGAGTTCACCGATGCAGCTATTCAATCATTGGCACAGGAGAAAGAGCATCTGGTGTTCATACTCTGGGGTGCTTATGCCCAGAAGAAAGGAGCTTTTATCGACAGAGAAAGACATCTTGTCTTATCCTCAGCACATCCATCTCCTCTATCTGCTTATAACGGATTCTTTGCCAACAGACATTTCAGCAGAACAAATGAATATCTTGTTGCAAATAGAGAGACACCTATCGAATGGTAATATCGGTATAGTTTATATAATTAAATAGCCTGATGACGACATCAGGCTATTTTTAATTATAATAATCTCCTAATATCAGATAAAGATATACTTCAACATAAATATTATTGCAAGTACATACATTGTTATGGTTATCTTCTTGAAGTTGCCACATAATACATTAAGAACTACATAACATATCATTCCAAGCAGAATACCATCTGAAATAGAATAAGCCAAAGGCATCATAACGATACATACAAATGCAGGAATTGATTCAGAGAAATCATCCAAGTCAATATTCTTGATTGGAGATAACATGAAAAGACCTACTATTATAAGCACCGGAGAAGTAGCTGCTGCTGGTATTGATAGGAATAGTGGTGAAAAAAGAAGTGCAATAGTGAAGCATACTGCAACTACGAAAGAGGTAAGACCTGTTCTACCACCTTGTGCTACACCGGCAGCACTCTCTACATATGTAGTTGTTGTAGATGTACCATAGCATGCACCAGCACATGTAGCAATAGCATCTGCCATGAATGCCTCTTTCACTCTAGGAATTTTTCCTTCGGGAGTAAGCATGTTTGCTTTAGTAGATACACCGACTAAAGTTCCTATTGTATCGAACATATCAATAAAGAGGAATGTAAATACAATAACAACCATATCCAAAGAAAGTATTCTGTCCCACTCGAACTTCATGAATATTGGATCCAAAGAGTCTGGTACAGACATGATACCACTGTAGTGAGTAAGACCCATAGGAATACCTATTATAGCGGTAATAAGTATACCCCATAGCAGACCTCCCTTTACATTCTTAGCAATGAAGACTCCTGTAATGATAAGGCCTATCATAGCAAGCATTGGAGCTCCCGATGTAATATCACCAAGACTTACAAGAGTTGCATCATTCTTTACAATTACACCTGCATTTTGTAAGCCGATGAATGCAATGAAAAGGCCGATACCTGCTCCGATAGCATTCTTAAGACTGGCAGGTATAGCATTGACAATAGCCTCACGTAGATTAGTAAGTGTAAGTATCACAAATATCAGACCTTCAATAAGGATTGCAGTAAGAGCAAATTGCCAAGAGTGGCCAAGGCCTAAACATACAGTAAATACAAAGAATGCATTAAGTCCCATACCTGGAGCAAGAGCAAAAGGAAGTTTTGCCCATAATGACATTATCAGAGTGCCGGTTATGGCAGCAAGTGCTGTTGCAGTAAATACTGAGCCGGCAGGCATTCCACAAGCAGTAAACATGCTTGGGTTTACAGCAAGAATGTATGCCATAGTCAGGAATGTTGTAATACCTGCTATAATTTCAGTTTTGAGTTTATTCTTAGTCGGGTCAAATCCGAATAGTTTTTGTAACATATATAGATAAGTTTAGATTGTTTAGAATGTCCATTTTGCAGCAGCAGTAGGGATAACATAACTTCTATTATTTGATACTCCCTTACCATATACAAAGTTGCTACTTATTTCGACTTCTGTACCTAAACTAAGGTTAAACTTCTTATTTACCCCCTTAAGAGCATTAAGGTTAACCCAGAACTGAGGCTCGCTAAGGAAAATCAGATTACCACTTACAGTATTGTCATGCCACAAGTCAGCAAATCCACTGAATGTACAAGCACCTTTTGCAAAGGTAGTACTCCATACACCTGTCAACTGCCAGTTGTGATGTATTCCTCTGTATTTAGAACCTTGGATATACTTATACATCAGCTGTATAGAGTATGTTTTTGAGAAATCGGCACTGTGACCGTTGAAAGCAGGACCGATAAGATAAGCGTTGTTGTATGAACCAAACTTGCTAAGACCACCATCATACTCAATGTGAGCTGCAAAACCTTTTTTACCAAGATTGAATTCTCTTGATATTTCCCAATAAGCACTCTGCACTCCGCTATGTGCATAGTCAAAATCAACGAAGAAGAATGTGTTACCCCAAGAGTCTGGTTTAAACATTTCCACTGTACTAGTTAGTGTTGGACGATCTTCAAGTTTATCACTCAATACATTGCCTAAATCACGATGAAGTTGAATGTTCTGAGCAGAAGTTGTAAAAGCCATGCCTATCATAGCAAATACAAGTAATAAGCTTTTTTTCATAATTATATTGTATTATTTATATGTGATTATACTTCAAGATTCATTGATGTATCTCCTACCTGATTCTTACCAAATTCGTAATCCTTGCCTGGAAGAATTGCATTAAGAAGTATTCCTACTATTGCTGCAACAGCAAGTCCGGATAGATTGGTAAAGCCAATTGAGATAGAAGAAGATTTAGTACCATACTGAATACCGATTGCAAGCACAAGAATTAGTGCTGCTATTATAACATTTCTTGATTTTGTAAAATCAACCTGATTCTCAACAACATTTCTTACACCGATAGCAGAAATCATTCCATAAAGTACCAAAGAAACACCTCCCATTGTTGCAGTCGGCATAGCACTTACAAGTGCAGCAAACTTAGGGCTAAAAGAGAATATTATGGCAAATATTGCAGCTAAGCGGATAACTTTCGGATCGAAAACCTTAGTAAGATTCAATACACCGGTATTCTCTCCATATGTAGTATTTGCAGGAGCGCCGAAGAGTGAAGCCATTGATGTGGCAAGACCATCTCCCAATAGAGTACGATGAAGGCCCGGTTCTGAAAGATAGTTTCTTCTTGCTGTAGATGAAATAGCACAAATATCACCGATATGTTCTACTATTGTAGCTAGTGAAATAGGCATTATAGTAAGAATAGAAGCAATGAGTAAGCTATAGTTAGGATTCATTATCACCGGCAATACAGTATCTTGCTGCTGAAAAGGAAATCCAAATAGTGGAGCAGATGCAACTGAAGAGAAGTCAGCTTCTCCGGCAATTGCTGCTATTAGATATGAACCTACTACTCCAAGAAGAATAGGAATAATCTTTATCATTCCCTTGCCCCATATGTTTGCAAGGATGACTATTGCAATAGCTACCAAAGCTATAAGCCAGTTTGATTCACAACTAGCTACAGCTGTTCCCGAAAGTGTTAAACCAATGCTGATAATGATAGGTCCTGTTACGATTGGTGGGAAGAATTTCATAACCTTCTTTGTTCCATAACTCTTTATCAGAGCAGCTACAATGAAATATACAAATCCGGCAAAAAAGACACCGATGCAAGCATATGGCAATGCTTCAGCCTGTGAAAGATTGTATTCTTTGCCCAATGTCACTACTGTAGCATATCCCCCAAGGAAAGCGAAAGATGATCCTAAGAAAGCAGGTACCTTATACTTTGTAATCATATGGAAAAGAAGCGTGCCTAATCCAGCGAAAAGAAGAGTTGATGATACAGACAATCCTGTAATAGCAGGCACCAAAACTGTCGCGCCAAACATTGCAAACATATGTTGCAAACCTAGCAATAACATTTTGGCACGACCAAGAGAACGAGCATCATAAATGCCGTCCTCATTTGTTTGTGTGAGTCCCATTTATTTTGTTTTTGATTAATGATTAATAAAAAAGTATTTTTCAAATAGTATATTAATATCAATACCAGTTAACAGCACTACCTGTATTACTTCTCTGATCCCACTTAAGTGCATCTGTTAGCATACCTGATAAAGCACGTATACTGAAATTGTATGAAGTAAAAGGTTTAAGTACTACACCACAAGACATAGTGAAACAGTGTAAATCTCTTGTTATGTTAAAAGAAGTCATGGAAACCTCTTTCGTATTGAAATCGTATCCTGATGTACCACTTATATTCCAACGGCTTCCTAACTTAATATTTCCATTTACATTCAATGAGTGTGTTACAGAATATGGGTAACGCATACTCTTTATATTTATCTGTTTTCTTCTGTCTTCAGCAATACTATATGAATAGCTCAGATTTATTGACCAAGGCATCTTAAAGGCTAGATATCCGTCAGGATCTATTTTTGCATTCTCAGTCTTTCGGATATTCGATTTGTTCTCCTCATCTTTCATATCCGTCTCTTCATCCTGATCTTCCAAAGCTTTATTATCTTTTTTCTCCTTATCTTCCTCTTTATCACCTTTCTTAAAGAGTTTTGTCCATGTCTCATTATTCAGGGTATAGGCAAATGAACCACTATATCCACGGAAACGTCCAAAACGGCCATACGACCACTCTGTACGATTACCAACAATCACATTACCCGACTTGTCGAATGTATATGCATAAGTTGCAAAAGAAGCATTCATATTGAATGTATAACTCTTTGTCAACTTTAATCGAAGGTTCATACTAAGGTCACTCCATGGCTGATATTTTGCAGCAGTATTATAAGATATATTTGCAGACAACTGGTCTATAAGACTGATCTTCTTGACACCGGTAGAGTCTTTGTCCGACTTAACCTTCATCTCAATATTATTATCAATACCAAAGTTGACAACTCCGCTACGACCTGATCCCGGTACTCCGAAAGGAGCTCCTTCGAAATGAGAGTATCTAACTGAGTCTACTTGTCCGTACTTGTCAGTATATGAATATTGACCATAGTAACCATAGTCTAAACTACCGAAGTCTGGAGAATAGCTAAATCCAATTCTAGGAGTTACTACGTGACGTATTGCCTCAATCTTATCTCCAAACAGTTTTTTCCATGGTTTATAGAAACCATAGAGCTTAGTATTTATATCTAAGCTGGTATCATAGTTGTAAACACGGTAAAATCCGTTTTCATATGTCTTCTCTACAGTCTGAGTCTCTTGATTGTAGTTCTGATTAAGCTTTTTAAGATACCAACGTTCTGTATAGTTCAAAGATGGGACAACATTAATATATTTAAATAGATTGAATGTTGCACTTACAGGAATGCTATGCTGCATACCATTAGTCCAACTGCTTATACCTTTCTTAAGAATTAAGTTATCCTTAGTTCTTATAGAGTTGGTCAATCGTCCTGTATATTGAACAGATATTTTCTCGTACCACTTCTCTTGACCTACAGCTTTCTTCCTTTTGAATGGGTAGAAACGGGCCAAGTTAATGTCCAAGTCGGGAAGACGAACACTTATTGAAGAGTCTCTGGTATTCTGCTCGATATTAAAAGTACTTGATAAAGTAAGGCCTATATCAGGAAATGTCCTTGAATAGTTCACGCTGGAAGTCTTGACATTATTCGAGAACTGCTGAGGGTTATAAAGGCTGCTCAGGCTACGGCGGTCATAGCTACTTGTTGCAAAGTTAACGTTTGCCGAAAATGTCGAATTTGGATTAGCTTTCTGATCCTGTCTGTGGCTCCAACTTATTCTGAAGTCTTTTGTAACAGAGTAGTCCGGTAGGTTCTGATCACCAGTCTTTGTTATCATGTAGCTACCGTTGAAAGATCCGCTGTACTTATAGCGTTTGTTATAATTGGACTGTGCAGAGAGCCCCCATGACCCCTTAGTGAATAGTTCACCTAACACCTTAAGGTCCATCTTGTCACTTATTGCAAAGTAGTATCCTCCATCGCGGAGATAGAATCCTCGGTTATTATCATATCCGTAAGTCGGCATTATAAAACCTGAAGAGTAGCTGCTGGTGAAAGGGAAGAATCCAAAAGGAATAGCTATTGGCAACGGTACATCACCCACTACAAGGTTAGCTGGTCCGAAAACAGCATTCTTCTTTGGTTTAACCTTTGCCATTGATAGCTGTAGGTAAAAATGGGGATGAGCATGATTATCACATGTAGTATAGCGACCACGAGTAAGGAATATCTCATCATTAGCATTTTTCTTTGACTCCTGACTTGTTATATACCTCGCCTTGTTGTGTGACAATATTGTTTATGAAACCTTTCTTTGTCTTGAAGTTATATCTCATCTCCTTTGATTCATAAGGAGTTTCTCCATCTTTAAAAACAGGTGTACCCTTCTCCACTCCGGTAGAATCTTTTACTCCTCGCGCAAATACAGTGCTACTGTCCATGTTCATGGAGATGGCATCGGCGGTAAGTTCTATCTTTTCATAGTTTACCTTACCGGCTCCAAAAAGATGAGCAAATCCATCTTCAGTGAAGACAATAGAGTCGTTTGCTTCATAAGCAACAGGAGCATCAAGAGCTGATTTTTTCTTTTTCTGTACACTATCAGTACTAAGTGAATCTACTTTTGTTGAGTCAACTTTAGTAGTATCTATTTTGCGGGAAGAGATATTTCGATTAGTTCGCTGAGCTACTGAGTTGAAAGTCAGCAACAGAAGCAAGGATATAAATATAAAAGATGAAGATCTATGTCGTTTTAATGGCGTCATTATATTTTCTTTACGCTTTAAGATGCAAAATTAATCAATATGCATAAATAATAAAGAAAATGGTCGTAAATAAATTCGTTTAAAATATTAAAGAAATTCTCTACACCATCTGTCAAACCTTTCAATTCCATCATCACCGAATTTCAGAAGGCTCTTGCGAGCCTTCTCTACAGTTTTTTCATTCTGCAACTTAGTCTTAGAAAAGAACTTATCAGCAAAACATATCACCTGTTCCTCAAGTGAAAGGGGAAGCATATCTCTATGTGGAATAGGTAGATTGTTATCTATAATGTTTTGCATTGTAATTCCGGCACCTGTATGGCGCTCGCATACCAGTGCGTGTTTAGGATAACCCTCCTTCCTAAGAATTTCGGCACCAAGTATTCCATGGCATATATAAGGAGACTCTCCGAAACAGTATATTCCGGAAGCATTAGTAAAGATTATGCCGATATCATGAAGCATCGCTGCCTCATAAAGAAAATCTTTATCTAAATTGAGTTCCGGGTGATTATTCGCTATCTGAATTGCTTTATCTGCTACAGACTTGCTATGAGTGATGAGAATATCTTTACAATCGTTATTTTCTGAATAATATTTATTTATAATAGACAAAGCATCCATGTTTTAAATTTAATTTTAAATTTGTGCAATGATAATAAATAATCAGCACATAGAATGAAGATACGCTCAGTTTTACTTACATATATCTTATTTATATCAATATTCTCATCTGCTCAAAATATTCATACAGGGGCAGAACAAATGGATAAGCTTATACCTTTATTAAAGGGGAAAAGCGTTGGGCTTGTTGTAAACCACTCTTCTTTAATTGGTTCAACAGGAACACATTTGCTTGACACTCTATTGAGTCAAAATATTAAAGTCAAGAAGATCTTTGCCCCGGAGCATGGGTTCCGTGGGACAGCCGATGCAGGCGAGCATATCAGTAATGGCAAGGATAAAAAAAGTGGCTTACCTATTATATCACTATATGGGAAGAACAAGAAACCCACATCAACACAGTTGAAAGATATTGACATTTTACTTTTTGACATACAAGATGTAGGGGCACGTTTCTTTACTTATATAAGTACCATGCACTATGTAATGGAGCTTGTGCCAAAAACGACAAGCCACTTATAATAACGGACAGACCAAATCCATGCGACTATGTAGATGGTCCTGTAAGGAAAGACTTCCTAAAAAGTTTTGTTTCTCTAGACCCTATACCTCTGTTGCATGGGTGCACTATAGGAGAACTTGCAAACATGATCAATGAAGAGGGTTGGCTAGACAAAGGGCTGAAAGCTCGGATAACAGTGATACCAATAATAGGCTGGAAGCACTCCGACCCATATTCTCCAACTGTAAAGCCCTCTCCCAACCTTCCAAATGAAACGGCTGTTGCTTTCTATCCATCACTTTGTCCTTTTGAAGGTACTGCTATAAGTGTAGGTAGAGGTACAAAATATCCTTTTCAGGTAATAGGATCACCTGATATAAAAGTATACACTTATAGTTTCACACCACGTTCCATGAATGGATTTGACAAAAATCCTCTATACAAAGACAGGAAATGTTTTGGCAACAACCTTAGGAACATTAATCCACCTAAAGGATTAAGTCTTCAATACATTATAAGCTATTATAAAGAGTACAAGAAAAATGGTAAGGGAAACTCATTCTTCACTCGTCCAAAATGGTTTGACACACTGATGGGAGACAGCTTGGTAAGGAAGATGATAATAGATGGAGCTGACGAGAGACAGATAGAGGCTTCATGGGAAGGTGATCTTAACAGATATAAGGAAATTCGAAATAAATATTTACTATATTAATATTTTAATCTAAATATTATGCTTAAAACAGTACGAGTCACAGCAGCTATTATTTTTTTCACGATAATAAGCTTGCTCTTCCTCGATTTCACAGGAACACTCCACCAATGGTTCGGATGGCTGGCAAAGATACAGCTCGTTCCGGCAATTCTTTCGGTAAATGTAATAGTAATAGTTCTGTTACTTATCCTTACCTTGCTTTTCGGCAGAATATACTGCTCTGTGATATGCCCTCTTGGAGTTATGCAGGATATATTCACATGGTTTGGAGGTAAAGCAAAGAAAAACAGATTTTCTTTCTCTCCTGCAATATCATGGCTAAGATATCTTATGCTTGCCATATTCATAATATGTCTAGTTGCAGGAGTACATTTCATTGTATCAATCCTTGAGCCATATAGCGCTTATGGACGCATTGCTTCAAACCTTATGTCACCTATATACGACTGGGGTAACAATCTCTTTGCATATCTTGCAGAGCGCTACAACAGCTATGCTTTCTACAGCGTTGATGTATGGATAAAGAATTGGATTGTCTTATCGGTTGCAATAGTCACTATAGGTTTACTTTTCGTACTTGCATTCTTAAATGGAAGAAGCTATTGCAATACAATATGTCCGGTGGGTACTTTTTTAGGGCTCATTTCCAAATTTTCTCTTTTCCGTCCAACAATTGATACAACGCAGTGCAACGGTTGCGGATTATGTGCCCGCAACTGTAAGTGTTCATGCATAGATAACAAGAAACATGTTATAGATTATTCACGCTGTGTTGTTTGTATGGACTGCATAGGAAAGTGCAAGAGAAATGCTATAAAATACAAGCTAAGAATAGACTCCGGCAAAAAGGCAAAAAACGATGAAGGGAAACCTGAAATTATTGATAAAGGAAAGAGAGTATTTCTCTCTTCATCAGCCATAATTGCAGTCAGCACTATCATTAGTGCACAGGAAAAGAAGGTTGATGGAGGGCTGGCAATCATTAAAGATAAAAAGGCAAGAGAAAACGTAACGAAAATAACTCCTCCCGGATCACCCAGCATAAAACACTTGGCACAACATTGTACTGCTTGCCAACTCTGTATTAATTCCTGTCCTAACGATGTTCTACACCCGTCGACTGAACTAGAGACATTCATGCAACCTATCATGAAGTTCGATAAAGGATATTGCCGACCTGAATGTAATGAATGTTCAAGTGTATGTCCTACAGGAGCTATAAGACCTATAACTATTGAGGATAAGAGTGCAGAACAGATAGGCCATGCCGTATGGGTAGCCGAAATGTGTATAGCAAATACTGAAGGCGTTTCATGTGGAAACTGCGGAAGACACTGTACCACAGGTGCTATACATATGGTACCACCTAAGGAAGCAAAAAGTGAAGAGATACTTATTCCTGCTATTGACACCGAAAAGTGCATAGGATGTGGTGCTTGTGAAAACTTATGTCCCGTTAGTCCACTTAGCGCTATATATGTTACTGGTCATGAACGTCATAGAAAAATCTAGAATATTATGGAAAAAAGAAAAGATATATCAAGAAGGAACTTTTTAAAGATATTCGGAAGTGGCATAGTTACTACCGGTGTAATGCTATATGGATGCTCCTCACCTAAAGAGAATTCTAAAGACAAATCTGAAGAGAATAATACAAACCTAGGTGATGTGCCAACAGATAAAATGACATACAGAATCAATCCTACTACAAAGGATAAAGTATCTATATTGGGATATGGATGTATGCGCTGGCCGGCGAAAGAGAATGCTAAAGATGACGAAAATCCAATTGACCAAGAGGAAGTGAACAAACTTGTTGACTATGCCCTGGCTCACGGAGTGAACTATTTCGACACTGCTCCGGTATATATGCGTGGATACTCGGAGAAGTCAACAGGTATAGCATTAAAACGTCACCCTAGAGATAAATATTACATCGCAACAAAGATGTCTAACTTCTCAGACCCTTCTTTCGAAAACTCTGTCAAACTATATAAGCAGTCTTTCAAAGAGCTGCAGGTAGACTACATAGACTACTATCTTCTTCACGCCATCGGTGGAGGGAGTGACTGCATACAGACACTACATGATAGGTTTATTGACAACGGACTTATAAACTACTTGTTGAAGGAACGTGAGGCAGGAAGAATAAGAAACTTAGGTTTCTCTTTTCATGGCGATGTAAAAGCATTCGACTATCTGCTTGCAATGGACGTGAAATGGGACTTCGTTCAGATTCAACTTAATTATCTGGATTGGATAAAACCTTTAGGCGCAAATATAGATGCCAAGTATCTCTATTCAGAACTTAGGAAAAAGAATATACCTGCTGTAATCATGGAGCCTCTTCTGGGAGGTAGACTGGCAACACTAAACGAGCATATCGTAAAGAGCCTCAAAGAGAAACGCCCAGAAGACAGCAATGCAGCATGGGCCTTCAGATTTGCAGGATCTCCCGAAGGAGTACTCACAGTTTTGAGCGGTATGACATTTATGGAGCATCTGCAGGATAATATACGCACTTATTCCCCTCTTGAACCGGTTTCCGACGAGGAAAAGGAGCTGTTAAATAAGACTGCTATAGAACTGTTGCAATATCCGCTTGTATCTTGTACTAACTGTGAATATTGTATGCCATGCCCTTATGGTTTGAACATACCTGGTATATTCAAGCACTACAACAAATGTGTAAATGAAGGCAACGTATCCGAAAGTGCTAAAGATGAGAACTACGCTAAAGCAAGAAGAGCATTCCTAATAGGATACGACAGATCGGTTCCAAAACTAAGACAGGCAAGCCACTGTATAGGTTGTAATAAATGTGTAAGTCTCTGTCCTCAGAAGATAGATATTCCTGAAGAACTTCACAGAATTGATGAATACGTAGAGAAGATAAAACAAAACAAGTTATAGAAAATAAAAAGGCCTCCGATTGGAGGCTTTTTTATTATTACTTATTCATATTAAGAATATCCATGAATCTTTTTATCACTTCAGGCTTACCCGTATGCTTGGAGTCGTCCTCACTTAACTTACATGTATCATTATAGAATGACCACGACTCTGTTATCTTGGCTGCTATAAGTTTAATCACAATATTCATAGGTTCTATTCCTTCGAAGTCATTGGTAAAGTGAGTACCTATTCCATATGATGGCTGGCATAAATCCTTTGCATATTTCTGAATTTCTATAGCATTTAAAGTATTAAGGGCATTGCTGAAGATAACTTGTTTGCTCCTTGGATCAATACCCAGTGAACGGTACTTTTCCGATATCCTAGTTAGCTGTTTCATATTATCTCCGCTATCAATTCTCAATCCCTTGAAAAGGTTGGCAAAATCTTCAGAGAAATTAAGACTGAAGATATCCCATCCGAAACTATCATAAATATATGTTCCTAATGCTCCGCGGAAAGTGTTTCGCCATGAATTCATGGCAATATGATTAGCCATCTGTGGACCATACATTCCTCCTATGGCACATACAAACTCGTGCGCCATAGTGCCAACAGGTAGCATATCATATTTCATAGCAAGGTATATATTGCTTGTTCCAACGAACTTGCCGCTCCACTCCTTGCTCATACTGCAATCCTTCATTGCTCTGATTACAGTATCTTCCGCCTGAAGAGATGCTCTTCTTCTTGTTCCGAAATCACTATAGACACATCCTGCTTCAAGAAGTCTTTCCGCTTTAGCATATGATTTTTTATAGTACTCATCATAGTCGAAATAGCTATCCTTTTTTGTCATTATATAGTATAGCTCGGAGATTATAGCAAGTACCTTCACTTCAAGCAAAATTGTATCTGCAGCTACCTTGAAGTTCAACATGAAGATGTCCACTCTCGTCCTGCCATGCTTTTACCCATTTATGATCAAACCTATACCCTTTTAAATAGTTATAGAACCATCCCGGTATATAGTAACATCTGCTTTTCATGAACTCTATCTCTTGGTCTGTGATAACCAATGACTCAAGCATCTCTATCTGCTTATTGAGTTCATCAGAAAAACCCTCAGGGTATATTGTATTATTTCTATCTGTAAACGAATATTTAACTTGTGCTCGTGGAAAATTATCTATTACAGCACAACACATTGTAAATTTATACAAATCATCGTCTGTAAAATGGGTGATTATCTGCTTCATAATTATATTCTTTGTCCAAATATATATCTATTACTTCACTATTTCTTAAGCTCTTTCTTCCTTTTTTTCCAGAGTTGATAACTATTAATTGTATTTTGCCATATAACATAGCTACCAGGTCCCACTGACGATAATGGATTAAGGTATGTAAATGCCATCCAGATTGCAAGAACGGTATTCTTCTGACCCAATGCTTGCCCGGCGCTTATCCTATCATTGTATATACTGCCTATATTCTTACCTAAGAAGAACTGAACAACACA
This sequence comes from Phocaeicola paurosaccharolyticus JCM 15092, assembly GCF_000613805.1. Taxonomy (GTDB): domain Bacteria; phylum Bacteroidota; class Bacteroidia; order Bacteroidales; family Bacteroidaceae; genus Phocaeicola; species Phocaeicola paurosaccharolyticus. Next base: position 100,265 of record NZ_BAJR01000006.1, on the reverse strand, counting down.
TGCAAAAAGACCGGCAAACGCAATTTCTAACTCTATACCTGGAGCTGCTGTGCTGTTTGCCAGTGAGCGCACAGTTTGTCCCGTTACGATAGCAAGAGATACAGCCCAAAGATAGAAGGCCATTCCATGATATTTTAGAAGTGTGGAGTGTAACTTAGGCATGCAATATCTTAAAAACATTGCAAGAAAAAAAGGAAATAAAAGTAGAGGGAACACCTTACTTAATATCTTAAGAAAAGCAGAAACGAATGTTACATTAGCTTGTGGCTCCAACAGTGGAAAGACCAAAGGAACTGCAATAGCTGCAAGTATATTCGAGAGTAATGTATATGTAGTTAGCGATGAAGCATTGCCTCCCAACTTACCTGTAATCACCGCTGCAGCAGTTGCTGTTGGGCATATCAGACATACTATTGCAGCCTGAAACACAATCTTATATTCATAAGTAAGATCTGCAAAAAGAAGTATCATGCAACGATGCCACTAAAGAATATCTGAATAAGCAACAACCATAAATGCCATCTTCTAGGAAATAACTCTTTAGGCTCCACCTTACAGAAAGTTAGTAGAAGCTGAGTAAATATAAGTAGTGGAGTAAAAAAATTTACCAACCAAAGGATATAAGGTTTAGCAGCTGAAAGTGCTGTAATACCGGATAATAAGAAGTATGCAATTGCCCCTGTAAGCATTGCAAATGGTAAAGCCCAATTCTTTAAAAAAACTATCATACCTATTTATAATTTTATTAGCGCCATATTAATATGGTGTGCAAAATAACCAATAATTCAGCTGAAAACAGTTCTTTTTATCTGCTTTTGTGGATTAAGTATTGGATTTTTGATAAAACGGAGAGATAAATGTTTAGTTTTATCATAAATTACCTAAATTTGCAAATTATATTGATATGGGTACATACAGACTTAAAATAATATTTTTTATTTGTAGCCTTGGGCTATTTTTCCCTTTTTCATCAAACACGATTTTGGGAAAGGACTTCGTTGTTGTCATCGATCCCGGACATGGAGGAAACGACCCGGGAGCAATTGGAAAAAGCGGAAGAGAGAAGGATATAAATCTAAGAGTAGCATTGAGATTAGGAGAATTGATTAATGCTAATTCTACAAATACCAAAGTTATTTTCACAAGATCGAATGATATCTTTATTCCTTTGGACAGACGTGCAGAGATTGCTAATAACGCAAAAGCTGACCTCTTCATCTCCATTCACACTAATGCTGTAGCAAGAAACGGACAAAGTATAAGTGGTGCTGAAACTTATACCTTAGGTCTTCACCGTTCCGAAGAGAATTTGGAAGTCGCAAAACGTGAGAACTCAGTAATTCTTGTCGAGAACGATTATAAGCAGAGATACGCAGGCTTCAACCCAAACTCTTCCGAGAGCTATATAATGTTCGAGTTCCTGCAGGATAAGAATATGGAGAATAGTGTACTCTTTGCCAAGAGGATACAGAGCTCTTTCAAAAATAATGTAGGAAGAACAGACAGAGGAGTACATCAAGCAGGATTCCTTGTTTTGCGAGCAACATCAATGCCTAGCGTGCTAGTTGAGCTTGGATATATATCAAATGCAAATGAAGAGCAGTATCTGATCTCTAATGAAGGAGCGAGCAGCATGGCGAGTGGTATTTTTAAAGCTTTCATGACCTATAAGAGATCTTATGACAGCAAAGCTAAGTTAGCTGTAGCTGAAGATAAGGATGAGAAGAGTGAAGATATAATAATTGATGTAAATGATTCTGCCTCAGTTGAAAAAGAGATTGTTTCAGCAAAAGACTCTGACAAGAATGTAGTTTCATATCCATATCCTACCTCATCAAACAAAAAGAGCAATATCTTAATCAATAATAACAAACAGAACAACAATAGACGTGATGTAGATGTTGTTAAAGATAAGAAGAGTGATAATACTAAAGAGCAAAAAAACGAAAGTAAAGACAAACCAGTTTTCAAGATTCAGATTGCTGCCTCAAATCAATTATTGAAAGAGAAAGACAGGGCCTTCAAAGGCTACGCTCCTATAGATTATTATAAAGAGAATGGCACATATAAATATACATATCAGTCTGACACAGATTACAACAAGATTCTAAAAATAAGCAGAGAGGTCAGAAAAGTATTTAAGGATGCTTTCATAATAGCTTTCAAGAATGGAGAAAAGATAGATGTGAATGAAGCTGTCAAAGAGTTTAAGGATAAAAGAGATTAAAGAAACTAAAAATGAAAAAAGAGGTAAAAATAGGACTGATTGGAGTTTTAGCATTATTGATTCTTTATTATGGAATTAATTATCTAAAAGGCATAAACCTGTTCCAATCCAGCAATTTCTATTATGTTGAGTATTCAAATATCAACGGATTAGCAGGATCAAGTCCGGTATATGCCAATGGATATAAGATAGGTACAGTAAGACAAATTGAATACAACTACCAGAAACCAGGTAATGTAACTGTTATGGTAGAGGTTGAGAAAGAGATGAGAGTGCCCAAAGGGAGTTATGGTGAACTTGTATCTGAAATGCTAGGTACTGTAAAGATGAATCTAATTCTTGAAAAAGGTAACTCTTACTACAATCCTGGTGATACTCTGAAAGGAGTGGTCGATAATGGATTAGTTGGCGTCGCCCAGGATGAGCTTCTCCCACAAGTAGAAAAGATGCTTCCTAAGATGGATTCCATTCTTACATCTTTGAATAAACTAATGGCAGACCCTGCTCTCGCCAAGACTCTTAATAATGCAGAAGCTATAAGTGCAAACTTAAAATCGACAACAGCTTCTCTAAATCACTTCATGAATAATGACCTTCAGAAAATTGGTTACAACCTGAATGTCATAACCACAAACTTCGCAGATATAAGCGGAGAGTTGAAAAGTATAAACTACAAAGAGACATTTACCAAAATAGACTCTACTTTATATAATGTACAAATGCTCACTAGCAAGCTTAACAGAAAGGATAATTCTCTAGGTCTTCTATTCAACGATGCTACCTTATATAATAATCTGAGTTCAACTACAGCTAATGCTTCCCTCTTGTTAGAAGACCTGAAATCTAATCCAAAGAGGTATGTACACTTCTCTTTATTTGGTAAGAAAAATAAATAAAAAAAATCGGAGCTAATTAGATTTATTCTAAATAGAGCCCCGACACTGATTTATTTAATTCCACCCAAAACGCTGAAAAAAAGCAAATAGATAAATTTATTTTACTACTCAATAAAAAAATAAAGAGTTAATCTTCACGGCTATTTTCCTAATAATCAAGATTATACAAAAAAGCAAATAAATTCATTTTATGTTTTACAATATCTTTTTCGTAAACTCCTGATTATTAACAACTTGTACTATCGAAAAGAAAAGCAAGCAAAAGGCTATTTGTTTATATCAAAATTCATTTCGAAATTTGCAATAGTAGAAGTTTCGCTTTTTATAATAATCGCATTATATGATTGTAAACGATCCTGTCGTTTTGTGGAAACATTGTCTTGATATTATAAAGGACAATGTCGCAGAGACGACTTATAAAACATGGTTTGAACCTATTGTCCCCATGAGATATGAGGACAAAGCATTGACTATAGGTGTACCGAGTCCATTTTTCTATGAATTCCTTGAAGAAAAATTTGTGGATTTGTTACGTTCCGTTCTATACAAAGTTATAGGAGAAGGAACCCAATTGATGTATAGTGTTTTAACCGATAAGACTAATCATATTTCGGTTAACATGGAGGGCACAAACAGGTCTCCAGCTATCTCAAAACCAACTTCTATTCACGAGGCAAACAAGTCACCAAACATGACTCAGGCACCTGTTATACAGGAGCTTGATCCTCACCTCAATCCAAATTACAATTTCGAGAATTTCATTAAAGGTTCAAGTAATGAGTTCTCACGGACTGTTGGAGAGACTGTTGCAAAGGATCCTGCAAAGACCTTTAACCCTCTTTTCCTTTATGTCCATCGGGTGTTGGTAAAACTCACTTGACAAACGCTATAGGAACAAGGATAAAGGAGCTATATCCTAACAAACGAGTATTATATGTATCTGCACACCTTTTTCAGGTTCAGTATACTGACTCTGTTCGTACAAATCACTTCAATGATTTTATAAGTTTTTACCAAAGCATAGATGTACTGATTATAGACGATATACAGGAATTTGCGGGAGTTACTAAAACTCAGAACACATTCTTCCACATCTTTAATCACCTACATCAGAATGGTAAACAACTTATCCTTACATCCGACCGAGCTCCGGTAATGCTTCAAGGAATGGAAGACAGACTTCTTACTCGTTTCAAATGGGGATTGGTAGCAGAGCTTGATAAACCGGATGTAGAGCTTAGGAAAAACATCTTACGCAATAAGATTAAGAGAGATGGTCTCACTATTCCAGAGAGTGTCATTAATTATATAGCAGAGAATGTAAACGAAAGCGTCAGAGAACTCGAAGGCATTATAAATTCTCTTCTTGCTCAATCGATACTATTCAAGAGAGATATTGATTTGGACCTGACACAGAGAATTGTAAAGAAAGCCGTCAAATGCTGTGAGAGTAAGCCTCTATCTATTGAAGACATCATCTCTAAAGTGTGTGCTCATTATGAGATTGACGAGTCTGCAATACACACCAAGACCAGAAAGAGAGAGATTGTTCAAGTTAGACAGGTAGCTATGTACCTTGCAAAGAAACATACTGAATCTTCTTCTTCTAAGATTGGACAGCTCATAGGTAATAAAGATCATGCAACAGTTCTTCATGCTTGCAAGATCGTTAAGGACCAGGTGGATGTAGATAAGAGTTTCAAATCTGAAATAGAGGAGATAGAATCGAGCTTAAGAAGCAAATAAATATCGTATTATCGCAAAAAATGAGCGGAATAGTTAATGATAACTATTCCGCTCATTTTCGTTTCATATCTAAATATTATCAATATTTACTTTTCAATAAAACCTTGCTCCTTCAATGCGTCGAGAAGAAGCTTGCTGATATACTCATTATCACCTCGTTTGTACCTCACATCGGTATAGACCTGAGCTAAAGTCTTCTTGTTATTCTCCTCTATAAACTTCAAGCTCTCTTCAAGTCCCTCTTTCTCCTTATATATACTCTTAATATCTTCCGATGAATAATCTTTATAGACCTCATCATGAACAATAGCCCTGAAATCGATTCTGTCTGTCTGTGCCGGACTTTCGCCTGGATAGCCTACGGTTATAGTAGCAATAGGTACAACGAGCTTAGGTAGCTTAAGAATATCAATTATCTGCTTTGAATTATATATCGTTGTACCGAGATAGCATGTACCTAATCCCTCTTCCTCTGCCAAGGTTATAAATTCCTGCGTTACGAGCAAGGCATCAGTAGCAGCATTCATAAAAGAGAGAAAGTTGTCGTATCCTGGAATTGCATCGCTCTCTTCACACCACTTTACGAACCTATTGAAATCAGCGCAGAAAGTCAGGAGAGCCGGAGCTTCCATAACCATAGGCTGATTAAAATGAGCAGGAGCCAGTTTCTTCTTCATCTCCACATCGCGAGTAACAACAACACTATACAATTGCATATTACCCATTGTAGGTGCTCTAAAAGAGGTCTCAAGCAATCTGTCGATCAACTCTTTTGAAACATCTTTATCTTTATATTTACGTATTGTACGTCTATTCTTTATTGATTCCATAGATTATTTATTTCAGATACAAATATATAAAAAGAATATAATCAAACTCCTCAAAAAAAAGCATAAATAATTCTCAATTCCTCAAGAACTTAAAAACATTTTTCTATAAATAAATTCTACAATTTTCCAAAATTGGAAACTTTTTTATTTTTCTAAAAATCTTTTTATCTGATTACCAATATATTAATCATACAAAATGGACAATTTTGAAAATTAATAAAATCTTTTTCTTGTATCTTTTTGTTTATTCAAAAAACATATTTAGTTTTGCTATATCTTTTATTATGGAAAGCGATTCTACTACTACTTAACTTTCATATAAACAGATTTAAATATTAGGATAAAGTGGATAAACAATCTTACACTTACAACGAGGCTTTTGAACAATCATTAGAGTACTTCAAAGGCGATGAGCTTGCTGCGCGTGTCTGGGTGAACAAATATGCCGTAAAAGATTCATATGGCAACGTATTTGAAAAGTCTCCAGATGATATGCATTGGAGAATAGCCAATGAGATAGCTCGCGTAGAGTCAAAATATAAAAATGGTCTATCATCTGAGGAGTTATTCAAGCTTCTTGACCATTTTAAATATATTGTTCCTCAAGGTAGCCCTATGACAGGTATCGGAAATGAATACCAGGTGGCTTCACTTTCTAACTGTTTTGTTATTGGTATAAACGGGAACGCCGATTCATACGGAGCAATTATTCATATTGATGAAGAGCAAGTTCAGCTTATGAAACGTCGTGGAGGTGTAGGTCATGACCTGTCACACATACGTCCTAAAGGTTCTCCAGTTAAGAACTCAGCACTTACTTCAACCGGTCTTGTTCCATTCATGGAGCGTTATTCAAACTCTACAAGAGAGGTTGCACAAGATGGTCGTCGTGGTGCGCTTATGTTGAGCGTTTCAATCAAGCACCCAGATTCAGAGTCTTTCATTGATGCAAAAATGACAGAAGGAAAAGTTACAGGAGCAAACGTTTCTGTTAAACTTGATGATGACTTCATGCAGGCTGCTGTAGATAGAACAACTTATACACAGAAATACCCTATCGATTCAGACGCACCAACATTCACTAAAGATATTGACGCATCTTCTCTCTGGAAAAAGATAGTGCATAACGCATGGAAATCTGCAGAACCGGGTGTACTCTTCTGGGATACTATCATCCGTGAGTCAGTGCCAGATTGTTATGCAGACCTTGGCTACAAGACTGTTTCTACAAACCCATGTGGCGAAATTCCTCTTTGTCCATACGATTCATGTCGTCTTCTTGCTATAAACTTATACTCATATGTTGTTAATCCATTTACTAAAGATGCATACTTTGACTTTGAGCTATTCAAAGATCATGTTGCAAAAGCTCAGAGAATAATGGATGACATCATCGACCTTGAGTTGGAGAAAATCGAGCATATAATGAATAAGATTAACTCTGACCCCGAAAATGAAGAGGTAAAATTAACAGAGAAACACCTTTGGGAGAAGATTTATCTTAAGAGTAAGCAAGGAAGAAGAACAGGTGTAGGGATCACTGCTGAAGGTGATATGATTGCTGCAATGGGATTGAGATATGGAACAGAAGAGGCTACTGAGTTCTCAGAAGAAGTTCATAAGACTATTGCTGTTGAAGCTTACCGTTCATCTGTAAAGATGGCTGAAGAGAGAGGTGCTTTCGAAATATACGATAGCAAGCGTGAAGAGAAAAACCCATTTATCAACCGTCTAAAAGAGGCTGATCCTGAGCTTTACAACAGCATGGTAAAATATGGTAGAAGAAACATCGCCTGCCTGACTATAGCACCAACAGGAACAACAAGTCTTATGACCCAGACTACATCAGGTATTGAACCTGTATTCATGCCTGTATATAAAAGAAGAAGAAAAGTTAATCCTAACGACCCTGAAGTTCATGTCGACTTCGTTGATGAGACTGGCGATGCTTTCGAAGAGTATATCGTTTACCATCATAAATTCCTTACATGGATGGAGGTAAACGGATATGACACTACAAAAAGATATACTCAGGAAGAGATTGATGAACTTGTAAAGAAATCTCCATACTACAAAGCAACTTCAAACGATGTTGACTGGCTTATGAAGGTTAGAATGCAGGGAAGAATACAGAAATGGGTAGACCACTCAATTAGTGTTACCATCAACCTTCCTAACGATGTTGACGAAGATCTCGTAAACAGACTATACGTAGAAGCTTGGAAATCCGGATGTAAAGGCTGTACTGTTTACCGTGACGGATCACGTTCAGGGGTTCTTATCTCTGCTAAGAGCGACAAGAAGAGCGAAAACCCTCCTTGCAAGCAACCGGATGTAGTGGAAGTTCGTCCAAAAGTATTGGAAGCTGATGTTGTAAGATTCCAGAACAATAAAGAGAAGTGGGTAGCATTCGTTGGTATTCTCGACGGTCATCCTTACGAAATCTTTACCGGTCTTCAGGATGATGATGAAGGTATATCTCTACCTAAATCGGTTACAACAGGAAGAATCATCAAGAACATTGATGAAAATGGCAACAAACGATATGACTTCCAGTTCGAAAACAAGAGAGGGTACAAGACAACTATCGAAGGACTTTCTGAAAGATTCAACAAGGAATACTGGAACTATGCTAAGCTTATTTCAGGAGTATTGCGTTGGAGAATGCCTATCGACAGAGTTATCAAACTTGTAGACTCTTTACAACTTGACAGCGAGAACATCAACACATGGAAAAACGGTGTTGAAAGAGCACTTAAGAAATATGTTATCGACGGGACTAAAGCCGATGGTCAAAAGTGCCCTAACTGTGGAAACGAGACTCTTGTCTATCAAGAAGGATGTCTTATTTGCAAGACATGTGGTAGCTCACGTTGTGGATAATTAAAAATGAAAGCAACTGATATGTATATTATAATGAAAGGCATAAAACTTTATGCCTTTCATGGTGTTATGGAACAAGAGAGAAAGATTGGAGCAAACTTTATTATCGATATCAAGATAAAGACTGACTTCAGCAAGGCTGCAATATCCGACTCTCTTGAAGAGACAATAAGTTATGCTGACATATTCAATGATATAAGAAAGGAGATGGAGATTCCATCACAGCTTTTAGAGAATGTATGTCAGAGAATATGCAACAGATTGTTTCTCTCTTATTCAACTATTGAGTATATAAATATCAGACTCTTTAAAGAGAATCCGCCTATGAATTCAAACAGCGACACAGTAGGTGTTGAGATGAATTACGAAAGATAAGCCCTCTTTAGAAGATTAATATAAAAAATAAGAGTAAGGGAAACCTTACTCTTATTTTATTATATAATATATTGAACTTTACAAAATCAAAGTTCTGCAAAGATTTTCTTACCATTAATGTAGTATCTCTTTATTATACTATATGGTACAATCTCCTTTATTGTATCAGATGTAGAAAGAGCCTGGTTATTCTTCCTGTCAGCTTCAAAGTCATGTTTCATTTTTCCATACTCTTTTCTGGCACTTAAAACAGCCTTAGCGTTAGATGAATCGCCTTTCAATAAAAACATCGCAGCAGCTACATAGTCCAATATCCCCCTTACCTGCATTACCTTTTTAAGTCTCTTTTCAGGAGTATTCTTATAAAGCATAATAAGATTGTTACGGAAATTAAGGAAGGTTTTCCTAGGATTCTCTTTCTTAAGAGTAGCACCACCTACGTGATACACAACACTTTGTGGAACACACACAATGCGTCTGCCTCTTGAGCGTAGACGCCAGCATAGATCTATCTCCTCCATGTGAGCAAAGAAACGACCATCAAGGCCTCCTACATTTCTGTAATCCTCAAGTCGAATAAAAAGCGATGCACCCGTTGCCCACATCACATCTACTACAGTATCGTACTGCCCCCTATCCTTTTCTACACTATTAAATATTCTTCCCCTACAGAAAGGATAACCGAACTGATCCATATAACCTCCGCATGCACCTGCATACTCAAAATATTCTCTGTTTTTATATGATAGTATCTTAGGCTGACAAGCAGCAACATCCTTGTTCTTGTCGAGATAACAACTCATTGCATCAAGCCAGGAATCAGTCACCTCTACATCACTATTTAGAAGCACAACATACTCTGCTTCTAAATGCTTAAGGGCAATATTGTAACCATCTGCAAACCCATAGTTTTTGTCAAGTTGTATCAATCTCACTTGAGGGAACTCGTCTGTTATCACAGCGACAGAACTGTCCGTCGATCCATTATCAGCAACGCATACCTCAACCTGATCACTTATAGAATACTCTATCACAGAAGGAAGGAACTTACGGAGCATCTCTGCGCCATTCCAATTCAATATAACAACGGATATTTTTTTCATATATACTAAACAAGAGTATAAGTAGACTTTTATATGTTTAATACCTTACTTAACGTAAAGTATATTAATTTAATCCTCAATAATAGTAGCCTTTAGAGCGGTCTTGTCATCATTGAACTCACCAAGTTTAACTCGGATAATCTTATTATCCAATTTTACATCATAAGTTAGTTCAGCACGTATATAGTTTTCTGTGAACCCATGCATAACCTCTCCTCTTTTTGCCTTCTCCATAAGCACAAGAGCCTCTTTTCCTATATGAGCTTCATAAAACTCATGGACCTTTACTTCCGACAAAGCAAGTAGTCTCTGGCTACGTTCATGTTTCTGTTCAGGTGACACAACATGCTCTATCTTGAGAGCCTGAGTACCTGGCCTTTCGGAATAACTGAAGACATGCAACTGTGTTACATTAACCTTCTTGACGAAGTTGTATGCCTCTTCAAAATATTCATCAGTCTCACCACGTGTACCAACAATAACATCCACTCCGATAAATGCATCTGGAATCGATTCTCTTATCTTATTTATTTTATGAGCAAATAGTGCAGTATCATAACGGCGGCGCATCAACTTAAGAACTGAGTCGCTACCGCTTTGAAGAGGAATATGAAAATGAGGCATGAAAGCTCTTGATTGGGCCACATATTCTATAATCTCATCAGTAAGCAGATTAGGTTCAATAGATGAGATACGATATCTCTCTATACCCTCAACCTTATCAAGTGCCTTTACAAGGTCAATGAAAGTTTCACCGGTGGTTCTACCAAAGTCACCTATATTGACACCGGTAAGCACAATCTCTTTACCACCTTCTGCAGCAGCCTGGCGAGCCTGTTCTACTAACTCCTCAATTTTTCCATTACGGCTCCTTCCTCGTGCGAAAGGTATTGTGCAGTAAGAGCACATATAGTCGCATCCATCCTGTACTTTAAGGAAGAAACGAGTACGATCGCCACGTGAACATGAAGGCGAGAAGTTCTTTATATCTTTCATTGGTGTAGATATAGCCTCACCATGCTCATTCTTATTCAAGCTTCCAAGGTACTTCATTATATCACCTTTCTGATCGGCACCAAGCACGAGGTCCACTCCCTCTATCTCAGCCACCTGACCAGGTTTAAGTTGCGCGTAGCAACCAGTCACAACGACAAATGCCCCAGGATGTTGTTTAGTAAGTCTATGTATTGCTTGACGGCATTTCTTATCTGCCATCTCTGTTACAGAACAGGTATTTACAACGATAATATTTGCTTTTTCTCCAGCCTTAGCAGTACGAACTCCAGCATCTTTTAAGATTTTCCCTATAGTTGATGTCTCTGAAAAGTTTAGTTTACAACCTAAAGTATAGTAAACGGCTGTCTTATCTTGAAATATGGTAGTATCTATCATATGTTTTATCCAATTATTTCGCAAAAATACATATTATTATTATGAAAACTTTTAGAATGCGAATAATTATACTTATTTTCGCACACTATTTCAATTTTTGTGCAATGATAACGGAAAATTTTATAAAGTTATACGAGAAAAGCTTTAAAGAGAACTGGAATTTACCTTGTTATTCTGACTATGGAGAAGATATAAACTATACATATGCTCAAGTAGCTGAGGAGATTGCTAAAATACATCTTTTATTCCAACACTGCAGCCTTCGCAGAGGCGATAAAGTTTCTCTTATTGGGAAAAACACATCTAACTGGTGCATCGCTTACTTGGCAGCAGTAACATACGGTGCTATTATTGTACCTATCCTACCCGACTTCAAACCTAATGATGTACACCATATAATCAATCATTCGGAATCAACATTCCTATTTACAAGTGATAAGATATGGGAAAGTCTTGAAGAAGAAGCTATCACTGATTTGCGAGGAGTCTTTTCACTAACAGATTTTAGATGTCTTTACCAGAAAGATGGAGAGACAATTCAACACTTTATACGCTACCACGAACAAGCGATGAATAAGGCATATCCAAAAGGATTTAGAAAGGAAGATATCAATTATACTGAACTGTCTAATGATAAGGTCATGATGCTTAACTACACTTCCGGAACTACAGGTTTCAGCAAGGGAGTTATGCTTACTGGAAACAACCTTGCAGGAAATGTGACATTCGGCATGCGCACTGAACTTCTAACTCGAGGTGAGAAGGTTCTTTCATTCCTGCCTCTTGCTCATGCTTACGGTTGTTCATTCGACTTCCTAACAGCCACTGCAGTGGGAACACATGTTACATTACTTGGCAAGATTCCTTCTCCAAAGATTCTTATGAAGCATTCGATGAGGTAAAGCCTAACCTTATAATCACTGTTCCTCTTGTTATAGAGAAGATCTACAAAAATGTAATCCTCCCTATCATAAACAAAAAGACTATGAAATGGGCTCTTAATATACCACTACTCGACAGCCAGATTTATGGTCAGATAAGAAAGAAACTTATAGATGCGCTTGGTGGCAGGTTCAAAGAGATAATTATTGGAGGTGCAGCAATGAATCCTGAGGTTACAGAGTTTTTCTATAAGATTAAATTCCCATTCACCATAGGCTACGGAATGACAGAGTGCGCTCCACTTATCAGTTATGCTCCATGGGATCAGTTTATTCCTGGCTCAGCAGGTAGAGTTCTTGATATCATGGAAGCAAGAATTGACTCTAAGGATCCTGAAAATATTACAGGAGAGATTCAGGTAAGAGGAGAAAACGTTATGAAGGGTTATTATAGAAATGAAGAGGCTACTAAAGAGGTATTCACAGAAGATGGATGGCTTAAAACAGGTGACCTTGGAACATTAGACAAGAACGGCTTTGTATATATCCGAGGAAGAAGCAAGACTATGCTCCTAAGCTCTAACGGTCAAAATATTTTCCCTGAAGAAATTGAAGCTAAGCTTAACAATCTTCCATTTGTCCTAGAGAGCCTTGTTATTGAGAGAAACCAAAAGTTGGTTGCCCTTGTATACCCAGATTACGAATGTTTGGATTCACTAGGCTTGAACACCACTGATAATATTCAGACTGTTATGGAGGAAAACTTAAAAAATCTCAATAAACAGGTAGGTGGCTATGAGCAGATAAGCAAAATACAACTTTACCCAACTGAGTTCGAGAAGACTCCTAAGAGAAGTATCAAGCGTTTCCTATATAATAGTATTGCAGAAGCTTAAAAATATGTTTTATAACATATTCATTATCAATAAAATAAATAAAAAAACTAATATTTAACAAAAAAAAGTTGTATTTTTTGGTACAACATATCAAAAAAGTACATACATTTGCAGTGTTTTAATAAAGCAAATAAGTATTACAGATTTTTAAAAGCAAAAGAAAAATGAAAAAATTAGTATTTTTGTTCGTAGCTTTCGTTGCAGTTTCTTTCGCATCTTGCGGAAACAAGGCAGCTAATGATGCAGCAGCATCAGATTCAGATTCAGTAGCAGTAGTAGAAGAATCAGCAGCTGTTGATACAGTAGATTCTTTGGCTGCAGATAGCGCTGCAACTGATTCAGCTGTAGTAGCTGAATAATTTCTAACGAACATTAGAGAGAATTGAAAGTCTGGGGCTAAGCCACAGACTTTTTTTATGCCCTATACCCAAGGATAACAGAGAACAGAATAGCTTATTAAGCTCAACACACCTGATTTCCCCACTCCATTTAAGCTACACCAAGCATATCCCAATTTAACCTGTGAATCCACAAACATACCACCTTTACTTTTCTTAGAACAAACCTACGGCAAACATCAACTCTAATAGGTCTCTAAATTAGTTCTAACCCATTATAATACCGCACACATTAAAGAATAAAAACATCCAGCCAAGCTTATATATAGGGCTTTTGAGGATATATTCTTCAGACGGCGTCGGCATCTCATCGGTTGCCGGCGGCTACTCATCATTTGACGACGGCGTCTCATAAGCCGGCGACACCAATCAAACTTTTAGTCTCAGAGTGTTGAAAAAAACAAAAAAGAGCCTGAACAAAAGTTCAGACTCTTTAATATCAAAGTATCTACAGATTATTCAGCAACCACTTCGAAAGGAATTTCAACAGAAACCTCCTTGTGAAGTTTAACGATAGCCTTGTAGCTTCCAACCTCTTTAACAGCGTCTTTAACTACGATAATCTTTCTGTCAATCTTATGACCAAGTTTCTCTAACTCATCAGCAATCTGAATATTAGTTACAGAACCAAAGATTGTTCCAGTTGAGCTAACCTTTGTAGAGATAGTCAAAGAAACGTTTTTCAAAGTCTCAGCAAGAGTCTCAGCATCTTTCTTGATCTTTTCCAATTTGTGAGCACGTTGTTTCAATTCCTCTGCAAGCATTTTCTTTGCAGCAGGAGAAGCGATGATAGCTTTTCCAGTAGGGATAAGGAAATTACGGCCATAACCTGACTTTACAGTCACGATATCATTTTTGTAGCCTAAGTTTGCTACGTCTTCTTTCAATATTATTTCCATAATTATTCTCCTTATTATTTCATCATATCAGTTACGAATGGAAGTAACGCCAAGTGACGTGCTCTCTTAACAGCCTGCGCGATACGACGTTGGAACTTCAAAGAAGTACCTGTAATACGGCGAGGAAGAATTTTACCCTGTTCGTTCAAGAATTTCTTCAAGAATTCAGGATCTTTATAGTCGATATATCTAATACCACTCTTTTTGAAACGGCAGTATTTTTTCTTTTTAACATCTACTGAAGGTGGAGTTAAATATCTGATTTCTGATTGTTGCTGTGCCATGATTAATCCTCCTTTTTAGTTGATTTAACATTTCTTCTCTTAGCAGCATATTCAGCAGCATATTTGTCCATCTTGAAAGTCAAGAAACGGATAATACGCTCATCACGACGGAAGTTAACCTCCAATTTTTCAATTACTTCTGGAGCTGCTTTAAACTCGATCAACTGATAAAAGCCAGTTGATTTCTTTTGAATTGGATAAGCCAATTTCTTTAGGCCCCAATTCTCTTCATTGATAATCTCTGCACCTTCTGCAGTAAGAATACCTTTGAATTTCTCTACCGCTTCCTTCATCTGAGGCTCAGACAAAACGGGAGTTAAAATGAAAACGGTTTCGTATTGATTCATACTTACGTTAATTAAATTATTAAATAAAAATTGAATTCGGCTGCAAAGGTAATTTTTTACTTTTTAAAATGCAAGTATTCAGATACTTTTATTTAACAATAAGCCGATGGAGATTGCATATAATGAGATAATTTTATATTAAAAAGTGGACGAACGGTATTATAACTAAAACATATTTAAAATTGCAGTTACCGCTAAATTAATCGATATTTTAACACTTAAAATATACGATTGAGCTCTATTTTTGTATATTTGTACAAAGTTGTTTAAACAATCAATATATGATAGAGAGTTTAGGTTTTGACATGCATCTGTTTTTTGCCATACTCAACGGGAAAGTATCTGCTGCCATAAACAGAAAGCTTAGCCGTAAGTTTCGTGGCGAAGGGATCGATATTACTCCTGAGCAATGGACCGTACTGCTTTATCTTTGGGATAAAGATGGCGTGACACAACAAGAGCTGTGTGATGCAACATTTAAAGATAAACCTAGCATGACACGACTTATTGATAACATGGAGAGACAACATCTTGTAGTGAGGATTTCCGATAAAACGGACAGGCGTATAAACCGTATTTATCTTACTAAAACAGGCAAGGAACTAGAGAAGAAAGTCAATGAGATTGCTACAGAAACATTAAAAGAAGCTTTGGAAGGTATAGGTCTGTACGAACTCAAAACTAGTCAGGAAGTATTGAAGAAAATATTCGCAAACATAAAAGATTAGATGATTTTAGGTTAATCCACTTTTTATCAAAATAATTTCTTCTATAATAGAATTATGCTTTAATTTGTATATATCGAAATAATAATCTATTAATAAATACACACATGAAAATCTTACTAAAAAATCTTGGACTAATTATTATGGTTTTAGGAGCTTTGATATTAATAGGCATTTTCTTAACTGGAAGTGAGCTTATTAATAACAACTATGTTCTTGGAGGGTCTCTTTTCCTTCTTATATTTGGTTTGATCATTTATATAATAATCAACAAAAATATCAAGGACTAAATAAAAGCCATAAGTCGATAAGACAATTGAGGCAACTATTTTAAAGGTTGTGTTTATAAACCTACTTATATGTGGCAAGAGTGTGAAGTGCAAATACAGTTCACACTCTTGTTGTTTATAGATATAAATATCTTGAGAATAACATGTAGAGGATAGTATAAAGAAATGGGCCAATATAAAACAGAATGAGCTCGGTTTTTACCGAGCTCATATATCTTAAAAAGCACTTACCCTAATTAAAGAATAAATTATTCTACTTCTGGAGTGATTAGTTTATAACCCTTTCCATGAATATTGATAATCTCAATTGATTCATCATCTTTCAAATGTTTACGAAGCTTAGTAATATAAACATCCATACTTCTTGCATTGAAATAATTGTCATCAATCCATATAGTCTTCAAAGCGAAATCACGTTGCAAAATCTCATTTGCATGAGCACAAAGAAGGCCTAAAAGTTCAGACTCTTTAGTTGTCAACTTAGTGCTGTTACCATCTTTAGATAGTATCTGCTTCTGAGTATCGAAAGTGAACTTTCCAAGTTTGTATACACTACTCTCTTTATTCTTCTTTCCGCGTACACGGCGAAGGATAGCTTCAATACGGAAAGTCAACTCTTCCATACTGAATGGTTTAGTAATATAGTCGTCAGCACCAATCTTGAAACCTTCCAGTATATCCTCTTTAAGAGTCTTAGCAGTAAGGAATATGATTGGAATATCAGCATTTGAACTACGTATCTCTTGTGCCAAAGTAAATCCATCCTTTTTAGGCATCATTACATCAAGAACACACAAATCAAATTTATTTTTCAAAAAAGCCTTATAACCAGCTTCTCCGTCAGGACACAATTCTGCAGAATAACCTTTTGCCTGCAAATATTCTCTCAACAGCATGCCAAGATTTTCATCATCTTCGCATAACAAAATACGCAATTTCTCGTCCATATTATTCATTTTTTAATAAAGGTAATGTAATTATAAATTTAGTTCCAATATTCAGATCACTCTCAGCACGTATTGAGCCTTTGTGATCATTAATAATCTTTTTCACATAAGCCAATCCTAATCCAAATCCTTTAACATCATGAAGATTGCCTGTATGTACTCTATAAAACTTATCAAATATCTTCTTTAGGTTCTCTTTCTTTATGCCTATGCCGTTATCCTGTATAGATATGTAGAGTTTACCCGAATCATTCCATGTCTTTACATCTAACAGTAAGTCACCTTCCGGCTTTTTATATTTCACCGCATTATCAAGCAGGTTGAATATAACATTAGTGAAATGCATCTCATCCACGAATATATGTGGATCTTCGGCCATCAATTCCGATGTTACCTTACCGTTGTAAGTTTCTACTTTAAGGGTAAAGGTGTTTATAACTCCCTTTATAAGTTCATTAGCATTGACATCCTTCATCTTTAAAATTGTCTTCTGTCTCTCGAACATAGACATCTGAAGCACCTTCTCTACCTGGAAACGTAATCTCTTTGTCTCATCATTAATTACACCTGATATATGCTGGAACATAGCCGGAGATTTTCCTACAGCAGGATCCTTCAACATCTGTGCAGCTAACGAAATAGTAGATATCGGAGTCTTAAATTCATGAGTCATATTATTAATAAAATCATTCTTAATCTCTGTCAGTTTCTTCTGACGAAAAATAATGTATATTGTAAATATGAATGTCACCAACAGCACTAGAGTAAATATCAATGACGGTATCATAAATTTAACTGAACTGAATATATAGCTATTCATTGTAGGGAAGTGTATATTTACAACTCCCATCCTTGCTGGAGGGTCATTTCTGAATATTACCCTAGAATAGGTATTCTCACTGCCTTCGTCTGTAAAATCAGGACATTTATAAACATCCGTTCCATCTCTATCTGTAACAGAAAAATGATAAGGTATATCTATTCCGTTATTCAGCAGTTCTGTCTTCAAGAAAAGATCCAACTGTTTGAAGTTCACCCTTTTCTTTAAAGGCTTATCACTAGCTGTATACAATATGTTATATACTACCTCGTCTAGAAGAGCTCTTTGATATACATAACGGTTCTTTATAATCTCTTGCAAAGCCCTAGAAGTCTGTGGTATGTTTTTCCCTGTCGAAATTATAGCCTTAGGTACACTGGAAGGTCTTACGTTGCTTACACGCATCTTAAATTCAAAAGTAGAGTATCCGGAGAGTCCATCAGATCCTATAGAATATTGATGTGAATGTTCTACCACCTCAGTTCCCTGTTCCTCCTCCTGTTCTTCAGCTTGACTGTTATCTTTAGATAGCTGAGCTGCTTTTTCTGTTGTAGCCACATCATCTTCAAGATATCTCTTTGTCTCAACCAACTCAACATTTTTACAAGCTGATACAAGACTTCTTTGAACAGATTCATCAAACTGCTCCTTGCGCATCTTAACCATCTCTTCGATATACTTTACCTGAAGGTAGAGCAAGCTAAGAAATGATAACCCCATTACAATACTTAATATCCAAATCGTTGACTTCTTCATGTCAGCCAAATTTTAAACGGTCAATTCGTTAACAAAATCTCTTAACTATCATTAATTGCAGGAGTACCTAAAAACCTTAAAACAGAACTTTTAAGAGAATTGATATATATTACTAACAAAATTAACCTATTAATAGTTTACAAAATAATAAAATTATATAATCACTTGCAATAAAACATAGTGAAATTTTAATGTTGTTTAAATAAAAAACGCATGTTTTTAACAAACACGCCGTTTTTATGTATTATTTTCTACAGTTCATCACTCTTCTTTTTCTTCTTTGCTCTCAAATTCTTTCATTAACTTATCTTGTACATCTGCTGGAACAAGTTCATAACTTGCAAACTTCATTATAAATGAAGCTCGTCCTCCGGTAAGAGAGCTAAGTGAAGTTGAATAAGATGACATCTCTTTTAGAGGAACTCTAGCAACAAGTTTTTCATATCCATTCTCACTGCTCATTCCCATTATAAGTCCTCTTCTACCCTGAAGATCACTCATCACATCACCCATCTTATCACTTGGAACAAAAACCTCAACATCATATATAGGTTCAAGAATCTTAGGACCTGCATTCTTAAATGCTTCACTAAAGGCATGTCTACCAGAGAGCATGAATGATATTTCATTAGAGTCTACCGGGTGCATCTTACCATCATAAACAATGACTCTTACATCTCTAGCATAAGATCCTGTCAATGGGCCCTGTTCCATACGGCTCATAATACCTTTCAATATAGCCGGCATGAATCTGGTATCGATAGCACCACCAACGACGCTGTTAATAAATACAAGCTTGCCTCCCCATTCCAAAGGAACAACCTCTTCACCCTTCTTGGTTATCTTGAATTCCTGTCCATTGAATTTATATGTATCAGGCAAAGGCATTCCTTCGTAGTATGGCTCTACAATGAGGTGAACTTCACCAAACTGTCCTGCACCACCCGACTGTTTCTTATGTCTGTAGTCAGCACGAGCTGATTTAGTAATTGTCTCACGGTAAGGAATCCTAGGCTCTTCAAACTTAATCTCTATTTTTTCATTGTTTTCAAGTCTCCATTTCAGTGTACGTAGATGGAATTCTCCCTGACCATGTATTATAATCTGCTTCAACTCCTTAGACTGTTCAATAACCCATGTAGGATCTTCCTCTTTCATTCTATGGAGAATACTCATCAGCTTCTCTGTATCCGACTCATTTACAGGCTTTATAGCTCTTGAGAATTTAGAATTAGGGTATTTTATAAAGTCAAATCTGTTATCACAATCCTTTCCATTCAAGGTATTTCCTGTTTTAACATCTTTAAGTTTAACACAGCATCCTATATCTCCTGCTTTAAGTTCTTCTACCTCTACTCTATTTGCTCCCGCACATACAAAAATCTGAGCTATTCTCTCCTTAGAGCCTCTGTCTGCATTAGTTAGGTCATCACCTGTATGAGCTGTTCCACTCATAACCTTAAAATACTGAACACCACCGATATGTGGTTCAACAGCTGTCTTAAAGAAATAGAGTGAAGTAGGTCCATGAACATCCGGCTTAACAACATTGCCTCTTGTATTGAATACCGGCGGCATCTCATCAACAAAAGGAACAACATTACCCAAGAATTCCATCAAACGTCTTACACCCATATCTTTACCTGCACATACGCAGAAAACAGGGAACATACCTCTTGATGCCAATCCTTTTCTTATACCTTCACGCATCTCCTCCTCAGTCAAAGTCTCCGATTCGAAGAACTTCTCCATCAAACATTCATCATGCTCTGCTGCAGCCTCAACAAGGATCTTATGCAACTCCATTGCTTTGTCCATCTCTGAATCAGGAATATCCTCAATAATTGGTGCACCACCTTCTGGTTTCCATGAGTATTTCTTCATCAAAAGAACATCTATTAACTCATGAAAATCAGGACCTGTCTGAAGCGGGTACTGTACTTGGACAACCTTAGGGCCATAAATGCTCTTAAGTTGCTCCATTATATTATCGAAATCACACTTGTCATTATCCAACTGATTTACAAGGAAAATAACAGGCTTACCAAGTTTATCGGTATAACGGAAATGATTTTGAGTACCAACCTCTACACCATACTGTCCGTTCAATAAAAGTATAGCAGTATCAGTTACATTAAGAGCCGTCATAGCTGCACCCACGAAGTCATCACTTCCCGGACAATCTATGATATTAAGTTTCTTTCCATTCCATTCTACATGAAAAATAGTAGAAAATACAGAATAACCATATTCCTGCTCAACAGGAAAATAGTCGCTGACAGTATTCTTGGCAGTAATTCTACCACGACGTTTTATAATACCACTCTCAAAGAGTAAAGACTCTGTGAGGGTGGTCTTACCTGCTCCATCATTGCCAAGAAGGGCAATGTTCTTAATTTCATTAGTCTGATATACTTTCATGATAAATAAGATTTAGTAATTAACATAAAAGATATGAGTATCACATCTTTTTAACATATTTGCAAAGTAAAGATTATTGATAAGAAAAGCAACCTTAGTGTATGTGTTACTAAATTATGTTTTAAAGCACCATACAGCAAAAAAAATAGAATACCATTTTGAACCATCTTAACCTTTACTTTTCGTTTATAGTTACTAATAGATTATCTTTGTAAAAAATAGAGTCAATGGCAGGTATATATATTCACATTCCTTTCTGCAAAAAGAGATGCATATATTGTGATTTCTACTCTACTACACAGAGCAACCGTATAGATGAATACATAGATGCTCTTTGCAAAGAGTTGGAAATGAGAAAAGACTATCTCAACGGTGAAGAGATAGAGACAATATACTTTGGCGGAGGGACCCCATCACAGCTTGGTAAAAGCCATTTTGATGATATATTCAAGAGTATAAAGCAATTTTACACCATCGCTAAAGATGCAGAGATTACTATAGAGGCAAATCCTGACGATCTCTCGGAAGAGTATGTCAAGATGCTATCTGAACTGCCACTCAACAGAATAAGCATAGGTATACAGACATTCAACGACGACACACTGAAATTATTAAACCGACGCCATAATTCACAGCAAGCTATAGATGCATTCAACCGCTGCAGAAAACATGGGTTCAAGAACATAAGCCTTGACCTTATGTATGGCCTACCTGGTGAAAGTCTTGAGAGTTGGAAAAGTGATCTATCAATAATAACAAAACTTAACCCCGAACATATATCAGCTTACCATCTTATCTATGAGGAAGGTACCAAGATGTGGGAACTTAAAGAGAGCCATGACGTGAAAGAGGTTAGCGAGAATATGAGCGTTGAGATGTTCTCAACACTTATAGAAACGCTGAAAGAATCAGGCTATGAGCATTACGAAATATCCAATTTCTCGAAACCTTATCTATATTCAAGACACAACTCAAGCTATTGGAAGGGAGTTAAATATTTAGGTTGCGGCCCCTCAGCGCACTCATATGACCAAAGATCAAGGCAATGGAATATAGCTTCATTGGATAGATATATAGAAGGAATAAACAGTGGGAAAGCTGATTATGAGATTGAGAAGTTAGATATCACCACTCAGTATAATGAGTTTGTAATCACCTCGATAAGGACCATGTGGGGAATGGATCTTTCTATACTAAAAGAGAAATTCGGCGTTGCATTATACGACTATGCAATGAAGATGTCAGAAGAGAATATAAAGAAAGGATATCTAGAGGTTGCCGATAATAAGTTAAAGCTAACTAAGGAGGGAATTTTTATCTCCGACGGAATAATGAGCGACCTGCTCCAGGTTTGATGTTAAGATATAAGCATAAAAAAGGTGCATTATAATAATGCACCTTTATCTGTTTTAATATTTATTTAGCAAGAGAATAAACAACATCCATTACCTTTTTACCTATCTCATCGGCTATCTCCATTGATTTAGCTTCTGAGTAAACACGAATGATAGGTTCAGTATTACTCTTTCTTAGATGTACCATTTGTCTGGGAAATCTATCTTAACACCATCTATATCATTAATCTCCTCATCTTTGTAGATCTCTTTAACTTTAAGAAGTATAGCATCTACATCTGTTTCAGGGGTAAGGTCAATTCTATTCTTAGCTATAGCATATTCAGGATATCCCTTCTTCAGTTCGCTCATCTTTTTACCCTCATGAGCAAGATGGCTCAAGAAGAGAGCTATACCTACCAATGCATCACGTCCGTAATGAGACGCAGGATAGATAACACCACCATTGCCTTCACCACCAATAATAGCATTTGTCTCCTTCATCTTTGTGACTACGTTCACCTCACCTACAGCAGCAGCATTATACTCCATACCATATTTGCGTGTTACATCACGAAGTGCTCTTGTTGAGCTTAAATTGGAAACAGTATTACCCGGAGTATGTTTCAGCACATAGTCTGCAACACTTACCAAAGTATATTCCTCTCCGAACATGGTTCCATCTTCACTAATCATTGCGAGACGGTCAACATCAGGGTCGACTACAAAGGCAACGTCTACTCCCCCTTTTCTAACGAGAGACATAATATCACCCAAGTTCTTCTCCAAAGGTTCCGGATTATGCTGGAAATTGCCAGTAGGTTCACAATATAGTTTTTCTACATGATTAACGCCCAAGCGTTTAAAAAGTTCAGGAAGTATTATTCCTCCTACTGAGTTCACACAATCTATAGCAACTTTGAAATTTGCTTTTCTAATAGCCTCCACATCGACTAATTTTAAAGCAAGAACGCTATTAATATGTTTATCGTTATATGTATCATCCTCTCTGTAGCTACCTAAATTATCAACTTCAGCATAGTCGAAATCCTCTCTAGCAGCTATATCCAAAACTTCGTTCCCCTCTTCTTTATTAAGGAATTCTCCATCCTGGTTAAGGAGTTTCAATGCATTCCACTGTTTAGGATTGTGGCTGGCAGTAATAATAATACCACCTTGGGCATTCTCCATCTGTACTGCAAGTTCTGTTGTAGGAGTAGAAGCAAGTCCGATATTTACTACATCACAGCCCATTCCCATTAGTGAGCCACAAACAATATTCTTTACCATTTCACCAGATATTCTGGCATCACGGCCCACTACTATTTTACATTTCTGTTCTTTACTATTTCTGCGAATCAAAGTTGCATAAGCAGAAGTAAACTTTACAATGTCCAATGGAGTAAGAGCGTCACCAACATTTCCACCGATGGTGCCACGAATTCCGGAAATTGATTTTATTAATGTCAT
Source organism: Phocaeicola paurosaccharolyticus JCM 15092 (assembly GCF_000613805.1). Classification (GTDB taxonomy): domain Bacteria; phylum Bacteroidota; class Bacteroidia; order Bacteroidales; family Bacteroidaceae; genus Phocaeicola; species Phocaeicola paurosaccharolyticus. The sequence continues at coordinate 76,345 of NZ_BAJR01000006.1, read as the reverse complement.
TATTCTAATTGATAAGTTATTTCATATACACAAGCGTATACACTTCCTGTTGCAGTGATCTGTCCCTGAGAGTGAGGAACGATAAGTTTCAATTTGGTTCTTTTATCAATAGCTCTACCAACTTTGATATATTTGAAAGGAACCAACCAACCTGCAGGAACGGCACTACTATAATACTGGCTCATTATACCACTTATAAATGTACCGGAAAAACTTCCATCAGACACTGTTAATCTGAACTCATCAGGGTCAGTTGCAATGTTAGATATTGTATTTAAAGATAAAGTATCTGTTGTACCATCAAGAGCAATCTCCTCCTCTACATAGCGGGCAAGAATATTCTTGCTACCATCTTCTATAATCTCACCATCTCCTCTATTAATAACCTGCATATATACTCCGTTTTCATCAAAGAGTACATACTCGTTATTAGCTACATTGGTTGTGGTATCTTGATTAAGGAACTGATTGAGTGTAATGACATTTATATTGTTCTTTTCTATATATCTTTGAATAGACTCTTTCTCATCCTTCTTCTGTTCAGCATATGTCTTGCTGTTGCTACATGACTGAAAGGTCAAACTCAATAAAAAAACAGAAATCAATAGAATGTTTATCTTCTTCATCTTTATTGTTTTAAATTGTGGACAAATGTAGTAAATTGAGAGTTAATTAACTATTCTTTTTGAGTTAATAAATCTTCATATTTAATTATAGCCTGTTTAAACAGAGATATTGCATTCTCCATAGTATCGAAAACTTCTCCACCGGATGCATTGAGATGTCCCCCACCATTAAAGAACTCATTAGCTACTTTATTACATGGAAAAGTTCCTACAGATCTTAGTGAGACCTTAATCATATCTTTCTCAGTATCCTCACGTAAGAAGACAGAGAACTTTACATGCTTTATAGACAAAGGTATGTTTACAAAACCTTCTGTATCTCCCTTTACAAAACTGAACTTCTTCTGCTCATCCCTGGTCAGCCATATCAGTGCAGCATTAAACTCATTGAATACCTGCATCTTCTCATAAAGAACATATCCCATAAGTCTAAGTCTGTCCTCAGAGTAGGTATTGTATACCTTTCTGTAAATATCGTCTTTATCGATACCCTTAGCAAGAAGGCTGCTTATTATGTAATATATCTCTTTATTGTTGGAGTTGTATGTAAATCCTCCTGTATCTGTCATCATACCTGTATAGATACACTGAGCACACTCAAGAGTTATCTCCTCGTAATCTCCCAACCTGTTTATCAGACGATAAACGAGTTCAGAAGTAGATGATATAGATGGGTGTGATATAGTGACATCACAGAATGGTTCCGGATTTAAGTGATGGTCAATCATTACTTTTTTAGCAGACGACTTCTCTATAGACTCTTTCATTGCATCAATGCGTGAAAGAGCGTTGAAGTCAAGACAAAATATCATCTCTGCATGAGATATTACCTCATCCGCTTTTTTCTTATGTCTGTCATATTTTAAGACAGATTCAGAAGCCGGCATCCATCTAAGGAAATCAGGAAAAGAATTTGGGTAGATAACTGTCACATCTTTATCGAAACTCTTCAAAAAATGGTACATACCAAGTGAAGAACCAATAGCATCACCATCCGGAGATACATGTGATACAATTACAATTTTATTGTAGTTACTTAAATATTGCTCAACCTTATCTATGTTCGACTGTTCTATAATTTGAGATAGCATAAATATCATATTTTGGGTGGCAAAAATAGTAATAATTTATTCATTTATACCATTATTTTATAATAACCTACCTCTTTTAAGTTAACATAAGATATTCCTTTATCTATACATTCTTTAGTTATTGCTTCCACGGAAGTGTCACTTAACGAGAAGCCGAGAATAATATGTTTGATCTTGAAAACTTTCTCTAAAGATGATATAGAGTCATAGAAACCTCTGCTAAGATAGAGATAATCCACCTCAAGAGGTCCTTCCGAAGTATATCTGTATTTCCATCTCTTATCACTCACCACACAGAATGTTTTCCCACGCCAATATATTATTCCATCACATGAATATATATATGACGAATGGTAATCACATGTCAGTTTAGGCTCCTTAATCCCATTCTTATAGCAATATCTCTTCACTGCTGGTCGCAGTTCGGTGTACAAAGAGTCGCATGGAGAATATATCACGACAGATTCATTTCTGTTCTCAACAAAATGGATGTATGACATTCGTGAATCATTATATATCAATGCATGAGGCATAATCTTAGTAGGAATACTATTTACAAAGTTGAACGAAACAATTGTGAGAAGCACTATACTTACACCGATAAGATATTTACGTCGTCGGTTATAGATATATAGCAATAAAATAATAAAGAGAATGTATATGAACAGTATGTTGACGAATGAAAAATTATCTATTCTGACAACAGACATTGGTAATGCTGCCACAGTTGATGATATGCTATTCTGAGCTTTCAGAGCATATTGCAGAAGTATATGTATAGGTTGAAATGGGACAACAAACGATATAAGGGCAACTACCATTATAACGACCACCAAAAATGAAGATAGTATATTCGACAGAAGAAAATATGAGGAGAAGTTTGAGAAATAGTACAATACAAGAGGAGCAGCTCCTATTTGGGCTGAAATTGAAAGAGCAATAACTGAGCTAAAACTGTTTACAACCCTATACCTGCAACGTAAAATATCCATTATAGGAGTATAGAACAGGATTATTGTTATCACAGCAGCAAATGAGAGCTGAAAGCTGATATCAAAAAGATAAAAAGGATTGTACAACAGCATACATAGAGCAGTAACGAAGATGATATTTAGAGGATAGCGTTTCTCATGACTGAAATACATCAACTCTAGAAAAAGACACATTATAACAGCACGCACAGCCGATGGAGCAAGTCCACTTATGCAGGCAAAGCCCCAAAGGACAACAAACAGAATAATCCACTTCATTATTCGCAAATGCGTACTCCTGTTCATAAACCAGAGCATAAAGTTTATTATAAGCAGCAGTATGCCAACATGCATACCTGAGATGGAGAGCATATGAGCCAATCCTGACTTAGTATAGTCATCTTCAACCTCCTGTGAGAAAAGATTCCGTTCTCCAACCATAAGAGCAGAGAGCAAGGCGAGTTCATCACCCCTTATTCCCCACTCCCTAAATAGTGATATCACACGCTCTCTTAGTAAAAGTGACTTTTCAATCAACGTAGCATCTCTTTCACTTGAGAAACTCTTTATCTCATCATCTTGAAGAAAAGTTGTACCATTGATACCATTGCGAAGAAGATATGTTGCATAATCAATCTCATTAGGATTGCCCATATTGGCAGGCCTCATTATCTTTCCATAGAATGTTACTAAATCTCCGCTTCTGAAGGACAGATCAACAGAGTCCTTCATCACTCTGGTAAGGACCTTATTATTATCCACATCAACAACAAATTGAATATACCGTCCTTTGTCTACAGCCTCGTCTGTTATACGTCCATTATAGATTTTATTACTCTTCTGCCAGCTATGTTCTGTCTCAAGCCACTTAATATTTGTAAGCATGCTTCCAAGAACTACAGAGAAAAGAGCTGTAGTGATGCCGAATAGTATATTATTACGTCTGTAATATAAAAATAGAGAGAAGAGTGCCAGCAGAAGTAGAAGTATAATATGGAATAACAGATAATTGTGGCAGCGTAATATCGTGTCAGAAAGAAAAATCCCAACTGAAAAAAAGATTGTCAGTCGGGATATTGGAGATAATAATATTTTCTTGTTACTCAACTAACTCATAAATCTTTCATCTCTTGAATAGTCTTCAATATATCTGGAGCTCTAAATATTGCATTACCTGCAACGAGAACGTCTGCACCTGCATCAACAAGTTCCTTTCCGGTCTGCATATTTACTCCGCCGTCAATTTCTATAAGAGCTTTTGAGTTGCTCTTATTTATAAGTTCACGAAGTTCCTTCACCTTATCTATCGTGTGAGTTATAAACTTCTGCCCTCCAAAACCTGGATTTACACTCATCAGAAGTACCATATCCACATCTGCAATGATATCATTCAGTATAGATACAGGAGTGCCCGGATTGAGGGTTACGCCAGCTTTCATCCCAGAATCTTTAATCTGTTGAATTACCCTATGTATATGTGGACAAGCCTCATAGTGTACATTCATCATCATTGCTCCAAGTTCTTTTACCTCATTGATAAATTTCTCAGGCTGTACAATCATAAGATGCACATCAAGAGGTTTATTTGAGAGGTGGGCTACATATTTTAAAACTGGGAATCCAAAAGAAATATTAGGAACGAAGACACCATCCATGATATCAATATGAAGCCAGTCTGCCTGACTCTTATTGATTATCTCAAGATCTTTTTCAAGGTTTGCAAAGTTTGCAGCAAGTAAAGATGGCGATATTAACGGTTTTGCCATAACGATATGTTTTTTTCATTACAAATATAGTAACAATTCAGCAAAACTATTTATTACAACTCTTTATTTTAAGAAAGTGAATCTAACACCTAACTTAATATTGAAATTTAGCGGATGCTCTTTACGTATTGTCTCGATACCTGAATTATCATCAAAATAGTAGACAATACCCGGCTCAGCATATATACCAAACCTCTTTGCCAACTTATATTCAGCACCTATGGATGCCCCTACTGAGAATTGAAGTTTAGATATATCTATATCCTCTTCTGATTCCAGATTCTCTTTTCCATTTACAACATTGTAAGTTTTTAGTTTTCCTGAAATAGGTGTCTCAACTTCTCCTCCAGCGGAGCCATATATGTTGACTTTATTGAGACTGACTATATTCCTGCCTATCTTTATAGGTACACCTATATATTTAAGGCTCTGCTCCTGATGCAACATATCGCTGCCCAAATCAGAATCAAGTTTTGAGAAAAGATAGTTATATGTAAGTCCAGTCTCCAAAGACCAATCTCTATCCAATTCAAATTTAACAGAAAGTCCGAATGTAACAGGTTGATAATGTTTCTTCTTCGTCTTTATGGAATTTATAGTAGATAGGTCTGCAAAATAGTTATTTCTAATAAAGTTATCACTACCCATATTGAGAGAACTTGATATCGGATCCTGCTGAAGTCCATAATCACTATTACTGAACCTCATCATAGCCCCATTTATGTTCGAAGTTGAGTTGACTCCTAAACCGCCGCTGTTCAGAGCAATTGACCATTGTTTCTCCCTCTTTATATTATTAGCATTATATTGATATAAAGATTCTTTGGCTCTTCTCTTTTGATTAGATGCCTGTTTCTGTGATGTTTCTGTGTTTGTTTCTGATTTTGATTCTGAACTTATATTTCCTTTTTCAGCAGCATTAGTTTCCTTTTGTGATAATTTCTCCACCTGTGGAGATTCTTTTGCAGGTATAGTTTCATTCTCTGAATCATTGTACATAGCCCAATCAGATGCTACAGCTTTCACTAAATTTTTTGATAATGTACCATCTTTTTTTGTCTTGATCGGTTTCTCATCCTCTCTCGACAGGATGGCAATCCTGTCATGATTGGTTTCATCACCAGTCATGATCGGTTTACTCTCAATATTGAGATTGGAGATATTCTTATCTTGCTGCTTCTGAATATATTCAGAGCTACTATCCCATAGAGTTACCATTACAGAAGATACAATAGCCAAAATTATTATAGCAGCAATGCTCTGCCATCTTCTCCAAAACGGCACGATCTTGCGCATGGAATCTTTCTCTATTCTATCCCATACACTTTCAGGAACATCTTCAGAGAAATCATCCAACTTTTGTCGCAGTTGTTCAATCCATTTTTCCTTATCATCTTTCTTCATGATCTCTATACTCCTTTATCATTGTAGTAAGTAATTTCTTTGCTCTAAAATATTGAGAAGATGATGTATGTTCAGAGATATTCAGCATAGATGCAATCTCTTTATGGCTCTTATCCTCAAAAACATACAAGTTAAGAACAGTTCTATATCCATCCGGAAGTTTTCTAACCAGCTCCATCAATACAGAAGCAGAAATATCAGAAATGTCACTCTCCTCATCATCGGCGACATCCGGCATCTCATCATAAGATATCTCATTGAGCTTTGCATTTTTCCTTAGATACTTCAGAGACTCATTCATCATTACCTTTGTAAGCCAAGCCTTAAGTGAGCCTTCACCCATATATTTGAATCTTCGTATTGAATCGAATATATTGATGAAACCGTCGTGAAGTATATCCTGTGCTATATCACGATCAGAAACATAGCGCATGCAAACAGACATAAGCTGCCTGGAAAACTTCTCATAAAGTCTTCGTCTTGCCGTGTTGTCTCCGTTCTGACATCCTCGTACAATCGACAGCTCATCTATGTCTATACTTTGTGACACTTCTTATTTATGAATGCAATAGTTTCAAAAATACTGCATCAAAGAGGAATATTTTATTGTTTAATCTGATTTAACAAATAAAGATGCAGTAAAATGTTATTCTCAGCATTAATTGTGTAGTAACATAAAAGTACAAATATATGAGCAAACTTAAAAATTTAATTCTATCAACAGTTCTTATTGCATCAGCAACTTTCATTCAATCTTGCTCTGACGACGAGAACATTGAATATATCACCGAAATTGGCACTGTATCATATATTTCAAATAACGAAAGCGAACAGACACAGGTTAACGGTGATTATAATGGCCTGAGCAATATTATTAATAAGAATGCCTTAAAATATGCTCAGTCAGATAGTGTAGGACAGAGAATACTCTATACCTATATTATTGAGGCTGATAATAAGAGTGCAGCTTTGCCACAAAACGCAAAACAGAGTATTAAGATTTATGACATCTATAAGGTACTTACAAAAAAAATGGACACATACAATCCTGATACTCAGACTGACAACTTCGGCAACGACAATATCAGCATTAACTGGATGTATATCAGTTCAGCACATCTTAACATACAGTTCACCATTCGACGTAGCAGCTCTTCTATTGCGCATAGAATAAGTCTTGTAGCCTTAGAGGGAAGTAAACCTGACGAAAATGGTGTTTTACATCTTGAATTAAGACATAATAAGTTCAATGATGATCCATATATAAACAACATAGGGTATGTATCCTACACACTTGAGAGCATTCCGGGTTATAAGGACGGAACACTTAAAAAACTGATTATAACTTGTAAAAATTCAGACTCAATAACAGAAAGCCACGAAATTGTAGTAAATAAAGATAGTTCAAAAGGCACTATGCAGAAAATAAATTCTGATGAGAACAGCTCGCTCTTTTATAAATAGTTGACTTCATAACATAAAATGTCTGCTTTATATTCTGCAAACATATTTCTAATGAAGATCACCTCTCCCCTAAGATTTACCATTTATCATAAATCTTAGGGGATTCTTTTTTATGAATCACTTTTCAGGAAACTAATAATATATCAGCAAATATGCCAACAAATTTTTCAAGCCATTGGGTTATAATTGCAGCTACTAACAGAAAGGTCTGTTACTGAAGAAGAAAAAGTTATTCTACATAATTCCCTTCGGCACTTCTGTAACCACGAAGGAAATCGACTGTCATCATCTTCTTTTTGCCTGCAAGTTGCAGTTGTATGATATCTATGAAGCCATCTTTGACAGCTATCTTAAAATATGTCTTGTTGTCTGTGATGACCTCACCCACCTTCAGGTTATGTCCCTGGAATATTTTAACTGTCTTATATACCTTCAAGACCAGTCTGTCACCCTCCTTTGTGCAGAGTTCAGTCCAAGCGGCAGGATATGGAGATAGACCTCTAATAAAGTCGTATACTCTCTTAGCCCCCATATTCCAGTCTATTCTGCATGTCTCCTTAAATATTTTCGGTGCAGGGCGAAGAGTTATGTCACTCTTCTGCATCTCTTCCTGAGGTATAGATTTGACTGTTCCTGCAATTATAGCATCAACAGTCTCTACAACCAAGTCGCCACCAAGCATCATAAGTTTGTCGTGAACAATCTCAACATCATCTGTATCATCAATAGGCACACGAACCTGCTGTATAACCTCACCTGTGTCGATCTCATGTTTTAGGAAGAAAGTTGTGATACCTGTCTCCTTATCTCCGTTTATTACTGCCCAGTTTATAGGAGCAGCGCCACGATATTGTGGAAGCAGTGAAGCATGAAGATTGAATGTACCCATAGGTGGCATATTCCATACCACTTCTGGAAGCATACGGAAAGCAACTACAATCTGTAGATCAGCATTAAGAGATTGCAACTCCGCGACAAAAGCCTCATCTTTCAATTTTTCCGGTTGCAATACTTTTAAATTCTGAGAAAGTGCATACTCTTTTACAGGACTTGGCTGAAGCACACTTGCATGACGTCCTACCGGTTTATCGGGCATAGTTACAACGGCAACTACATTGTATCCACCCTCAACCAATCTCTTAAGACTCTCGACTGCAAAGTCGGGAGTACCCATATATACTATTCTTAAATCTTTCTTTTCCATAACTTTAATCTTCTGAAAAGTCTACCAATACTTGTCTGTATGAGTTGAATATCTTTGATTTTGAAACAAATCCCTTATACTTTCCATTTTCATCAAGTACCGGAAGATTCCAAGCTTTTGTCTCATCAAATTTCTTCATCACATCTTCCATTGATTCATTTATACTTATTTTAGCTGCAGGAGCAGTCATGAACTTCTCAACTTGGAATCTGTGATAGAGTTCCTGTCGGAACATTATATTTCGTATATCATCAAGAGAGACAATACCAATAAGCTCATCATTTCTATCTACAACAGGGAAGATATTTCTCTTCGCCATAGATATCACCTTAACCATAGCACCTAAATCTATGTCGGGAGACACCTTATCAAAATCAGTCTCAATGACCGAACTAATATTCATCAGTGTCAGTACTGCCTTATCCTTATGATGAGTTATCAACTCACCTTTTTTGGCAAGACGCATTGAATAGATACTATGAGGTTCAAAGACCATGATTGTAAGATATCCACTTACCGAAACCATCATAAGTGGCAGGAATAGGTCATAGCCTCCGGTAAGTTCAGCAATTAGGAAGATACCTGTAAGCGGCGCATGCATAACACCCGACATTAATCCGGCCATGCCAAGCAGAGCAAAGTTCTTCTCAGGAATAAAAGGTCCTATATGGAACTCATTGCAGAAATGCGAGAATACAAAACCTGTAATACATCCCAGAAAAAGACTTGGTGCAAAGATACCACCACAACCTCCGCCACCATTGGTAGCACTTGAAGCGAATACCTTAAATAGAACTATCATAGCCAGATATATCAGCAAAAGGTTGTCTACACCATAAAATATGGACATATCCATTACCTTATCCCAATCACTATTACTCGCACCGTTAAGGAGAAGGTCTATCGTATCATAACCCTCACCGAATAGAGGTGGAAAAAGGAAAATAAGAAGGCTTAACGTGGTACCTCCTATTGCAAGTTTTATATAAGGACTATTAAAGCGACTAAAGACATTCTCTATAGAGTTCATTGTCCTTGTGAAATAAAGTGAGACCAATCCGCAAATAATACCCAACACGATTACTGATGGTATTCTCTCCATAAGGAATGGCTGGTCCATATGGAACTTAAACATTGCCTCCGGACCGGTAATAATATAGGACATTGTCGCTGCTGTAATTGAGGAGACCAACAGAGGCAATAGAGATGCCATTGTAAGATCTATCATCAATACCTCAAGCGTAAACATAAGTCCGGCGATAGGAGCTTGAAAATTCCGGCGATAGCTCCTGCAGCGCCACAGCCGACAAGAAGCATCAATGTTTTATGATCCAATCTGAAAGTACTGCCAAGATTTGATCCTATAGCAGAACCGGTAAGGACAATAGGCGCCTCCGCTCCTACAGATCCACCAAAACCGATAGTTATGGCACTTGCTATAACAGAGGACCATGTGTTATGTCGCTTTATACGACTCTGTTTCCTTGATATGGCATATAAAATTTTTGTAACACCATGACCAATATCATCTTTAACCACTCGGCGTATAAATATTCCTGTGATAATTATACCTACTACCGGATATACCAGATATAACCAGTTTACACCGGTGGAATCGAAGTTCTCAGTAAGGAACTCCTTTATCCATTCCACTAAGGATTTAAGCACCCATGCAGACAAGGCTGTAAATATACCAACCAAGAAGCTAAGTATCAATATAAAATGCTTATCCTTTATGTTTTTCTCTCGCCAAAGTACGAAACGTTGCAGTAAACTCTTCTTTTCCTCTAAAGTGTTGTACATTAAATCTCCTTATTCTCTAATAACTTTTATCTGACCTTGATTTCCTAATTTTATTATGCTCGATGGTTTTGGCTGAGACTTATCATCCTGTCTGTATTTCACAACATAGTCCACAGCATCAATAATCTCCTGGCTTATCTCACTGAAATTTGCTGCACCCTTCTCACCACTAATATTTGCAGATGTGGATACAATAGCTTTTCTGAAACGAAAACATAGCTGCTTTGAAAATGGCTCTGATGTAACACGTATACCCACGCTACCATCTTCAGCAAGAAGATTCTCCGCCAGATTACGCCCCTGATCATAAATTATTGTAAGAGGTTTAGTTGTCATTTCAATAAGATCCCACGCTACTTGCGGAACATCTTTTGCATAGAAGTCAACTTTCACCTGAGAATCTACCAGGACCAACAAAGCTTTGCTATCCTGACGTTTCTTTATTTCGTATACTCTCTTAACAGCCTCTTCATTTGTTGCATCACACCCAATTCCCCAAACTGTATCTGTAGGATATAGTATGACACCACCTTTTTGCATCACTTCACATGCAGCTTTTATATCTTCATTAAATAGTTCAGCCATATTCTTTTATATTTTTCAAATGCAAAAATAGCAATAATTTTCGTTGTTGTCACTCTTTTTCTTTATCGAGCATTAAATAGAGAGTTTGAACAACATATATCATAGCTTTTTAGGTGAATATATCTCATTCCACCACAATGGTTTATCCTTCAACCATTTTGCAAACCATGCATATATCGTATTTTGCCACATCAACCTCTTATTATATTCTGTTATATGATGATCTTGCCCGTTTACAAGCACCATCGCAGTCTCTTTACCCAAGAGCTTAAGAGCAGTAAACATCTGTATGCTCTCTCCAACAGGAACGTTTTTGTCTACATCACCATGAAGAAATAATATAGGGGTATTTATCTTCTCTGCATTATAGAGAGGGCTCTGCTTAACATATAGATCAACGTCTTGCCATGGATAACTGTTGGCCATAGAGACCTCGCTATATGAGTATCCCCAATAGCCTTCACCCCAATAGCTTGTATGGTCACTGATACCGGCATGCGATATTGCACATGCAAAGATATCAGTCTTTGTCTGCAGATATTGAGTCATAAAGCCTCCATATGATGCACCGATACATCCTATTTTCTTACTGTCAACATAAGAGTGTTCCTTAACAAACTGTTTTGTTCCCTCTATGATATCATCTGCCACACCCTCACCAGCTGTGTTAACATGCCTTGAGGAGAACTCCTGACCAAAGCCTGTTGCTCCACTTGGTTGCAGAACATAAACAACATACCCCATAGCAGCATAGGCATGATGCGGATAGCGGCTCTCAAAGTTACGGCTTGTAGGACTGCAACCTCCATAATAGTTCACAATCATTGGATAACTCTTCTTCTTATCGAATGAAGGTGGAAGGTAATATCTTCCGTAGATTGTATCACCACGTGAGTTTACAAAATTCCAGTTATGGCACTCGCCCAATTTTATACCATCAAGTATCTCTCTGCTTATATCATCCATAAGGGTGCTCTTTCCACTCTTACAGTCATACAGATAAACTCTGTCAGAATTGGATGCACTCTGACCAAAATATACTGCCATATTGGCTTTATCGGCAAGTGAAAATGATTTTATAATCTCTTCATTTAAATTCAGAGCATCAATTTTACCTGTTACAGGAGTCATGCTATACATGCTGATATAGTCACGGTTCTCGGCTGTAAAGTAGATCTTGCCATCTTTAGTGCTCCATGAAATGTTTCCAACACTTGGATTAAACTCTTTGGTCATAGCTCTTACACTCTTTGATGCTATATCCATTATATAGAGTTGCATATCGAACATATTCGGAATCTTTCCTTCGGGTAGGTTCTTGCCTATTCCGGCGAAAGCCTCAGGAGAGCCTGTTATAGCCACACTCTTACCATCAGGAGAAAAACATGCGTTTGAAATAAATCCATCATCTTCCACTAGAGTATCTACTTTCATGTTTCTTGTATCAAGTCTTAACAGGGAAAATAGAGTGGTAGGTCTTTTTGTCAATCTTGCTTTTGACATCATCAACAGAATATATCTTCCATCTTTTGAGATATCGGATGCCCATACATTCCTATATCCGTAAGTAAGAGGCTGCATTATTCGACTCTTAATATCATATTTGAAGAGAGAATTTCTATTTCTCCATCCAGGCTGACGGTCATCCGGTTCTAGGACCTGATATATCTCTTTCTTCTCTTTGGGTCCTTCCTGCTCTATCGAGTATAGAAGATACTCCTCATTTGGTGATATTTGAAAACGTCCTTCGGGTATTGCATAGGCAAAAATCTTCTCACTACCATTCTGTGGGTTGAAGGCCACTATGTCTCTACCATTATCGCCTTTACGCAACGTATAATAGATATCCGAAGATGGCATCCATATCATCTCCTCCGAACCTTGAGATATTATTTTACCCGAAGCGACCTCTTTCGCAATAAATCTTCTCTGAAGTGTACCACCTTCAAGTGTATTGAGATAGCTTATAATAATATACTTACCACTTGGAGATATACTTACTGATGAGACTCTTTTGCCATCGACTACACTATTTATTGTATACATACGTTTCACGGAAGTACCTATTATGATATCTTCAGGATTATCTGTATCGAAGTCAACAGACAAAGAGTCTGCAACACTTTTCTTAGAAAGATATTTTATAACGAAAGTATGTGTAGCCGGCTCGAGGGCAATTTCCTTTCCATCACTTTTCTTTCCGTCAACATATATTCTGTAATTCTTTAATCCCTTTACAGAGAGCTTACCTTTAACAAAATCTCTGTTCTCCATATTAAATGAAATTAAATTTATTGAATAATCTGCTGATGACTTAGGAATACCGGTGATATCATATTCAGTACCTGCAGATATATTTGCCAATGAGGTATATGAATCTAACAGCATCTCATCCGAAAAAGCCTTTTGACCGGCATTAACGCTATCTATCATAAATGGACGTATAACTTCAATAGGAGTAACACATCTGAACTTAGTTATCTCTACCTTCTTAGCAAATAGCACTGTTGCCATCAACAAAGCTAAACAAGTCAAAAAATTCTTTCTCATAATATCTATGTATTTGTAAAACAAAGTTATAAAAAAGAAGAATCTCACAACAAGTTATTGTGAGATTCTTCCATATATAAATCTTTTATAGTATTTCAACTAAAAAAACGCTCTTCCAAAATGAGTGAAACAATATTAGAATTCACTTGTAAAATGGAATTTTATATTCTTGAAATCCATCTGTGCCATCTGAAGAACATATCCACTGTCAGCTAAGAATACATCACGTCCTTCTCTGTCCTTAGCCATGTATTGATATTTTCTCTTTTTGAAAGCTTCAAGCTCCTCTTTATCATCACTCTCTACCCAACATGCTTTATAAAGGCTCAATGGTTCCCATCTACACTTAGCATTATACTCATTCTCCAGACGGTATTGGATAACCTCGAACTGAAGTTGTCCTACAGTACCGATTATCTTTCTCCCATTGAACTGGTTTACAAATAGCTGCGCCACACCTTCATCCATAAGCTGGTCAATACCTTTAGCCAACTGTTTCTGTTTCATTGGGTCTGCATTCTCAATATATTTGAACATTTCAGGAGAGAAACTTGGTATTCCCTGAAAATGGAGCAATTCACCTTCAGTAAGAGTGTCACCTATCTTGAATGTACCATTATCAGGCAAGCCTATGATATCACCTGCCCAAGCCTCATCAACTGTAGTCTTTCTCTGTGCCATGAACTGTGTAGGAGATGAGAAACGCATTGTCTTTCCATGACGTACATGGAAATATGGAGTGTTTCTCTCAAATTTGCCGGAGCAAACCTTACAGAACGCAATACAAGAACGATGGTTAGGGTCGATGTTTGCAGTTATCTTGAATATGAATCCTGAGAATTTATTCTCATCAGGATTGATGTCACGTTCCACAGCATGTGTTGGACGTGGACATGGAGCTATTTCGACGAAACAGTTCAACATCTCCTGAACACCAAAATTATTTAGCGCAGAACCAAAGAATACAGGTGCTATTTTACCATCAAGATATCCCTCCTTATCAAACTCAGGATATACACCTTCAATAAGTTCCAAGTCGGCACGTAACTTTTCCGCCAAAGGAGTACCAATGTGCTTGTCAAGTTCTTCTGTATTTATATCTATCTCCACCTTCTCTGTCACTATCTGCTTAGATGGTTGGAAAAGGTTAAGATTATTCTCATATATATTGTATACACCTTTGAACCTTGCACCTTGATCTATAGGCCAAGAGAGAGGACGGACAGAGATGGAGAGCTCCTCTTCTAACTCATCGAGCAGATCAAAAGGATCCTTACCTTCGCGGTCCATTTTATTAACGAAGATTATAACAGGAGTATTTCTCATTCGGCAGACCTCCATGAGCTTTCTTGTCTGCGACTCAACACCCTTTGCACCGTCAACAACAATGATAACACTATCTACTGCTGTCAATGTGCGGTATGTATCTTCTGCAAAATCCTGGTGACCCGGAGTATCCAGGATATTGATTTTATAATCATTATAGTCAAACTCCATCACAGATGTTGTTACAGAGATACCACGTTGTTTCTCTATATCCATCCAATCGGATGTAGCTGTTTTCTTAATTTTATTGCTCTTTACGGCTCCTGCCACCTGAATCTGACCACCAAAAAGCAAGAGCTTTTCTGTCAACGATGTCTTTCCCGCATCAGGGTGCGCAATAATCGCAAAGGTTCTTCTTCTTTCTATTTCAGAATTCATTGTTTATTTTGTCAATTCATTTATACACTCCTTCAAACTATCCTCCCAATAAGATACCTCTATACCATAAGTCTCCTTAATCTTTGTCTTGTCCAACACTGAGAAATGTGGTCTGTGAGCTTTGTAAGGATACTCATAAGTATGTAAAGGTTTTAAATTACATCCGGTAATGCCCGACAAGCGGAAAATAGCCTTTGTAAAATCGAACCAAGAGCAAACACCTTCATTACTGAAATGATATATACCTGGAACAACACCTTTATTTATAGCTGCAAAAACCACTTCAGCAAGATCCTTTGCATAAGTAGGTGTACCAATTTGATCGAATACCACTCCCAAAGACTCCTTCTCTTTGCCTAACTTCATCATTGTCTTTACAAAGTTATTTCCAAACTCAGAATAGAGCCATGCAGTACGTATTATCATACAATGTGAGCAAAGTTCCATCGCTCTCCTCTCACCTGCAAGTTTAGTCCTTCCATAAACAGATGCAGGTGATGTCTCTTCATCCTCTTTATACGGAATATGGTTTGTGCCATCAAAAACATAATCTGTAGATATATGAATTAATGATGCGCTATTTCTTTCAGCAGCAGCTGCCAGATTTCCAACAGCTATATTATTGAGTTTATCACACAACTCCTCATTGTCTTCTGCCTTATCAACAGCAGTATAGGCAGCACAATTAATTATTACATCAATACTATTGTCAATGACAAATTCAGCAACCATACCCTCATTGCATATGTCAAGTTCGTTGACATCTGTAAAGAAGTAGTTGTATTCTTTATTATTCTGTGATAAGATGCGGATTTCATTACCTAACTGACCGTTAGCACCGGTCACAAGTATATTTTTCATTTTTTTAGAATTAAATATCCAATTCTCCCTTTTTATCCTCTATATAATAATTTGCAAGCATACCCAAAAAGGCTGATATTGCCTTCTGTGCCTTCGCTGTCTCCTGACCTATCTCCTTATCTTGCAATTTCAAAAGTAGTATACCATATAAAGCTTCAAAACAGGTCTCCAGTTCTGGTTCATCCTTATCGGCACCTTTAGCTCTGAGTTCAACAATAAAAGGAAGACAGTTGTAGTATGCAGCACTATAGTAAGGGAATTTCGGTGAGCCTAACAGTTGTAAATGAAGATCAGTCAGCCAAGTGATTATATTCTTGTTTATCTGCAGATGGCCTTTTTCCATAACGCCCTCTTCCTTCATCATATTTATCAGATCCTCATACCATTTCAACATCTCTTTCCCCTGAGCTTCATCCAAGTTGAATTTACTTATTATATGTTCATCAATTTTCTTAATATCAAAATCATTCGCACGGATCAAGTCTTCAACCTGCCACATATATATTAAATATTCGGCAATATTCTTATCTTTTAATACCCTAGAAATAAACATGGCTAATATGAGTTAATAATTTCAGTAAAGTGAATTGCCAAGAAAAGTATAGATAACTCCAGCTACAGACAATACCATAACTATAACGCCAATAATACGATTAAGCATCCATATGCCACGTAAGTTGAATCTGGTGCGTACTTTATTTACAAAGTAAGTTATTCCAAACCACCATGACAGAGCACCAAGAACAATTGCAATATATCCTACAAGCTGAAATCCTACCGGACTTCCAGGCATTACAAAAGAGAGCCTTGCGAAAAGACCTATAAAGAGGAATATAATCAGTGGGTTAGAAAGAGTTACGAAGAATGCTGTAATAAAATTATGAAGATAGCTACCTGGAGTAGAAGAAAGAGGTCTTATAGACTGTACCGGATTACTTCTGAATGTGTATACACCAAATAAAAATAGCATAATACTACCAATTATCTGAAGAAGTATCTGGTTTTTGGTAAGGAATTGATCCATAAAACTCATGCCATAACCTGTAAGTAAGGCATAGCTTATATCACTTAATGAAGCACCCAACCCGGTAACAAAGCCATACCATCGTCCTTTGTTCAATGTCCTTTGTATACAAAGTACCCCTACAGGTCCTAAAGGCGCAGATACTACCACGCCTACAATAAGACCTTTCACCAATAAATCCAGTATGGTTACTTGTTCTATCCAATTCATGCTGCAAAGATGATACTTTTTTATGAAAGTACCTATATTTGAATCTCATTTTCTTTTTTAGGCAATCTCTTTTATGTAACTTTGCATTTTCTTAATAAGATTGAATATTTTGTAACAGACTATCATTAATAATCAACTATAAAAGTCATTATGATTTTATTTTTCAGAACGGCCTCTAAAAGTGTAATTGCTACAGAGGTAAATCACGATTTAACTCCCGAAGATATTGAAAAACTATCTTGGTTATACGGTGACGCCGTAGTAGAAGATGAAAAGAACTTGAAAGGTTATTTTATCGGTCCTCGCCGTGAAATGATTACACCTTGGAGTACTAATGCTGTAGAGATCACTCAAAACATGAACATTAAGGGTGTCATGAGAATTGAAGAATATTTTCCCGTAAAGGATGATTCTGCTGAGTATGACCCTATGCTTCAGAGACTATACAATAGCCTTAATCAAGACATATTTGTAGTAAACAGACAACCTGCTCCGATAATGCATATCGAAAACCTTGAAGAGTATAATGAAAAAGAGGGATTAGCACTATCAAAAGAGGAGATTGATTATCTATTAAAGATAGAGAAAGACTTAGGCAGAAAGCTAACAGATTCTGAGGTCTTCGGATTTGCTCAGATAAACTCTGAACACTGCCGTCATAAAATATTTGGTGGAACATTCATTATTGACGGAGAAGAGATGGAGTCTTCACTTTTCCAAATGATTAAAAAGACTACAGCTGAAAATCAAAACAAAATTATTTCTGCCTACAAAGACAATGTTGCTTTTGCAGAAGGACCAGTAGTAGAGCAATTCTCACCTGCCGACCATACAACTTCAGACTATTTCATTATTAAAGAGATTAAGACTGTCATCTCATTAAAAGCAGAGACACACAACTTTCCAACAACTGTTGAACCATTCAATGGTGCTTCTACAGGTAGCGGCGGTGAAATACGCGACCGTATGGGTGGTGGTAAAGGTTCTTGGCCTATTGCAGGTACTGCTGTTTATATGACATCATACCCAAGAACTGATGAAGGACGTGAATGGGAAGAGTTACTTCCTGTAAGAAAATGGCTTTATCAGACACCTGAGCAAATTCTTATCAAGGCATCAAATGGTGCTTCTGACTTTGGTAACAAATTCGGCCAACCACTTATCTGTGGTTCTGTTCTTACATTTGAACACGAAGAGAACGATACATTCTACGGATACGACAAGGTAATAATGCTTGCCGGTGGTGTCGGATATGGTACACAACGTGACTGTCTGAAAGGACATCCTGAAAAAGGAAATAAAGTTGTAGTTCTTGGTGGTGACAACTACCGTATCGGTCTTGGTGGTGGTTCTGTATCTTCAGTAGAAACAGGACGCTACTCATCAGGTATAGAGCTCAATGCCGTACAGAGAGCAAATGCTGAGATGCAGAAGAGAGCATACAATGTTGTTCGTTCACTTTGTGAAGAAGAAAACAACCCTATCGTTTCAATACATGACCACGGTTCAGCAGGACATGTAAACTGCCTATCTGAACTAGTTGAAGAGTGTGGAGGTAAGATTGATATGAGCAAGCTCCCTATAGGAGATAATACTCTATCTGCAAAAGAGATTATAGCAAATGAATCACAGGAGAGAATGGGACTTCTTATCGATGAGGAAGCTATAGAACATGTAAAGAAGATTGCAGAACGTGAACGTGCTCCTATGTATGTAGTTGGTGAGACTACAGGAGATGCACACTTCTCTTTTGAACAGGCTGACGGAGTTCGTCCATTTGACCTTGATGTAGATCAGATGTTCGGATCATCTCCAAAAACATATATGATCGATAAGACTGTTGAACGTCACTATGAGGATGCAACTTACGATACAGCTAAAATAAACGATTACCTTACAAGAGTTCTTCAGCTTGAAGCTGTTGCCTGCAAAGACTGGTTGACAAATAAAGTAGACCGTTCTGTAACAGGCAAGGTAGCTCGTCAACAGTGCCAGGGTGAGATACAGTTGCCACTTAGCGACTGCGGTGTAGTATCATTGGACTACAGAGGAGAGAAAGGTATTGCAACATCATTAGGACATGCTCCTCAGGCTGCTCTTGCAAATCCTGCTGCAGGTTCTGTTCTTTCAGTAGCCGAAGCTCTTACTAACATTGTATGGGCACCTTTTGCAGAAGGAATGGATAGCATTTCACTCTCAGCAAACTGGATGTGGCCATGCCGTTCACAGGAAGGTGAGGATGCAAGACTATATAAAGCAGTAAAAGCTCTTTCTGATTTCTGCTGCCAGCTTCAAATAAATGTTCCAACAGGTAAAGACTCACTCTCAATGACTCAGAAATATCCTGATGGAGAAAAGGTTATAAGTCCGGGGACAGTCATCGTTTCTGCCGGTGGAGAGATTTCTGACATTAAGAAAGTTGTTTCACCAGTACTTGTAAATGATGACAAGAGCACTATATACCATATAGACTTCAGCTTTGACAAGATGCGCCTTGGCGGTTCTGCCTTTGCACAATCTCTGAACAAAGTTGGTGACGACGTACCTACAGTTCAAAATGCTGAGTACTTCCGTGATGCTTTCATGGCTATTCAGACTTTAGTTGAGAAAGGTCTTATCATTGCAGGACACGATATATCTGCAGGTGGTCTTATCACAACTCTTCTTGAGATGTGCTTTGCCAACACTGATGGTGGTATGGAGATAAGCCTCGACAAGATTAAGGAAGATGACATTATTAAGGTTCTATTCTCTGAAAATCCAGGTGTAGTTATCCAGGTTAAGGATAAAGACAAAGAGGAAGTTAAGAAAATATTGGAAGATGCCGGTATAGGATATGCTAAACTTGGTAAGCCAACAGAAGAGAGACATATACTTGTTACAAAGGATGATGCTACATACCAGTTCGGCATTGACTATCTTCGTGATGTATGGTTCTCATCATCTTACCTACTCGATCGCAAACAGAGCATGAACGGCTGTGCTAAGAAACGTTTCGAAAATTATGCAAAACAACCTATTGAGCTCGCATTCGACAAATCGTTTACAGGTAAATATTCTCAATATGGTATAGATCCAAACAGAAGAACAGCAACCGGAATCAAGGCTGCCATTATCCGTGAAAAGGGTACTCAGTGCGAAAGAGAGATGGCATACTCACTCTATCTTGCAGGCTTCGATGTTAAGGATGTTACAATGACTGACCTTATCAGTGGTCGTGAGACACTTGAGGATCTAAATATGATAGTATTCTGCGGTGGTTTCTCTAACTCAGATGTTTTAGGTTCAGCTAAAGGCTGGGCTGGAGGTTTCCTCTTCAACCCTAAGGCTAAAGCTGCTCTTGATAACTTCTATGCACGCAAGGATACTCTTTCTCTTGGTGTATGTAACGGATGCCAGCTTATGATAGAGCTTGGACTTATCAATCCTAATCATGAGAAGAAAACCAAGATGCTTCACAACGACTCACACAAATTCGAATCTGAATTTACCGGAGTTACTGTACAGACAAACCAGAGTGTTATGTTAGGTTCACTTAGCGGAAGCAAACTTGGTATCTGGGTTGCACATGGAGAAGGAAAATTCTCTTTACCATATAAGGAAGATAAATACAATGTTGTATTGAAATATTCTTATGATGAATATCCTGGTAATCCAAACGGTTCTGATTATTCTACTGCAGGTATAGCAAGTGCAGACGGACGTCATTTAGCAATGATGCCTCACTTGGAAAGAGCAATCTTCCCATGGCAGAATGCATTCTATCCAAACGATAGAGCAAACAGCGATCAGGTAACTCCTTGGATTGAAGCATTTGTAAACGCTAAAGAGTGGATTCAAAAGCATAAATAACAATCGTATTACAATATTTAAGTGCAGCGTCAGTTTTACTGTAACGCTGCACTTTTTTTATAATAATTTTGATTAATAGATATCTTTTACGATTTTTGTCATAACAACAGACTAATTAAACCTTATGAAAAGAAAGCGTCTTTCTTTTTTAACGATTGTTCTCGCTTTATTTTACATTAATTCATATTGCAGCAAACTCATCAGCATTGAAGATGGTTTAAGTTCGAGACAAGTATACTCCATAGAGAAAGATAAAAAAGGCTTTATGTGGTTCCTTACCTATGATGGCGTTGATAGATTCGATGGCCTATCAACAACACACTATAAACTTAACCACAACAGAGAAGAAATAAACGCTTCACCCGACATAAATTACTTAGCAAAAGACTCAAAAGGTAATATAATTGAACTTGGCAAAAACGGCCATATTTTCAGATATAACTACAACAAGGATAAGTTTGAGCTATTATTCGATTTCACCAACCTTACCAGAAAAAGCAAACTAATCAATGCATCATCTATATTTCTTGACTCAAAAGATATTATATGGATAAATATAAAAGATAAAAATTATCTGTATGATTATAGTAAAAAAGAGTTGACCACTATTGAGACAGAGCTCAAGGAGGAGGTTGTAGCAATGACAGAGGTAGATGAGAATATGTACAGTATGGCTACCTCAGAGCATATATATACAGTTCTGCTAAGAGGAAACAGAATAAAGGTGCTGTCTATGATAAATCTCCCACCCTACTCAATGATAAATTACATATATTATCACAAAAACAGCAACACCCTTATAGTATCAACTCCTTTCAACGGCATATATCTATATAACTATGTTACCAATCAGCTCTCAAATGTTCCCTATAAGTTTACTAATATATTCTTAAACAAGATTATCCCGTTAATGAGTTCGGCAGATGAAGTGTTGATTGCGACAAATGGAGCGGGAGTATACAGGCTTAATATAAAGACACAAAAACTTACACCATTTACTAATTATTGCAATAACATTTATGACACAGATGGTAGTTGTAACATCATAAAAGACTTATATATTGATGAACAAAAAAAGCTATGGATGGCTGTCTATCCCTTCGGTATATCTGTAAGTTCAAATAAAGAGAACCTATTTAACAGAATAACAAATAACAGTTTTGACAGCAACTCACTTGTTGATGATCAGGTAAACTATATCTACGAAGATTCCGACAAGGATATATGGTTTCTTACCAATAATGGCATATCATGTTATAACAAGAAGAATAATAAGTGGACTAATATTCTTTACAATATGCCTTCCAGCAAAGAAGAAAATAACCATGCCTTTTTATCAATAGTGGAGACATTTCCTAGGAACTTTATCATCAGCGGATATATGGCGGGAGTATACGTCCTTAATAAGAATGATATGAAGCCTATCTTTAGGCCTATAATTGATTACAAAAAACATAAACCGGACAAGTATATTCGTTCTATATACAAAGAAAAAGACAATACAATATGGCTTGGAGGCTACTCCTATCTTAAGCATTACAATACCCAAACAAAAAAATATAAAATTTATAATACCAGTGTTCCCATATTCAATATTACAGCCAAAAGCAAAGATGAGCTTTGGATAAGTACATTCAGTGGGCTATTTATATTCAATAAAAAAGAGGAGAAAATGTATAAGTTCAAATTCTCTTCTCAAATAGAGTTTATTACATCAATATACCAATATGATAATGAGCTGACTTTTATTGGCACAAACGGGAACGGCCTATTTGTATATGACAATATCAGTAAAAAAGTTAAAAGGTATTATGACAATAATTCTGCCCTTAATTCTAATTATATATACAATATAGTTCCGTCCTTATTAAATTCTATTCTTATAAGTACAGAAAAAGGTATAAGTCGCTATAATATAGAAGATAGACAATTTAAAAACTGGTCATCAGACCAATTGACGGGTTTCAACCCACTATCAGGAATAAAAAGCAGTGACGGAGATTATTACTTTGGCAGTAACAAAGGGGTTATAAATTTCACAAATGATGCTCTCAGTTCTGAGATTAACAAGACAAAGCTGATATTCAATAGCCTTTATATAAACTACCAAAAGGTTTATCCGGATGAAGAGGATTCACCTTTGACATCCAACATTGATAATACAGATATTCTGCATCTTGACAATGATCAAAACACGTTCACTATTGAACTTGCTTCTATTAATTTCGACAGCCAGTCGAATATTTATTACAGTTGGATGCTCGAGGGATTCTATGATAAATGGAGCAAGCCATCGAAAGATAGAAACATTAAATGTATAAATATACCTCCGGGCAAATATAAACTTAGAGTAAGAAGTGTGCTTATTGAAGATTCCAAGATACAAGAAGAGCGCTCTATAAATATAAAGATAAAGAGACCATACTGGGAGTCTGTATATGCTCAGATAATATACAGTTTAATAATTATATTATTAGCTTATTATATATCAAAGTATATCGTTATTCGTAAAGAGAGAAATATGTCGAATGACAAAATACGTTTCTTTATAAACACAGCTCATGATATCCGTACTCCTCTGTCACTTATCAAAGCTCCTCTTGGAGAGATTGGAAGAACAGAAAATCTTAGCGATCAGGGAGTAAAAAACCTGAATATTGCCTTGGACAATACTGAGATACTAACAAGCCTTACAAGCAATCTTATAAATTTCGAAAAAGAGGAGTTATATTCTAATGTGCTATATGTATCCGAATGCAATCTGAATGAATATATCAACGATTATTTGAAGGAGTTCATTCAGTATGCCATAAAGAAGAATATTCATATTGAGGTACATAACACTTCTAACCCTAATATGACAGTACTTATTGATAAAAATAAGATTGACTCTATCCTTAGAAACATCATAAGTAATGCTATAAAGTATACTGAAGAGAATGGGATGATAAGTATCTTGATATCTAATGACAGTAGATATTGGACTATTCAGATAAGTGATACAGGAGTTGGTATATCGGAAAAAGATCAGAAGAAACTCTTCAAATCAATATTTAGAAGTGAGAATGCAACAAACATGCAGATCTCCGGAAGTGGAATAGGATTACTCCTTACACACAAACTTCTAAAAAACCATCAAGGAAAAATAAGTGTAAATAGCTGTGAAAATGTGGGAACAACATTCAAGTTATCATTCCCTTTCAAAAGTAGGAAATATATACTTACAGAAAACCATCTTGCGAATATAATTAAGCCTTCTCATAATGAGGAGGGTGATAACAAGAGCATTAAGATTTCAAATTTGGATAAGTCCAGTAAACGATATATACTTATTGTGGAAGATAATGTTGAGCTAAGAACATTCCTATCGAATACTCTATCAAAAGAGTATAAGGTAGCTGAAGCGGTCAATGGCTTGGAAGCTCTATCGTTGATAAGGGTTAATAATCCTGACCTTATAATTTCTGATGTAATGATGCCAATCATGGATGGTAACGAACTATGTCAACAAGTAAAAGAGAACGTCGAGACCAGCCATATACCGATAATACTTCTTACTGCACTAAACGATAAAGATAGCATTATTAAAGGGCTGAAAACAAAAGCTGACAAATATATCACCAAGCCATTTGACATTCAGGTATTGATGGCTGTAATAAACAATGTTTTTGCTAACAGAGATATTATTAAGAAAGCATTTTCGAAAGGTAATTTCAACTATGTTCTAAATGATAAAGATCAACCTGGACTAGACTTGGATCAGCAATTCCTTCTAAAGATAACAGAAAACATAAAAAAGAATATCTCAAAAGAGATAAATGTAGATATACTGTGCAGTTTCCTGAATATGAGCAGAAGTAGCTTTTATAACAAGATTAAGGCTCTTACTGACTATTCACCAAGTGACTATATTAGAAAGATAAAAATGGAGGAGGCAGCAAGACTGTTGAGGACAAAAAATTATACAGTATCTGAAGTAGCAGATATGGTAGGATTTGGAGATCCTAAATATTTCACTGATATATTCAAGAAATATTTCAAGATGACTCCAAGTAACTATATGAAAAATAACTGATATGAATTTTTATTTAGAGGCATTTTCAATTTTTTTTAAGATCGGACTTTTTACCATTGGCGGAGGATATGCAATGGTACCACTCATTCAGAACGAGGTAGTAGACAGAAAGAAGTGGATAAGTAAAGAAGATTTTATAGACCTGCTTGCAATAGCCCAATCTGCTCCAGGTGTCTTTGCTGTGAATATAGCAATATTTATTGGTTATAAGCTTAGAAAGAAAAAAGGGGCTGTTGTTATGACATTGGGTACAGTATTACCATCATTCCTAATCATACTTGCCATAGCGATATTTTTCCAACAATTCAAGGAGTTTGAAATTGTAGAGAAGATATTCAAAGGCATACGTCCTGCTGTGGTAGCACTAATAGCTGTACCGACTTTTAATATGGCTAAGACAATCAATCTAAACAGATATACAATATGGATTCCTATTGTATCGGCTCTGCTAATCTATCTTCTTGATGTATCACCAATATATATCATAATACTATCAGGTACATTGGGTTATCTGTATGGTAGGTACAAACGTAAAAAACTAACAAAATGATCTTTCTATATCTATTCTATACATTCTTTAAAATAGGCCTTTTTGGATTTGGAGGCGGATACGCAATGCTATCTCTGATGCAGGGCGAAGTAGTTACTAAATATAATTGGGTAAGTTCAAGTGAATTTACAGATATAGTTGCAATAAGTCAGATGACACCGGGACCTATCGGAATAAACTCGGCTACATATGTAGGATACATAGCTGTTGCAAACAGTGGGTTCTCCCAACCTATAGCAATACTAGGTTCTATAACTGCTACATTTGCCGTTGTTCTTCCTTCGTTGATTTTAATGATAATAATAAGCAAGTTTTTCTTAAAGTTCCAGAAACACCCTGCTGTTGAAGCCATATTCAGTGGATTGAGACCCGGAGTCGTAGGTTTGCTAGCATCTGCAGCTCTTGTTCTCATGGATTCTGAAAACTTCGGCTCATTTCATACAGAAAAGTTCCAGTTCTTTGCAAGCATTATAATATTCATGGGTGCCTTTGTGGCAACATTCAAGTACAAAGCAAATCCAATTATTACTATAATAATATGTGGAGTAATAGGAGCATTAATCTACTGATTTCAGAATAATGTAACTCTTAAAAAGGGATTATCTATATCACACAGATATGTTATATCCAACTATGTGAAATAGATAAACGACTTGGATTATAAAATTAAAGGGATTAATCTCACTAATATGTAAGATTAATCCCTTTAATTTATAGAGGAAGATTCTACAACTTGATATTCTTTTTCACTGCCTTAGACTCATTGTGCAGTCTGTCTAAAGCTGTTACTACATATTTATATTTTATGTTGCCGCCACTATAAGGTAGGTTGTAGAATGTATCATTCGTAATTGCTACAATCTTTGATGCACGATTTAGCTCCACCTTCTCATCTTTTGCGAATCTGTAGACAACATATCTGACAGCCTTATCCATCTCACTTTTAGCGTTTGGTGCCTTCCAGAAAAGGACCGGCCCGTCGCTAGTCCATATAACTTTTGCTTTTTTCACCTTAGCAGGAGCCTTATCATCCATGAACGGCGATGTAGGAGGAATAGCAGGATATTTATGATAGTTATTAACAAGCATATCACGGTATCCACCAGCATTCTCTACCACGGCAGCAGCATACCACTGACAACTACCCTGTATTGTTGAGAGTGAGCGCTGAAGTTTCATCTTAGCATCCATCTGATGAATATTTGGATTATTAAGGTCCGCTTTGCCTACAGTACGCAATACATCCTGACCTATATATAATGGACGAGCTGCAGCGTTCTTTGCCCACCAGCGTGTAAGAATATCATAGTCGGCTGCTTTATTTCCTATTTCCCAATATATTTGTGGAATATTGTAATCAACCCAACCATTGTTAACCCACATAAGCACATCTGCATAAAGGTCGTCATAGTTCTGTAGTCCGTTAGTTTCACTACCATTAGGGCTACTTTTCTTATTTCTGTATATGCCAAAAGGAGATACTCCAAATTTCACCCAAGGTTTACTACTTCTAATAGTCTCGTGAACCTCTTTTATAAGCATATTAACATTATCACGTCTCCAATCTCCTCTGTCACCATATCCCCTTCCGTATCTTGCAAAACTTATATCATCATTAAGATATTCGCCAGGAACTGGGTATGGATAGAAATAGTCATCCATATGTATAGCGTCAACATCGTAACGGTCTACAATATCCTTTACTATCTTGCATATATATTTTATGTTTTCCGGATAGCCTGGGTCAAAGAAGAGCTGCCCCCCATAACTAATAAACTTTTCAGGGTTCTTGTTGTATGGATGCATAGGGGAAAGAGCCGTTGTACCTTTTGTCTTTGCACGATATGGATTGATCCATGCATGAAACTCCATACATCTCTTATGACATTCATCAATCATAAACTGCATAGGATCCCAGTAGGGAGATGGTTTCTTTCCCTGAACTCCAGTTAGATAACGACTCCAAGGCTCAAAAGAGGAGTTATAAAGAGCATCAGCCTCAGGTCTTACCTGAAATATTATAGCATTAATTCCAGCTGCCTTTAGATTGTCAAGCTGACTAATAAGCATTTTCTGCATCTCCTCTGATGCCATTCCCTGGAACTGACCATTCACACACTGTATCCATGCTCCACGGAACTCATGCTTTGGTATAAATTCTTGCGCATTTATAGAAGTATTAAATGCAAATAATAATAGTAGTAGAAATAGTGTTTTTACTCTCATTTTTATGGCCTAATTTTTTACTGTGCAAATATAAGAAAAGTAAAATCAATACAATCCTAATCAATAAATATAAAAATAGGATTATTAGATAGAGTTAGTGAACAGAAAAGAAAAGTTATAATTATCTTTGCATTTCAATTCAAATTGCTTTAGAATGTCCGAGTCTAAATATATATCTATCAAGGGTGCTAAGGTAAATAACCTTAAGAATATTGACGTCAATATACCTCGTAATAAACTGGTTGTTATAACAGGTCTGTCTGGTTCGGGAAAGTCATCTCTAGCCTTCGATACACTATATGCTGAAGGTCAGAGAAGATATGTGGAGAGCTTATCAAGTTATGCACGTCAATTCTTAGGAAGGATGAGCAAACCTGAATGCGACTTCATAAAAGGTATCCCACCTGCTATCGCTATCGAACAGAAGGTAAACAGCAGAAATCCAAGATCTACCGTAGGAACATCAACTGAAATATATGAATATCTAAGACTTCTATATGCAAAAATCGGTAAGACCTATTCGCCTGTCAGTGGAGAATTGGTGAAGAAGCACTCTGTCGAAGATATATTGAACTGTGCAAATCAATATCCTGAAGGGACACGCTTTACCATACTTGCACCTATAGTTCCTAATGAAGGAAGAACCTTTATTCAGCAGATAGAGGCAGACTTGAAACAGGGATTCACAAGATTAGATGTTAATGGTGAGATAATAAGAATGGAAGAGTATATGCATTCTGATGACGATACTATATATCTTCTTATTGACAGGCTATCTGTTGATTCTTCAAAATCTTTTGCAAGCCGCATCAGTGACTCTGCCGAGACAGCTATGTATGAAGGAGATGGAACATGTATGCTCCGCTTTTACCTTGACAACAACGAAACAAGATTACACGAGTTCAGCACTAAATTTGAAGCCGACGGCATCACTTTCGAAGAGCCGAGTGACCAGATGTTCTCATTCAACTCACCTATTGGCGCATGTCCTACATGCGAAGGTTTCGGTAAAATTATTGGAATAGACGAACAGCTCGTTGTACCCAATAGAGCACTTAGTGTATACGATGGTGCTGTGGTATGCTGGCGAGGTGAGAAGATGGGCGAATGGCTTACTGAGTTTATTCATCAGGCACAGGAGAGCAATTTCCCTATCTTCGCTCCATATTATGAACTTACTCAAGACCAGAAGGATTATCTGTGGCATGGACCGAGAGAGAAAGTCTGCATCGACTCCTTCTTCAAGATGTTAGAGGAGAATCAATATAAGATACAATATAGGGTAATGCTTGCCAGATACAGAGGCAAGACAACATGCCCAACTTGTCATGGAACAAGATTAAAGAAAGAGGCTAGCTATGTAAAGATAAATGGCAGGTCTATATCTGACCTTGTAGACTTACCTGTTGAAGAGCTACGAAATTTCTTCAACAAAATAACGCTTGAAGAGCATGATGCAAAAGTTGCTAAACGAATTCTCATAGAGATTAAAAACCGCTTGAACTTCTTAGTTGACGTCGGATTGAGCTATCTGACACTTAACCGCCTTAGCAATTCACTTTCCGGTGGTGAGAGCCAGCGAATAAATCTTGCTACCTCTGTAGGTAGCAGCCTTGTTGGTTCTCTATACATTCTTGACGAACCTAGCATAGGGCTTCATAGCGTGATACAGATAAACTTATCAAAGTACTAAGACAACTTCAACAACTTGGAAACACTGTTGTTGTAGTAGAGCATGACGAAGAGATTATTCGTGCAGCAGACTATATAATTGATATCGGACCCAATGCCGGGAGACTTGGCGGTCAGGTAGTGTACGAAGGAGACATGAAGGATCTTCAAAAGGGAAGCGACAGCTACACCGTGAAATATCTCCTTGGAGAAGAGAATATAGATATTCCACTTTCACACCGCAGATGGAATAATTATATAGAGATTAAGGGCGCAAGAGAAAACAATCTTAAAGGTATAGATGTTAAGTTTCCTCTTAATGTCATGACTGTTGTAACAGGTGTGAGCGGCTCGGGAAAAAGTACTCTAGTAAGAGACATCTTTTACAAAGCACTTAAGCGTGAATATAGCGATGTAAGTGATCGCCCTGGTGAATTTATTGCTTTAGAGGGAAATGTCAAGATGATAAAAGATATAGAGTTCGTCGACCAGAACCCTATCGGTAAATCATCAAGAAGCAACCCGGTAACATACGTAAAAGCTTACGATGAGATAAGAAAACTATTTGCAGAACAGCCATTAGCTAAGCAGATGGGATACACTGCAGGATATTTCTCATTCAACACAGAAGGAGGAAGATGTGAGGAGTGTAAAGGAGAAGGAACTGTCACTGTAGAGATGCAGTTCATGGCCGATTTAGTATTGGAATGCGAATCTTGCCATGGTAAACGATTTAACAGTGATACCCTTGAGATAAAGTATAAGGATAAAAACATTTATGACATTCTTGAGATGACAGTAAATCAGGCTGTAGAGTTCTTTACTGAGCATAATCAAAGAAAGATCATTAAGAAACTCCTTCCTCTTCAACAAGTTGGACTTGGATATATTAAGTTAGGACAACCCTCTTCTACCCTTTCGGGTGGTGAGAACCAGCGAGTGAAACTGGCATATTTCCTTAGCCTTGAGAAGAGTGAATCTACTATATTTGTTTTTGATGAGCCTACAACCGGTCTTCACTTTCATGATATCAAGAAACTTATGAATGCCCTTGATGCATTGATAGAGAGAGGACATACTATTATTATCATAGAACATAATATGGATATAATAAAATGCGCTGATTACATTATAGATTTAGGAGCTGAAGGAGGTAAGGATGGTGGTAATATAGTATGCACCGGAACTCCTGAAGAGATTGCAGAATGTAAGGAATCTTATACAGGACGATTTCTTACTGATAAGCTAAAATAAAATATTAGCGACATTTATTTAAAAAAAAATATTGCTAACTTTGCGACACGCAAAAAAAGAATATATCATATAAATAAAATTTAGAGATTATGCAAACTATTGACAATTACAATTTTGCCGGTAAAAAGGCAATTGTCCGTGTAGACTTCAATGTTCCATTGGATGAAAATGGTAAGATAACAGATGATACTCGTATCCGTGGTGCTCTTCCTACATTAAAAAAGATCCTAGCTGACGGTGGTAGTGTAATTATCATGTCACACATGGGTAAGCCAAAAAAGAACCCAGATATGAAATTCTCTTTGAGCCAGATTGTTGATGCAGTTTCTGAGAGACTTGGTGTACCTGTTAAGTTTGCTCCAGATTGCATGAAGGCTGACGAGGCTGCAGCTAACCTTAAATCAGGTGAAGCTCTTCTATTGGAAAACCTTCGTTTCTATGCTGAAGAAGAGGGTAAACCACGCGGTGAATTTGCTTCTGATGAAGAAAAAGCTGCTGCTAAGGCTGCTTTAAAACCTGTTCAAAAAGAGTTTGCTAAGCACTTAGCTTCTTATGCTGACTGCTACGTAAATGACGCATTCGGTACTGCTCACCGTAAACATGCTTCAACTGCTATAATAGCTGACTACTTCGACACTGATAACAAGATGCTTGGTTACCTTATGGAAAAAGAGGTAAAAGCTGTTGACAGCGTTATGAAAGATATCAAACGTCCTTTCACTGCTATCATGGGTGGTTCTAAAGTGTCTACCAAAATTGGTATCATTGAAAACCTTATGGACAAGGTTGATAACCTTATCCTTTGTGGTGGTATGGCATTCACTTTCGCTAAAGCACAAGGTGGTAAAATAGGAAACTCACTTGTTGAGGATGACAAACTTGATCTTGCTCTTGAAATAATTGCTAAGGCTAAAGAAAAAGGTGTAAACCTTGTCCTTGGTAGCGATTGTATTGCAGGAAATAATTTTGCTAATGATACTGAGACTAAAGTTTGTTCAGATTTTGATATCCCAGAAGGATGGATGGGTCTTGATGCAGGTCCTGATACTCGCGAAGATTTCAAGAAAGCTATCAAGGGTGCTAAGACTATACTTTGGAATGGTCCTGCCGGCGTATTCGAATTCGACAACTTTGCAGCTGGTTCTAAAGTAATCGCTGAAACTATTGCTGAAGCAACTGCTGAAGGAGCTTTCTCACTAATCGGTGGTGGTGACTCTGTAGCTTGTATCAACAAGTTCGGTATGGCTGACAAAGTATCATATATCTCAACTGGTGGTGGTGCTCTACTTGAAGCTATTGAAGGTAAGGTACTCCCTGGAGTTGCAGCTATTACTGGAGAAAAGTAAATACAGACATTTCTGATATACAAAAATAGACTGCCTGATACAAATACAGGCAGTCTATTTTTTATTATTCAACTGATATAATCACTAAAAAGACCTAGTATTATATTTGTTAAAAGTTTTTTAGCTATATTAATTTTGAATATTAAGACAATAAATTTTATTTTTGTAAGCTAAAATGAATAATATATAATTAATATAAAGTAAGAGTATGATTAAAAGGATTATCACTTGCAGTCTGTTTTCTTTATTTTTTGTAGGTGCCACTTTTGCACAAAGTACAATGACTGACCAACAGGTACTTGAATATGTTCAAAATGGAGTACAGCAAGGTAAAAATCAAAAAATAATGGCTGAGGAACTTGCCTTAAAGGGAGTTACCAGAGATCAGGCAGAGCGAGTAAAAAAGATGTATGATTCGGCTTCTACTCATGACTATTCCAGAGATAATGGAAGTCGTTTACATATTACCTCAAATAAGCGAGAGGACAATCTGATAAATCAAGACAACCAAGCAGAAGTAGCAAGCAGTGAAGATATCAGCTTAACTACATCAAAAGTTTTCGGTCAGGATATCTTCAATAACAAAAATCTAAATTTCGCTCCAAACGAAAATCTAGCTACCCCACGTAACTACAAGCTAGGACCGGGTGATGAAGTTATAATCGACATTTTCGGTGCAAACCAGACTACAATGCGCAGCGTAATATCTCCTGAAGGTAGCATCAACGTCGACGTTTTAGGTCCTTTGTACCTTAGCGGTATGACTATTGATGAAGCTAACAGCTTCCTGAGAAAGAAATTGGGAGCTATATACGCAGGCTTGGGAAGAGATGGTTCTCGCTCAGATATACGACTCTCCTTAGGACAGATACGTAGTATACAGATTAACGTACTTGGAGAAGTTCAAAAACCTGGTACTTACGAAGTAAGTTCTTTCTCTACAGTATTCCATGCTCTCTATAAAGCCGGAGGTATTAAGGATCAAGGTTCATTACGTAATATAAAGGTTGTACGCTACGGAAGAACAGTAGCTCAAATTGACGTATACGATTTCCTTATGAACGGCAACCGTCGCAATGATATACGTCTTGAAGAGGGAGATGTTATCTTGGTTCCTACATACTCAAACCTTGTAAATATAAAGGGTAAAGTAAAAAGGCCTATGTATTTCGAGATGAAAAATGGAGAGAGCTTTAAGAAATTACTTGATTATGCTGGAGGTTTCGGACAATCAGCTTATACAAATAGTGTTACTATAGTTCGACAGAATGGTAAGGAGTTTACTGTTGAGACTCTTGATAAAATTGACTTTGAGAACTTCAAGATGAAAGATGGAGATGAAGTTGAAGTCAGCGGACTATTGTCTAGATTCGAAAATAGAATTGAAATTAAAGGTGCTGTTTATCGTACTGGTATTTTCCAGCTAAGTGATAAAATAAACACTGTAAGAAAACTTATATACAAAGCAGACGGACTACTTCCAGAGGCATTTACAAGCAGAGCTATTTTACATCGTGAACGTCCAGACCGTAGCTTAGAGGTATTGCCTGTTGACGTTGAAAGTATAATGAAAGGAACAAGCCCTGATATCGAGCTACGTAATAACGATATTCTCTTCATCCCAAGCATATATGACTTAAAGGACAGAGGTACATTAAGTATATATGGTGAGGTTGCTGCTCCAGGAACATTCCCTTATGCAGATAATACAACCTTGGAGGATCTCATCCTTCAAGCAGGAGGCATGCTTGAATCTGCTTCAACAGCACGTATTGATGTTTCACGCCGTGTGAAAGATTCAGGAGCAAATGTAGCAGACAATAAACTTGGTGAGTTTTTCAGTTTCAGTCTTAAGGATGGTTTTGTCGTTGAGGGAGAACCTGGGTTTGTGCTACAGCCATACGATCAGGTATATGTTCGCCGTAGCCCAGCCTACCACGTTCAGCAGAACGTAATTGTAAATGGTGAAGTAAATTTCACCGGTACTTTCGCTATGACAGACAAGAATGAGCGAATGAGCGACCTTGTAAAAAAGGCAGGTGGAGTAACCAAATTTGCTTATGTGAAAGGTGCCAGACTAGAACGTACTATTAATAATGCTGAACGTAGAAAAATGCAAGATGTACTTAACTCATTGAAACAAGGAAATGATTCAATAAGCACTGAACAACTTGATTTTGGAAATACATATTATGTCGGAATAGAACTTGACAAAGCATTGGAACAGCCGGGAAGTCAATATGACCTAGTATTACGTGAAGGTGATAAATTGCTTATACCTACTTACACTAATACAGTAAGTATTAGCGGTGCTGTAACATCTCCAAATACCATCACCTATATTCCTAAGCTAAAAGTAAGAGATTACATAGAAGAGGCTGGAGGATATAGCCAGAATGCTAAAAAGAGCAGAGCATATATCGTTTACATGAATGGTCATATAAACAAAGCTAAGAGGAATTCAAAAGTTGAACCTGGTTCACAGATTATAGTTCCTGTCAGACAACGTAATCCTAATAATTTACAGAACATCTTAGGTATTGCAACAACATCTGCATCTTTGGCTACTATGATCGCATCTATTGCTAACATACTTAAATAATTGGTTTCATGGATAAAGAAGAACTATATAATGATTCTCAGACAGAAGAAAACAAAGAGGAATTTCAGATAGATTATGCCGCACTAGCAGCTAAACTATGGAGCCGCAAAGTATTTATTATTCTATTCTCTTTTGCTTTTGCAGTCCTTGGAGTAGTAGTATCTCTTCAGATGAAAAAGAAGTATACAGTAAGTGTTACTCTTGCCCCTGAAGTACAAGGTAAGAACTCCGGAGGTAGCTTAGGAGGTATAGCAAGCATGTTAGGCATGAATAGTGCTATAGGAACAGGCGGAAGTGATGCACTTAATATTACTCTCTTCCCAGAGATATGTGCCAGCACTCCATTCCTCACAAATCTGTTTGATATAAAAGTAACACCTTATGTGACACCTAAAGAGATTCGCGAAGGAGCAAAACCTGGACGTCCTATATCTATATATAAATATATATCTAAAGAGGATGAACCAAAAGGTTGGTTTGCCACATTTAAGGAATCTATTTTCGGTAAAGAAGAGAAGGAGAAGAAGAACAAGAAGGTAAACCCTGCACAACTTAACCGAAAAGAGTATGGTGTTGTAGGTGTACTTTCAAAAAATATCTCTGCTGATGTAGACAAGAAAACCGGCATTACAACTATAACTGTTACAATGGACGATCCACAGATTGCAACTCAAGTAGCAGATACCGTATGTCAAAGACTTCAAGAATATATTATAAACTATCGTACTAAAAAAGCGAAAGAAGACTACGATTATTATAGAATGTTAGCCGATGAGGCACATAAAAAACTTGTTAAAGCACAAGCAGCATATGCTGTAAGTGTCGATTTTGACCGTAGCGTTATTTTACAATCTGTAAACAGCGAGAAACAACGTCTTCAAGAAGAGGCCAGCCTTGCAAATCAGCTATATACTCAGATGGAGCAACAAAAAGAGATGGCTAAAGCAAAAATACAGGAGTTGAAACCTGTATTTGCCGTAGTGCAACCGGCTACAATGCCTTTGTTTCCGTCGGGTACAAGCCGAAAAATGGTTGTTTTAGGATTTTGTTTCCTAGGATTCTGTCTATCTGCTGCATGGATATTGTTCGGTGCTGAATTTATTGGTAAGTTCCATACTGACTTGAAAGAAAAAATTAAAGAACAGAATGAAACAGAAGAAGCAGAAAAATTGATTTCTGATTAATAAGAATAATCTAAATATTAAAAAATGCCCATGTCTGTCAAAAAACATGGGCGTTTTTCATTTCAAGATTTTATAATTTATCAATGCTATAAGCAAAATTATGACTACTTTTGCAAATCCAATTGAATAATAAATGTTTAACTCATGAGTAATCAGCGATACATGCAAAGAGGTGTGTCGGCATCTAAAGAAGATGTGCACAACGCAATTAAAAACATAGATAAAGGTATTTTTCCACAGGCATTCTGCAAAATTATCCCTGATATCCTAGGTGGAGACCCAGAGTATTGTAATATTATGCACGCTGATGGTGCCGGTACAAAATCTTCATTGGCTTATATGTACTGGAAAGAGACCGGAGATATAAATGTTTGGAGAGGTATCGCTCAGGATGCTTTGATTATGAATACTGACGATCTTCTTTGTGTAGGTGCTGTAGACAATATCTTAGTATCTAGCACTATTGGTAGAAACAAAATGCTCATACCGGGAGAAGTTATTTCTGCTATCATTAATGGTACAGATGAACTACTCAACGAGATGAGAAATATGGGTATAGGCATTTATGCTACCGGAGGTGAGACTGCTGACGTTGGTGATTTAGTACGTACAATAATTGTTGACTCTACAGTCACATGCCGTATGAAGAGAAGCGACGTTATAAATAATGCTAATATTCATCCAGGCGATGTTATTGTAGGTCTCTCTTCTTGCGGTCAGGCTACTTATGAAAAAGAGTACAATGGCGGTATGGGAAGTAATGGTCTTACAAGTGCACGTCATGACGTATTTGCAAAATATCTTGCTGAAAAATATCCGGAAAGCTATGATCACGCAGTACCTGAAGAGTTGGTATATAGCGGTCAGCTGAAATTAACAGACTCAGTAGAAGGTTCTCCTATAAATGCAGGAAAGCTTGTCCTATCTCCTACCCGTACTTATGCCCCTGTGGTAAAGAGACTTCTTGATGAACTAAGACCTGAAATTCATGGTATGGTACATTGTACCGGTGGTGCTCAGACTAAGGTTCTCCACTTCGTAAGTGATAACTGCCGTGTTATAAAGGACAACATGTTCCCTGTTCCTCCATTGTTCCGTACAATAGCAGAACAGAGTGGTACCGACTGGAGTGAAATGTACAAGGTATTCAATATGGGACACCGCCTTGAAGTATATCTATCACCTGAAAATGCTGAAAAGGTTATTGAGATAAGTAAGAGTTTCAATATTGAAGCTCAGATTATCGGCCATGTTGAAGAGGGCGAAAAATCACTGACAATCAAGTCTGAGTTCGGAGAATTCAACTATTAAAATAAACTTTTGTTTTAATGAAAAAGTTTACTTTCTTTCTATGTTGCTTGGCCAGTACTCTTGTAACAGCATATATGTGTTACGAGTCATGGCTGCTGATAAATGCCCGTTCATTCAAGATACATGATATTGCATGGATGTTAGGCACATTTGGATGGGTAGTGATATGTTTCAATATCATAACTAGACAATATAGATGGACTGTTTATCTCTGTAAATAGAAATAATTTATACCATTATAAGAATGGCAGAAAATACAATATTAGAAAAATTAGAGGGGCTTATTGCTCGTTTCGAAGAGGTCTCTACGCTAATCACTGACCCATCAGTAATAGCAGACCAGAAACGTTATGTAAAACTTACCCGTGAATACAAAGAACTTGAGGACCTGATGAAGGCCCGCAAGGAATATATAGCTATGCTTGCCAATATCAAGGAGGGACGAGAAATCCTATCCTCAGAAGATGATCCTGATATGAAAGAGATGGCACGCGAAGAGATAGCTAAAAGTGAAGATAGAATACCTGAACTTGAAGAGGAGATAAAACTCATGCTCATCCCTGCCGATCCTGAAGATGACAAGAATGCTGTTCTTGAAATTCGTGGAGGTGCCGGAGGTGATGAAGCTGCTATATTTGCCGGAGACCTGCTACGCATGTATCTGAAATATTTTGAGACAAAAGGTTGGCAATGCGAAATAAGCAGTTGCACTGAAGGATCTTCCGGTGGATATAAAGAGGTCATATGCAACGTAACCGGATACAAGGTATATGGAACATTGAAATATGAGTCTGGCGTTCACCGCGTACAACGTGTACCTGCTACAGAGACACAGGGACGTGTTCATACATCGGCTTCATCAGTAGCAGTTCTTCCTGAGGCAGATGAATTTGATGTTGTCATACAGGAGGGATTGATAAAGTGGGATACATTCCGAAGTGGTGGTGCTGGAGGACAGAATGTCAATAAGGTTGAATCGGGTGTACGTCTACGTTATCCTTGGACAAATCCGAATACAGGGGTTTCTGAAGAGATTCTTATAGAATGTACTGAAACGAGAGACCAACCTAAGAATAAAGAACGTGCTTTGGGACGTCTTCGTACCTACATATACGACCGTGAACATCAGAAGTACATCGACGATATAGCAAACCGTAGAAAGACTCTTGTCAGTACAGGTGACCGTTCTGCAAAGATACGTACATACAACTATCCTCAGGGAAGAATCACTGACCATAGAATTAATTATACTATATACAACCTGAATGCTTTTATGGATGGTGATATACAAGATTGCATTGACCATCTTATAGTAGCTGAGAATGCAGAGCGCATGAAGGAGAGTGAACTTTAAAATATCTTATTATGAACAAGCAAGAATTATTTGAAAATATAAAGAGAAAGAAATCATTCCTTTGTGTAGGTTTGGATACTGATATTAAGAAGATACCTGAACATCTATTAAAAGAGGAAGATCCTATATTCGCTTTCAACAAAGCTATTATTGATGCTACTGCGCCATACTGTATAGCATATAAGCCAAATCTGGCTTTCTATGAGTGTTTCGGTTTAAAAGGATGGATGGCTTTCGAGAAAACTATCAAATATATAAAGACAAATTATCCGGATCAGTTCATCATTGCTGATGCAAAACGTGGTGACATAGGTAATACATCATCTATGTACGCACGTAGTTTCTTCGGCGAGGAACTAAATATTGACTCTATCACTGTTGCCCCTTATATGGGTGAAGATAGTGTAACTCCCTTCCTTAGCTATGAGGGTAAGTGGGTTATTCTACTTGCGTTGACAAGCAACAAAGGTTCACAAGATTTCCAACTTACAACCGATGAAAATGGCGAGAGACTTTTCGAAAAAGTACTTCGTAAGAGCCAGCAGTGGGGAAATGATGAGAACATGATGTATGTAGTTGGCGCTACTCAAGGACGTATGTTCGAGGATATACGTAAGATTGCTCCAAACCATTTCCTTCTTGTCCCTGGCGTAGGCGCTCAAGGTGGTTCTTTGGAAGAGGTATGCAAATATGGAATGAACTCTACATGTGGACTTATCGTGAACTCAAGTCGCGCAATCATATATGCCGGACATGATGAGAACTTTGCTAAGGTTGCAGAAGAAGAAGCACTTAAGGTGCAACAGCAGATGGAAAAGGAATTGAAAAACATCCTATAAGTAATATTAATAGCCTAGACAAAAAGAGCTGTTGCAAATATTTTAATAATTGCACCAGCTCTTTTTTGGTATACACTTAAAAACAGTATGTATGAATGACAGGAAAATAATAAATGACCCCGTTTTTGGGTTCATCAATATACCAAAGGGATTGATCTATGATGTGATAACACATCCAATATTTCAAAGACTAAGCCGTATCAAACAGCTAGGCCTCTCCTCTGCTGTTTATCCGGGGGCTCAACATACTAGATTCCAACATTCTCTTGGAGCTTTTTCTTTGATGAGTGAGGCTATACAGCATCTAAAAGCAAAAGGGAACTTTATTTTCGACAGCGAGGTTGAGGCAGTACAAATAGCAATACTCCTCCATGACATAGGTCATGTCCATTCTCACATGTACTCGAGAATACATTGATTAAGGATTTCACCCACGAAGAGATATCTCTCATGCTCATGGAGAGAATAAACAGAGACCTAAAAGGTCAGATTACCTTGGCTATTCAGATCTTTAAAGATGAATATCCTAAGAAATTCCTACATCAGCTTGTCAGCGGCCAGCTTGATATGGATAGATTGGACTATTTGAGAAGAGATAGTTTCTTTACAGGTGTATCAGAAGGTAATATAGGCTCTGCAAGAATAATCAAGATGCTAGACGTGAAAGATGATCATCTGGTGGTAGAGTCAAAGGGCATTTATTCCATAGAGAATTTTCTGACATCTAGAAGACTTATGTACTGGCAAGTTTACCTTCATAAAACATCGGTTACACTTGAGAAGATGCTAGTAAATGCACTTATGCGTGCCAAAGAACTTGCCAACCAAGGCAAAGAGCTATTCGCCTCACCTGCTTTGCGTTATTTTCTTTACAATGATATTTGCAAAGAGGATTTTTATACAAAGAGTGAACCTATTGACAACTTCATTCTACTTGACGATAATGATTTATGGACCTCACTGAAAGTATGGAGTGCTAATGAGGATATTATATTATCAACACTGAGCAAAGGCATAATAAACAGAAATCTTTTTAAAGTAGAGGTCTCTTCTACCCCAATACCTAAGGAGAAGAAAGCTGATATCATATCGAATATATGCAAGGCACTATCAATAAGTAAAAAAGATGCACGATATTTCTTGGCCTCATCTTCTTTGGAAAATAACATGTATAAAAAGGAAGATGACAGTATAGAGATACTATATAAAGACGGAACTACGAAAGATATTTCTCAAGCATCGGACATGCTTAACATCTCTCTATTATCGAGAAAGATAAAGAAATATTACACTTGCTACTATCGTTTTGAAAACGTCAAATATTAAAAAAAGAGCTATTTATTCAAATATCTAAAAAAAAATAGCGTACTTTGCATCTTAATTTGCATAGACAAAAAGTTGCCATGCATTAATATGAAATAATAAGAAAAAGATTACATAATATTATGGAATTCTCAGCAAAACAAATCGCAGAATATATCCAGGGTCAAATTGTCGGTGATGAAAATGCAAAGGTTCACACTTTTGCAAAAATTGAGGAGGGTATACCTGGAGCACTTTCTTTTCTTTCAAATCCAAAATACACTCATTATATATATGACACTCAATCTTCCATTGTGTTGGTAAACAGGGATTTTGAGCCTGAGCAGGAAGTTAAAGCGACTCTTATTAAAGTTGACAATGCTTACGAAAGTCTGGCCAAACTTATGACTCTATATGAAAGCAGCAAACCTAAGAAAACAGGAATTTCTAAACAGGCTTATGTTTCTGAGTCAGCTAAAGTTGGTGAGAATGTTTACATCGCTCCATTTGCTTGTATTGAGGATGGTGCGACAGTAGGTGATAATACTATTATTGAATCTAACGTAGTCATCGGTGCCGGAGCTAAAGTGGGTAATGACTGTATCATATATCCTAATGTGACAATATATCATGACTGTATCGTTGGTAACAGATGTATATTACATTCAGGAAGCGTCATCGGAGCAGACGGTTTCGGTTTTGCACCTTCTCCTGAAGGATACGAAAAGATTCCACAGATTGGAATTGCCAAACTTGAGGATGATGTAGAAATAGGTGCAAACACATGTGTTGACAGAGCAACTATGGGTGCTACTATAATTCACAAAGGAGTAAAACTCGATAACCTTATTCAGATTGCCCACAATGTAGAAGTCGGTTCAAATACCGTTATGGCTTCTCAATGTGGTGTAGCAGGCTCTACAAAAGTTGGAGAATGGTGTATGTTCGGTGGACAGGTAGGTCTTGCCGGCCATATAAGAGTAGGCGATGCAGTTCAGGTAGGAGCTCAATCCGGTGTAGCAGGAAATACGAAATCAAATCAGACTATCATGGGTGCACCTGCATTCAATGCTAAGAAGTATATGAAATCATCCATCTACTTCAAAAATCTACCTGATATGGCTGCAACTATTGCGGAATTAAAAAAAGAGATTAAAGAACTTAAGCAAAATATTAAATAAATATAGCTCATGTTGAAACAAAAGACATTAAGAGGCAGTTTCTCACTATATGGAAAAGGCCTCCATACAGGAGTAAACTTGACTGTGACATTCAATCCAGCACCTGAGAACCATGGTTACAAAATAAAGAGGATAGACATTGAAGACCAACCTATCATTGATGCAGTAGCAGAAAATGTTGGCGAAACTACAAGAGGTACTGTTCTTGTTAAGAATGGAGTAAAGGTAAGCACTGTAGAACACGCACTTGCTGCTCTTTATGCTGCTGGCATAGACAACTGCCTTATAGAGGTTAACGGACCTGAGTTCCCTATCCTTGACGGTAGTGCAAAATTCTATGTTGAGAACATACAACGTGTTGGTATAGAAGAACAGACTGCTGTAAAAGATTACTATATAATCAAGTCTAAAATAGAATTCCGTGATGAGGAGACTGGTTCTTCTATAATTGTACTTCCTGATGAGAATTTCAGTGTTAATGCATTGATCTCTTACGATTCAAAGATTCTCTTTAATCAGTTTGCTACATTGGAAGACATGCAGAAGTTCCCTACAGAGATTGCTTCTGCAAGAACATTCGTCTTTGTTCGTGAGATAGAACCTCTTCTTAATGCAGGACTTATCAAAGGTGGAGACTTAGATAATGCTATCGTAATTTACGAACGCCAGATGTCACAAGACAGATATGACAAGCTTGCTGATGTAATGCGTGTACCTCATATGGATTCTAACCAACTTGGTTATATAAACCATGTTCCATTGGTATGGGACAATGAACCTGCACGTCATAAACTACTTGATATAATAGGTGACCTTGCTTTAGTTGGAAAACCAATTAAAGGACGTATTATTGCAACTCGTCCAGGACATACTATCAACAATAAATTTGCCCGTAGAATTCGTAAAGAGATAAGGCTTCACGAAATTCAGGCACCAACATACAACTGTAATGAGACTCCAATAATGGATGTCAACCGTATTCGTGAACTCCTTCCTCACAGATATCCATTCCAATTAGTGGATAAAGTGATTGCTATCGGAGCAAACTATATTGTTGGTGTAAAGAATGTAACATCAAACGAACCATTCTTTCAGGGACATTTCCCTCAAGAACCTGTTATGCCTGGAGTTCTTCAGATTGAAGCCATGGCACAATGCGTGGATTGCTAGTCTTGAACTCACTTGATGAACCAGAAAGATATTCAACATACTTCCTGAAGATCGACAATGTTAAATTCCGTCAGAAAGTAGTACCTGGCGATACAATGATTTTCCGTGTTGAGCTTATTGCTCCAATACGCCGCGGCATATCAACCATGAGAGGATATGTTTTCGTTGGTGAGAACATTGTATGTGAAGCAGAATTTATGGCACAAATAATTAAAAATAAATAAAGATAGAATAAATGATTAGTCCATTAGCGTGTATACATCCCGATGCAGTAATTGGCAAGAATGTAGAAATCGGTGCATTTGTCTTTGTAGATAAGAATGTTGTTATTGGTGACAACAATGTTATCATGCCAAATGTTACCATTCTATATGGTGCAAGAATTGGTAATGGAAATACAATTTTCCCAGGTGCTGTAATCAGTGCCATACCACAAGACTTGAAATTTCAGGGCGAAGAGACAACAGCAGAAATAGGCGACAATAACAAGATTCGTGAAAATGTTACTGTAAACAGAGGTACATCTGCAAAAGGACGTACTGTTGTTGGTAACAATAATCTCCTGATGGAAGGTGTTCACGTAGCTCACGATGCGATAATAGGTAATGGATGTATTATTGGGAATGCTACCAAAATGGCTGGTGAAATTATTATAGATGACAATGCTATAATAAGTGCAGCAGTTCTTATGCATCAGTTCTGCCATGTCGGTGGTTATGTAATGATTCAGGGTGGATCAAGATTTAGCAAGGATATCCCTCCTTATATTATTGCAGGAAGAGATCCTATTACATATGCTGGTATTAATATTGTAGGACTTAGAAGAAGAGGATTTTCTAATGAGTTAATCGAGAACATACATAATACTTATCGCA
Organism: Phocaeicola paurosaccharolyticus JCM 15092; assembly: GCF_000613805.1. Classification (GTDB taxonomy): domain Bacteria; phylum Bacteroidota; class Bacteroidia; order Bacteroidales; family Bacteroidaceae; genus Phocaeicola; species Phocaeicola paurosaccharolyticus. The sequence goes on along the minus strand of NZ_BAJR01000006.1, from coordinate 32,290 downwards.
TTATCTATCAGGCCGGGTTAAATGTATCTGAAGCTCTTTCAAAAGTCCGCGAAGAGATACCTATGAGCCCAGAAATAGAATACATAGTATCCTTTATTGAAAATTCTCAAAGAGGAATAATCAGATAATAAAGTTTTTTATACCTTTACGTATATATAGAACTAATTTAAACGAATATATGGTTTACAGATTTACAATAATTTCTGACGAAGTTGATAATTTCATTAGAGAAATAAAAATAGATTCAGAAGCCACTTTCTTCGATTTTCATACTGCTATACTTAAAGCTACTGGATATAATGATGATCAAATGACGTCATTTTTTATCTGCGATGATGATTGGGAAAAACAACAAGAGATAACTCTTGAGGATATGGGCAGCAGTTCGGAAGAGGATACTTACGTAATGAAAGATACTCCTTTGAGTGAATTGATAGAAGATGAAAAACAGAAACTTATCTACATCTTCGACCCTCTTTCTGAAAGAATATTCTTCATTGAACTATCTGAAATTATAACAGGTACAAATTTAAAACAATCAGTTTGTTCTCGTAGTGAGGGAGATGCTCCAAGTCAGACTATAGATTTTGACAAAGAACTATCTGCTACAGCTTCTAATGTTGACCTTGACGAAAACTTCTACGGTGATCAGGACTTTGACATAGAAGAATTCGATCCTGAAGGATTTGACATTGACGGAGCTTCAAGCCCTATAGACAACGAGAGTTTATAATAACGACATTGCGTTGAGAGGTGCATCTTCTCATTGAAAATATATTACCCACGTAACACTTCCTGTAACGTGGGTGATTTTTTAAAATCACGATTCTTTTACCAAATATTCAGCCAATGAAGAAAAGACTAATAGTATTAATTGGACCTACGGGAGTGGGAAAGACTGATTTAAGCCTCTCAGTGGCCGAATACTTTAATGCGCCCATCATTTCTGCTGACTCAAGGCAGATATATACAGATCTGAAGATTGGAACAGCAGCTCCTACTCCATCACAATTGGCTAGAGTAAAGCACTATTTTGTAGGTATCCTGAAACTTGATGATTATTATAGCGCTGCTCAATATGAATCGGAAGTCATGAATAAATTAGATGAGCTTTTTCTGACTCATTCAACTGTTGTCCTAACAGGAGGATCTATGATGTATATTGACGCTGTATGCAAAGGAATAGATGATATCCCAACTGTCGATAAAGAGACTCGAGAAATAATGATGAGCAGATATGAGGAAGAAGGACTGGATAAGTTGTGCGCGGAACTTAAATTGTTAGACCCTGAATACTACAATATAGTAGACCTAAAAAATCCTAAACGAGTTATTCATGCACTCGAAATATGCTATATGACAGGTAAGACATATACATCTTTCCGTACTGCGACCAAAAAAGAGCGCAAATTTGATATTATTAAAATCGGCCTCACAAGAGATCGCGAGGAACTATACAGCAGGATAAACCAGCGAGTAGACGCCATGATTACTGAGGGATTGATTGAAGAGGCTAAGAGTGTATATCAATACAAAGGGCTGAACTCTCTAAATACCGTAGGCTACAAAGAGCTATTCTACTACTTCGATGGATTATATAGTATAGAAGAAGCTATTGATAAGATAAAACAGAATTCACGAATTTATTCGCGAAAGCAGATGACATGGTTTAAGCGTGATGAAGAGATCAATTGGTTTAATCCTGATCAAAAAGAGGAGATAATGACATTCTTATCCGAAAAGATATCTTCACATATTATACTAAAAAATAAAATTTATATGTAGTCAATATTGAGAGAATTACATTGGAATACAAAAAAATCCGCAAACTTTATGGCTTGCGGATTATATATTTAGAATAAGACTCTATCAAAACATAAACATGCCTGTAAGGACAACTCTGTTGTTACCTACAGAATGAGTATCAATAATCTTACCATTTGAATGATTCAACTTTCCATACCAAGCAGAAGTGTAGTTATACTCGCATCCGAATTTCCAGTTAGGTAGATTATATGTAAGCTCAGCTGTACCACTCATTATTCTATCTACATTTGTGCCGATACCATATAGAGTAGAAACATCTTTAGAAGTTCCCAAATTCTTCATATATCCAAAGAATAGACCTGGTCTCCATGTTTTTCCATAAACTACATTAATCCATGATGCGCTATTTCTTATAGGAGTATATTTCTGCTCACCTGTTGCATTATCCACATTTGTTACACCATAGCCACCGAGCATAGATACATGAGTGAGGTTTGAACCAAGAGTGCTCTTTGCTGCAACGTACCACTTATTAGCATTATACTTCAGATGTACTTCATAAGAAAGAGATGTAATTCTCTCGTCTACCTTATATACCTTTTCACCAACATTAGTTTGAGTTCTTGGTACTAAAGAGATCATATCTACTCCGGCTCCAACTAACCATGCCGGAGTTTTGTAATCCAATCCAACAAACATCTCAGGAATGCAGCTATTCTTGATGTAAATATTGCTCTTTCCAGCTGGACCTTGTGAAAGATACTGTGACTGCCACAATAGAGCTGCAGTAAATCTCATCTTTCCTTCATTGCGTTGGAAACGTACCTGAGGAGCGCGACTAAATGGTTGGAAAGGAGCACCCATATTAAGGTTAAGAATTTGAGGAGCTACGTCGCCATACAATGGACTCCATGTCTGACCTATAAGAAGAGAGTTCTTTTCCCAGGCCAGATTTATATACGCATGTCTTAAACGTACAACTGACAACGTAGTACCGGTACCACGAAAGTCAGCCTCAATCTTTGCAGAAGTCTTTGCACCCCACAACTCAGGTCCTGCGACATCAGCGCCTAAACGGCTATATACTGAATAGAAATTGCTGTTTGCTGTAGCATTTAGATCTTTTCCTAACTCATCATACACTCTGTCTTTAGGGTACATATAAAATATACCATCAACAGATTCCTCGTTTGATCGGCTATTATAAAATAAGTCATTCCTTACCTGTCCATAGAACTTGTAACTTATCTTTTTTTCCTGTGCATCTGCTCCAAAAATAAACAATAAAGCAAAGGCGTAAACAAAAAGTCTTTTCATAGATTTGTGTTTATAAAATAGAGCGCAAAATTACTATTATTTTAAAATAATTATCCTTTTTAATCAATATTTACAAGCTGAAAACGTTTTTTTATACACATAAGTGAATTTCTTGAGATAAATCAACCACAATAGCTATAATCCTTTATATCAGACATTAATAAATTAATAATATTATTTTTGTAACTTTATAGCATTATATATGAAAGAGATAGACAAAATGCGTACCGGGCAATTAGCAGATATGTCTGACCCAGAAATACTGGACAGCTTCAAACATGCTAAAATTCTCATTGCAAAGATGAGAAATATGAGCATCTATGATGATAAATATCGTAGCTTACTTGAAGAACTGATACCATCGATGTCTCCTTCAACTATAATAATGCCACCTTTCTATTGCGACCATGGCTCAGGAATACGTCTTGGCAGCAATGTATTCATAAACACCAACTGCACATTCCTTGATGGAGGATATATTACAATAGGTGATAATACACTCGTTGGTCCTAATGTACAGATATATACTCCACACCACCCTTTGGATTATATGAAAAGAAGAGAAAATAAAGAGTATGCTTATCCAGTGAATATTGGACGTGATTGTTGGATAGGTGGAGGAGCTATAATCTGTCCCGGAGTAACCATAGGAGATAAATGTATCATAGGTGCAGGCAGTGTGGTTACAAAAGATATCCCGGAAAACTCAACGGCAGTTGGTAACCCAGCCAGGGTAATTAAACAAAACTAATTTGTATTTACAATACGAAAAACATTTGACCAAATTATATAATTTACAGAAATGAAAACACGCTTTTTATTTAACTCTATTATTTTTCTATTACTACTATCGGTAAAACAATCTTCTGCACAAAACCTCGTTCCATTGGATTGGAAAATTAGTTTCTCAGACCCCTCATCGTTAGCAACACGAGACATGGCAGCAGAAGACAACATCTCTCTACTACTATCTTGGGAGAGACAAAACTACTTCGGAGCAGATGGGAAATGCACACTCTCCACTGAATTTAATGTAAATCAGCCAAATCTGCAATACAAGATTAGTTCAAAAGTACAATGTCACATCCTTTCAATGAGGATAAATGGAAAAGAAGTTGCTACAAATGTAAATACCGATTTCTGGGGTGATAGAAAAAGAACTACAGAGATTCTTTTACCTAAAAAGCTACTCAAGAAAGGTAAAAACAGCGTTGAACTTCTTTGCGAAAATTTAGGATATACTGGTGGAATTAGTCACAACATCTTCACTATTACTCCTGTGAACAATAAATGCAAGGAAGAGGTTAAGATATCTGTCAATAGTAAAAACCATCTCTTCATAAATGAAAATCCTATCTTATCAATACAAACTAAAGGTTGTACAAAAGGTGAACTAAGTATCAAAATAGAGAATGATTTCCATAAGTTGCTTCTCGATACAGTTATAGCTGTTAATAGTGCCAAAAACAATATTCTTTTGGATATCTCCAAAACTGCATCTAAACCAGGATTCTACCAATGTAGTGCCGTTCTACATGGAAAAGGCTATTGTGGTGATGTACAATGGGTAGCAATAAATCCTGAGAAAATAGAGTGCAACAATGTTGAGAGCAGATTCTTCGATTCATATTGGAATAAAGCAAAAAATGAACTGGCCAAAGTATCACCCAATTTTAAGATGCATAAGGTTGACTCACTGAGCTATGGTACAAGAAACTGCTACATAGTAGAGATGCAGTCTTTGGGAAATCTAACTATAAGAGGTTACTATTTTGTCCCTAAAAACAGCTCTAAACATCGTGCTCTGTTGCATGTGCCAGGGTACGGATATGGATTCAATGATGTAGAGAAATTTTCAAAAATGAGTACCGACAGGATAGATTTTGCTCTCTGTGTACGTGGACATGGAATTAGTGCTGATAAGTTTAACCCCGGCTTTGGCTTACCTGGAATATGGGGATACCAGCTATGCAACAGCGATTCCATAGCCTACCGTGCAATTTATATGGATTGTGTTCGCGCAGTTGATTTTCTCTCATCACGTCCTGAAGTAGACAAGAAACATATCGGTGTCGAAGGTGGTAGCCAGGGCGGAGGTCTCTCACTTGTAACAGCCGGACTATGTAATGACAGAATAAGTGCCTGTGCCTATTTCGATCCTTTCCCATGCGACATACGACACTCTATTGAGACAAGAATAATATGTAGAACAGAGTTGTATAACTTCATTAAGTATTATAATAATTGCTGCTCATTCTTTGATGCAATGAATATACAAGATCTGATTGATACCCGTTATTTCGCACCAAGAATAAAATGCAAAGTAAACTTTGCCACATCACTTTTTGATGACGACTGTCCTCCACATCAAGGTTTCGCGGCTTACAACCTGATAAACTCACCAAAGCAATACACCATCTACCCAAATGACAGCCATCTTGGTGAATCAAATTACGGAAAGATGTTTCTTGATTGGTTCGACGAAGTGTCAAAACTGTAGAATCTGTAATAAAAAACATTCTGAAGTTATTAATTAAGATAATTATATTATTCATTTGGTGCCTACAGCTCATCGGCTATAGGCACCAGACGTTTTATAAATATAATTAAGCTAATAATTTACCCTAAAGATCCATTCCCTTATCTCTTTCAGAGTACATTTGCCCTAAATACTCAATAATTGCTACACATCATAATTTCGCGTTTTAGTTTAATCAAATAGTTGTATTTGAGTCATTCTTTTAGAAGACTATTTACCCTCATTCCTCAGAATATAATTCTTTAAAAGCTATAGATAATTATAATATATTCCTATTTATAGTCTCTCCTTTGCCATATTATTCCTAATAAATAGTTTTGTAGCAGAAAATAACAACGAATATAATAATAACAAAAAATATACAGCTATGGCACAGAAAAGACTTCATTTCGAGACACTCCAACTTCATGTCGGACAAGAGCAGGCTGATCCTGCTACTGACTCACGCGCAGTACCTATCTATCAGACTACTTCGTATGTATTCCACAATTCGCAGCATGCAGCCGACCGCTTCGGACTTCGTGATGCCGGTAACATCTATGGCAGACTTACTAACTCCACACAAGGAGTATTTGAACAGCGTGTAGCTGCCCTTGAAAGTGGCGTAGCTGGCCTGGCTGTTGCTTCTGGTGCAGCTGCGGTAACATATGCACTGCAAAATATTCTGCAAAATGGAGACCACATTGTGGCTGCCGATAACCTATATGGTGGTTCATATAATTTAATAACACATACACTCACTACTCAAGGAATTGATTACAGTATCGTAAACTTCTCAGACTTCGACGCTATAGAGGCAGCTATCCGTCCAAACACTAAGGTAATATATGCCGAAACATTTGGTAATCCTAACAGTGATGTACTTGATATAGATAAAGTAGCAGAGATTGCACATAAACATAACATTCCTCTAATAGTCGACAACACATTCGGCACACCTTATCTTATCCGACCTATTGAGCATGGGGCAGACATAGTAGTGCATTCAGCTACCAAATTCATAGGTGGACATGGTTCGTCACTTGGTGGTGTAATTGTAGATGGAGGCTCTTTCGACTGGAAGTCAAATGCGGACAAGTTCCCAACTCTTGCTAAACCAGACCCAAGTTATCATGGTGCTGTTTTTGCAGATGTAGCCGGCTCTGCAGCCTTTGTTACACGCATCCGTGCAGTCATTCTACGTGATACAGGTGCTACAATTTCACCATTCAATTCCTTTCTTCTTCTGCAAGGACTAGAGACATTATCATTAAGAGTAGAGCGTCATGTGAGCAATGCTTTGAAAGTGGTGGATTATCTAGCCAACAATCCTAAAGTTACTAAAGTCAACCATCCTGCTTTGGCTTCGCATCCTGATAATAATCTATATAAGAAACTTTATCCGAACGGAGCATCGTCAATCTTCACTTTTGAAATAAAAGGCGGTCAAGAAGAGGCTTGGAAATTTATAGACTCATTGCAGATTTTCTCTTTGCTTGCAAATGTTGCAGATGTAAAAAGTCTTGTAATCCACCCATACAGTACAACACACTCACAACTCTCACCAGATGAACTGGAACAGCAGCACATTACTCCTTCTACTATCCGCCTCTCAATAGGCACTGAGCATATTGATGATATTATAGCAGACCTAGATCAAGCTTTCAAACAGGTATAATTAACATAAGTCAAAAGCATAAGTCTACTAACGGGAATCAAAATAAAATACTGATTCTTGTAAGTAGACTTATGCTTTATATATACAGACTGTATCTAGAAGACACGCAACTTGACTCAGTTACTATTCTTTGGGGATTTAACCAACTAAGCATACAGTTTAGTAACCCTTAATAAGTAGAAATTTACATAATCAATCCTCTAAATGTAACCCTGAAAGATTATAGCTTTGCATTAAATCATTCAGCACCGGCATAGTTCAGCCCCTGCACCTGCCTTCTGTACATGAAACAGGTCTATTATCTGTGTCGCAAAACCTGTCATGATCGGATAACGAACCGATCATGATCGGTTGAGCAATGAATCATGATCGGTTGAACAGTTTATCATGATTAATATTCTGAACAATGAAAATGATTCATCCTCTCTTTTCTTTACATGAAACAGAGAAAATATTATTAATCAAGAAGGTGAAAACAACTTAATAAATCCGCAGATCCAAAAAAACCTAAAATATCCGCTGATTCTAACTTTTGAATAATTTGAATACTGCCTAAAAATGAAAAAGCCTGTAAATCAATGATTTTACAGGCTTTTGTTTGTTTTTGAAATTCTTTTTGCGGAGAGACAGGGATTCGAACCCCGGGAACCTCGCAGTTCAACGGTTTTCAAGACCGCCGCAATCGACCACTCTGCCACCTCTCCAAACTCCTTTAGTGAAGTACTTTCCTTGTGAAAGCGTTGCAAAAGTATGATATTTTTCTGAATCTTACAAGAGCTTATCCCCTTTTTTGAAATAAAAATATAATTGCTTATCTATTAAAATCATAATGAGAAATGCTATGATACATATTCTCAACCAATTATGTTATATGAACTGAAAGAGACAAACAAAATTTTTATTATCCTTTCGCATCTTTCAGCTGAAGCAGTTTCTTATAGACATATATGAATGCAAATACAAGGAATGTATCTGCAAATATCCAAGCTGTAGGATCACCAAAGCATACTGCTATATATCCAAAAGCAGGAACTGCAAAAATACTTACCAGTATTCTGGCTACCATCTCGGATACTCCGGAAAGCATGGCTAGTCCTGTATAGCCTGCCCCCTGAATAGTATATCTCAATATACACAATAGTCCAAGTATAGGAAAGAATGATACTGATATATGAAGGAAAAGTTCTGCATTATTCAATATTTCAAACTCTGACGCATCGACAAAGAGCATAGCAATATAGCGTGCTGAAGTCATAAGGATAATAAAAGCAAACGACCAATATATTATCATAACTAAAAGGCTTGCCTTAACCCCTTGAAGAATTCTCCTTGGATTACCTGCACCGAAGTTCTGTCCGGAATATGTAGCCATAGCTATTCCTAAAGTCTCTAAAGGAGACATAAAGAACATCTTTATACGCATCGCCGCAGTGAAAGCTGCAACACAAGCTGTACCAAGTGCATTATTGGCACTTTGCAACATTATACTACCTATTGCGGTAATTGAGAACTGCAAACCCATAGGTACACCTATGTATAACAGATGTGAAGCGAGACGTCTATCAAACTTGGATTTTCGGAAGTTAATTTTAAGTATATCAAACCTCTTTATCATAAATATATAGCATAGGACAGCCGATATACCCTGTGCCAGTAGTGTAGCTATAGCTGCTCCGGCTACTCCCCACCCTACTACCAGAATAAAAAATAGGTCAAGAACTATATTAAGTATAGTCGCCAATAGCAGGAACCAAAAAGGTGTTTTACTATCGCCAACAGCCCTGATGATACTTGATAGAAGATTGTAAAAGAATGTACATGGAATTCCTATAAATGTTATAAGCAGATATCTGTATGCATCATCGTAAATATTCTCTGGAGTGCTCATCATTGTCAGAATATCTGAGCAGAGTAATGAGGTTATTACAGCCAATACAATTGAAATAACAATTGCAAGGTGAATACTGGTAACAACATACTTTCTCATACTATCATAGTCACGTGCACCAAACTTCTGAGCAATAGGTATTCCAAAACCTCCACAGCATCCATTACAAAATCCAAGAATTAGGAATATTACTGATGTACTTGCTCCAACAGATGCAAGAGCATTTATGCCAAGAAACTTACCCACAATAATAGCATCTACGAGAGAGTATGTCTGCTGTAAAATATTACCAAGCAACAGAGGCATGGCAAAGTTTAATATTAGAGGCAAAGGCTTGCCTGAGGTCATATTTTTAGTGGCTGCCATATAATAGTATAATGTTCTATTTTGTTTCAGATGGCAAAATTATATATTATTTCATCAAAAGAATCAATAAATGATTATTTAAACATAGTTCTCATAAAATAGGGTTATGAGCGAGATAGAGTTGATCCTTATAAATATTATAATTACTATATTTGCATGGTAAAAATCATACATCGAGATGAAATATAGAATTATAATCCTGATATCCTTACTTCTCATTTCAGTCGGTACAAGTGCCCAGAAAAAGAACAAGGAACTTGCCTATCACCTCGAAGTAATAAAACGTCATCATGATAACAGCAAGTCACTAAACTTTTTATGTCGTTTCTATCTGAATAAGGGTGATTTTTCGAAAGTGGTTACCTATTCTGAATACATGAAGAATATAGGTAAAAAAAATAATAACCAGAATTTAATACTCTTTTCATCTCTCTATCAAGGAGAAGCTCAGATGATGAGCGGTCGAGAAAAGGTCTCAAAAAAGAATCTTCTTAATGCATATGATATTGCCATATATTCAAAGAATGACTCGGCACTATCAATTGTTTATGGAGCACTTGGACAATATTCTGCTAATATAGATACTGACTATTACCGAGCAATACAATGGCTCTTCAAAGGAATCTCTCTTGCCCGAGAACATAATTATCAGCAACAATATGCACTGCTACTAAGTAAACTGGCAAGCATATACTATCTAAAAAGAGATATTGCCGGCTTAAAATATGCTCAAGAGAGTTATGACCTTGGACATGAGATGAATGATCCATCAATAATCTATCAGGGAGCAATCAACACTGCATATATGTACTTCCTGCTAAAGCAGAATGACAAGGCTACTATATATGTAATGGAGGCTGAAAAGCTTATTAAAGAAAATGAGTTCTATGACCAAGCTAACACGTACAACCTGCTTGGCAATCTTTTGTCCGAGTTGAAGGAGTATCCACAAGCTATGAATTATTACAAGGAGGCCATGAATGATAAAAAATCATCTCCTACTGCCTCTGTAGTATATGCACATATAGGTTATGCAAAGGTTCTTATGGCACAAAACAGGTACAAAGAGGCCATAAAAATACTCAAGCAAGGATTAGCTATATCCTTTGCCAGAACGAATGCTGTTCATAGAAGCGCCATATACGAAACAATATCGCAGTGTTATGAAAAACTCAACCAGTTCGATAATGCATTGCAATATTACAAGGTATTCAGATATGAGAACGACAGTGTATTCAATAAAGATAAGGAGAGAGACCTTAGTGAGCTACGATTCAAATACGATACTGAGCGTCAGGAGAATCAGATAAAACAGGGACGCATAGAGGTAGTACAGAAAGAGAAGAGAATTCAGCAACAGACATTTATCCTTATAATTATTGTAATAGTACTTCTGCTATTATATTATCTATATAGAAGAAAGAACAGACTGTATATCTCTATTGTAAAGCAGAATCAAGAGGCAATTAAGAGAGAGAATGATATGCAACGCCACATTGAAGATCTTGAGCAGAGATGTAAAGCAGAAGTCAATAGTGAAAAATACGCAGCCTCATCTTTGTCAGAAGAGAAGAGCGATGAACTGTTCCGAGTTTTAGAGAGGACAATGCGTGAGAAGAAAATCTATAAGGATAATATGCTTACTAAAGAAAAGGTAGCCGATCTGCTTGGTACAAACAGAACTTATCTGTCACGTATTATAAATGAGCAGTCAAACTTATCTTTCACCCATTACATAAATTCTTTCAGAATTGAAGAGGCAGTCAGGCTACTCTCAGATCCTGATAACGATACCCCACTTAAGGCAATTTCTGCTGAGCTTGGTTTCAACTCAATCTCTACTTTCTACTCTCTTTTTCAATCCTCAATTGGCATGACTCCATCGCAATACAGACGAAAAGTTATTGAGATAAAAGAGAAAAAATAGCATTCTTACACTATATAAAGCCATTTTTCTTTGCCAAAAACAGCAATTGCCGATATTTATATATGTAAAGGTGAGCTTTTTATCTACTATTTTTTTTCCTTTGTAAAAACATAAGTCTATTAATAACAAATAAATATAAGTTAAGCGATGAAAAAGAGATTCTTTCTAACCTCTATTCTGTTTACAATAATCGGCATCAGCTCGTTTGCACAGATACATGAGCCTGTCAAGTTCAAGACAGAGATAAAGAAATTGTCAACTACTCAAGCCGAGATTATTTTCACTGGAACTATTGAACCGGGATGGCATGTGTACTCTACAGACCTTCCTTCCGGAGGTCCTATATCTGCTACTTTCAATGTAGATAAGATGGAAGGTGCAACACTTGACGGAAAACTTAAACCAGTAGGAAAAGAGATTGAGAATTTTGATAAGATATTCGAAATGAATCTACGTTATTTCGGCGGGACTGCTAAATTCTCACAGAAACTTAAGCTTAATGCTCCTTCTTTCCATGTAGCTGGCTATCTGGAATATGGTGCATGTAATGATGAAAGCTGCCTTCCTCCAACAGAAGTGCCTTTCTCTTTTTCTGGCAAAGGTCCTGAGAATGCTGTAACAGATAGGACTAAAGAGAGCGAATCTGCTACTAAAGAGGTTAATGATTCTGATAAATCAATTATGATTAATGAAGATTCACTAGCTCAGGCTGAACTTGCAGTCAATGATACTACATCAGTTGAGAACTTCTGGACTCCGGTTATAAAGGAATTGAACAATTTTGGCGGAGAAAATGGTCCTACAGCGAACCGCTCAATAATATATATCTTCCTAACAGGTTTCATTGGTGGTCTGCTTGCACTATTCACACCATGTGTATGGCCTATCATCCCTATGACAGTAAGTTTCTTCTTGAAACGTTCAAAAGATAGAAGAAAAGGAATACGTGATGCTTGGCTCTATGGAGTATCTATTGTGGTGATATATGTGACTTTAGGACTTGCAGTTACGCTGATTTTTGGTGCCAGTGCACTAAATGCACTCTCTACCAATGCCATATTCAATATATTTTTCTTCCTAATGTTGATTGTCTTTGCTATATCATTTTTAGGAGCCTTTGAGATTACATTACCATCAAAGTGGAGCAATGCGGTAGACAGCAAGGCTGAAAAGACTAGCGGACTTTTTAGCATATTCCTTATGGCATTTACTTTAGCCCTTGTTTCATTCTCTTGCACCGGACCTATCATAGGATTCCTTCTTGTAGAGGTATCTACCACAGGTAGCATTATTGCACCTGCAATAGGAATGTTTGGATTTGCGCTTGCACTTGCCCTTCCTTTCACACTGTTCGCTATGTTCCCATCATGGCTTAAGTCTATGCCTAAGTCTGGCGGTTGGATGAACGTGATAAAAGTAGTTCTTGGTTTCCTTGAACTTGCATTTGCACTCAAGTTCTTATCTGTTGCCGACCTGGCTTATGGATGGAGGATACTTGACAGAGAGACTTTCCTTGCTCTTTGGATTGCAATATTTGGACTCTTAGGTCTGTATCTGTTAGGTAAAATCAAGTTTCCACATGATGATGATGAAACAAAGATTGGCGTTCCACGTTTCTTCATGGCACTTATATCTATTGCATTTGCTATATATATGGTTCCTGGACTTTGGGGTGCACCTCTTAAAGCTGTAAGTGCTTTTGCTCCACCAATGAAAACTCAGGACTTCAATCTGTATAATAATGAAGTACATGCTAAATATGACAACTACGATTTCGGCATGGAGGCTGCAAAAAAAGAAGGAAAGCCTGTAATGCTTGACTTTACAGGATACGGCTGCGTAAACTGCCGTAAGATGGAGGCTGCAGTATGGACAGACTCTAAGGTTAGTCAGATAATAAACAACAACTATATCCTTATCACTCTATATGTTGATGATAAGACTCCATTAGCGGAACCTATCAAGATTATAGAGAATGGAAATGAACGTACTTTGCGCACTGTTGGAGATAAATGGAGTTATTTGCAGAGAAGTAAGTTCGGTGCTAACGCACAGCCTTTCTATGTTTTAATTGACAACAATGGCATGCCTCTTAACAAAGCATATTCGTACGACGAGGACATAGACAAATATGTTGATTTCTTACAGACAGGATTGAACAATTATAAGAAATAAAGAGATAATGATAGATAAATCTGAAAGAGAGCAGATTATAAACCTTATTAACTGTGAAGTAGTACCTGCTATTGGCTGCACTGAGCCAATAGCAGTTGCATTATGCGTTTCAAAAGCTACAGAATTACTAGGAAAACGACCTGAGAGTATTGATGTACTTTTAAGTGCAAATATATTGAAGAACGCTATGGGGGTTGGTATACCAGGGACAGATATGATGGGATTGCCTATCGCAATTGCTCTTGGTGCCATTATAGGCAAATCAGAATATGGTCTCGAAGTACTCAAGGATTCTAGTCCAGAAGCTGTAGAAGAGGGAAAGAAGATGATTGATCAGAATATTATCAATATATCACTTAAATCAAAAATTAAAGAAAAGCTATACATTGAAGTTATTTGCAAAGAAGAAGGTAACTTTTCAAAAGCTATAATTTGTTCTGGTCACACCAACTTCGTCTATCTCTGCAGGAATGACGAGGTATTTTTGGACAAAAAAAAGAGTGTATCTAAGTGCTATGAGTCTATGGATGTAAAATTAAACCTTAAGAAAGTGTATGATTTTGCCACTACAACTCCACTTGATGAAATCAGATTCATATTAGAATCAGGAAGAATGAATATGTCGGCTGCCGAACGCTCTTTAAATGGTTCTTACGGGCATGAACTAGGAAAGATTCTAAAGAATAGCTCAAGCAAGGACAGCTTTTTAGGCAGCAATACCTTCTCAAATATTCTGTCGTATACTTCAGCTGCATGTGATGCACGAATGGGAGGTGCGATGATACCAGTCATGAGTAACTCTGGCAGTGGTAATCAAGGTATAACTGCAACACTTCCTGTGGTGATATATGCTCACGATAAAAACAAGAGTGAGGAGGAGCTGACGCGAGCTCTTATTCTTAGTCATCTCACCGTGATATATATAAAGCAAAGTCTCGGTCGACTCTCAGCTCTTTGCGGATGTGTAGTAGCTGCTACTGGTTCCAGTTGTGGAATAACATATCTAATGGGAGGTGATTATATTAAGATAAGCTATGCAGTTCAGAACATGATTGCAAATATTACCGGAATGATATGTGACGGAGCAAAACCTAGCTGTGCATTAAAACTGGCAAGTGGTGTATCAACTGCTATCTTCTCAGCAATTCTAGCAATGGAAGGTAAATGTGTCACTTCTGTGGAGGGTATCATTGATACTGACGTAGATAAGTCTATACAAAACCTGACCACAATAGGAACTATAGGAATGAACGAGACTGATAAAGTAGTTCTCGACATAATGACTCACAAACATTGCGATTAATATAAAATAATCCTTGCTACAAAATTATAGCAAGGATTATCTATAAGAGTTAAGAAACCGCCTAATAATAGGCATTCCCTATAGTGCAAACCTAAACAATTAAATTTACGTATTCTATATTCTTTTCAAAGAATGCTTTGGCAAACGGGCATGTAGGTTTTATTAATAGATGCATTTCAACTGCATATTGTATAGCCTCTTTGACCAATAATATTGCTATACCCTTACCTCTCATTGAAGGAGGTACAAAGATATGTGTGATATCCATAATCCCATCAATCTCCTCATATTCAAGATATGCTATATCTTCAAGTTCAACAACTTCAAAACGTGATACCACATCATCATGTACTACTATGTAATCCATCATAAGTATTTGTTTTAATTTGTATACTTATAATATAACAATTGTAGCGATGAAAATGTTTATTTATAATTTATATTTATTTGTACTGGAACAGAAACTGAAGATGAGCCAATATAGAGTTTAAATTTCCCAGGTTCTACTACCCACTCACTCTTTCTGTCGTCATAAAACTTAAAGTCGTCTTCATCAATTGTAAAAGTAACATCTACTGTCTTACCAGATAATATATTTACTTTACTAAATTTCTTCAACTCCTTAACAGGTCTTTGAAGAGAACACTTCTCATCACCGACATATAGTTGCACAACCTCTTTACCTGCGACTTTACCGATATTTGTTACCGGAATAGTAACGGTTAACTTCTCTCCATTAGATATAGATGAAGAAGATATCTGTGGTTTACCATATTTGAACTGAGTATAACTCAAGCCATGACCAAATGGGAAAAGTGATGGTATCTTCTTTGTGTCATGCCATCTGTAGCCTACAAGGATGTCCTCTTTATAAACTTCATTTATACTATCTCCAGGATAAGCGAGAGAATCGAATGCATTTGCCCCACAATCAGAAAGTTTTACAGGGAAAGAGAATGGTAATTTACCACTTGGGTTAACCTTTCCGCTTAGTACATCTGCTAAAGCATATCCTCCATAGAGCCGGCATACCAGCCCTGAACTATTGCAGGAACTTTAGCAACCCATGGCATTTCAACAGCGTTACCACTGAGGAGGACTAGCACAAAGTTTCTGTTAACTGCTGTAAGAGACTCAATAAGTTCATTCTGTCCGAATGGTAAAGAGTATGATGTTCTATCACCACCCTCACAATCTTGCAAATGATTCTTATTTAGACCACCAAACATTACTATAAGGTCAGCCTCTTTAGCCATGGCAACAGCCTCAGCTCTCAATGAGTCTTCTACATTCTTATCTATCTTATCCTCCCTTCCATACATAGGACGGCCAACCATATATCCTTGAGCAAACTCTATTTTTTCTCCATATAGTTCTCTCATTCCCTGAAGAGGGGATATCATATCTTTAGCCTTCAGCTCTGAAGAACCTCCACCTTGATTGAGCATCCTTACCGCATTGTCACCAACGACAAGAATTTTCTTATATTTCTCTCCATCAATAGGAAGAATAGAAGGAAGTTTATTGCCTCTCTTTTCATTCTTCAAAAGGACAATACCCTCACCTGCAATCTCTCTAGCCACATCATAATGTTCTTTTGTAGCTACTGAGCCAAAAGGTTTATTGCGTTTCATTGCTGTTCTGAATATTAGACGAAGTATTCTTGCAGCCTTTTCATTTACTGTAGATTCCGAAACTTCTCCTTTTTGTATCATCTCAAGATATGGACGAGCCAAGAAATAATCATCGAATGTAAATGCACTTTCTGATGTAAGTCCGTTAGTATACGAGCCCATCTCAATGTCCAATCCATTTAATGCTGCCTCTTTGGTATCGTGGCATCCACCCCAATCGGTTATAACTGCCCCATCAAATTTCCAATCATTTTTAAGAATCTTATTAAGCATAAGGTCATTGTGGCAAGCATGCTGTCCACGTATCTTGTTATATGATCCCATTATACTCCATGCGCCACCTTCCTCTACTGCAGCTTTAAATGCTGGAAGATATATTTCATGCAAAGCTCGGTCGCTAAGCTCTACGTTAATATGTCCACGCCACTGCTCCTGGTTGTTTAAGGCATAATGCTTCACACAAGCAGCGACACCATTTTTCTGTAACTCCTTGATATATGGTACACACATAACTGATGCCAGATAAGGATCCTCACCCATATATTCAAAATTTCGTCCATTCAAAGGGGTTCTGTATATATTTACACCAGGTCCCAAAATGACATCTTTCTCTCTATATAGAGCCTCTTCACCTATTGCCTTTCCATACTTTGCAGCCATATCCGGATTCCAAGTAGCAGCCAGGCATGTCAATGCAGGAAAAACAGTAATGCTGTCATTGGTCCAACCAGCATAGTTCCAGTTGTTCCAGTTTATCTCTGCCCTCACCCCATGAGGTCCATCACTCATCCATAATTCAGGAATACCCAAACGTGACACTCCGTAACTGCTGAATTTACTCTGTGCATGGCATAGCTTAACCTTTTCCTGAAGAGT
The DNA here is from genome assembly GCF_000613805.1 of Phocaeicola paurosaccharolyticus JCM 15092. Classification (GTDB taxonomy): domain Bacteria; phylum Bacteroidota; class Bacteroidia; order Bacteroidales; family Bacteroidaceae; genus Phocaeicola; species Phocaeicola paurosaccharolyticus. The sequence goes on along the minus strand of NZ_BAJR01000006.1, from coordinate 14,841 downwards.
CATACGACTAAGTGCGTCAGTCACCCTCTCCTCTATAGGTTTTGACTCATCAAGATATATTGGAGTTTGCGAGTTTACATTTAAGAATGTAAATGCAAATATTGCTATTGATAAAATCTTTTTTCTCATTGTTTTCAAGTATTGTTAACTAGGTTTTCTTTATCTTATAAAGGTTTCTTTGATGAACTTATCCTTATTGTTTCTTCTTGTAATCCATCAGATGATGCTTTTAATTGAATAACTCCGTCAGCACCGTTATTTTGTAATACAACAAGACATTTCCCATAGAATGCCTTACGCTGATTTGCTTTAAAAGGTTCAAGAGATATAGGACTTCCATTATCTACTCCAGCAATAAAAGCAGCACCCTTAACATCAAACGCCACTTGGTTTTCTGCGTTAGGACATAAATTACCATCTTTATCAACAATCTCTACAGTTACAAAGGATAAATCTCTTCCATCAGCTGCAAGAGTTTTTTTATCTGCTGTAAGTCTGATGGCATATGGTTCTCCCGCGCTTTTTATCTCCTGAATTCGAACCTCTTTTCCATCTTTTCTTGCTACAGCTTTCACCACTCCCGGTTCATATTTTACTCTCCACATAACATGATACTTACCACTCTCTTTCTTTCGAATTCCTTGTGACTTACCATTTATAAAGAGTTCAACCTCATCGGCATTATTATAATATGCCCACATATCTATCTCTTCTCCCTCTTTCCAGTTCCAATGAGGGAATAGATGCAAAACATCCTCTTTGCCCCATACTGATTTATAAAGGTAGTATACATCTTTAGGAAAACCTGCCAAATCTATTACTCCAAAGTATGAACTTCTTGCCGGCCATCCATATGGAGTAGGCTCACCAATATAGTCGAAACCGGTCCAGATAAATTGTCCGCTTACAAACGGATTATTATCAACTACAGCAAGAGTCTCCTCATGAGTACTGCCCCATGGAGCATGACAATTGTCATATGATGAACAAGAGAATGAAGGGTCAAAGAAAGGTTTGTCCCATCTTTCAGGCCATAGCATTATTGAATCGCTTGGCATCTTATAATAACCACGGGTCATTAAAGCAGAGATACTTTCTGTAATAATGAATGGCTTGTTTGGAAAATTTTTTGGGACAGATGCTATATCCTGATTATGATAGTTATATCCGATTAAGTCCAGTGAACCCGACTTAAATAGATTATTTGACGGACTTGGCTCGTTACATCCGGCAGTAATTGGACGTGTATTATCTAGTCCCTTAACAATCTGAACTAGATGTGAACATAGCATGGCACTAATGTTTGTCTTACCGCTTTCCGTAATCTCATTTTTCTTATGACCGAAGTTCAATATCAGATTAGCCTGTTCCAAAGTAAGAGTATCCGCACTAGCCTCATTCCATTGCTCAAGCACCTCATTGCCTACGCTCCACATAATTATTGACGGATGATTACGGTCTCTTCTAATCAAGTCGGTAATATCTCTCTCATGCCATTCATCAAAGTATCTTGCATAGTCATGTTTTGTTTTTTTACGACGCCACATATCGAAAGCCTCATCCATGACAAGCAGACCCATCTCATCACAAAGATCAAGTATCTCTATTGATGGAGGATTATGCGACATTCTTACGGCATTACATCCCATATCTTTAAGCAGTTTCAGCTGTCTCTCTATTGCAACTTTGTTTACTGCAGCACCCAAGCAGCCAAGATCATGATGTAGGCATACACCATTAATCTTCATACCTTTTCCATTAAGGAAAAATCCTTTTTGCGCGTCAAAGTGGAAAGAACGAACTCCTAATGGAGTTATCACCTCATCAATCTTCTCTCCACCTAGTAATATAGAGCTCTTAAGAGTATACATATATGGATTATCAGTACTCCATAAATTTGGATTCTTTATAATACAGCTCTGGGTAACAGTATCTTTACCAATAACTCGACATCTAGCAGTCTCAACCTTAGCAACCTCATTCCCATCCTTATCAAGGATAGATGAAAGAACTATTATTTTCTTTGCGCCCTTCTCACCATTCTCCAATGATGTCTGAACTTGAACATTAGCATTACCATTTTTATCTATTGTACTGCTGACAAAAACTCCCCAATGATCAATATGAATTTTATGACTTTTCACCAGCCATACATTCCTATATATTCCACAACCGGAATACCATCTTGAGTTTGGTTGCTCCAAGTTATCAACCTTTACAAGAATATTATTGTTAGCTCCAAACTTGATATATGGAGTCATATCATATCTGAAAGAGATATAACCATATGGGCGTTTACCTAAAAGTTTACCATTTATATAGACTTCTGAATTCATATACACACCATCGAAATCAATATATATATTCTTTCCCGAGTCACTCTTAGGAATGAAGAACTCTTTTTTATACCATCCTATACCTCCAGGTAAAGCACCACCACCAGTTCCTGAAGGGTTATCCTTTGAGAATTCACCCTCTACTGCCCAGTCGTGGGGCAATGTGAGAATGCGCCATCCCAAACCACTAGAATGGGCATTCTCTGCAGATTTAACATTACCAATCTTAAACCTCCAATCATTATTAAATAGTATAGTCTCTCTATGATTTTTTGCAAAGCAACTTATCACACCCCCAAAGAGGGTAACTAAAACAATGACATATATGTTTTTCATAGATATATTACAAGTTTACGCTTATCTGCTTTCCATTATATTCTACATTCACTCCCTTAGCATTAAGATCGAAAGGTCTTACTTTATCACCACTCACTAGAATGATATTGAATTTTCTATTATTCAGCATACCATTGAACTTACCTTTACGTTCACCTATTGTGACAGTTTTATTCTTACTATTGTATTTGAAGTTTATAGTACTATAATTTCCTTTTTCATAATTATAGTTCACCGCTTCATCTTCATAAAGAGTAAAGTCACCATCCTTACCATCATATACATATATAGTAATGTTATCAGCAGGCTTTTCTGTGCTGTACTGCATATCCGGGCCATAAGGCATTATTGCTCCTGCCCTTACAAAAAGAGGAATTCTTTCATATGGTGCCTCAACATTCTGACTTCCACCTTTTACAACTTTACCTGAGTAAAAATCATACCAAGTTTCACCCTCTGGAAGATATATTTTTCTACTACGAGCTTCATATTTATATACAGGGCATACCATTAGAGATGGACCAAACATATACTGATCTCCTATATTATTAACATTGCTATCAGATGTAAAGTCCATAATCAAAGGACGCATTATTGTATAGTCATTCAGATATGTCATACCTGCCAAAGAGTATATGTAAGGCATCATATTATAGCGTAACTTTGTGTAGTATACCATTGACTTGTATGCCGGATGACTCTCTGGAGCAATGTTCCATATCTCTCTATAAGGGAATTGACCATGAGCACGATATAGTGGGCAGAAGGCTCCAAACTGATACCAACGAGTGTTCAACTCTCTCCACTCTTTATAGTCGGCGTTTTCTTTCATTGTCTTGTCATACTCACGCTGTCCATTTTCATATCTCTTTTCAACACAGAATCCACCAATATCCATTGTCCAATAAGGTATTCCACTGATAGCGAAATTAAGTCCAGCTGATATCTGAGCCTTCATATCTTCCCAACGAGTAGCTATATCACCACTCCATGTTGCAGTAGAATATTTCTGAAGTCCGGCAAATCCTGAACGAGTAAGAAGAAATACTCTCTTATTATTATCAGTCTCTCGCTGTCCCTTATAAATAGCATCAGCATTCATCAGAGCATATGTGTTGAAATATTCAGTTGATGGTCCCAAAGCTGTAGGTCCTGACAAAGCTTTTCTCTCTTGAATATCACTATTTGAACATATATCAGGTTCACTAGCATCCATCCACCATGCATCTATGCCCAATGAATAAAGATGATCCTTCATCTGTCCCCAGAACATTTTACGTGCTCCCTCAGAATATGCATCATAGAAAGAACCAATATAACCTTTTCCAATCCAATCACGTATGCTGTCATTTACGGCTTTACGATACATCCAACCATTCTTGTCAAGTTCCTTATAGTGTTCAGTTGTATAATAGAACTTAGGCCAAACAGATATCATAATATTAGCATTAAGTGAGTGTACAGAGTCCACCATAGCCTTTGGATTAGGGAAACGATTCTTGTCAAATTCATGGCTTCCCCATGCATCTTCAGGCCAGTAGCTCCAATCTAATACAATATTATCTATTGGTATATTACGTTTACGGAACTCAGTAAGATTAGTAAGCAGTTCCTCCTGAGTTTTATATCTCTCACGGCTCTGCCAGAATCCCATAGCCCATTTAGGCATAACAGGAGCCTTACCGGTAAGTGTTCTGTAACCGCTTATCACTTCATCCATATTCTTACCATATACAAAGTAGTAGTCAATCTGAGGATTCATCTCACTCCACCAAGATTGTTTGTTCTGTTCACTCTCAGCTACAGGTGAAAGTGCTCTTAATGCACAGTATGACTGACCACCATCAGGAATCCACTCTATTTTGAAAGATGCTCTCTTACCCTTCTCCATATCAATATTGAACTTATAGCTATTAGGATTCCATGCAGTACGCCATATCTCAGGAACTACAAGTTTATTATCAATATACAATTTAGTGTAGCCGGCATAATATAATATGAATTTATGGTTTCCACTCTCCAAAGCTTCAAGATCACCTTCATATGTTACTGTAGATGTATATAGAGGATATTTATCAGGAAGATTCTTTATTGTCTTCAAGTCAGCATAATATAGAGAATCTTCTCTTCTCTCGATAACATCACCCGATTTGTACTTGTATGTACCGGTCAAAGCACCCTTTTCACCCTTCTTATCATAGAGATTGAATACTTTATATAGTTGAGAATACTCTTCTGGGTTACCAAAGCGTGATAGAGAATAGCTGTCCCACAACAGACCATAATTTTTATTTGATACTATAAAAGGTACGGCAACCTTAGTATTATACTGATAAAGTTCCTCGTTTTTACCCTTATAGTTGAATTCATCTGACTGATGTTGACCAAGACCATAGAAAGCCTCATCAACTGGTGACTCAAAGAGCTGGCGGATAGTGTATCCTTTCTTTCCTTCTACCTCAATAGGTGTGAACTCCTTGCCTCCCCCATTATTTTCAACAAGGATAGGATGTCCCTCTTTATCAAAGAATTTAACCTGTCCAGTTGTCTTATTAACTGAAGCTTTTATTTGTGAAGTCGCCAAACTCACCAACGAGTCATTCTCCTCTACAGAGAAAGGAATGTTTTCACCCACCGATGAACAAATCAAACTTTTCCTATCAGAGAATTTGTCCTCTGGAGTAGCAGAAACTTTAATCAGTTTGTCTCCCAAAACTTCAAGTTTGACTTTATTGACATCTAGTTCCGATTTCTGTGGTATGTTTACTACTATACCATTATCAATCTTTTCAAAATTCTTGTGTGAACATGAGAAAAGTAATACACAAGAAAAAATTGCAAAATGTGAGAATCTTAAATTCATTATGTTTTTCTTTACGTTTTTTTCTTGATACAAAAATAGGCAGTAAAGAGCAAAACAACCCTCTACAATGTATCTATAAGAGGATTGTTTTGATTCTAATAAATATTGTATGTTTCTTTAAAGGGTATCATTTGTTATATTTCCCTTGTTCTCCTGGTATACAGATGGCAGGATACCATATTCTTCCTTGAAATATTTTGTAAAATATTTAGGATTATTAAATCCTACATGATAAGCTATCTCTGAAACGTTTTGCTGGCTTTCTCTCAAGAACTGAGCAGCACGTTTCAAGCGTATCACTCTTATAAACTCTATTGGAGTCTTGCCTGTAATAGCCAACAGCTTTTTATAAAGATGAACGCGACTCATACCAAGCTCCTGACTAAGTTCTTCAACTGAGAAGTCACTTCTAGATATATTATCCTCAATATACTTTATCGCTTTGTCAATAAGTTTTTCATCCATTGAGGTTATTGTAATATTACTTGGTGTAGGATCAATATAATTATGGAATTTATTGTACTTATTCTCCATAAGTTTCTTCATCCTCAACATAAGAATTTCTATGTTGAAAGGTTTTGAAATAAACTCATCAGCTCCATCTGCCAATCCTTCAGCCTCAGCTTCTTTTGAGTTTGCAGAAGTGAGCAATATAAATGGGATCTGTGAAGTCACTCTGTCGTTCTTAACAAGGTTACATAATTCCTTGCCATTCATCTGAGGCATCTTCAGATCACATATAATTAGATCGGGTTTATTCTCCTTAATCAATGTCCATGCCTTGTTACCGTTCTTAGCCAGCATAACGTTATATTCAAGGCTCAAAGTCTCCTCCATAAACTGAAGGAAGTCTACATCATCGTCAACTACTAGTATGGTAGGCTTATTAATTATCTTCCTCTTTGGCTTACCATCTTTATCAAGCATCAAGTCTTTAGCTATATCTGATAAAACAATATCATCATTTTTCTTTTTACCTATAGAAGAATCATAATCCGGTATATCATCAGAAGAGATAATATGTTTTTGATAATGATCATAGCCATCCTCAGTAAGTTGGATAACAGTAGCCTTCTGCAACTTAATTGTAGATACAGTATCTATGCCAAGTTCATTCATCCTTTCATCATCTCCTTTACTCTGTTCTCCTTCTCCTTTCAGTTTGCCTGCTGCTATGGCAGCTCTGATTTCTTGAATTGTATGAATATAAGGAACATCATCATGAACGTTATCTAGAGGTTTTATCATTCCATCACTATCACTGCTCTCCTCATCAGTACTCTTTGTAGCTGTCTTAGAACGTTTAATCGGAATTTCCAGTACGAATACTGAGCCTTTTGGTACATTATCATAGACCATAATTTTCCCTTTAAGCACATCAACAAAATCTTTTACAATGCTCAAACCGATGCCACTTCCATTGGACTCAATATCTAGATTATCAACTTGATAAAAGCGATCGAATATTCTCTGCTTGTCAACATCCTTTATACCTATACCGGTATCAGAAATCTTTATCTCGAGAGTTTCAATAAAAGCATCATTATAATCAAGTCCCACATTTACATCTACAGTGCCACCATCAGGAGTAAACTTAATGGCATTGGAAAGAAGGTTATTGATTATTTTCTCCATCTTATCAGAATCGAATGAAATATTCAGAGAGCTCACATTTGAGAAGAAAGAGACTCTAAGTTTTTTAGTCTCTCCTATAGTTCTGAATTTCTCAGTTATATCCTTTATGAATTGAATTATATCACCATCCGAAAGAGATATCTGATGTGAGTTTGCTTCACTCTTTCTAAAGTCAAGCAACTGATTAACCTGATCCAAAAGTTTCTCCGCATTGCTATGTACTACCTTAAGTTTTGTTTTAAGTTCACCATTCTTTTCATTCTCTTTCATCAGTGCCTCAAGAGGTGTTATAACCATTGTCAAAGGAGTTCTCAACTCATGACTGATATTTACGAAAAATTTGGTCTTAAGATCATTCAGTTCTTTGGTCTTCTCAGCCTCAGTCTCAATCTTATGTATTCTAAGTGCATTGTTTGATCTCTTTATTACTAAGCATCTAATTACCCATATAAGTCCAAAGATTAACAGTACATATATTATATATGCCCATGTAGAAAGCCAGAAAGGAGGTAGTATTGTTATATTAAGTTCTGCTTCAGGACCAACAAAGCCGTCATTATTTACCGCCTTAACTTTCAATACATAATCATCTGCCGAAAGGTTTGTGAATGTTATTTTTCCTGTATTCGACACAAGCCACTCATCATTGAATCCCTCAAGTTTATAGTAATATTTTATCTTCTCCGGAGACACATAGTCATCTGAAGAGACATTTATAGTAAACACATTCTGCTTGTAGTCCAAAGTCATTGAGCGTGAAGAGTTCAAAGAATTTGTCAATACCACGCGCTTACCATACTTTTCACCAATTACTACATCCTGGTTGAAGAGAGATATACCGGTAAATATAACGTTAGGTGCAATCTTGTTATGCTTTATATGATGAGGATTACAATAGTTAACTCCATATAATCCTCCCATAAGAATGTCACCGTTAGACAATGCCTTTATTGAGCGTTGATTGAACTCTGCATTCTGAAGTCCATCATTATCATCATAAACTACAAATGAATATACATAAGCTCCACTCTTCTTATCAAGCATCAGCGATATATTAGTAACACCATTTGATGTTGATATCCACATGTTCTTATCTGAATCCTCAACAATACCTGATATTAAGTCTGACGATAATCCATCTTTAACTCTGAGAATCTTTATTTCATCAGTCTTAGGGTTGTATATATTAAGTCCCTCTCGAGTACCTATCCAAATCAAGCCTCTGCTGTCTTTGTAAACCTGTCCTACATCCAAGCTGGAAAATCCATGGCTGCCTGATTTTGAGCCTACAAGATTCAATATTTTATCCTCTTTGATATTAATTAAAGAAATACCATAAGATGTGCCGACTACCATATCATTGCCTGATATAAATATAGATGATATATAGTCAGTAGGTAGCTTACCTGATTTAAGGTTATAAGTCTTGAATTTGTTATTTGCCGGGTCGAATGACTGAAGTCCACCACCTAAGGTTCCTATCCATATCTTACCATAATTATCCTGAGCAAGAGCCCATACGTTATTATTTGCAAGGGAGTTCTCATTCTTGGGGTCATTTTTATAAGTTATAAATTTCCCATTAACCAAATGGCTCAATCCACCCCAGAAAGTACCTACCCAAAGTGAGTTATCCCTATCACGAAGCAGACATACTACTGTATTTGATGAAAGAGAATTCCCTTTGTTCTGAACATATGTAGTCACCTCATTATTATTCCTGTTCCAGTTTATTAGTCCGGCATCATTGGTACCAAGCCACAGAGAGCCATTATTACCTTCCTCAATACAATTGATGTCACCTATATGATCTATACCAAACTTAAATGTACTTTTATTGTAAAAAGAGATACCCTTTTTGTATGTACCGACCCACATGGTACCTTTATCATCATAGTAAAATGATGTTATATTATTATTCCTAAGGCTCCTGTCATCATTGGGAGAACTCTTAAGGTGAGAAACTGCTGAAGTTAAAGTATTATATATGGTTATACCTCCTTGATCATTACCAATCCAAATATTGTTTTCATCGTCCATGGCTATTGCATGCACCATATCATTAGCCTCTTTATCAACAACTAAAGAGGCTCTCTTATCATCCCACTTCCTATTTTTCAGATTGTACACCCACAAACCAAGAGGTCCATATATCCACGCGTTGTCCTTATTATCAACAAAGAGAGAAAAATCAGCATATTTGCCTTTACCTTCTGCTTTTGCTATTTTATCATCTATCCAACGAAAAGAAGCATCCGACTTGTTCAGAGAGACAATTGTTCCATTACCATATACAACTAATAATTCATTCTGTCCCTCTACCATATCCATAACATTATCCTTTGGGATACTACCAACTCCAAGCTCTGCAGAATATACAAGTTTTGTCTCTGGTTTGAGAAGATATATAGCCTTGCCTTTTATATATATCCACATATCATTATTAGATGCTATATATATCTGCTCAGGCTCCCCTGAGATACCATAATTTATCATCCAATCTCGGGTATTTCTGCTGAAAGTTTCTGTCAATGGATTATAAACGCTATATCCTTTCAATGTATTAATCCATAAATTACCATCAGCATCTTCTTGAACTTGCTCTACATAGTTATCAGCCAATGGTCCGTTTTCGGCAGTGGAACTTCTGAACACCTTCACAGTTTTCCCATCATATCTGTTCAGACCTGATGCTGTAGAAAACCACATGTATCCCGACTTATCTTTAAATATGCTGTTTATCTGGTTACTTGACAATCCATCTTTAACTTCAATATGCTTGAACATATAATTGTTAGCATAGCAAAATGCACTTAGCATCAAAAAGATGAAAAGAGATAGTTTTCTCATATAATAACTTTATAAGTTGTTCATTTATAGTTGTTATGCAAATAAAATAAAAACACTATTAATTGACAAACTATTTTCAGCTTTTATCATTTTATCCGCATGTTTTGTTACCTAAATTCGATAAATATCCTTTTTTACCTATAAACTTCACCAAAAAATGTATAGGCGTCGCATCAACATTGAACACATTTTATCCTGTAAAAACAGCTCGTTCCGCTTTAATAATTAGTACTTAATTGTATTAAAACATATTTTTTTTGTACTGCGTAATCAATTTGAAGAATCAATATTTCATCATTATCCAAACCATTACTATAGAATTTTACGATGAATCAATTACTACTCACGTTTTATTTTTAAGCGACTTATGAATAGATGAAGTATTGATTGAAGTTTAAAATAAGATTAAGAATTTTGAAGATGAAATAGGATATTGGTAATTAAGACAATAGTATAATCTTTAATTTTTATTTTATATCTTTGCCGAACTCAATAATAAAATAAAAAAGGAAATGAATATATTCTCTAAATTATTAGGAAGAAAAGCTGATGGGGCCGCAGATACTCAAAGAGTTGGAGGTATGGAAGATTTTATGACTCTTATCAGAGTTTATTATCAATCAGTAATGGCTACAAATATTGGTATATCCAACATAAGTTTCCTTCCTGACCTTGCAGTGTTCAAACGTACACTTAAAGTTCCTACACAGAATAATAAGCTTGGTATAGCCGAAAGATCTAAATGCAAGAAGATGCTTATAGATATCTATGGTCTTAGTGATGACTTCTTCAAGGAGATAGACAACTCTATAAAAAAGAACTGCCGTAATGTAAACGATGTAAAAACATACCTCTTTATGTTCCAAGGTTTCAGCCAAGATTTAATGATGCTTATCGGAAACATTATGCAATGGAAATTCCGCATGCCTAGCATTTTTAAAAAGATGCTCTATACTCTTACTGAAAAGACAGTGCACGATATCATGACAAAAAATAGCTGGAAAGATGACAGTGTTGCAAAGACATGTATCACCATACGTAAATATCATAATACTCTTGGTTATTCTGAGAAATGGATGACTGAATATGTATACAAGATTGTCCTTTTAGCTAAGAAAGAGCCAAAACCTAAAGAATAAATCATGAATCCTGAGACAGAGAGGCATCCTTTAGAACCTTTTTTGCCCTCAAATGCTGTCCTTCTCATGTTAGGTAGCTTTCCACCTCAGAAAAAGAGGTGGAGCATTGACTTCTACTACCCTAACATGCAGAATGACATGTGGAGAATATTTGGACACCTCTTCTTTAATGATAAGGAACACTTTATACTACCATCTAAAAAAGCATTCAATAAAGAGCTTATTATAAGTTTTCTAAACGAAAAAGGAATAGCAATATTCGATACTGCTACAACTGTAAGGCGACTTAAAGATAATGCTTCCGATAAGTTTCTGGAAGTGGTGGAACCGACTGATATAAGAGACTTGCTAAACAAGATCCCTAATTGTATAGGAATAGCTACCACAGGGCAGAAAGCTACTGACATTATACGAATGCAGATTGATGTAGAAGAACCTGAAGTAGGGAATTATAAACCTTTTATCTTTGAAGGAAGAGAGATGAAATTCTTCAGAATGCCATCATCAAGCAGAGCATATCCACTTTCTTTAGATAAAAAAGCAGAAGCATACAAGGTCATGTTCAACGACTTAGCTCTTATCTGACTTTTCCATCACCCATTTTATGCGTCCAGTGGTTTGATTTTACGAATTTTATACTACCTTTGCATCCGCAAACACGGGAGTAGCTCAGTTGGTAGAGCACCGGTCTCCAAAACCGGGTGTCGGGAGTTCGAGCCTCTCCTCCCGTGCAAAAATAAAGAGTTGTAACGATTGTTACAACTCTTTTTATATTTTTTGCTCGGACACTAATAATTTCAATGATCAACGTAAAAAATATATGCTTGACAGGACCAATAAGATTTACGAAGGAAAAAATATTCAAATTGGATAATCCAACAACGTGCAAGAGTTTCGTTCCGCATGGAATTCATAAATTTAACTTATTAATCACATTCTCAATAAGTTCTATCGACTTTTCAATATCTGTATTATTTATTTCTACAACATCAATTCCTAATTTTCTACCGACATTATAAGCATTTCCTCTCTCTCTCTCTTGCAATTCATTTACGATGTTAACATCATATAGCATTGAGTCTCTTTTTCTCAGCCTTGATATAATTACGTTGGGTGCTAAAGTGATTAAGATAATGATTAAAGGTTTAATTTCATCATATACAAACATCGGAATATCTTCTATTTCGTAAGTTGCTGTCAACAATGCAAAATGTCCATCAAGTATATATATTAAATCCCCTTCTAAATATGATTTAAAATTTTCCACAAAAGAGTTTTGAGTCTCTTCTACGCTACTTACTCTCTTATTCTTTAAATTAATTGAATATTCGTCCCATTTTAATATTTTACTACTAGACAGATGTTTAAGGCCAAGTCGTTTCTCAAGAATACTACAAATAGTGTCTTTGCCGACTCCATGAACACCACTTATATAAATTATACGATTATTATACATTTCTAGATGAGGATTACAGATTACTATTATCATCAAGATATTTAAAAGATTGAGGGGCAACAAAGTTATCAACTTCCATAAACGGATTCAAGGGAATATCGTATAAAATAGGATTTGATATTTTCAAGGCATATCCTTTATTTCGATCTTTGAAATATTCATCAAAAAAAGATTTAGTTATTCCTGAATTATTCTTTGTTTCTTCCCACAACTTGTTCGGATTCTCTTCAATAACTTTCTCTATTGTAAATTCTCCTACAATTAGTCCCTCTGGTTTTGTTGAATATACTATAACTTTTTTTACTTTTCTAGAAAAAATAGATTTTCTGTATTCGTATTTTTTATTTCCACTAAAAATTTCTTTTACAAATTCAGGCTTTATCGATAATAATACTTTCATTTATCCCTACTTTTGATATTATACTATTGAATTGTTCATCTTTCAATTCCAAGAACCCAACATAATCTGTTCTTGATATTATGTCATCAGTAATGAGTTCGTTTCTGGTTATTTTCCTATTGAATGCAACAACATAGTTCATCTTTATTACAACAGTGTCATTGTTATTATAATAAGACTTTAATTCATTTTCATTAAAGATACTATAAGAATTTGTATATTTTATAAAATCCTTTTCACTTTTAAAGTCCTTTGGGAATTTTATTTCTTGGACGATACATAATGAAGTTATTACGCTTGAATATTCTGCGCAACGATAATCTTTTGTTCTGTAAATAACTAAAATATCACCGGGCTTCAATTCGTTTAGTCCATTCATTTTAGCTAAGTAAATTTTCTGTATACTATTCGTATACGAAACATCTTGTATCAATTCTTCTTTATTCTTAACTTCGGTTTTCAATATTGAGTTTGGGAAAAGTTTTGTATGATACAATGGATAAACAGATAAAATATATTTTTTGGCTCCTTTTGATTTAAAGTATGGATAATTCATTAATAAATTTTTCGTCTCGGATAGCTGATTCATCTTCTTAAACAAAACTTCCTCTTGTTTATCGCCTGTTCCTTTAGTACCATAATAGATAAATCCATACCTTTCCAATAGTCTTATTAATCCTGAATGCTTTTTAAAAATAGTTACATATATCTCATCTACATTTAATTCTAAGGCTGTATCAAAAATTTTTTTTTATAAAACATTCACCTAATCTTGTATCGTGTCCTTCCACTTTAAAAGTTCCAACTTTTAATCTATCAGCTTTAAGCATTATTGGTGTAATATCATTTAACTCTCCCTTTTCTAATTTCATATATAGAAAAGCTAAGAGATTTCCATCCTTATTCTTTAAGATAAAAGCTTCAGTGCCACTTTTTGACTTCTTTTCAAACCATTCAACAAATTCATCATAATCATTTCTAAGGCTATCAAAGAAAGAATCTTCTAAATTAACATCAGCAAACTTTACTTTATCAATCATACTATTTTGTTTTACAGGTTAACAGGCATAAATAATCTTCTTTTGTGAAACGTCTATAAATTTTCATAAAAGACATAAATGATATATTAGATAGCACAAACATTAATGAAGTAATCAATATATCACTATTATTAATGTCCATTTTTATGAGTATTATCATTATAAGAAATAAAGTATTACAGCAGAAAATTAAGGTAAGTGATCTAAGGAATCCGTATAATGCTATATAATTATCGGCCTTTCTTCTTCTATCCTCTATATTATAGTAAACATGATACATAATTATACTATGTATATCTGTATGTTCACTCAAAAGTTTATCTTCTTGAAAATTTAGCTTATTCAAAAGTTCTTTTTGTTTTATTATAATATTATGAATGGTAAATTCATCAAAAGGTCTTGTCATATATTCATTAATCCTGATAAAATGACCAATTAATAATAATACTATAGAAATAGGGAAAAGGAGTATTGCTATCAAAACTCTCCAAATAAAAATAACAGCATCCGTCATACAAAAATAATTACAGATGTAATACATAAAGCTAGTTTTAACACGATTCAGTAAAAAGAATGAGGGATATCTAAAAAGACAATTTGAAAAATATTCAATAATACATGAAGACAAGAATGACACAACATGTCCCAATACGTATAAAAAGATTAATAAGACGATGATATTAATCAAGAATCTATCACTAAAAATTACCAAAGTCTTTGATAAAGAGTCTATGATTTTGGGATAATCCAAATTATAATCACTAGTGATTATAATTATATATAGAT